>DASRIA010000035.1:0-49322 GCA_035650255.1 Solirubrobacterales bacterium
CTGGCGCGCGATCACCATCTGCTGCACCTCGTCGGTGCCCTCGCCGATGGTGAGGATCTTGGCGTCGCGGTAGAAGCGGCACACCGGGTACTCCTCGATGTAGCCGTAGCCGCCGTGGATCTGCACGGCCTCCTCGCAGGCGCGGACCGCCAGTCGCCCGGTCTTCAGCTTGGCCTGGGCAGCGGTGAGCGTGAAGCTCTCCCCGCGGTCCTTCTCGATCGCGGCCTTGTACGTCAAAAGGCGGGCGGCCTCGATCTCCGCTGACATGTCGGCGAGCTTGGCCTGGATGGCCTGGTACTTCGCGATCGGCTGGCCGAAGGCCTTGCGCTCCTTCGCGTACGAGAGCGCCTCGTCGAGCGCGCCCTGCGCCATGCCGACGCCCATCGCGGCAACGCCGATGCGACCGCCGTCGAGGATGTGCAGGAACTGCTTGAAGCCGTTGCCGCGCGGGCCGAGCAGGTTCTCCTCCGGGACGCGGCAATCCTCGAAGGTCAAGGGGCGCGTGTCGGATGCGTTCCAGCCCATCTTGCGGTACGGCTCGCCGATCACGTATCCCGGCGTGCCGTTGGGGACGATGATGTTCGAGATCTCCTTGTTCCCGTTCGTGGTACCGGTCACGGCGGTGATCGACACGCAGCCCGTGATGTCGGTTCCCGAGTTGGTGATGAACTGCTTCGCGCCGTTCACCACCCACTGGCCGTCCTCCAGCTCGGCGCGCGTGCGCACGTTGCCGGCGTCTGACCCGGCCTCGGGCTCGGTCAGCCCGAACGCCGCGAGCTTGCGCCCCGCGCACAGTTGCGGCAGCCAGTCGCGCTTCTGCTCATCCGATCCCCAGAGGTAGATCGGCATCGTGCCGAGCGAGGTGTGTGCGGCCACCGTGATGCAGGTGGAGGCGTCGATGCGGGCCAGCTCCTCGATCGCGAGGGCGTAGGACAGCGTGTCTCCGCCGCCGCCGCCGTACTCCTCCGGGAACGGGATCCCCATCAGGCCGAGGTCGCCGAGCTTCGCGACGATCTCGTACGGGAAGGAGTGCGTGCGGTCCTGCTCCTCGGCCACCGGCGCGACCTCCTGGCGCGCGAACTCGCGCACGGTCGACTGGATCAGCCTCTGCTCGTCGCTGAGGTCGAAGTCCATCGTGCTGCCCGGTGGCCTAGCGGCCCAGGTTGCGCGCGAGCTCCACCAGGAAGCGCACGCCCCAGCCGCTGGCGCCCTTGCCGACGTACTCGCGGTTGTCCTGGTCCCAGGCGACTCCGGCGACGTCGAGATGCGCCCAGGGCTTGCCGTCGACGAACTCTTCGAGAAACGAGGCAGCGTAGGCCGACGACGCCTTGCGCGCCTCCGACACGTTCGTGAGGTCGGCGACCTTGCCGCGCGTGAGGTCCTTGTAGTCGGGGTGCAGCGGCATCCGCCACACCAGCTCGCCGGTGTTGTCGGACGCGCGCGCGAGCGCGGCCGAAAGCTCGTCGTCGTTGGAGAAGAGGCCGGCGTAGGTGCTGCCCAGCGCGGTCAGGATCGCGCCGGTGAGCGTGGCGAGGTCCACGATGCGCTCGGCGCCCTCGGCGGCGGCGTAGGCCAGGCCGTCGGCCAGTATCAGCCGGCCCTCGGCGTCGGTGTTGTTCACCTCGACCGTCTTGCCGTTCGAGATGCGGATGATGTCGCCGGGCTTGATCGCGTGACCCGAGGGCATGTTCTCCGTCGCCGGCACGACGCTCAGCAGGTTGACCGGCAACCCCAGCCGGGCGATCGCCGCCGTCGCCTCGATCACGGCGGACCCGCCCGACATGTCCATCTTCATCTCGTGCATCTTTCCCGAGGGCTTGATCGAGATGCCGCCGGTGTCGAAGGTGACCGCCTTGCCGACGAGAGCCAGCCCAGGGCCGCCGCCGTCGTAGCGCAGCACGATGAAGCGCGGTTCCTCGTGCGAGCCTTTCGCGACCGCCTGCAGCCCGCCCATCCGGCGGCTGGCGATCTCGTCCGGGCCGAACACCTCGCCCTCGAGCCGCTCGATCTCCGCCACCCGGCGAAGCGCGTGCTCGGCGAGCTTCACGGGAGTGAGGTCGTTGGCGGGGAGGTTCTGGAGGTCGCGCGCGGCGTTCTGGTGCTCGATCACCACGTCTGCGTCCCCGACGACGCTCGACAGGTCCTGTTCCGCGGAGATCTCGAGCTGCTGCGGCCCTCCGTCCCCGTCTCCGTTCTTCGAGCTCTTGTAGCGGTCGAACCGGTACGCGGCCAGCAGCGTCCCTTCGGCCAGCGCCCGCGCGGTGGAGGCCGCGTCGACGCCGTCCGGGATGCCCCACGCAACGCGCTTGGCGCCGGCGTCGCGCGCCCGGCCGAGTGCCACGGCGGCAGCCACGCGGGCCCGCTCGGGGGTGAACTCGTCGCGCTTGCCGAGGCCGACGGCGATCACGCGCGTCGCGCCGATCGCGCCCTCGGGATGGACGATCGCGATCTTCTTGAAGGACCCCTTTGCCTCGCCGGACTCGATCAGGCGCCCGAGGCGCCCGCCGAGGGCTTCGTCGAGACCCGAGTCCGCCTGCTCGCCTTCGAACAGGCCGACGCAGAGCGTGTCGGCGTCGGTCGTAGCGGGGGAGGCCTGACGGAAGGAGGCGCGCACGGACGCGCAAGTATAGGTGCGACTTAGGAGGCGTGGTCTAGGCTTTGACCCGACCCTGGACGGCCGCAACACCGACGAATCGAGGTAAGACGAGATGTCAAGAACCGTGATCCTCGGCGCCGCCCGCACGCCGTTCGGCAAGCTGGGAGGCGCCCTCGCAGGCTTCGACGCCACGGACCTCGGCGGCACGGCGATCGCCGCGGCGCTCGAGCGCGCAGAGGTGGGGCCGGACCAGGTGCAGAAGGTCGTGATGGGTCAGGTGCTGCAGGCGGGCCAGGGGCAGATCCCGTCGCGGCAGGCGCAGATCAAGGGCGGCATCCCGAAGGAAGTGCCCTCCGAGACGGTGAACAAGGTGTGCGCGTCGGGCATCCGCGCGGTCGGCCTGATCGACGCGGCGGTCCGCGCCGGCGACCTCGACACGGGCGTCGCGGGCGGCATGGAGAGCATGTCGAACGCGCCTTACCTCTTGCCGGAGGCGCGCTTCGGCTACCGCATGGGCGACGCGAAGGCGATCGACGCCATGATCAACGACGGGCTGCGCAACCCGTTCAGCGGCAAGCACATGATGGAGGAGGCCAGCGAGGTCGCCTCGGAGCTCGAGTTGACGCGGCCCGACATGGACCGCTGGGCGCTCCGCAGCCACGAGCTCGCGGTGAAGGCGACCGACGAGGGCCGGCTGCCCGAGGAGATCGTGGCCGTCACGGTCAAGTCCAAGAAGGGCGAGTCCACGGTCGAGGTCGACGAAGCGCCGCGCCGCGAGACGTCGCTCGAGACCCTTGCGAAGCTGCCGCCTCAGTTCGTGAAGGACGGCTCCCACACGGCGGGCAACGCGCCCGGCGTGAACGACGGCGCGGGCGCCGTCGTGCTCGCCTCCGAGGAGTGGGCCAAGAAGGAGGGCCGCCCGGCACTCGCGCGCATCGTCGCGAGCGCGGAGGTCGCCGACGACTTCGCCTACCTGGCGCGCACGCCGGGGAAGGCGGCAAAGCTAGCGCTCGAGCGCGCCGGGCTGAGCGCCGAGCAGATCGACCTGTGGGAGATCAACGAGGCGTTCGCGTCGGTGGCCATCAACTCCGTCCGCATGCTCGGCATCGACGACGAGAAGGTGAACGTGAACGGCGGCGCGATCGCGCTCGGCCACCCGATCGGCGCATCCGGAGCGCGCATCCTCACCACCCTCATGTACGAGCTGCGGCGCCGGGGCGGAGGCCTCGGGTGTGCTGCGATCTGCTCGGGCGGAGGCCAGGGCGACGCCGTGATCATCGAGGTCAACGGCGGTTGAGCGGCTGCCCCGCGACTACCCCTACAACGTCCTAGACGTCTTCACCGACCGGCCGCTGGCGGGAAACCAGCTCGCGGTCGTGCACGACGCCGACGGGCTGGACGACGCCACGATGCTGGCGTTCGCGCGTGAGACGAGGCTGTCCGAGACAACCTTCGTGCAGAGCGCCTCGGCGGACGGCGCCGCCTATCGCAACCGCATCTTCACGGTCGCCGAGGAGGTGCCGTTCGCGGGCCATCCTTCGCTTGGCACCGCGGTCGCCGTGGCGGCCGGGCGCGGGGAACAGGAGGCGGGCTACGTCCAGCAGACGACCGCCGGCCTCCAGCCGGTGGACGTGCGGCGGGGGAACGGGTCCTGGACCGCTTCGATGCTGCAGGAACCGCCGGTGTTCGGCGACGAGGTGAATCCCAGTCACGTGATGGCGGCCGTCGGCCTGCTCACCGGCGACGCCCACCGGGACCTGCCGCCGCAGGTCGTCTCGACCGGACTGCCCACCCTGATCGCGCCCCTGCTGGACGACGGCGCGATCGCACGGTGTGAACCGGACTTCGAGCTGATCCCGCACCTGCTGGAGGGGTGCGGCGCGGTCAACCTCTACGTCGCGTGGCATGACGGTGCGGGCCGTGTGCACGCCCGGATGTTCACCCGCCTGGTCGAGGGCGGCGAGGATCCCGCCACCGGCTCGGCTGCGGGCCCGCTCTGCGCATATCTGTCGAACCGCGGCCAAGGTGACCGCGTGGAGATCGCCCAGGGGGTGGAGATGGGCCGGCCAAGCACCCTGCACGCCGAGATGGAAGCCGGCAGGGTGCGCGTCGGGGGGCGGGTCGTGCTCTTGATCGAGGGCAGCGTGAGCCTGTGACCGCCGCCGCGTTCTTCGATCTCGACCGCACGCTGATGGCCGGGTCCAGCGCCTATCACTTCGGCCGCGCGATGTACAAGGCGGGGCACATGTCTCGGCGCCAGATCGCGCGCGACGCGATCGAACAGATCCGATTCCGCGTGCAGGGCGCGAGTGATGCGGCCGTCAACGTGCTGCTCGTGCGGGTGCTCGAGGGCATCAAGGGACACCGGGTCGTGGACCTCGCGCGGATGACCCCGGATGTGTTGGCGGGCATCCTGCCGCGCATCTACCCCCAGATGCTCGACGTCGTGCGCTCGCACCAGGACGCCGGGCGCCCCTGTTTCATCGCGACTGCCGCGTCGGAGCCCGCCGCCGACATCCTCGCGCGCGCGCTCGTCATGGACGGCGCGTTCGGGACTCGCTGGGAGATGAGCGACGGCGTGTACACGGGCCGGCTCGACGGCCCGTTCGCCTACGGCGAGGGCAAGGCCGAGGCACTGCGCCGCTTCGCCGCCGAGCGCGACATCGACTTGGCGCAGTCGTGGGCCTACACCGACGCGGTCTCGGACCTCCCGATGCTGGAGGCGGTCGCGCATCCCGTTGCGGTCAACCCCGACGCCGGCCTCGCCGAGGTCGCGCGCGAGCGCGGCTGGGAGGTGCTGCGCTTCGAGAAGCTCGGCGAGCGGCTGCGGGTCGCAGGCGCGGTGCTTGCGGCGGCGGCGGTCGGCGGCAGCGGCAGCTGGCTCGCGGCGCGCCGCCGTGCGCATGCAGAGCGCGGGCGCTTGCGTCCCCGCTTTCGCTAAACGCGAACTCCCCCCGCCGGTCAACCGTCGGGCCCACGCCTAGAATGCCGTCATGGCCGTAGAGCCCGAAGCAATGCGCCGCGCGCACGAGTGGCTGAAAGAGGTCTATGCGCGCCAGCCCGAGCGCGACTCGCTCTTCACGACGATCTCCGGCGAGCCGGTGAAGCCGCTCTACACCGAGGAGGACCTGGCGGAGAACGACCGCGAGCGGGACATCGGCTATCCGGGCGACTACCCGTTCACGCGCGGCGTGTATCCGTCCATGTACCGGGGGCGCCTCTGGACGATCCGCCAGTTCGCCGGCTTCGGCACCGCGGAGGAGACCAACGAGCGCTTCCGCTACCTGCTCGACCACGGGCAGACGGGCCTCTCGACGGCGTTCGACATGCCGACCCTGATGGGGCACGACTCCGACAACGCGCGCTCGCTGGGAGAGGTCGGCCGGGAGGGCGTCGCGATCGACACGCTCGACGACATGGAGACGCTGTTCACCGGCATCCCGCTGGGTGAGGTCACCACCTCGATGACGATCAACGCACCTGCGGCGATCCTGCTCGCCTTCTACGTGTGCGTGGCCGAGCGGCAGGGAGTTTCGCGCGAGCACCTGGGCGGCACGATCCAGACGGACATCCTGAAGGAGTACATCGCCCAGAAGGAGTGGTGCTTCCCGATCGACCCGGCGATGCGCATCGTGACGGACATGGTGGAGTTCTGCTCCCGCGAGCTGCCGCGCTGGCACCCGATCTCGATCTCCGGGTACCACATCCGCGAGGCGGGCTCGACCGCGCAGCAGGAGCTGGCCTTCACGCTCGCCGACGGCTTCGCCTACGTGGAGGCGGCGATCGAGCGCGGTCTCGCGGTCGACGACTTCGCGCCGCGGCTCTCGTTCTTCTTCAACGCCCACATCGACTTCTTCGAGGAGATCGCGAAGTACCGCGCCGCGCGCCGCATCTGGGCACGCAAGATGCGCGACACCTACGGCGCACGCGATCCGGCCTCCTGGCGGATGCGCTTCCACAGCCAGACGGCCGGCGTCTCGCTGACGGCGCAGCAGCCGCTGAACAACCTGGTGCGCACCGCGCTCGAGGCGCTGTCGGCGGTGCTCGGCGGCACGCAGTCCCTGCACACGAACTCGTACGACGAGGCGCTCGCTCTCCCTACCGAGGAGGCCGTGCGGCTGGCCCTGCGCACGCAGCAGATCATCGCGCACGAGACCGGCGTGACGAACACCATCGACCCCCTCGGCGGCAGCTACTTCGTGGAGTCGCTGACCGATCGCATGGAGCAGGCCGCCTACGAGTACTTCGCCCGGATCGAGGAGCTCGGCGGGATGGTCGAGGCGGTCAAGCAGAACTTCCCCCAGCGCGAGATCGCCGAGGCGTCCTGGCGTTATCAGGAGGAGGTCGACGCCGGCGAGCGCCTGGTCGTGGGCGTCAACCGCTACCAGCACGAGGAGAGCGTGCCCATCGAGATCCACCGGGTCGACCCCGAGCTGGAGCGCAAGCAGATCGGGCGGCTGCAGGCCACGCGGGCGCGGCGCGACGGCGCCGAGGTCGAGCGCACGCTCAGCCGGCTGAAGGAGGCGGCCTCGCGGGAGGACCGCAACCTGATGGACCCGCTGATCGAGTGCGCACGCGCCAACTCGAGCGAGGGCGAGATGATCGAGGCGCTGCAGGCGGTGTTCGGCCGCTACACCGAGTCGCCCGTCTTTTGATCCCGCCTGCAGGGATTTCTCTGCGGCCGAACTGCATCGCCCCGCCGCCGGATCTGCTTATCTGGGTCTCATGTTTGGGCGAGGATCCATCGCTGTCGCGGCGTCATTCGCTGCGCTGCTGGCTCTCACGGCCGGCCAGGCCATCGGGCTCGGCGGCTCGGGCGGCGCCACCACCGCGCAGGAGGTGCCGGTGAAGAAGGCTCGCGTGATCGTCGAGGACAACTACTTCGAGCCGCGGTCCACCGAGATCCTCGACGAGGGCCAGGTCACGTGGACCTGGCGCGGCGAGAACAAGCACAGCATCCGCTTCACCAAGGTGCCGTCGGGTGCCGGCCGCAAAGGCGTCGGACTGCGCGCCGAGGGCAAGTGGAAGCGCAAGTTCCACCGCCCGGGCGTCTACCGCTACGTCTGCACGCAGTGGTCCGGGATGCGCGGCTCGGTCACGGTGCGCAAGGCGCCGAAGCCGAAGCCCGAGCCGCAGACCTAATAGCTTCTCGGCAGCCCGAGCGAGTGCTCGGCGACGTAGTTGAGGATCATCTCGCGAGACACCGGCGCAGTGCGCGTGAGCCGCACGCCCCACCACATGTCGGTGAGGCCGTACTCCAGCGCGAAGCCGTTGCCGCCGTGGGTCTGGATGGCCTGGTCGACGCACTTGATCGCAGCCTCGGCCGCCGAGTACTTGGCCATGTTGCTGGCCTCGCCCGCGGGCGCCCCGCCGTCGTAGAGCGCCGCCGCCTTCTGCATCATCAGCCGCGCCAGCTCCAGCTCGATCTTGGCCTGCGCGAGCGGATGCGAGATCCCCTGGTGCGCGCCGATCGGGCTCTGCCAGACCACGCGCTCACGCGCGTACTCCGCGGCCAGCTCGAGCGCCCGCCGGCCTGCGCCGCAGGCGACGGCGGCGCCCATGATGCGCTCCGGGTTGAGCCCGTCGAAGGCGGCCTTCAGCCCTCCGCTCTCCGAGCCGACGAGGCGGTCGGCGGAGACCTCGACGTCGTCGAAGAAGAGCGTCCATTGCTTGTCGGGCGCATTCAGCGCC
Organism: Solirubrobacterales bacterium; assembly: GCA_035650255.1. GTDB lineage: Bacteria > Actinomycetota > Thermoleophilia > Solirubrobacterales > JBBDJG01 > DASRIA01. The sequence continues at coordinate 8,288 of DASRIA010000035.1, forward strand.
GTGGGGATGTGCTGCTTGGTGAGGCCGGGGGCGTCCGAGTCGACGATGAACAGCAGTGGCAGCCCGAGGTTGCCCTCTGCGTCACGCGCGCGCGTCACCACCAGGATCGCGTCGGCGTCCTCGACGCCCGAGATGTACGTCTTCTCGCCCCGGATCAGGTAGCTCCCGTTGGCGCGGCGCGCCGACGTGGAGAGGTTGTGCGAGTTCGAGCCCGCGCCCGGCTCGGTGATCGCGAACGCGACCTTGGTGGTGCCCGCCGCGATGCCCCGCAGCCACGTGTCCTTCTGCTCGTCGTTGCCGTGGCGCACGAGGATGCTGCCGACGATCGCCGGGGACACGACGATCAGGAGCAGCGAGCAGCCGCTGGCCGAGATCTCCTCTCCGACTGCCGCGAGCGCGGACATCCCCAGGCCCCCGCCGCCGTACTCCTCGGGCAGGTTCACGCCGAGGTAGCCGCGGCTCGCGAGCGCGTCCCACAGCTCGGTGGGCGGTTCGCCCTCCGCGGTCTTGCGGCGCGAGTACGCGGGGCCGAAGTCGGCGCAGATCTTTCGCACCGTCTCGCGCAGCATGCGCTCCTCGTCGGTGGGGACGATCGCGAGGGTCGGGCTGGTGGTCTGGTCTGTGGCGGCCATGGATCCTCCGGGCATCGCTAGGGGCTGGGCGGGTCGCGCAACTGGTGGGCGGGAGTGAAGAAACTTCGATAGGCGAGCGACGTCGCGACCACCGCGGCCACGGCGACGCTGCCGAGCAGCGAGTAGAGCAGCACGAGCTGCAGGCGGACGGCGTCGATCGGGTCTGCTCCGGCCAGCAGCATGCCGACCATCGTGCCAGGGAAGAAGATCAGGCCCGTCGTCTTCGTGGAGTCCACGAGCGGGATCATCCCTGAACGGAGGCTGCGCCGGACGATCGGCAGGGCGGCCTGGGTCGAAGTGGCCCCCAGGGCAAGGGTCGCCTCGATCCGCGCGGCGGCGCTGGTCATCTCGTCCCCGAGCCGGTTGAGGGAGACCGCGGCGGCCGTCATCGCGTTGCCGATCACCATCCCTCCGACCGGCACGAGGAAGCGCGGTTCCGGCTCGAATATCCCGAGCACGACCACCAGCACCAGGGTCGTGGTGCCCGCCAGCGCGAGGGCGATCAGCAGCGGGCCGAAGGCGCTCGGCACATTGCGCGCGCGGTTTCGCGCGGTCAGGGCACCGAACACCACCATCGCGGCGAGCAGCACGATCACGAAGACGAGCCGGTCCTCGTCGAAGATGAAGTTGATCACGAGGCCCACCGCGCTCAGCTGGACGAACGAGCGCGCGACGGCCACGGCGATGTCGCGTTCCAGGTCCACGCGCTCCCACATCGAGACGCCGATCGCGATCGCCACCAGCGCCAGGGAGGCCGCGACCTCCGCGAGGCTCACGTCGATGGACGGCGTCATACGACCGTCCCGTGCTGCGACAGGGTCACGACGCAGTCCGCCATGCGCGCTGCCTGCTCGGCGTCGTGCGTGACGAGCACCCATGAGACGCCGAGCCGCTCGCGCAGCTCGTGCAGCGTGCGCTCGACCGCATCGCGCGCCGCTTCGTCCAGCGCCGAGGTCGGCTCGTCGAGCAGCAGCAGTTCCGGTTCCAGCGCCAGTGCTCGCGCCAGCATCACACGCTGCTGCTCGCCAACCGACAGCCGTGCCGCGTCGCGATCGGCGAACGACTTGTCGAGCCCGGCCAGGTCGAGGAGTGCCCCGACATCGGGCTCCTTGCCGGCGAGTCGCGCCGCGTAGTGAATGTTGTCCGCCACCGTGCCGTCGAGCAGCGCCGGGAGCTGCGGGACCAGGCACACCTCGCGGCGCAGGCTCAGCACGTCGCGGTCGCGCACGTCCTGCCCGCGATACCGGACGATCCCGTGGTCCGGATCCGCCAGGCGGTTGAGCAGCCGCAGCAGGGTCGACTTGCCGCTGCCCGAGGGGCCGGCGACGCAGACCGTCCCCTCCGGCAGCTCGGCGCTCACGTTGCGCAGGACCACCTCGCCGGCGCGCGAGAGGGTCACGTCGCGAAGCTCGAACACAGGGGCGGCCACGATCCGATTATTAGATAGGGTCGGCGCCATGGACGCCATGCAGGCCGTCGTCTTCCACGCACCGCACGACGTGCGCGTCGAGGAGGTTCCACGCCCCGAGGTCGAGGAGCCGGGCGACGTCTTGCTGCGGGTCGACCGCGCCGCCATCTGCGGCACCGACCTGCATCCCTACAGCGGCCGCTTCGAAATGGAGGAGGGCTTCGTCCTCGGCCACGAGTACCTCGGCACGATCGAGGCAAAGGGCGACGGCGTCACCGAGTTCGAGGAAGGCGAGCGGGCGGTGGGCTCGTTCTTCGTGGCGTGCGGCAAGTGCTGGTTCTGCCGCCGCGGGCTCTACATGAAGTGCATGATGATCCGGGTCTTCGGGATGGGCTACGTGCTGGGCGACCTCGCCGGCGCGCAGGCGCAGTACGTGCGCGTGCCGGAAGCGGACCTCACCTTGCGCAAGCTGCCGGAGCAGGACGGGGCCGGATTCGACGACGAGGACATGCTCCTGGTGGGCGACATCCTCACCACCGGCTACGACGCCGTCCGCAAGACGGACTTCCGCCCCGGTGACGTCGTCGCGGTGGTCGGCTGCGGGCCCGTGGGCCTCTGCACCGTGATGGCCGCCCGCGCGCTCGGGGCCGGAAAGATCGTTGCCGTCGACATGGTGCCGGAGCGGCTGAAGATCGCGGAGAGCCTGGGCGCGATCGCCGTCAACCCGAAGGAGACCGAGGCCGACGACGTGGTGCTCGAGCTGACGCAGTGGCGCGGGGCGGACGTGGTCGTCGACGCGGTCGGGCACGAGTCCGCGCTCGCGGCGTGCTTCCCGCTCGTGCGCATGGGCGGGACGATCTCCCTGCCCGGCATGTACATGGAGGTCGAGGCCCCGATGCCGATCGGCGACATGTGGCTGAAGAACATCACCGTCACCGCAGGCGCCGCGAACATCCAGGGCCACATGGACGAGGTGATCGAGCTGGTGCGGGACGGCCGGCTCGACCCCGGAGTGATCGTGTCGCACCGCCTGCCGTTGTCCGAGGCAGCGAAGGGCTACGAGCTCTTCGACCAGAAGGAAGCTTTGAAAGTCGTGCTCGATCCGAGCAGCTAGTTCGCAGTTGAAATTGGAGGAGAGATGCTCGAAGGCCTGATGCAGAACGACTACCAGCTGACGCTGAAGCACGTGCTCGACCGCATGCGGGGTCAGTGCGCCGACGGCGAGGTCGCGACCCTGCGCGACGACGGCATCACGCGTGCGTCCTACGGCGATGTGGCCGAGCGCGTGGACCGCCTGTGCAAGGCGCTCGAGCAGCTCGGCGTGAAGGAAGGCGACCGCGTCGCGACGTTCATGTGGAACTCGCAGGAGCACCTCGAGCTGTACATGACGCCGTGCATGGGGATCGTGCTGCACATGCTCAACATCAGGCTGTTCCCGGAGCAGCTCACCTACATCGCCAACCACGCGCAGGACAAGGTGATCTTCGTAGACGACTCGCTCGTGCCGCTGCTCGAGAAGGTCGCGCCGACGTTCGAGACGGTCGAGCACTTCGTGATCGTCGGTGACGGCGACGCCGGCTCGCTGCCGAACACGCTGCGCTACGAGGACCTACTGGCGGAGCAGGAGCCCGGGCGCTACGAGTATCCCGAGCTCGACGAGCGGACCGCGGCGGGGCTCTGCTACACGAGCGGCACGACCGGAAACCCGAAGGGCGTCCTGTACTCGCACCGCTCGAACATGCTGCACTCCCTCGGCATGGGCCTCGCCGACACGCTCGGCATCAAGGCGTCCGACCGCGTGCTGCCGGTTGTCCCGATGTTCCACGTGAACGCCTGGGGCATCCCGTACGCATGCGCGATGGTGGGGGCCGACCTGGTGATGCCCGGCAAGTTCCTCCAGGGCGAGCCGCTGGCGAAGCTGATCGAGGACGAGAAGGTCACCGTCGCAGGTGCCGTCCCGACCATCTGGATGGACCTGTTGCGCGTCGCGGACGAAAAACAGCCGGACCTGTCAAGCCTGGACACGGTGATGTGCGGCGGCGCCGCCGTGCCGGAGTCGCTGATGCGCGCGTTCGAGGAACGGCACGGCGTGATGATCGTGCAGGGATGGGGGATGACCGAGACCAGCCCCATCGGCGCGGTCGCGCGGCCACCCGCGGGCCTGGAGGGCGAGGACCACTGGGCATACCGGCGGATGACGGGCCGGATCGTCCCGCTGGTCGAGGTGCGCCTGATGGGCGACGACGGCGAAGTCCCGTGGGATGGGGAATCGACGGGCGAGGTCGAGATCCGTGGCCCTTGGATCGCCAGCGACTACTACGAGGACCCCTCGGGAGCCGACAAGTTCCACGACGGATGGCTGCGGACGGGGGACATCGCGACGATGGACTCACGCGGGTTCATGCAGATCACGGACCGCGCGAAGGACCTGATCAAGTCGGGAGGGGAGTGGATCAGCTCGGTCGAGCTGGAGAACGCCCTGATGGCCCACCCCGACGTGCTCGAGGCGGCGGTGATCGCGAAGCCGGACGAGCGCTGGACGGAGCGGCCGCTCGCCTGTGTCGTGTGCAAGGAGGGGGCGAAGCCCTCGGCGGAGGACCTGCGCAAGCACCTGGAGCCGCTGGTCGCCAAGTGGTGGCTGCCGGACGAATACGCATTCATCGAGGCCGTGCCGAAGACCAGCGTGGGCAAGTTCGACAAGAAGGTCCTGCGCGGTCAGCTTGCGGACGGCGCCCTCGAAACCGAGGGCACGGCGGCCGCGCAGCCCGCGAGTTAGTCCGGCGAGCGCCGCAGGCGCGAACCACAGGACTCCAGGTGGGCGAAGCCCTCGAGGTTCCCCTCCGTCGGTACAATCCCGCGGCTTCCGGCACGGGCCCCTCGGCCCGGTTGCCTCGAGCCGTCCTCATTCGCCATGCAAGCAACGACCGACACGGCTGCCGACAAGCCGGAATCCAAGCGGAAGATCCGCGTGGTCGTGGCCAAGCCGGGCCTCGACGGGCACGACCGGGGTGCCAAGATCATCGCGCGGGCCCTGCGGGACGCCGGCATGGAGGTGATCTACACCGGCCTGCACCAGACCCCGGAGCAGATCGCGGAGACCGTGATCCAGGAGGACGCGCACGCGGTCGGGCTCTCGATCCTGTCGGGCGCCCACATGACGCTGGTGCCGCGCGTGCTGGACCTGCTGAAGGAAAAGCAGGCCGAAGAGGTGGTGGTGATCGCCGGCGGCACGATCCCGGCCGAGGACATCACCGAGCTGAAGCAGCTCGGAGTGGCCGAGATCTTCACGCCCGGCGCTTCGACCCAGGAGATCGTGGAATTCGTGCGTGGCGCCGTGAATCCGGCCTGAACAGGGGGTTCCGACCGCTGAGTGAGACACGATTGATTAGTCAGTCAAGTACTATTGGCAGGCGGCAGACGCCCTTGCCCCTCGCCGACCGCGCAGAAACTGGAGGCCATTCTTGAAGATCTGTGTCCTCGTCAAGGAAGTTCCCGACGCCGCCGTCGAGAAGCGGATGGACCCGTCCTCGGGCCGCCTCGACCGCAGCGGCGAGAAGAACCTGAACCCCTTCGACACGCACGCGATCGAGGCCGCGATGCAGATCAAGGAGGGCGGTGCCGTCCCGGTCGAGGAGATCGTGGCGGTCACGATGGGCCCCGACTCCGCGCAGCGCGCGCTGCACAAGGCCGTCTCGCTGGGCGCGGACCGCTCCGTGCAGCTGACGGACGACACGCTGGCCGGGTCGGACGTGTGCGCGTCGGGCTACGCGCTGGCCCAGGTCCTGAAGAAGGAGAGCCCCGACCTCGTGCTGCTCGGCCAGCAGTCGGACGACGGCGAGTGCTACACGATGGGCGCCGTCGTCGCAGACCATCTCCAGATGCCGTCCCTCACGCAGGTGATCAAGATCGACACCACGGAGGGCAAGCTGACCTGCGAGCGGCAGGCGGAGTACGGCTATGACACCGTCGAGGTCGAGCTGCCCGCCGTGATCAGCGTCGGCGACGCGATCAACGAACCGCGCTACCCGAGCCTGAAGGCGATCATGGGCGCGAAGAAGAAACAGCTCGACAAGCTCTCGGCCGGCGACGCCGGGATCGAGGCCGACCGCGTCGGCGAGAACGGTTCCCGCACCAAGGTCGTGGGGCTGAATCCCCCGCCGGCCAAGGAGAAGGGCACGATCATCGAGGACGAGGACACGAACGAGACGGTCGAGAAGATCGTCGCCTGGCTCGACGAAAGGAAGTTGATCTAGATGCCCGGAATCCTTGTGTACGCCCTGCACGACGACGAGGGCAACTTCAACAAGAACTCGCTCGGCGCCGTGTCCGAGGCCGCGCGCCTGGCGGGCGAGCTCGGCAGCCAGGCGGGCGTGGTGGTCGTGGGCGACGTGTCCGACGATGCCGCGCAGAGCCTCGGTGCGTACGGCGCCGCGAAGGTTCACCGCGCGAAGAACGTCCCGGAGGGCCTGGCCCAGCCGATCGTCGACGCGATGGCGAAGGTGATCACCGACGACGGCTACGACTACGTGCTGTTCGGCGGCGGCCTGCTCGGCTTCGAGATCGGCGCGGGCCTCACCGCGCGCCTCGGCGCCGGCGTGACCATGGAGGTCACGAGCGTGCGCGTCGAGAACGGCGAGCTGGTCGCAGAGCGCCCGATCCTGCAGGACTCGCAGATCGCCGACGTCGGCTACGTCGGCAAGCCGGGCATCATCATCGGCCGGCTGAACGCGTTCGACGCGACGGAGCGCGACGGCGGGTCCGCGGAGGTCGCGGACGTCGACATCGAGCTGTCGCCCTGGTCCACGAAGGCGAAGATGGTCACCCGCGGCGAGCAGCGCGGGGCGGACGTGAACATCGAGGATGCCGACTTCCTGGTGGCGGGCGGCCGCGGCCTCGGCGAGGCGGACAACTTCAAGCTGTGCGACGAGCTGGCCGCTGCACTCGGTGGTGCCGTCGCCGCGACGCGTGCCGTGGTGGACGCCGGCTGGTTCCCTTACGCCGGGCAGATCGGGCAGACCGGCAAGACCGTCGCGCCGAAGCTCTACCTGGCCGCCGGTATCTCCGGCGCGATCCAGCACAAGGTCGGCATGCAGTCCTCGGAGAACATCGTCGCGATCAACAAGGACCCGAACGCGCCGATCTTCGAGTTCTGCGACCTCGGCATCGTGGGCGACCTGCACAAGATCATGCCCAAGCTGACCGAGGCCGTGAAGGCGAAGAAGGGCGCGTAGCGGCCTGTGGGCGGCGTCGCACCAGCCAAGTTCCCGCCTCCCGTCGACCCGGCGGGGGAGTTCATCGGTCCGCCGACCGACGCCGAGGACGAGCGCATCGAGGTCGGCGTGGCGATCGTGGGCGGTGGCCCGGCGGGCCTCGCGTGCGCGATCCGGCTCACGCAGCTGCTGGAGAACGAGCCCGAGCTGACGGAGAAGCTGGGCGAGGTCCCCGTGGCCGTAATCGAGAAGGGCAAGACGCCCGGCGCCCACCTGCTGTCGGGCGCCAACATGCGGCCCTCCGCGATGAAGGAGCTCTTCCCGGACATGGACGAGTCCGAGTGGCCCACGCTGTGGAAGGTCGAGAAGGACGCCGTCTACCTGCTGACGGAGAAGCAGGCGCTGCCGCTGAAGCCGATGCCGCCCAACTTCCGCAACCACGGCAACCACGTGGTGTCGGTCGCGCAGCTGGGGCGCTTCCTCTCCGAGAAGGCCGAGGAGGCGGGCGTCTACATCCTGTCCGAGACCTCGGCCCAGAAGCTGCTGGTGGAGGACCGCATCGTCGTCGGCGTGCGCACCGGCGACAAGGGCCGCGACCGGGAGGGCGAGCCGCTCCCCAACTTCGAGCCGGGATCGGACGTGATGGCGAAGGCGACCGTCGTGGCCGAGGGCACGCTCGGTCACCTGACGCTGGCCGCGATGGACTACTACGACCTGCACGGTGAAGATCCGCAGCGCTGGGAGCTCGGCGTGAAGGAGGTGTGGGAGGTCCCCAAGCCGCTCGACCGCGTGATCCACACGATGGGCTGGCCGCTGCGCAAAGGCGCGCGCTGGAACGAGTTCGGCGGCAGCTTCATCTATCCGATGGGCGAGGACAAGGTCTGCCTCGGCTTCGTCGCCGGCCTCGACTACACGGACGCGACTTTCTCGGTGCACGACGTGCTCCAGCAGTTCAAGACACACCCGTTCGTGCGCAAGATCCTGGAGGGCGGCAAGCGCGTCGCCTGGGGCGCCAAGACGATTCCCTCAGGCGGCTACTTCGCGATGCCGCGCAAGTTCGCGGTCCCGGGCATGTGCATCGCCGGCGATGCCGCGGGCATGGTCAACATCCCGACGCTGAAGGGCATCCACTACGCGATGCACGCCGGCATGTACGCGGCCGAGGCGATCGTGGACGCTCTCAAGCGTGATTCCTTGAACTTCGAGGCCTACGACAAGCGCGTGCGCGAGTCGGTGATCGGCGAGGACATCTATCGCTCCCGCAACATGCGCCAGCCCTTCTCCAAGGGGTTCTTCCTGGGCGGCGCGATGGCGAGCGCGATGACGATCACCCGCGGCGCCTTCCCCGGCGGCCACTGGGACCAGGAGCACGACGCCGAGAACGAGATGGTGCTCGACGGCGCCTCGAAGAACTACCCGAAGCCGGACGGCAAGTACACGTTCGACAAGCTCTCGTCGGTGTTCGCGTCGGGCAACGCGACGCGCGACGACGCGCCGAACCACATCCGCGTGCAGACCGACGTGCCGCTCGAGGTGGCGCAGACGTGGGTGTCCATGTGCCCCGCGCAGGTGTACGAGATCCCCGAGGACCAGCTCGAGGCCGCGCGCAACGGGGAGGGCGACGGCACCGTGCACGTGCAGATCGTTCCCTCCAACTGCGTGCAGTGCGGGGCGATCACCGCCAAGGGCGGGCGCCTGACGCCGCCCGAGGGCGGCGACGGGCCGCTGTACACGCAGGTCTAGCGGCCAGCCCTTTCGGAGCCGGGGGACCGGGGTTAGTATCGGCTCGCCATGTGGCGAGTGCCGATCGCGGCCGTGCTCGCGTGGGTCATGTGCGCCCTACCGGCCCAGGCTGCGTTCCCCGGCGAGAACGGCCGGCTGGCGTTCCGGGACGGCTCCGTCCAGGCTTCCGGCCTGTACAGCGTCGAACCGGGCGGAGGCGCCCTGACCCCCCTGGGCCCCGGAAGCGCCCCGGCCTGGTCGCCCGACGGCACGCGCATCGCGTTCAACGGCCCGGGTGGTCAGGTGTGGGTGATGAACGGGGACGGGAGCGGCCGCACTCAGTTGACCACCGGCTTCGGCGGTGACCCGGCGTGGTCGCCCGATGGGTCGACGCTCGTGTTCGCCCGTGATGAGTCATACACCGAGTGCCTCACTCTGCGGAACCTGTTCCGCATGGGCGCGGGCGGCGAGGCGGGCGGGGTCACTCGCCTGACGAACGGAGATGAGGACGATCGGTTGGCGCGGTGGTCGCCCGACGGCCGCACGATCGCCTTCATACGTGAAGCGTGGTCCGACTCCAGCGATCCGCCCCTTTATTGCGACGTCTTCCCGTTCGCGGCTGAGCTTTTCGTGATGAACGCGGACGGCACGGATGCACGCCAGATCGGTCAGTCCGGGATCTACGATTTCGACTGGTCGCCGGACGGCTCCAAGCTCGTCTACTCGCTCTTCTCCAACGAGCTGTGGACGATCAGACCGGACGGCAGCGAAGAGACGCAACTCACGGCGACTTCGTCGGGCCCGGCGAGCAGTGAGGCCCGTCCGGTGTGGTCGCCGGACGGGACCAAGATCGCCTTCGAATCAGGCGATCATCTGTATCTGATGAACGCCGACGGGACGGGCGTCTCCACTCTGTTCGACACGTCGAACGCATTCGCAGGCGCCGACTGGCAGCCCCTCCCGGTCGATACGCCCTCCAGCTTCGTCCGTCCCAAGGCCGCTCCCCAGATCCGCGTCGCACTCGTGCCGGCATACCAGCCCTGCACGGCGCCGAACCGCGAGCACGGCCCGCCGTTGGCATTCGCTTCCTGTGCTTCGCCCGCGCCACAGTCGACGCGGCTCAGCGTCGGCATCGGCGACGGCAATCCCGCCCTTGCGAACTCGACCGGGTTCATGCGCCTGAGGGTGACCGTCGGCGACGCCAGGATCCGGCTCGCGCTTACAAATGTGATGCGGGCGAGCGACCGCTCGGACTACACGGGCGAGCTGCGCGGCGAGGTGACGGTCCGCCGCACCGACCGTGAACCGGGCCAGGTCGGCTCGACGACGCAGGACTTCCCGTTCGGTTTCACGGTCCCCTGCATTCCCACGCCGGCGTCGAGCGCCGACGCCTCCAGATGTGTCACGACCACGAGTGTCAGCGCGGTCCTGCCGGGCGCAGTGTCCCACGGCGCGCGCACACTCTGGGACGTTGGCGGCGTCCGCGTCTACGACGGCGGACCGGACGAGGAAGCCGACACCGCGTCCGGAAACACGTTGTTCATGACGCAGGGAGTGTTCGTGCCGTGACCGGTACCACGATCCGGCTCGTGATCGCCACGGTTGCCGCCGCGATACTCGTGGTGACGCCCGCGCATGGCACCTTCGCGGGACAGAACGGCCGCATCGCATACGACGACGGGTACCTGTACTCCGTACAGCCGAACGGCACGAGCAACACGCAGCTCACGACCGGCGCGCTGTGGGACTACGGGCCCGACTGGTCCTCCGACGGTCAGCAGATTGCTTTCACGCGCTACGACGGCACGACGGACCAGGTGTACGTGATGGACTCGAGCGGCGGGGGCCTCACACGGCTGACGGATCCGCCGACGTCGAGTTCGATGCCGTCATGGTCCCCGGACGGGCGCAGGATCGCCTACGTGCATGACGGCGACCTCTGGACCGTTGCCCCCGACGGCTCGGACGAGACACTTGTCGCCGTCGGGGCAGGCGCGCCGGACTGGTCGCCCGACGGGAGCCGGATCGCCTTCGCCCGGGGCGGCTCGATCTACACGATCCGCCCCGACGGCACCGGGCTGAACCGCGTGACCACCGGCTGGACCCAATTTCCGTATCTCGTACATGACTTTCCGGACTGGTCGCCGGACGGCTCGCACATCGCGTACGTCGCCACCTATGACGCGGATGGCGAGAGCTGCTACGACGTAGTCACCGTGCGCCCCGACGGCACCGGGACGTTCACGGTGCGCTCTGGCTCGTTCGAATGCGATATCGGGGGCAACTGGTACGCGGGCCCGTCCTGGTCGCCCGACGGGCAGCGGATCGCATCGATCGACATGGACGGCGTCTTCACGGTGCGCAGCAACGGATTGGACTTCCAGCGAGTCCGGTCGTTCTTCGGGTACGGCACTGCGAGCACCGACTGGCAGCCGGTGATGGCGACGGCACCGGGCTCACACATCCGCCCTCGCAGCGCGGCGCGCTTCCGCGCATCGCTCGTACCCGCCTATCAGCCTTGCACGGAGCCCAACCGCACCCATGGGCCGTCGCTGGCATTCGGCTCGTGCAACCCGCCCCAGCCCGCATCGAGTCATCTCACCGTCGGCGTGGGGGACGGGCACCCTGCGCTGGCACGCTCGGAGGGCTCCCTCCGCATGTTCGTGATCATCGGACAGCCCGGTCCACCCGACGACTCCGACGTCGGCATCCGCTTCCGCCTCACCCACGTGATGCACGCCTCCGACCTCTCCGAATACAGCGGTGAGCTGCGCACGCAGCTGACCGTCCGCCGCACCGACCGCGACCCGCCGGCGCCGGGCGCGCCGCACTCGACCTCGATGGACTTCCCGTTCGAGTTCACAGTGCCCTGTACGCCAACGCCGAGCTCGAGCTTGGATGCATCCTCGTGCATCTCCTTGACCAGCGCGAACGCGATCGTGCCGCTCGCGATCGAGGACACGCACCGGGCGATCTGGGAGATCGACAAGGTTCTCGTCTACGACGGCGGGCCGGACCAGGACGCCGAAACGCCTGACGACAACACGTTGTTCATGACCCAAGGGGTGTTCGTGCCGTGAGGCCGCGGTCTGACCCGCTTGTAGGGCGCCGCGCACCGCGGTATGTTCGGCCACAAAGACCGGGGGGTGAGCTTGGCAGTGCGGTGGACGGCAGCGGTCGTGACCGTTGCGGCGATGGTGATGCCCGCGGCCGCCTTCGGGGAGCACAGCGTGACCGAGCTGATCTCCGTGCCCTCCAACGGCGCCGGCCCGGCCGCGGTGATGACGGCGGCCGCGGCATCGCCCGACGGGAACCACGTCGCGCGGTGGACGACGGAGCGGCTCGATCCGGCAGATACGGACACGCAGGCGGTCTGGGAGCTGGGGCAGGTGCGCGTGTTCGACGGCGGGCCGGACGGCGACGCGGACACCGCAGGCGACAACACGCTGTTCATGACTCAGGGGATGTTCGTGCCATGAGGCGCCTACTTTTCGTTTCGGCCTTGGTCCTCGCGCTGCTGCCCGCGACGGCTCACGCGGCGTATCCCGGAGCAAACGGCAAGATCGCCTATGTCGACGGCCCGCAGGGGATCTGGACGATGAACCCGAACGGCTCGACGAAGACGCAGATCACCACCGGCGCGGACTCGGCCCCGGCGTGGTCACCAGACGGGACCCGGATCGCTTTCCACCGCAAGGTCAACCCCGCTTGTTCCGGATCCTGCGCAGCGGACGTCCACATCGCAAACGCGGACGGCTCGAACGCCACGCTTGCCATCAGCGGAGCGCAGGACCCGAGCTGGTCGCCGGGCGGCGACCAGCTGGTCTTCATGTCCGGGCGGCACATCTACAAGGCGAACCTCGACGGCAGCGGTCGGACGCTGTTGTTCGACTACGAAGACGAAATTGACTTCGTGGACATCGGGGCACCCGCGTGGGCGCCGGACGAAACCGCGACGATCGCCTTCCACGAGGGCACGCTCGCGGTCAGCTGCAATCCCGACCTCGAGGAATGCGCCAACTACTACCCGGAAAAGCTGTACTACGCCTCATCGGAGGCGTACAGCCCATACTTCACCGGCCCACCCGAACCGAGGCTCCACGGTGCCGCGCCGAACTGGTCCCCGGACGGCGAAAGGCTCGCATTCTTCACTCCGCAGTGGGGTAGCGGCGAGTTTCCCGGCGACCCGGGTGGGCGCATCGGCGTCATGAACAGGGACGGCAGCCAGCGGCAGCTCCTGACCCCGGGCCCGCCCAACGGCTTCGACTCGCAGCCGGCCTGGTCGCCCGACGCCTCCCGGATCGTGTTCGCGCGGACGAACGACGGCATTCACGTGATCGACGCGGATGGAGCCGGCGACATTCGCATCTCGACGACCGGGACGGCTCCCGACTGGCAACCCCTTCCCGTCAACTCTGCCTCGACGTACGTGCGGCCCAAGAGCGCGACGGAGGTGCGGGTCTCGCTGGTGCCCGCGTTCAGAGCCTGCACGGCCCCGAACCGGGAGCACGGCCCGCCGCTTGCCTTCGGCTCCTGCGCTCCGCCGCTGCCGGAGCCGGAGTCGCGCCTCACGGTGGGCATCGGGGACGGCAACCCGGCGCTCGCGAACTCGACCGGCTTCATGCGCATGCGCGCCGTCACCGGCGCCCCCGGGCCGCCCGACGACTCGGATGTCAGCGTGCGGGTCGTGCTCACGAACGTCATGCGGCGGAACGATTTGTCCGAGTACACGGGCGAGCTGCGCGGCGAGGTGATGGTGCGCCGCACCGATCGCGAGCCGGTGTCGGTCGGCTCGACCACGCTGGACGTCCCGGTCGGATTCACGGTGCCGTGCTCACCCACGCCGGGATCCAGCACCGAGGCCGCCAAGTGCATCACGACCACCAGCGTCGATGCGCTCATACCGGGCACGATCAAGGACGGCTACCGGACCGTGTGGGAGCTCGAGAAAGTGCGCGTCTACGACGGTGGTCCCGACGAGAACGCGGACACCGACTTCGGCCGGACCCTGTTCGCGACGCAGGGAGTGTTCGTGCCCTGAGGCGGTTGGGGACATGCATCGCTTTGATCGTCGCCGGGGCGCTGCTGGCGATGCCGGCGAACGCGGAAGCCGCATTTCCGGGCCAGAACGGGAGGATTGCGTTCGTCAGCAACCGCGACGGCGTCGAGACCGGCAACCTCGATATCTACTCGATGAACCCCGACGGCAGCGATGTCGTGCGGCTGACGAACGATCCGCTCCCGGACGAAAATCCGGCGTGGTCGCCCGACGGATCGAGGATCGCCTTCGACGGCTCGCGCAGCGGGCGGTCCGGAGTAGTTGTCATGAACGCCGACGGAAGCGGACAGACCGTCATCACGTCACCGGGGTTCTTCACTCCTACCGGCCAGCCCTCATGGTCACCAGATGGGAGCAGGATCGTCTTTCAGGGCACGACGTCTTCCTCCCGCGGGTCCGAGCTCTACGTCGGCAACTCCGACGGCACCGGTGGACTCATCAGGATCACGGACAACACGGTGTCCGACGGAGCACCGGCGTGGTCCCCGGACGGCTCGAAGATCGCGTTCTCACGTTTTGTCCCCCCGTGCACGACCGCCGTGTGCAACTTCGAGATCTTCGTGATCAATCCCGACGGCACCGGCGAGGAACGCCTCACGTTCGACGACGACCAGGACACCCACCCCGACTGGTCGCCGGATGGCTCGAAGATCGCATGGGGCAGTTCGGGCGGCACGACCGATGTCTGGGTCATGGAGGCGGACGGCAGTGATCAGGCGAGTTTCTCTCCGCCGGCGCTTGGCTATACACCGGCATGGTCCCCGAGCGGAGACATGATCGCTTGGAACGAGTCCGGCGAGATCAGCGTCATGAACGCTGACGGCACCGGTCGCCACACTGTGACCAACTCCCCGTCGTTCGACGTTGCACCGGACTGGCAGCCGCTCCCCGTCCACGCTCCCTCCTCGTACGTCCGCCCCAAGAGCGCCGGCGAAGTCCGCGTATCGCTCGTGCCCGCATTCGCGCCGTGCACCACCCCGAACCGCGAGCACGGTCCGCCGCTCGCATTCGGCTCCTGCGCCCCGCCGGGACCGGAGTCGTCGCGCCTCACCGTCGGGATCGGCGACGGCAACCCGGCGCTCGCGAACTCGACCGGGTTCGTGCGCATGCTTGTGATGCCGGGCGCGCCGGGCCCACCGGAAGACTCGGACGTCACCGTGCGACTCGTCCTGTCGAGTGTCATGCGCGCGAGCGACCTGTCCGAGTACACCGGCGAGGTGCGCGGCGAGGTGAGGGTCCGCCTCACCGACCGGGAACCGGGCTCCATCGCCTCGACCATCCATGACTTCCCATTCGGATTCTCGGTGCCATGCGTCGCCACACCCGGGTCGAGCGCCGAAGCCGCGAGGTGCACCGCGACCACAAGCGTCGATGCGCTGGTCCCGGGCGCGATCAAGGACGGCTACCGGGCCATGTGGGAGCTCGGGCGGGTGGACGTCTACGACGGCGGCGCCGACGACGACGCAGACACGCCTTCTGGCAACTCGCGGTTCATGACGCAGGGAGTTTTCGTGCCGTAGGCGCCCGTATCCTCGGCCGCGATGCTTATCGCCGCCGAGACCTTTGTGCGGTCGCTGCACCTGATCGGTGCGGCGGTGTGGGCGGGAGGCATGGTGATGCTCGCCCTGGCGGTGGGCGCTGCGCGCCGCACGGTGGCGGAGCACGAGCGCATCGCGCTGTTCCGCGCGCTCGGCCGCCGCTTCGCGGTCGCGGGGGGAATTGCGATGCTCGTCCTGATCGCGACCGGCACCGACATGGCGGCGGACCGGCTGGCGGCGTTCGGCGACCTGTTCGACACCGACTACGGGGAGCGGCTGCTGGCGAAGCTGGTGCTGGTGATCGTCGTGATCGCGCTCACCTTGTTCCACACGCTGGTCCAGGGCCCGGAGCTCACGCGGCTGCGCCAGGAGGCGCTTGCCTACCCCGACGACAAGGAAGTGCGGCGCGAGATCAGGCGCAAGGCGGCCCGGGCCGGGATCGTCTCCGCCCTCAACCTCGTCGCCACCCTGGCCGTGCTGGTCATGGCGGCCCGGCTCGTGACCGGTTGAGCCCATCGCTAAACTCGAACGACGATGAAGACCGACATCCATCCCGAGTACGTCGAGGCACACGTGCGCTGCACGTGTGGCAACGAGTTCACCACCCGCTCCACGAAGCCGGAGCTGCACGTCGAGATCTGCTCAGAGTGCCATCCCTTCTACACCGGGAAGCAGAAGCTCGTGGACACCGGCGGTCGCGTGGAGCGCTTCCAGCGCCGCGCCGCCAAGCGCAAGGGCTAGGGCCACAGCCGGGTTCAGCACTACCCGCCTGGGTCCGATTACCATGGGTGACCCGGGAGGGATCCCGGCCCCCGATGAGCGCTGATCCGACCCAACAGCCGACGACCGCCAACGGAGACCTCGTCACCGGCTCCGAGGTGAGGCTCGCCGACGGGCGGTTGATGCCCGCCAAGGACGCCCCGGTCGGGGGCCAGGCGGTACTCGAGGGCGTGATGATGCGCGGCGTCTCCACCTGGGCCGTGGCGGTGCGGGCGCCCGCTCCGGATGCCGCCGGCCAGAACGGCTCCGCGAACGGCCACCACGAGCATCCGCTCGTCGAGGAGGCCGAGCTCGGCGCCGAGGCCGCCGCGACGACCCTGGCAGGCGTCGGGCCGGCGGCCGGCAACGGCGCGCTGGGGGACGCGGGAGAGGTGCTCGGCCCGATCGAGATCCACACGGAGTCCTTCGAGCCGCTGATGAAGCGGCGCCGCCTCTACCGCGTGCCGGTGGTGCGCGGGGTGATCGCGCTCTACGAGTCGCTCAAGATCGGGATGAAGGCGCTCGGCATCTCCGCCAACGCGCAGCTCGAGGAGCCCGACGAGGAGATCTCCGGCAAGACCTGGGGCTTCACCATCTTCCTGTCGCTCGCGTTCGCGATCGGGCTGTTCTTCGTGCTGCCGGTGACGGTCGCCAGCTTCTGGAAGGACGAGCTCGGCAGCTCGGTCCTGTTCGTCGTGGTGGAGAAGCTGATCCGCATCGCGATCTTCCTCGGGTACCTGTGGGCCATCTCCCACATCAACGACCTGCGGCGCGTCTTCGAGTACCACGGCGCCGAGCACAAGGTCATCTCGTGTTACGAGGCAGGCGAGCCGCTGACTCCCGAGAACGCGGACAAGTACTCGCGCCTGCACGTGCGCTGCGGGACGAGCTTCCTGCTGATCGTGATGATCATCGCGGTGTTCGTGTTCGCGCCGATCGGGCGTCCCGACCTCCATTGGCTGATCCTGTCGCGCATCGTGGGCATCGGGCTGGTGGCGGGCCTCGCCTACGAGGTGATCCGGTGGGCGGGGCGCAACCGGCGCAAGCGCTGGGTGCGGGGCCTGATGTGGCCCGGGTTGCAGCTCCAGAAGCTGACCACTCGCCCCCCGTCGCTGGACCAGCTCGCGGTGTCCATCGCGGCACTCGAGGCCGTCCTCGCGGTGGAGGACCCTTCCAAGTCGAGCGAGGAGGACCGCCTCGGCATGGAAGTCGTGGCCTAACCTCGTTAGGCACGACCATGGCGGCAGCACCCACAGTCATAGAGCGGCTCGTCGAGCAGGTCGAGGAGCGCTACCGCGACCTCGAAGAGCAGCTCGCCGACCCCGAGATCATGGCCGACCGCGCCCGCTACGCGGACGTCGCGCGCAGCCATCGCGAGCTCGGCGAGGCGCACGACCTCGCGAAGCGCTACCGCATGGCGGAGAGCAACGCCGCGGGCGCGGCGGAGCTGCTGGAGGAGGGCGAGAAGGAGATGCAGGACGAGCTCACCAGCGCGCGTGCGGAGATGGAGGAGATCGCCGAGGCCCTGCGCCTTGCCATGGTGGAGCGCGATCCCAACGACGACAAGAACGTGATCGTCGAGATCCGCGCGGGAGCCGGCGGCGACGAGGCGGCGCTCTTCGCGGCCGACCTCTACCGGATGCTGACGCGCTACGCGGAGCGTCGCGGCTTCAAGACCGAGGCCCTCGGCCACAGCGACTCGCCGGGAGGCGGCTTCAAGGAGGTCACCTTCGCGATCAAGGGCGACGGCGCCTACAGCGTGTTCAAGTACGAGGCCGGCGTGCACCGCGTTCAGCGCGTGCCGCAGACCGAGTCACAGGGCCGGATCCACACCTCGACCGCGACCGTGGCGGTGCTGCCGGAGGCGGAGGACGTCGAGGTCGACATCGATCAGAACGACCTGCAGATCGACGTCTACCGGTCATCGGGGCCCGGTGGCCAGTCCGTCAACACGACGGACTCGGCGGTGCGCATCACTCACAAGCCGACGGGCCTCGTGGTCTCGATGCAGGACGAGAAGTCGCAGCTGCAGAACCGCGAGCGGGCCATGCGCGTGCTGCGTGCCCGCCTGTACGAGCACGCGGTGCGCGAGCAGCAGGAGGGCATGGCCGCGGACCGGCGCGCCCAGGTCGGCACCGGCGAGCGCTCGGAGAAGGTGCGCACCTACAACTACCCGCAGGGCAGGGTCACGGACCATCGCATCAAGCTGACCGCGCACAACCTCGAGTCGATCCTCGAAGGCGAGTTGAACGAGTTCACCGACGAGCTGGCTGCGGACGAGCGCCGCCGCAAGCTCGAGGCCCAGGCGGCCTGACGCCTCCGAGTTGACGAAGTCGAGCTCACCTCTGCGCGACGCGCTGTCCGAAGCCGCCGAGACCCTGGCGGAAGCGGGCTCGGACACTCCCAAGCTGGACGCGGAGGTGCTGCTGGCTGCCGCCCTCGGCGTGGACCGCACCGCCCTGCTCGCCGATCCCAGCCGGGGGCTCGACATGGAGGAGGCGCTGACCTTCGACGAGATGATGCGCCGCCGCGTGCGCCGCGAGCCGGTCGCCTACATCCTGGGCCGCGCGCACTTCCGCCAGCTGGAGCTGCTCGTCGACCATCGCGTGCTCGTCCCGCGCCCGGAGACGGAGCTGCTGGTCGACCTGGCCGACAACGGCCAGCGCGTGCTCGACGTGGGGACCGGCAGCGGCGCGATCGCGCTGGCGATCGCGCAGGAGCGCCAGGGCGTGCGCGTGACCGGCATCGACAACTCGCCCGACGCGATCGACGTGGCGCGGTTGAACGCGGAGCGCAACGGGCTCGACGTCGAGTTCATGATCGCCGACCTGATCGTGGGCGGCCCCTATGACCTGATCGTCTCGAACCCGCCCTACGTGCGCGAGTCGGAGTGGCCGGGCCTGGCGCCCGAGATCACGTTGTACGAACCGCGCGAGGCGCTGCTCGGCGGGCCGGACGGCCTGGACGTGATCCGCGACCTGGTGCCGGCGGCGGCCGAGGCGCTCGTGCGGGGCGGCATGCTGGCCGTAGAGGTCGGCCAGGGCCAGTCCCGGGCGGTGGAGGCGCTGTTCGAGAAGGCGGGCCTGCGCTCGGTCGAGACCACCCGTGACCTGGCGGGCATCCCGCGGGTGGTGCGAGGGCGGCGGTGATCACGGACGCCGACGTGGCGGCGTTCGAGGAGTGCATCTCCGGCGGCGGAGTCGCGGTCTTTCCCACCGACACGCTGTACGGGGTGGGGTGCCGGCCGGACAGCGAGGACGCGGTCGCGCGCGTGTACGCATTGAAGGGGCGTGCGCCCGGCAAACCCGCGGCTGTCATGTGCTTCTCGCTCGACGCCCTGCCGGAGACCGGGCCGCGGACTCGCGCCGCGCTCGAAGCCCTGCTGCCGGGACCGGTCCTGGTGGTGCTTCCCGGTGGGGTGGGGGTCCGGGTGCCTGACCTGCCCGCGATGGCGCGGGTGCGTGTCCCGGTACTGCAGACGAGCGCGAACTTGAGCGGCGGGCCCGATCCACGCCGGCTCGCCGACGTGCCGGCGTCGATCAGGGACGGCGTGGACCTCGTGCTCGACGGCGGCGAGCTGCCGGGCGTGCCGTCGACGGTGGTGGACCTGGGTAGGTACGAGGAGACCGGGGAGTGGGAAGTGCTGCGCGCAGGCGCCGTCCCGGTGGAGCGACTCGCGACGGAACTTAACCGCGATATGCGCGGCTAACTTCCGCCGCGGCGTCGAGCGCCGGCCTGCGCACCGCAGGGATGCGGCGCCGCATCCGCCACGTGGCGCCGACGAAGGCGTGGTTCGCGACCGTGGCAAAGCCCTCCTCGTCCTCGCGCAGGGCGAGCAGCAGGTGGGCGATGCGGTCGGAAGGGGGGAGGTCGCCGTCCGCGACGCGCACGCAGAACGCGTGCACACACCGGCCGCCCGGCCGCACGAGCAGCGCTCCCGCCTCACTCACCAGCCAGACACCCAGCCGCCCGCGCTCCATGGCCAGGCCGGTGTGCCGCTGCAGCTCGCGCTCGTCGTGGCCGAGGAGGTCGCCGAGCAGCCCCTGCGCGACGCGTTCCGGCCCGCCGTCGCGGCGGCGCGATACGCGGACCACCACCGCGCCGCGGTTCGCGAACAGCTCCGGGACCACCCAGGCGAGGAACAGGCCGACGAGCGCGATGGGCGCCAGCAGCGGCTCGATCAGGACGAGCACCGCCGCCACCACCAGCAAAGGCGTGATGTAGAGAGCGGTGTAGGCCGCGGAGATCCGCTCGCGCAGCCGCAGCGAGCGCTCGTCGATGCGCCGCCGCCAGGCGACGGCCTCGAGCTCGGGGAGCGAGCCGGCGCCGGCGGCCAACTACCCGCCGACGATCGGGCGGCGCAGCAGCACGTACTCGACGTCCACCGGCAGCTGCTTGACCTGCTCGAAGGACTGGTCGTGCAGCTTCGCGACGCCCATGTACCCGCCGTCGAGCTGCTCGTCGAAGATCGACGCGGCGCGCTCGTGCGAGGCGGGGTCGCCGGCGCTCCAGGCGGCCAGCTCCGTGTGGCCTGAAGCATCCATTCGCAGAAGTCGGGTCATCGTGCCTCCTCTCGCGTGGCGGGAATCAAGCAGTCTACGCCGACATGCAAAGCTCCCCGTCCGATGCGCCCGCCCGACTCGCCTCCCGTCGAGTACCTGTACGCGAACCGCTGGCGGATCTGGGGCGTCGTGATGATCGGCCTGTTCATGGCGCTGATCGACGTCACGATCGTGAACATCTCGATCCCGCAGCTGCAGCGCGACCTCGACGCGTCGGTCGACACCGTCTCGTGGGTGCTGAACGCCTACAACATCATGTTCGCCGTGCTGCTCGTGTCGATGGGGCGGCTGGCGGACCAGTTCGGCCGCCGGCGCTTCTTCCTGATCGGCATGACGATCTTCACGATCGGGTCGCTGCTGTGCGCCCTCTCGTGGTCGGTCGAAGCGTTGATCGCGTTCCGGGTCGTGCAGGCAGTGGGCGCCGGGATCCTCGCGCCGCTCGCGCTCGCGACCACCGCGATGGTCTTCCCGCCGGCCCAGCGCGGCCTCGGTCTCGCGATGATGGCCGTGGTCGCAAACGGGGCGGCCGTGCTCGGGCCGCCGATCGGAGGCGTCCTCGTGGAGCTCGCCAACTGGCCGTGGGACGCCGGCTGGCACTGGATCTTCCTGATCAACGTGCCGATCGGCGCGCTCGGGATCGCGCTGGCGCTGCGCGTGATGCCGGAGACGCGCGACCCGCACGCCGGCACCGACGTCGACTGGTGGGGCATGACCACGCTCGGCATCGCGATCTTCTGTCTCACCTTCGGGCTCGTGGAGGGCAACCAGCGCGGCTGGGGGTCGCCCCTGATCGTCGGGCTGTTCGCGGGGGTCGTGATCTTCACCGCGTTGTTCGCGCTCAGTCAGCGCTACGGCCGCTACCCGATGCTGACCCGTGCCCTCGTCCGGAACAACCAGTTCATGGGAGCGAGTACCAGCCTGTTGCTGTTCGGGATCGGGATGATGGGCACGCTCTTCCTCACCGTGATCCTGTTCGTGAACCTGTGGGACTACTCGGAGCTGGAGGCCGCGCTCGCGATCACTCCCGTCGCTGTGATGGCGATGCTCGTCTCGCCGCTGATCGGGCGCTTCTCCAACCGGATCCAGCCCCGGGTCTTCGCGATCCCCGCCCTGATCGTGACCGCGGTCGCGCTCTTCTCCCTGGCGGGAATGCCGGCCGAGCCGGACTTCTGGAGCGCCTGCTGGCGCCTGTCGCTGCTGGGGGTGGGCGTCGGCGCGATGTTCCCGGCGGTGACCATCGGCTCGATGGGCTCGATCCGGGGCCAGGAGCTGGGGCTCGGCTCGGGGATCGTGAACATGGGCCGCCAGGTCGGGTTCGCGATCGGCGTGGCGCTGTTCGTGGCCGTGTTCACCGGGGCGGTCGACGACCGCGTCAAGGAGGCGCGGCAGGAGGTGGCCGCCCTCTCGCAGGACGGCCGGCTGACCGGAGCGCAGCAGGACCACCTCCAGGCGACCGCGTTCGCCGATCCAGAGGATCCGTTCGCCGAGCGTCCCGCGCCGCAGACCCCCACCGAGGAAAGGGCGCAGGCGATCGTGAACGAGGAGCTCCGTGACGCCTACGGCGCCGCATACAGAGTCGGGGCGGTGGTCACCCTGCTGGCGTTCCCGTTCGCGCTCACCATGCGGCGCAAGCCCGGGGACATCGATCCGTCGGTGGCTGCCGCCGCTGCCGCGGCGGGCTAAGGCACGAACAGGCCCTGCACGGCGAACAGGCGGTCCTTGTCCACGGTGGTGGCCTGCCCGTGGTCACCGCCGTCGTAGACCTCGGCGGGGCCGAGCTCCCAGACCGCGCGCGTGCGCTCCGGCGCTCTTCCCGGTAGCACCGCATCCGCCGTGGTCACGACCGAGCACGTGGATCCGACTGCGTCGTCTGGAGTCGGGGTGCACGGGACGACGAACTCGAGCGTGCGCTCCTGGGACGTGGCCGGCACGCCGTCGGCCTTGTCGGTGTTGCGCAGTGGGATCCGTGCCCTGAGGTCGCCGTCGTAGTCGACGCGCGTTCCGGCCTGCCACCACACGTTCGTCAGGTGCACACGCAGCGCGACGTCCGTGTCGTCGGGCCCGCCCGGCGCTCCCGCCAGCACGTCGACGCGCACCAGACCGGTGGAGTTGGCGTAGAAGGGGCTGGAGCCCCCCGCACCGATGGTGAGGTATCGGGAATTCGGGACGGGTGGAGCACACGACGGGAATGCCAGCGGCGGGCCGTGGGTCCGGTTGGGAGCGGTGCACTCCTTTGCCGCCTGCACGAGCGGCACCTGCATCGAGAAGGCGGCCTTCGGGCGCGGATAAGGAGTGGGGTCCGGAGACTTGACCGTATAGACGTCGTCGAAGAACTTGAGGGTGTCGCTCGGGAGCAACCGTGCTCCTGTCAAGATCGCCAGCCGGCTGCCGTCGGCGGACACGCGCGTGCGGGGGGAGATGATGTCGGTCGGACCCGGGCTGTCGAACACCGCCTCGTTCACGCCGGGGGTTTCGGTCACCAGCCGGGTCGTGTCGCCTGCGCGCTCGTAGATGTCGCCGAACACGTCGGGGTCGTGCGAAACCATCTTCGCCGCGGTGTAGAAGAAGACACGCGAGCCGTCGTGTGAGACGCCGACATACAAGGCGTCCTTGGTCTCGGTGTCCGTCGGCCCGGTCGAGATCAGCATGTTGGTGCCACCGGCCACGTCGAACTCGTAGATGTCGAACGAGCTGTCGGTGTCGGCCGGGTCGAGCTGCTGGCGTGACCCGAAGTACGCCTTGCCGCCGTCGCGCGACACCGCGTAGAAGTACCCGAAATCCTCGTTGACGACCGGTCCGCCGCCGGAGACGAGCCGGACCCCGGTGTCCGGGGAATGCGTGTAGAGGTCGAGGCACCCACCCGTGTCGGACAGGGGGCACGAGTCGGTGTCCTCCGGCACCAGCGCGTCTTGCGAACTCCAGAAGACGTGTCGCGCGTCGGGCGATGCTCCGCCGAAATAAAGGCCCGTCGTGCCCCAGACGCCCATCACCGCGCGCATCTGCGTGACTCCTCCGGAGTTCTGCCACAGGTTCCCGTGGCTGCCGGGTGGAAAGTGCTTGAACACGACCGTGTCGCCGTCGTCCGACAGGAACAGGAACTCCTCGAACTCGTTCCTGACGTTGTTCGTCACGAGTGTGAGGACGCCGTCCTTGCGCTTGTAGATGTCGACGCGGCGGCTGGGATGGTTGTCCGTGTCCTCGGGCAGCAGCGCGGTCTGCGACTCGAAGACCGCAGCGGCGCCGTCGGCCGAGACGTCGCCGAGCTCGTGGTCCACCGGGCCGCGGTCGTCGGTCGGGCCCGTGGACACGAGGCTGATGTCTCCTTCGAAGTGCTCGAAGACATCCCAGCAGGGGCGCTCGGAGTAGGTGCCTTCCCCGGGGTCCCCCTCGCTGCACACGGCGGTCTCCTCGTCGCCATCGACGAAGTGGCCGTAGCTCTCGAAGAACACGTGGCTCCCGTCCCGCGACATCCCGGTGGGAATTCCCCACCCCGGCCCCTCGGTGACCAGCGAGACGCTGCCGTTCGACCACTTGTAGACGTCGAGCCCGCCGTGCACGTCCTCCGGCACCAGGTTCTCGTAGCTCTCGAGCACGACGACGGACGCGTCCTCGGAGATGTTCCTCATCCAGGTGGAGCCCGGTCCGTTCCCGCCCAGGGGCCCCGTCGAGATCCGCGTCAGGACGCCGTCGGTGCGGCGATAGACGTCGCTCACGGCGTCCGTGTCGTCCGGGGTCAGGGCCTCGTCGGTCTCGAAGACGACGTGCCGCCCGTCGGCGCTCATCGCGTGGTTCTCCACCCGGTCCATGCTGTTCCCACCGGACGGCCCGAGCGACGCGTGCTCGAAGACCACGTGATACGCGCCGGCAGGTGCGGCCGTCATCGCAAGCACGACCAGTGCGACCAGCATGGCGATGCGCGACCTCATCCCGGCAAGAGCCCCCTCGGTGGTGGGCATTGAGCCACCGCTGAGCAGTTAACCCGACCAGCCTGACGGGGTCAACCTGATGAGCGGCGACGGAGTCATTCCCTATAGTCAGAGCCCCATGCGGATCGCCGCCGGATTCGACCATGCGGGCTACCCGCTCAAGGAGACGATCGTCGCCGCGCTCGAGGCTGCGGGGCACGATGTCGTGGACTGCGGGACCGACTCCGCGGAATCGGTGGACTACCCCGTGTTCGCCGAGCGAGCCGCCGCGATGGTGTCCGAGGGTGACGCGGACAGGGCCGTGCTTGCGTGCGGCTCGGGTACCGGCGTAAGCATCGTCGCCAACAAGCTCCAGGGCGTGCGTGCGGTGAACGCACGCGATCCCGAGGACGCCGAGATGGCCCGCCGCCACAACGACGCCAACGTGCTGGCCCTCGCCGGCCGCAAGCTGGGGTCCGGCGAGGCGCAGGCGATCATCGACGCCTTCCTGCTCGCGGAGTTCGAAGGCGGCCGCCACCAGCGCCGCGTGGACCAGATTGCGAAAATCGAGAACGGAGCCCTGAAGGAGGCGACTTGACGGACCTGGAACCCGGTTACTTCAACGACCCGCTGTCGGCGGTGGACCCCGAGGTCGCGGACGCGATGCAGCACGAACTGGAGCGCCAGCAGAACACGCTGGAGATGATCGCGTCCGAGAACTTCGTGCCGCGCGCGGTGCTCGAGGCGGCCGGCTCGGTCCTCACGAACAAGTACGCCGAGGGGCTCCCCGGCAAGCGCTACTACGGCGGCTGCGAGTGGGTCGACGTGACGGAACAGCTGGCCATCGACCGCGCCAAGGCGCTGTTCGGGGCCGAGCACGCGAACGTGCAGCCGCACGCCGGTGCGCAGGCGAACAACGCCGCCTACATGGCGCTCTGCGAGCCGGGCGACACCATCCTCGGGCTGGAGCTGGCGCACGGCGGCCACCTCACGCACGGCATGAAGCTGAACGTGTCCGGCAAGCTCTACAACGTCGTCGGCTACCAGGTGCGCAAGGAGGACTACCGCGTCGACATGGAGGCGGTCGAGCGGCTCGCCAAGGAGCACCGGCCGAAGGTGATCCTGGCGGGCTGGTCCGCGTATCCGCGCCACCTCGACTTCGCCGAGTTCCGCCGCATCGCCGACGAGGTGGGCGCAAAGCTGTTCGTCGACATGGCCCACTTCGCGGGTCTCGTCGCGGCCGGCGAGCATCCCAGCCCAGTTCCCTATGCGGACGTCGTCACGACGACGACGCACAAGACACTCGGCGGCCCGCGCGCCGGCCTGATCCTGTGCAAGGAGGAGCTCGCGCAGGCGATCGACAAGGCCGTGTTCCCGGGACAGCAGGGCGGCCCGCTGCAGCACATCATCGCGGCGAAGGCCGTGAGCCTGAAGATCGCGGCGACCGAGACCTTCCGCGAGCGCCAGCGCCAGACGGTCGCGAACGCCAGGGCGTTCGGCGAGGCGCTGGTCCAGGGTGGCCTCGACGTGCTCACCGGCGGGACCGACGTGCACCTCGTGCTCGTGGACCTCGGCATGGACGGCCTCAACGGCCGCGAGGCCGAGGACCGCCTGGAGGAGGTCGGCATCACCGTCAACCGCAACGCGATCCCGTTCGACCAGCGCCCGCCGATGCAGGCATCCGGCCTGCGGATCGGCACGCCCGCGCTGACGACGCGCGGCATGGTGGAGGACGACATGCGCGAGATCGGCCAGGTGATCTGCGCGGCGCTTGCGCCGGGCTTCGACGACGCCCGCCGCGAGGAGCTGACCGAGCGCACCAAGGCGCTGGTGGAGCGGTACCCGCTGTATGCGGACCTGGCCGCGGCCGTCTAACCGCCGCCGGCGAACTTCGTTGATTCCGTCCCACCTGTCGGGACCGATTCAACGAAGTTCAGGGTGAGTCGAGGCGGGGCTTGAAGATCTGGGTCGACATGACTGCGCCGGCGCACCCCCTGGTGTTCCGGCCGATCATCAAGCGGTTGCGCGCAGCCGGGCACGAGGTGCACGTGACCGCGCGCGACTATGCGCAGACACTTGCGCTGCTCGAGCTGCACGGCATGGACCACACCGCCTTCGGGCGCCACGGCGGCGCTTCGCGACTGGGCAAGTTCGGTTCCCTCCTGTCGCGCGCGGGCGCGATGCGCAAGTTCGGCCGCAAGCAGGGGTTCGACCTCGCGGTCGGCCACGGCTCCAACGACCTCGCGATCGCGGCCCGGCGGCTGAAGATCCCGGCCGTGAACATGTTCGACTACGAGTGGGCGACCGTGCAGCACAACATCGGCTGCCGGCCGGCGCGCCGCGTGATCACGCCGGACTCGATCCCACCGGAGCGCCTGCGCCGCTACGGCGTCGGCCCCGGCAAGCTCGCGCAGTACCCGGGCCTGAAGGAGGAGTACTACCTGGCCGACTTCGAGCCCGACCGCACGCTGCCGGAGCGGCTCGGCCTGGACATGGAGCGGGTGCTCGTGGTCGTGCGCCCGCCGCCCGACGTGTCCCTCTACCACCGCAAGTCGAACCCGCTCTTCCCCCAGGTCCTCACCCATCTGGGCCGCCACGAAGGGGTGCAGGCGGTCGTCCTGCCCCGCACGGAAGCGCAGCGCGAGTACGTGAAAGGCCTGGAACTTCCGTCGGTCGTAGTCCCGGACGGGGCGGTTGACGCCCAGACGCTGGTGGCCCTGGGCGACCTCGTCGTGTCCGCCGGCGGCACGATGAACCGGGAGGCGGTGGCCCTCGGCACCCCGGTCTACACGACGTATGGGGGTAGGCTTGGGGGCGTCGACGAGGCCCTCATCAGGGAACATCGCCTGCGTCCGCTGACCGATCCGCGAGGACTGGAGCTCGAGAAGAGGAATGCGGCCGGGGAGCAGCTCCGGCGCGATCCGGCGCTGCTGGTAGACATGATCCTCGGCGCGGTGCCATGAGCGCGCACAGAACCTCAGTCGAAGAAAGAACTCAGCGAGGCTCTTCGCCACCGCTGTCCCGCGCCCCTGCGGAAGCCGACGCGATCGGCCCCGCCACGAGGGAGTCCCTCGCCGAGCGCTACAAGGAGATGGCCCACGAGGGCCACGAGCACCGGGGCGTTGACACGGCCCTGCGGGCATTCGACCTCGGCATCGCCGGCGTGACGCTGATCGTGCTCTCGCCGGTGATCGCGGCGATCACCGTGTCGATCAGGCTCACGTCCGGCAGCCCGGTGCTCTACCGCGGCCGGCGCGTGGGCCGCGCGGGGCGCATCTTCACGATGCTCAAGTTCCGGACCCTGACGCCCGACGCGGAGGCGCGGCTCGGCCCCTACCTGGGGGAGGAGCTCACGCAGCGCACCCGCACCGAGGTCACGCGCCTCGGCCGCGTGCTGCGGTTTGCGCACCTGGACGAGCTCCCCCAGCTGTGGAACGTGCTGCGCGGCGACATGAGCATCGTCGGCCCGCGCCCGATCCGGCCCGCGTTCTTCGAGGAGCTGTGCGAGCAGATCCCGCAGTACTGGCAGCGGCTCGTCGTCGAGCCGGGCATGACCGGGTTCGCACAGCTGCGGATGACCCGCGAGACCTCCTGGGCCGAGAAGCTCGCGCACGACCTCGAGTACGTCGCCGACCGCTCGGTCCACTTGTACCTGCGCGTGTGTGCGGCCACCGCCTGGAGGATCCTCTCCAGCCCCGCTCGCGTCTTCAGCTAACCCATGTGTGGCATCTGCGGCCTGCTGTCCCTCGACGGCGCGCCCGTCGACCCGGGCGTGGTGCATGCGATGAACGACACGCTCGTCCATCGCGGGCCCGACAGCGCGGGAGAGTTCGCCGAGGAGTCGGTCGCCCTGGCCGCGCGGCGCCTGTCGATCATCGACCTCGAGGGATCCGACCAGCCTGTCGGCAACGAGGACGGCCGCGTGCAGGTCGTCCAGAACGGGGAGATCTACAACTACCGGCACCTGCGCGAGCGACTGGAGCGGTCGGGCCACACGTTCCGCACGCAGGGCGACACCGAGGTGCTCGTGCATCTCTACGAAGAGCGCGGCCCCGCGTTCGTGGAGGACCTGCGCGGCATGTTCGCGATCGCGCTGTGGGACCGCCTCGAGCAGCGGCTGGTGCTGGCGCGCGACCGCTTCGGGATCAAGCCGCTCTACTACCGGCTCGAGAACCGGATGCTGTCGTTCGCGTCGGAGCTGAAGGCGCTCCTGCGCCAGCCCGAGATGTCGCGTGACATCGACCTCGACGCGCTCGAGGCCTACCTCGCCTTCAACTCGATCCCCGCGCCGCTGACGATCTTCCGCGAAGCCCGCAAGCTGCCGCCCGGGCACGTGCTGGTGGTCGAGCGCGGCGAGCCGCGGCTGCGCCGCTACGCGCGCCCGCGCCCCGTGGCGGCCGGCAGCGAGCGCTCCGAGAGCGAGCAGGAGCTTGCGCTGGAGCTGCGCGAGCGGCTGCGCGACTCCGTGCGCGCGCATCTGGTCGCGGACGTGCCCGTCGGGGTGATGCTCTCGGGCGGCATCGACTCCTCGGCGCTGGCCGCGCTGGCGGCGCGCGAGAGCTCCTATCGAGTGAGCACGTTCTCGATCGGGTTCGAGGAGCGCTCCTTCAACGAGCTGGAGCTGGCGCGCAAGGTGGCGGACCTGTATGGGACGGATCACCACGAGCTGATCCTGCGCCCCGACGCGGCCGACCTCCTGCCGCGGCTCGCCGAGGCGTTCGACGAGCCGTTCGCGGACTCGTCCGCGCTGCCGACCTATCTCGTCTCGCAGCTGGCCGCCGGCACCGTGAAGGTGGCGCTCTCCGGCGAGGGCGGCGACGAGCTGTTCGGCGGCTACTACACCTATGTGGCCGACACGCTGGCGCCGCGCTTCGGGCCGGTTGCCTCCCTCCTGCGGCCGCTGGTGGAGCGGCTGCCGAGCTCCTCCTCGAAGATCAGCTTCGACTACAAGGCCAAGCGCTTCGCGCGCGCGGCTCACCTGCCGCCGCTCGAGCGCCATCACGGGTGGAAGGAGATCTTCTCCCCGGACGCGCGCGCCGCGCTGCTCGACGGCCGCCGCGGCGAGGTCGACCCACTCGACATCTACCGCGCGCGGTACGCGGAGACGGAGGGCGCGGACGAGCTGGCGCGACTCCAGGACGTGGACATCGGCATCTACCTGGCCGACGACCTGCTGGTGAAGACGGACCGCGCCAGCATGGCGCACTCGCTGGAGGCGCGCGTGCCGTTCTGCGATCCCGAGGTCGCGGAGCTGGCGCTTGCCCTGCCGCGCGCGATGAAGGTGAAGCGGCTCGCGAAGAAGCGCCTGCTGCGCGACGCGGTCGCGGGCCTGCTCCCGCGCGAGATCGTGCAGGGGCGAAAGCAGGGCTTCTCGATCCCGGCGGCCGCCTGGCTGCGCGGCGAGCTGGAGCCGTTCGCCCGCGACGCCCTCTCACCCGCGCGCGTCCGCGAGCAGGGGTTCTTCCAGCCCGAGACGGTGACCGCGCTGCTGGACCGCCACACGGCGCGGAAGGAGGACCTCAGCCGCCAGATATGGGGCCTGCTGATGTTCTCGTTGTGGCACGATCGCTACGTGCAGGAGGCAACTCCCGGCGCGCTCCGAACTGCCTAACCGATAGCCATGCCCTCGGTACTCGACGCCTTTCTCGCCTTCGCCCTCGCCCTGGTCGTGGTGTGGATCGCCACGCCGGTGGTGAAGGCCCTGGCCTGGCGGATCGGCGCGATCGACGAGCCGCGCGCCCGCGGCCTGCACCAGATGCCGACTCCGCGCCTGGGCGGGCTCGCGATCCTCGCCGGTGTGCTGGCAGCAGGGTTCGTATTTCTGCCGTCCGACCAGCAGACGACCGGGATCCTGATCGGCGCCACGGTGATCGTGGCGGTGGGCGTCGCCGACGACCTGCTCGACCTGTCGGCGGACGTCAAGCTCGCGGGCCAGGTGCTGGCCGCGGTGGTGCCCGTGGCTGCGGGCGTGCGAGTGGAGACGATGACGCTGCCGTTCCTCGGCCACCTCGACCTCGGCGACTGGTCGTATCCGCTGACGGTCGTCGGCATCGTGGCCGTGATGAACATCGTCAACTTCATCGACGGGGTCGACGGGCTGGCGGCGGGCGTCTGCACGATCGCGGCGGTGACGTTTGCCGTGATCGCCCTGTCCCTGGACCGCAACGCGGCGGGCGTCCTGGCGATGCTGACCGCGGGCGCTGCGCTCGGCTACCTGCGCCACGGCTTCCACCCGGCTTCCATCTTCCTCGGCGACTCGGGCTCCAACCTGCTCGGCTACATGCTCGCCGCGATCGCCGTGCAGGGCGCGCTGAAGACCAATGCCGTGGTCGCCCTCGTCTTCCCGCTCGTGATCCTCGCCGTCCCGATCCTCGACTCGAGCTTCGTGATCGCCAAGCGCATCAAGTACGGACAGCCCGTCTACCAGGCCGACCGCTGGCACTTCCACCACAGGTTCGCGAACATCGGCTTCTCGCAGCGGCGCACGGTGCTCTACCTGTACGGCTGGACGATCGTGCTCGCGATGCTGGCGCTGGCGCTGCGGTTCGTCCCTTACTCGGACGACCACGGCAACCTCCACCTCGGGTGGAGCCTGGTGATCGCGACGTTCGCGCTCGCGACGGTGGCGGCCAGCATCTACCTCGTGCTGGTCCTCGAGATCCTGAAGCTGAAGCGCTTTCGCCAGTTCCAGCTGCGCCGCGAGCACGCGCTTCAGGGCGAGCCTCCTCCGGACCCGGCCGAGGTCGATGCGCGCGTGGCGCACGAGCTCGAGACCGGCGAGTTCGAGATCGTGCAGCCGCCGCCCCGGACGTGAGCATTCGGACGGTCCTCGGCACGGTCGAGTTCATCTGGGACGACAACGGCCACATGCTGGTCACTCTCGATCCCGACGACCCGGCCGACCCGCACACCTTCGAGCTCACGGGCGAGCTGCGGGACCGCGTTGCGGCTGCGGACGTGCTCGCCGAGGGCGCTCGGGTGGAGGTGGACTTCGAGGCCGTGCCCCACGAGGTGCTCGACCCGGACTCGGGCCCGTCCGAGAGCCTGCGCGCGGCCGTCGTGGACGTGCGCCCGGCGGGCTAGGGCGCGCTGCCGCCGAGCGGGCGCCCGAGCTCGTCCACCTCGTAGACCGGCGCGCACACGGCCGGCGCCTTCACCGTGTCCGGATAGAGGCCGTCGGGGTGGATCACGATGTCGACGACGCGCACGGGACAGGCGACGAACCGCCGCGCTCCGTAGGTGCGCGGCAGCGCAAGGCCGGGCCGCGGCGCGAGGTGGATGCCGCCGCCGCACTCCTCTGCGCCTCCGTCCCAGTCCGGCGCCTGCGGCTCGCTGCCCGGGACGTAGCTCATGCCGTGGTAGGAGCTGAACTCGCCGTCGACCGCCTTGTAGAGGGTCGCGACGCCGTCCTTCACCTCGACGCCGTAGAGGTCGCACCACTCCTGCGCCGTCTGCGGAGCGGGCGCGCGGGTCACCGTGCCCCCGGTGACGGTCGCCGCCGTGCCGTGCACGGTCACGCTCACGTGATCGAGCGCGTCGACGGTCGCGCCGCCGCGCGCCCGCACAGCGCATGCGCCGTAGGCCCGGACGCGGGCGCCGGCGCCTGCCTCCACGAAGGCCGACTCCCGCGCCTCGACGGTCGCCTCGCCGGCCGCGCGCACGCCCGCCGACCCCCAGGCGCTCACGCCGGCGCGGTCGTACGCCTCCACGTTGGCGAAGCCCCAGGCCTGCACCATCACGTCGCCGTACGCGATCACGCGCGCCTGCTCGAAGGCCCTGACCCGGGCTGAGTCCCCGGCCGTCACGCTGCTCTGGCCGCGAGCCGTGATCACCACGCGGTCGCTGCCCTCGCCGGTCGCACGGGCCGACAGCAACACGAATGCGTCGCCGCGGGCGCGGACGATCGTGTGGCCGCCGGCGCGCACGGTCGCTTCGTCGCCGGCATCGACGACGGCGCCGTCCCGGGCCAGCACGGTGGCCAACCCGCTCGCGCTGACGCTCGCATCGCCGCCGGCTTCGACCATCGCCGCGCCGCGCGCCGTCACCCGCGCGCTGTCGGCGGCGCGCACGTGCGCGCGGCCGTCGACCGAGAATTCCCCGTCGCCGGCGCACACCGGTATCGCCTTGCCCGCCGCGAGCGCCGCGTCGAGCTCCGCCTGGGTGAGCACGTCGGCCGATTCCATAGGGTTCGCAGGCATGGGGCAACACTATCTCGCGGCCTGCACGATCTACCGTGACGCCGCGTCCTACCTCGCCGAGTGGATCGAGTTCCACCGGCTCGCCGGAGTCGAGCGGTTCTTTCTCTACGACAACGGCAGCACCGACGACCATCGCGACGTGCTGGCCCCGTATCTGGAGGACGGGAGCGCCACCGTGCACGACTGGGCGATGCCCTTCATCGGGCGGCGCGGAAGGGGCCGTGCGTTGTCGCGCGCGTTCGACGACTGCCTGCGCACGCATCGCGACGACGCGCGGTGGATCGCGTTCCTCGACGTGGACGAGTTCCTGTTCTCGCCCACGGGCTCCCCGCTGACCGAGCTGCTGCCCGAGTACGAAGAGCACGCGGGGCTCTGCGTCAGCCGCGCCGAGTTCCGGTCATCGGGTCATCGCACCCGGCCGGAGGGACTCGTGATCGAGAGCTATCGCCATCGCCGCCGTGTGCGGCCCGACGATCACGTGCCGGTGAAGAGCATCGTCGATCCACGGCGCGCGGTGGCGGCGCTGGGAGCGCACACGTTCGTCTACCGCGAGGGCGCGGCGGTGGACGAGGAGGGGCGCCCCGTGGACCAGCTCGACGCGCGCGGCCTGAAGCCGGTCAGCTGGTCGAGGTTCCGGATCCATCACTACGCGAGCAAGTCCCAGGAGGAGCACGAGTCGAAGCAGCAGCATTGGCGCAGCATCGGCCCGGTGCGGCGGGCGGGAGTGTCGCCACCGGCCCAGGGCGGCGACCTGGACGAGACGCTGCTTGCCTACGGCCCCGCCGTGCGCGAGGCGATCGAACGGGCGCGGGGGCGCTAGGCGCGCCCGTACACCGGCACGGCCGCGCCGCTCACCGGGGCCGACTCGTCCGAGCACAGGAAGCGGATCACCCCGGCGATCTCCGCGGGAGCGACCCAGCGCGAGTGATCGGCGTCCGGCTGCGCGCGCCGGTTGGCGGGCGTGTCGACGACGCTCGGCAGGACGGCGTTGCAGCGCACGCCCTGATCGCGGTAGTCCGCGGCGACGGCCTGCGCGAATGCGAGCACGGCCGCCTTGGAGGACACGTAGCCCACCGCGCCCCCGAACGGCTGCACCGCGGCCCGTGCGGAGACGCACACGATCGAGCCTCCGCCGGCGTCGAGCATGAAGGGGACGGCCGCGCGCGTGACCAGGAAAGTGGGGCGCAGGTTGAGCCGGAAGAGCTTCTCGAAGTCCTCGAGGCTCGTCTCGTGCAGCGGCGCGCCCGCGCGGTAGCCCCCGACGAGGTTCACGACCGCGCGCAGGCCGCCGGGGCCGAACGCCGCGCGCGTGACGGCATCGCTGACCTCCCGCTCGTGCAGCAGGTCCGCCTGCACGAGCTCGAGCCCCTCGCGCTCCGGCATGCGCTCCCGCTCCTCCGGCGCTACCCACGTGGCCACCACGTGCCAGCCCGACTGCGCCATCGCGTCCACGACGGCCGCGCCGACCGCGCCCGTGGCGCCCGTGATCAATGCGGTCCGCTCGCTCACCCCGGGCAGACTAGATGCTTTCCGGCCGTCGGCGGCCGGTGGTGGCGGGTGTCACAAAGTTGTTACAAAGTCCAATTTTTCGCTATCCTTAGCGGCGCTGCTGCCACCCCTGAATTTCGGGGATCGGGACGGGGCTCGGGCTGATCGCCCGGGCAATAGCCCCTCAACACGGTGGTTGTCTCGACAGTGGGCCGGCGCACCAGCCGGCTGTTCCTCCCCCTGCGACCGCAGGTGGGTAGATTGCCGATGGTGCGAGCCGGGTCCCCGGGCGGCGGCGAAGGAGATTGATGCTTCCCGACCGCGACAATCCCAGTGAACAGCAGCCCGGCAGGCGCCGGTGCGCTGCTCGTCGGCGCCATCCTTGCGTGCGCCGCGGTGGGTTTGGGGATCGGCGCGTTGCTTGGCGTCCCGGCCCTGTTGGCGCTGGCCGGCGGTTTCGTGGGCGTCGGCGTGGGGTTCTGGATTGTCTATAGCCGCTTCAAAGACCTCTGACGTGGGCGAGCCGCGTCCGCTTCCTCCGCTCAAGGTCCCGGCCGTCGTGCGGTATCTCGACCTGGTCGTGCTGGTCGTGGTGGCGCTGCCGATCTTCCTGCTCGCGGACCTGCCGGTCGAGGCCTACGTGGTCGGCGGCGGGGCGTGGGTCCTCCAGCGCATCGTGCAGCACGTGATGCAGCGCCGCGCGGAGGCGTCCGACGATCCCCGCGTCGTCGCGGGCTGGACCGCGGGCAGCATGATCGCGCGCGGGTGGTTCTGCGCGCTGGCGATCTTCGGCGTCGGGCTGGCGGAGGGCGACGAGGCCGGCCTGTCGGCGGCCGTGCTGGTGATCGGGCTCTTCACCGTCTACTTCCTGGTGCGGATGATCCTGCGCCCGCTGGAGATGCCGCGATGACCACGGCGACCGCACCCCAGCCGTCCGGAGGCGGAATCAGCCGCCGCACGAAGATCTTCATCGGCGTCGGCCTCTACCTGGCGCTGGGCATCGCGCTGGGCGTGATCCTCGGCAGCGAGGGCAAGAACGAGGAGTTCAAGCCCCAGAACGAGTTCAAGCTCGACAACTGGATCTCGCTCGAGCTCGGGCCGTTCGACATGAGCATCAACAAGGCGGTGCTCTACCTGTTCATCGGCTCGGCGCTGACGATCATCGCGTGGATGTACATCGCGAAGCGGATGCAGGCACGTCCCAACCGGGTGCAGACCGCCGTCGAGACGCTCTACCAGCTGATGAAGACCAACATCACCGAGGGCAACATGGACACGCGGATGGCAAAGCGGTGGTTCACCCTGATCGGGACCCTCTTCCTCTTCATCTGGTTCTCGAACCTGATCGGGTACATCCCGTTCCCGACCAACACGGAGCACAAGGTCGACGTCTTCGGGCTCCAGGTCCCTTCGCTGTCTCTGTACGCCGCGACGGCGAACATCTCCATACCCCTGACGCTGACCCTGATGGTCTGGTTCCTCTACCACTACGAGGGCATCCGCGCCAAGGGCTTCGTCCCGTACCTGCGCGGATGGGTGCCTTCCGGCGTCGAGGGGGCGGCCGTCATCCCGATCTTCATCATCGAGGTGATCTCGCACTTCGTGCGGCTCATCTCGCTCTCGGTGCGACTCTTTGCCAACATCCTCGCGGGGCATCTGCTGATCCTGTTCATGGGCGGCGGGCTCGTGGTGCTCCTGGGCGTGGCCGCGATCGGCGTGTTCACGCTGCCGATGGCGTTCGCGTTCTTCATCTTCGAAGTGGGGTTGGTGGCGACCCTGCAGGCATTCATCTTCGCCACTCTCTCTGCCATCTATCTCGGCGGCGCTGTCGCCGAACACCACTAGGAGGACCCCGTGGTTGACCCAACGACAATCACCCAAATCGCCCAGGCGGCGGATCCCGCTGCCTACGGCACCGACGCCGGCAAGGCGATCGCGCTGGGCGTGGGCGCCGGGCTCGGCACCATCGGCCCCGGCATCGGCGTCGGCTACATCTTCGGAAAGGTGATCGAGTCGGTCACCCGCCAGCCGGAGATGCGTGACGAGATCACCAGCATCCAGTGGCTCGGATTCGCGTTGACCGAAGCGATCGTGTTCTACGCGTTCATCTTCGGCCTGATCGCGTTCTTCCTCTAGATGCTGGGCGCGGTCACATCGTTCGTCCTGGCCCAGGCGGAGGGAGAAGGAGGGCACGCCGCCGCTGACGAGGGAGGCAACTTCCTCGTCACGCCCGAGCTCGGGCTGATGCTCTGGACGCTGATCGCCTTCGGCGTGACGCTGTGGTTCCTCTCGAAGTTCGCCTTCCCGCGCATCCAGGAAGCCCTGGACAAGCGCCAGAAGGCGATCGAGGAGTCGATCGACGCCTCCGAGCGCGCGAAGGCCGAGGCGGAGGAGCTGCTGCACGAGTACCGCCAGCGGCTGCAGGAGGCGCGCCAGCAGGCCGACGAGATCGTCGCGCGCTCGCGCCGTTCGGCCGAGGAGAACGAGCGCGAGTCGCTGGAGGCCGCGCGCCGCCAGCGCGAGGAGCTGCTGGAGCAGACGCGCCGCGACGTCGACGCGGAGACTCGGCGTGCGATCCAGGAGATCCGCAACGAGGTCGCCGACCTGACGATCCTCGCGACCGAGAAGGTCACCCGCAAGTCGCTCAGCGAGGACGACCAGCGGCGCCTGGTGCAGGAGGCGCTCGGCGAGCTGGACTTCACCGCCATCGGCGCACGGAACGGCGGGGCGAAGTAGACGTGGAGGAGATCGCCCGGGTCTACTCGGAATCCCTGTTCGAGGTCGCAAAGGAACAGGGCAAGCTCGACCGCATCCGCGACGAGCTGGCCCAGTTCGCGGATGCGCTGGAGCAGAATCGCGACCTGGCGGTGTTCTTCTTCTCGCCGTACTTCTCGAGCGAGGAGAAGGGGGCGGGGTTGAAGCGCGCGCTGGTCGACGCGGACCCGACGCTCGTGAACTTCCTCGAGCTGCTGATCGAGAAGCACCGCGTGCCGGTGATCTTCCGGGTCCGGCGGCAGTTCGACGCCCTCTACGATCGTGAGCACAAGCAGCTGCCGGTGGAGGTCACGAGCGCCGTGGCGCTCGACGACTCCGTCGTGCAGGCCCTCGAGCAGCGCGTTCGCGAGCAGACCGGCCAGAACGTGCAGCTGGAGAGCAACGTGGATCCCGACATCCTCGGCGGCATCGTGCTCCGGGTGGGGAACTCAATCTTGGACGCCTCTATCAGGCATCGCCTCGAGCAACTCAGAAGAGAAGTGGCGAAAGCCACCTAAACAAAACTGCGGGGAGAGACATGCAGATCAAGCCCGACGAGATCACGAACATCCTCAAGAGCCGCATCGAAGGCCTCGACGTGGAGGGCGCCGACTTGGCAGAGGTCGGCACCGTCCTGTCCGTCGCGGACGGCATCGCCCGCGTGCACGGCCTCGAGAACTGCATGTCGTTCGAGATGCTCGAGTTCCCCCACGACGTGACCGGCCTCGCGCTGAACCTCGAGTCCGACAACGTCGGCGTCGTGCTGTTCGGCGAATGGGAGGAGATCGTCGAGGGCGACACCGTGAAGCGCACGGGACAGCTGCTGGAGATCCCGGTCGGCGAGGCGCTCCTGGGCCGGATCGTCGACCCGCTCGGCAAGCCGCTCGACGGCAAGGGTGCGATCGAGACGACCGAGACGCGGCCCGCCGAGTTCAAAGCCCCGGGCGTCGTCCAGCGCCAGCCCGTGAAGGTGCCGGTGCAGACCGGCCTGAAGGCCATCGACGCGATGATCCCGATCGGCCGCGGGCAGCGCGAGCTGATCATCGGCGACCGCCAGACCGGCAAGACGGCGATCGCGATCGACACGATCATCAACAACCGCGACAGCGGGCTGGTGTCCGTCTATGTCGCGATCGGCCAGCGGATGTCGACCGTCGTGCAGCTCGCGGAGGTGCTGGCGGAGAACGGCGCCCTCGAGAACACGATCATCGTCGCCGCCGCGGCCGACGAGGCGGCGCCGATCAAGTTCATGGCGCCGTATGCGGGTTGCGCGATGGGGGAGTACTTCCTGTACTCGGGCCGTGAGGCGCTGTGCATCTACGACGACCTCACCAAGCACGCCTACGCCTACCGCCAGATGTCGCTGCTGCTGCGGCGCCCGCCCGGCCGCGAGGCGTACCCCGGTGACGTCTTCTACCTGCACTCGCGGCTGCTGGAGCGCGCGGTCAAGCTGAACGACGACCTCGGCGCGGGATCGCTGACGGCCCTGCCGGTCATCGAGACCCAGGCCGGCGACGTGTCCGCCTACATCCCGACCAACGTGATCTCGATCACCGACGGGCAGATCTTCCTCGAGCCGAAGCTGTTCTTCTCCGGCGTGCGGCCTGCCATCAACGTGGGCATCTCGGTGTCCCGCGTGGGCGGCAACGCGCAGCTCACCCCGATGAAGAAGGTTGCGGGCCGGCTGAAGCTGGACCTGTCGCAGTACCGCGAGCTGGAGGCATTCGCGCAGTTCGGCTCCGAGCTCGACACCGAGACGCAGAAGACGCTGGCGCGCGGCGAGCGCATGGTGCGCACGCTGAACCAGAAGGAGCGCCAGCCGCTCCCGGTCGAGGACCAGGTGGTGCAGATCTATGCCGCCACCAACGGCTACCTGGACCGCATCAACGTCGAGCGCGTCGAGGAGTTCCTGGAGCAGCTCGTCCTGCGCTACCGGGCGGAGAAGCAGGACCTCGGCAAGCAGGTGGCCGGCGGTGAGTGGACCGACGAGATGCAGCAGGAGGTCGACGCGTTCGTGAAGGACTTCGCGTCGGACTTCGGCTATGACCTCGACGAGGAGGGCCAGCCGCTCGACGAGGACGCCGCGCCCGAGGCGCGGCCGGAGGCCAGGCCGCAGGCGGCCGGGCAGGACGGCGCAGCGCCCACCGAGGAGTCGGAGGCCGAGCCCGAGCAGGAGCCGGCAGCCGTCTAGATGACCGATCCCGCGGCCACGCACGCGCGGATGACGCGCCATCTCTTCGGTGGATCTGCGTCCTCGGGCTCGCCCGTGCAACCAGCATGGGCTTCACCCTGCGTCCTTGCCCACGTCGATCTGGCGCCCGCGCGCGCGGCCGCCCGACCGGTCATCTGACCCATGGCCCAGAAGGACCTGAAAAGCCGCATCGGGAGCGTGAAGAACATTCAGAAGATCACGCGCGCGATGGAGATGGTCGCCGCGGCGCGGCTGCGCCGCGCGGAGCAGCGGATCGAGCACCTGCGGCCGTATGCCGGCGCGATCCGCCGGATGACGCGCCAGGCGGCAGCCGCCGCGGAGAACATCCCCAGCCTGCCGATTCTCCAGGAGCACGAGCAGGTGCGCCGGGTCGGGCTGGTGTTCGTGACCGGCGACCGCGGGCTCGCGGGGGCGTTCAACTCGCAGATCCTGCGCGCCGGGCTGCGCGCCGCGGCCGAGCATGCCGGCGAAGGACGTGAGATCGCCTACTACGCCTCGGGCAAGCGCGGAGTCTCATCGCTCACGTTCCGCGGCCTCGACCTGTCGGGCCGGTACACGGGGTTCACCGACCGCCCGGGCTACGCGAACGCACGCGAGATTGCCGAGGACGTGATGGCCGCCTACGTGGACGGTCATCTGGACGAGGTGGAGATCCTCTACAACGGATACATCTCGCCGCTCACCCAGGAGGTGCGCCGGGAGACGCTGCTGCCGCTGCAGCACGCGACGATCCTCGAGGAGGCCGACGGCGAGGAAGGCGACGCCGCACACCACGCGCTCGTGGAGTACGAGCCCGATCCCGAGCAGATCCTGCACCGCCTGATCCCCGACTACGTGGAGATATCGGTCTACCGCGCGCTGCTGGAGTCGACCGCGTCCGAGCACGGGGCGCGGATGACGGCCATGCGCAGCGCCTCGGACAACGCCGGTGAGCTGATCGAGAGCCTCACGCTGCAGATGAACCGCGCAAGACAAGCTGAGATCACCCAGGAAATCATGGAAGTGGTCGCCGGGGCGGAAGCCCTCGGCTAGACCGCAAAGGAGCTGATTTGGAAGCCGCAACACAGACCAGGAACGTGGGCCGCATCGAGGAGATTCAAGGCGTCGTGATCGAGGCCGTCTTCCCCGACCGGCTGCCCCACATCAACCACGCCATCACGGTGGATCGCGGCGACGGCGGCATGCTGGTCTGCGAGGTGCAGCAGCACCTCGGCGACGACCGCGTGCGCGCGGTGGCCATGGACACGACCGACGGCCTTGCACGCGGCACCGACGTGGTCGACACCGGCGGCCCGATCACGGTGCCGGTCGGCGAGGCGACGCTGGGCCGGATCTTCAACCTGCTGGGCGAGCCCATCGACCTGGGGGACCCGGTCGAGACCGACGAGCGGTGGCCGATCCACCGTGACGCGCCCGACGTCGAGAACCTCACGCCGACGACAGAGATCCTGGAGACCGGGATCAAGGTCGTCGACCTGCTCGCGCCCTACGCGAAGGGCGGCAAGGTCGGGCTGTTCGGCGGCGCCGGCGTCGGCAAGACCGTGATCATCATGGAGCTGATCAACAACATCGCCAAGCAGCACGGCGG
>DASRIA010000036.1:0-61636 GCA_035650255.1 Solirubrobacterales bacterium
GGCAGTTTGACTGGGGCGGTCGCCTCCCAAAATGTAACGGAGGCGCCCAAAGGTTCCCTCAGCACGATTGGAAACCGTGCGCAGAGCGTAAAGGTATAAGGGAGCTTGACTGCGAGACTGACAGGTCGAGCAGGTACGAAAGTAGGGCTTAGTGATCCGGCGGTAGCAAGTGGAAGCGCCGTCGCTCAACGGATAAAAGGTACTCCGGGGATAACAGGCTTATCGTGTCCAAGAGTCCACATCGACGACACGGTTTGGCACCTCGATGTCGGCTCGTCGCATCCTGGGGCTGAAGCAGGTCCCAAGGGTTGGGCTGTTCGCCCATTAAAGCGGTACGCGAGCTGGGTTCAGAACGTCGTGAGACAGTAGAGACCATTGCTGTCTATAAATTCGGCCAAATGCTGGAAACTCCGAGCATCCCGCACTACTAGTGAGGTGAGTCCGACCGAGACTCGCCTTAAAGTGAAAATGTGTCGGGTGCGGACAATCAGCAGGAAAGGCTGGATGGCTACATCGCCGGCTATGTCGACGGGGAAGGCAGCTTCTCAGTCGTCGTCAACCGGAATCCCACCTGCCGCAGCGGCTATCAGCTGGTTCCTGAGTTCCATGTCAGCCAGAACGGCGACAGGTCTCAGGTGCTCGAACTGATCCGCGAGCGGTTTGGGTGTGGATACATCAAGCGCAATGGCACCAAAGACCGCGCACTGGTCTTTGTTGTTCGTAGGCGAGAGGATCTCCTCGGCAAGGTGATCCCGTTCTTCGAGCGGTCACCGCTGCTTTCGAGCAAGCGGGAGGACTTCGAGAAGTTCGCTTCCATCGTGCGAAGAATGGCTCTCGGTCGCCATCGGAGTCCTGACGGCTTTCAGGAGCTGTTGGGAGTGGCCCTCTCCATGAATGGAGGTGGGCGATACAGACGGATCCGATGGCAGGAGCTATGTAGTCAGCCAGAATCCTCAGAGACTGTACGCCGAACCGGGCGATCC
This sequence comes from Solirubrobacterales bacterium, assembly GCA_035650255.1. Lineage (GTDB taxonomy): Bacteria > Actinomycetota > Thermoleophilia > Solirubrobacterales > JBBDJG01 > DASRIA01. The sequence continues at coordinate 984 of DASRIA010000036.1, forward strand.
ACCGCCCGGAAGATACAGTCCGAGCTGCATGGCGACATGCAGAGTCAGGCAGAAATGACCTGGCCCCCGAGCTCTAGGGCTCGGGAGTAACAAAACTGTCGGTCCCTATCTGCCGTGCGCGTTGGAGAGTTGAGAGGAGTCGTCCCTAGTACGAGAGGACCGGGACGAACGGACCTCTGGTGTATCTGTTGTCCTGCCAAGGGCACTGCAGGCTAGCTACGTCCGGACGGGATAACCGCTGAAGGCATCTAAGCGGGAAGCCCACCTCGAGATGAGCTCTCCCATCCCCTTGAGGGAGTAAGGCCCCTGGAAGACCACCAGGTTGATAGGCCGGCCGTGTAAGCGCAGTAATGCACTCAGCGGACCGGTACTAATAGGCCGAGGGCTTGACGGTATTTTTTTCAGATTCCACTTTGGTGGAGGCCACTGTGCAGTTTTCAGGGCCCGGCGGAGCGCGCCGGTCACATACCGCGTGGCCGCGAGGCCGTCGCGGGCACCGATTTCGGTGGCTATAGCGAGGGGGAAACACCTCTTCCCATTCCGAACAGAGCAGTTAAGCCCCTCAGCGCCGATGGTACTTGGCCCGAAAGGGCCCGGGAGAGTAGGTCGCCGCCGTTTAATTCTGGCGGGTCGTCTGCGGACGGCCCGCCTTTTTTGTGTGGTGCAGAGGCTAGGGACGACGGGGTGGCCCAACGGAGCCGGGAACGTCTTCCAGCGGCATCACGCGCTCGGGCGTTATCGGCAGGGACTGCTGCGCGGGTGGACCGGAACGCGAAGCCTTGAGTTCCTCCAGGCCGCGCATCAGGTAGCGGGCGCCGAAGAAGCCGACGAGGCCTACGATCACCACGCCGAAGACCTGGCCCGCCTGGTAGGCGCCACCGCCCGGCCCCAGTCCGCCGACGACGGCCGTCAGGACCCGTACCACTCCGAAGAGGAGCCCGATCGAGCCGATCACGATCTTTGCCGTTGGGGAGGGGTCGATGCTCCTGTTCATGAACGCTTGGGTCGGCCAGGGGCGAGCCGGTCTTTAGGGGGTCTGGACCAGCTTTTCGTGCCGAGCGGTACGGTCCGGGGCCAGGTGGCAACGGGCAACACAGAGATCACCGTGGAGGCCGCTCGCGCCGGGGCAGCAGCACCCGGACTGCAGGCAGCACTCGACGTCATCCGGACCCTCGCGAGCGACATCGGACCGCGGCGCCCGTGCTCGGAGAACGAGAAGCGCGCGGCGGCCGCGCTCGTGGCGTGGCTGAAGGAGCGCGACGTCGATGCGGACGTCGAGGTGTTCGACGGCTACTCCACCTTCGCCAAGCCGTACGCGCTGCTCTTCGGCGCGAGCCTCGCCGGCGGACTGCTGCAGCGCTCCCAAAGCGCACGCACTCGCGCCGCGGGCGCGGGCCTTGCGATCTCGAGCGCCGCCGCCGGCCTGCTCGAGGGCGACCTGCGCCGCACACCGGTTTCCGATGCGCTCAGCTCCGACCGCAGCTTGAACGTCGTTGCCTGCGTCCCCGCAGCGGGGCCCACGCGGCGGCGCGTCTGCCTGGTGGGCCATCTCGACACCAGCCGCTCCGGTGCGATCTTTCACCCGGCAGTCGTGCCGCACCTGGCAAAAGTGCTGCAAATCCCCGCTATTTCGACGATGGCCCTGGCCGCCGGGCCCCTCATCCGCCGCCTCCCCGGAGGCCGCGCGCTCCACGCTGCCGCGCTCGGTGGAATGACGATCGCGCTGGCCGCGCTGGCAGAGCGCGAGCTGCGCGGCACCGACGTACCCGGCGCCAGCGACAACGCGTCCGGAGCCTCCGTCGCGATGCAGCTCGCCGCGGAGTGCGCCGCCGTGCCGCTCGGGCACACCGAGGTCGACCTGCTCGTCACCAGCTGCGAGGAGTCCGGCATGCTCGGCGCGCAGGCCTACGCGCGGCGGCACAGCCTGCGGGCGGCGGAGACCACGTTCCTGAACTTCGACACGGTGGGGGGACCCGCTCCGCTCACGTACATACTGCGTGAGGGCAGCGCGACGTTGAACCGCCCCGCGTCCGAGCACCTCATCGAGTTGCTGGAGTCGATCGCCCAGCGCCGCCCCGACCTGGACCTCGCTCCTGCGCGCGCAACGCCCGGGCTCCCGACCGACGCCACGCCGATGCGAGCCCGCGGCTGGGAGGCCGTCACCCTGCTTGCGCAGGGCGACACGATTCCCAACTACCACTGGCCCACCGACACCTACGAGAACATCGACCCCGCCACCGTGGGCCGCGCGCTCGAGACCGGTCGGGAGCTGTTGCGCGCGCTCGACGCCGAGGCCAGGCGCGCGCCGCCGCCGGGCTGCTAGCGGGCCGGGCGCCCGGCGACCGTCTCGACCGCCGACACCGTGCAGGGTTGCTGCGCCGCCGCGACGCCGCCGCGGCGCCGCGCCACGCGCCGGCGGGTTGCCGGCCGGCTGTGACGGGCGATGTGGCGGTCTGCCGTGGTGGGGCATTCCCTCACCGCTTCGCGTCCCGCCTTGCAATGCGACTGTGGAGCACGGGTGAACAGGAACACGCGCTGTGTCGGCTCGCCGCCGGCCGCGTGGGGAGTGTCGCCGTGCGCCGGAGCATCGGTCAGCTCGTACGCGCCCAGGGTCGCGAAGTCGGCCACGAGGCGGAGCCGCTGGCGCAGCTCCTCCCGCAGGTAGGCGTCCCGCGACCGGTCTATGGAGTTTTGCGTTTGCCAGAACATAGGTTCGCAAGGTAGGTGCGGGCCCGGACAGAACACCTGTTCTGCACGGGATGTTGCATCCGCAGCCCGGAAGCCCACAAAATTGGCTCTATAGGGCCAAAGAACACGATTACGTCACCCCGCCGCCACGCCCGCCCGCGCGAGGTACTCCATGATGGCGCCGGACAGCTGCGCGCCCCGCCAGGCCAGGGGTGAGGCGCCCGGCTCCTCGCTCACCAGCTCCGCGCCCTCGATGTGCTCCGCATAGGTCTGGGCCACCTCGTAGGGATGCTGCGGGTCGAGATCGTCCCGGCTCGCCACGATCAGCGTCGGCACGGAGAGCTGCTCCAGGGCCACCACGCCCTCGAAGGCTGTCGAGCGCGGCACCGCGCGCAGGGCGTCGGCCACCGCCGCCGGATGCCGGTGTCGCTCCACTCGCTGCCTGATCGCCTGCACTATCAACCCCCGAAACCTCGGCTCGACTGGCGGCTCGCCGTAGGCTCGCACGAAACCTTCCACGCCGTCGTGCTCCAAAGCCTCCGCGAGCGCGTCCCAGCGGGCGAGCTCCTCCGGGTCCGTCTGCGGCAGGCCCAGGTGCGCGGGCGTCACCTGCACGAGGGCCGCGACCCGTTCGGGGTGGGCGAGGGCAAACGCGAGCGTCGTGGCGGCTCCCATCGACGCACCCACGAGCACCGCCCGGCCGACCTCGCGCTCGTCGAGCACCGCCTCCAGGTCCGTCACGAGGTCCGAGTACCGATACGCGGCGCGATCGGGCGCCGGGGACGAGTCCCCGTGGCCACGCGCGTCGTAGGAGATCACGCGGTGCCCGGCCCGCTCGAGCTTGCGGGAGCCGTGGACGACATAGCGGCGCGTGGCGGTCAGGCCGTGGGCGAGCACCACTGGCGGACCGCCCGCAGAGCCGTCGCCGGCCTCCTCGACCGCGAGCGACACCTCGCCGGACCGCACGGCCGTCTCGGTCAGCTGGCCGGCTCCCCGCTGAGCGACTTCCAGATCTCGAGCTTCGTGCGCACGCGCGCGATCACCTCGCCGGTCAGCTCCGAGGTCGACGCGTGGCCGCCCAGATCGGGCGTGCGGATTCCCGCGGCCGCCGCCTCCAGCACGGCCTCGTACACGGCGCGCGCGGCGGTCGCCGCGTCTGCTCGGCCCGCGTCGCCGAGATAGCGCAGCAGGGCTGCCACCGCCAGGATCATCGCCATCGGGTTCGCGATGTCCTTCCCTTCCAGGGCGGGCGCGGTGCCGTGCGGCGCCTCGGTCATCACGACGGTGGTGCGCAGCTCGTCGTCGAACGACAGCAGGACGGACTCGGCGCCTGCGATCGACCCGAACAGCGCCAGCACGAGCTCGGACAGGCAGTCGCCGTCGCGGTTCAGCGCGGGGATCACGAGCGGTGCCTCGGAAGGCACGCCTCCGACCAGGCCCGCATAGGTGACGTCGATCAGCTGGGGCGCGTAGGGCACGTCCGCGTAGCGCTCCGCCGCCGCATCCAGCTCCTCTTTCAGCATTCCCTCGTAAACGGGGCTGACGGTCCACTTCGGCCCGCCGTACACGCGCGCATGCGTGCGGTCGGCGGTGCGGAAGGAGTACTCGGCGACGGCGCGGCACACGGAGCGGTGCACGCGCTCGGTGCGGAACGCGACCTCGTCGCCGTTCTCGGCCTCGCGCCGCTCCTCCGCGCCGTAGGCGTCCTCGACCGCCATCCGCACGACCGACACGGGGTGGTGCACGCCGCCGACCGGGGTGACCCCCGGGATCCGGCGGCCGGAACGGATGATCACCTTGCCGTCGACAGCCTCGCGCAGGATCTTGTTCGGGCTGCCCACGTCGTCGGCGCCCTCGGGCGTGATGGTCGCCGCCTTGATCCCGTAGCCCGCCTCCTTCATCGCGCGCGCGGCGGCCAGCACCACCTCGTTCTGGGTGCGGCGGCGATTCTCGAGCGACAGGTCGTAGTGCTCCAGCTCCACGGGGAAGCCGCACACGTCGGCGTCCAGCAGCCGCAGGGCCTGTTCGAGGAGCTCCTGGCCCGTCTGATCTCCCTCGAGCACGATAATCCGGGGCCGGTCGGGCATCGGCCGGAATCTATCCCAGGAGAGCGGGGGAAACGATGAACGCGCCGGGCATGGGGAAATGCACGTGGTGTGGGAACGCGGTGGAGCCGACGGACGGCTTCCGCCTGGGCGAGCATGCGGGCGACCGCGGCGCGACCTTCTGCCGCCTCGAGCACGTGGTGCCGTGGGCGATGCAGGGCGCCCACTGGGAAGCGGGCGAGCCGGCCGAGCCCGCGGGCACCGACAGCACGCGCACGTGTGCGCACTGCGGCGCCGAGCTGGGCGACGGTCACCTGGTGCTGGTGCGCCACCGCGGAGAGCACCGGATCCCCGATGGGTTCTGCTCGGTGGGGCACCTCCTGGAGTGGGCCAAAGCCGGCGGCAGGTGGCAGTAGGTGTCAGCCGGAGCGGTCGGCGACGACACAGGGCTCAGGCGCGGGCGCGGGCCGCTGATCTGTGTGCGCCGCCCCGCACGGTTGCAGGAGTTTTCGGGCAGGAGGCGACTGTTACCCTTCGAGAGCTTCAAACCCGCGCCCTCGCCATGGACAAGTTCGTAATCGAAGGTGGTTATCCCCTCTCCGGCACCGTCGTGCCGGCGGGCAACAAGAACGCCGCGCTCCCGATCCTGGCGGCGTCGTTGTTGACCGAGGAGGAGGTCGTCGTCGGCAACGTGCCGCGCATCCGCGACGTGGAGTCGATGCTGGCCCTGCTCGAGGATCTCGGCGTGAACGTCACATGGCGCGACGACCACCAGGTCGTGCTGCGCGCCGCCAGCATCTCCCGCGCCGAGGTCGACGCCGACCTGGCCGGCCGGATCCGCGCCTCCTTCCTGCTGGCCGGCCCGCTGTTGGCCCGCACCGGCGAGGCGCGCATCCCACCTCCGGGCGGGGACTTCATCGGCCGCCGCCGGCTCGACCCGCACCTCGACGCCCTGCGCGCCCTGGGAGCGCAGGTCCACCTCGACCGGGAGTACGAGATGTGGGCACCGCAGGGACTGCGCGGCAACGACCTCTTCATGGACGAGGCCAGCGTGATGGCCACCGAGAACACGCTGATGGCGGCCGCCCTCACGCAGGGCACCACCACGATCCGCAATGCCGCCTCGGAGCCCCACGTGCAGGGCCTCGCGCACCTGCTCGTGCAGATGGGGGCGCGCATCGACGGCATCGGGTCGAACGTCCTCACCGTGCACGGCCGCCGGCGGCTGGGCGGCGCCAAGGTCGACATCGCGCCCGACCACATCGAGGTCGGCAGCTTCATGGCGCTCGCCGCCGTCACCGGGGGCGAGATGCGCATCCGTAACACCGTGCCGGACGACATGAAGATGATCCGGATGGTGTTCGAGCGACTCGGCCTGAAGTCGCACCACGACGGCGACGATCTGATCATCCCGCCGGAGCAGCGGCTGCGCGTGCGCGACGACGTCGGCGGCGCGATCCCGGCGATCGACGACGGACCTTGGCCGGCGTTCCCGGCGGACCTCACCAGCATCGCGCTCGCGGTCGCGACGCAGGCCGAGGGCGTGGTGCTGATCCACGAGAAGATGTTCGAGAACCGCCTCGTGTTCGTCGACAAGCTCATCCCAATGGGCGCTCGAGTCGTGGTCTGCGATCCCCACCGGGCGATCGTGCACGGCCCGAGCCGTCTTCATGGCGAGCGCATGGACAGCCCGGACATCCGGGCCGGCATGGCGATGCTCATCGCGAGCCTGTGCGCCGAAGGCGTGTCGGAGATCGGCAACGTCAGCCAGATCGATCGCGGCTACGAGCGCATCGACGACCGCCTGCGGGAGCTGGGCGCGCGCATCGAGCGCAGGTCCACCGACCGCGTGTCGGCGTAGCGCCGCGAGGAGCGCGCCATGACCTTTCCGATCCCGCCGGGGACGCGCGACATCCTGCCCGACGAGATGCGGGAGCTGCGACGCCTGTCGAACAGCCTGCTGGAGACCTTCGAGCGCTTCGGGTACGGCGAGGTGTCGACGCCGACGATGGAATACGAGGACGTGCTGGTGCAGGGCGACGAGCGCGCCGCCGGGGCGTCGTACCGGCTGTTCGACGAGCACGGCCACGTGCTCGCGCTGCGGTCGGACATGACGATCCCGCTCGCGCGGCTGGTGGCGACGCGCTATCCCGGCGCGCAGCTGCCGCTGCGCCTGTGTTACGTCTCCCACGCGTACCGCGCCGTGCGCCCGCAGCGCGGGCAGCAGCGCGAGTTCCTGCAGGCCGGCATCGAGCTGATCGGGGCAGACGCCCCTGGCGGCACCGTCGAGGTGCTGGAGGTCCTGTGCGCCGCGCTCGACGCGGGCGGCCTGCCGCGGGCGCGGATCGGCCTGGGCGACGCGGGCCTCTTCGGCGGGCTGCTGAAGGCCATGAACGTGGACGGCCCCGACGGCGCGGCAGCAATGGAAGCGCTTGCTCGCCACGACCTCGTGGAGCTGGAGGAGCGGGTGGCTGCGCTGCCCATCACGGCCGAGCAGAAGCGCACGCTGGGCAGCCTCTCGCAGATGCGCGGCGGCTTCGGGGTCGTCGAGCGCGCGATCGAGCTCGCCGGCGAGGAGATCCGGGCGCCGTTCCAGCGGCTTGCGGAAGTGGCGGCCGGCCTTGACCGGCGCGGCCTCGCGGACCGCGTGATCTTCGACCTCGGCCTCGTGCGGGACCTCGGCTACTACACCGGCGCGATCTTCGAGGTGTACGACCCCGCGCTCGGACACGTGATCGGAGGAGGCGGCCGTTACGACGAGTTGCTGGGCCGCTTCGGGCTCCCCCTGCCCGCGTGCGGCTTCGCGCTCTACGTGGAGCGGATGCACGTGGCCCAGGCCGAGGAGGAACGACGGGCGGAGGGTCAGGCGTGAGCGAGCCGCTGCGAATCGCGGTGCCCCGGGGCGCCCTGTTCGGTGACACGCTCGACCTGCTCGACCGAGTGGGCATCGACACCGCCGAGCTGCGCTCGGACTCGCGCTCGCTGCTGTTCCCCGGCGAGCGCGTGACCATCGTGACCATGCGCCCCAGCGACGTGCCCACATATGTGGAGGCAGGGGCCGTCGACCTCGGCGTCACGGGCAAGGACGTGTTGATGGAACAGCACGAGCGCGTGGTGTACGAGTTGCTCGATCTGGGATACGGGTTCTGCCGCATGGTGGTGGCCACACGCGCCGGGGACCACTTCGCGGACGAACTGGAGCGCCGCCTGGGTGCGGTGCGGATCGCGACCAAGTACCCGCGGATCGCGGCCCGCTGGTTCGAGTCCTCCGGGCGCCAGGCTGAGGTGATCGAGGTCAAGGGCTCGGTGGAGCTGGCGCCGATCTCGGGGCTGGCCGAGGGCATCGTGGACCTCACGGCCAGTGGGCGCACGCTGCGGGACAACGACCTCGAGGTCCGCGAGGTGATCGCGGACTGCACCGCGCGACTGGTGGCCAACCGCGTCTCCCACAAGCTGCGCCAGCAGGAGATCGACGACCTGGTGCAGCGGGTCGGCGAGCAGGTCGATGCTCGCTAGGCACTTCACTCTCGCCTCCCGCGAGCCCGGCGACGTCGATGCGGTCGCCGAGGCGATGCGCGGGCTCGTGGAGCCGGCCGATGCGGTCACGGCCGCCGTCGCGGAGATCCTCGGCGAGGTGCGCCACCACGGCGACCGCGCCGTGCACGAGCTGACACTGCGCTGGGACAGCGAACAAGCGCCCGAGTCTTTCCGCGTGCCGGTCGAGCAGATCGCCACCTCGCCGCAGGAGATCGACCGGGACGTGCGCGCCGGGCTCGATGCGGCGATCGCGAACGTCGAGCGGCTCGCGCGCGCCGAACTCGCGGACGACCTCGTCGTGGACATGCCGCAGGGCCACTCCGTCACGATCACCGAGTTGCCGGTGCGGCGCGCGGGCGTGTACGTCCCCGGCGGACGTGCTGCGTATCCGTCCTCGGTAGTCATGTGCTGCGTGCCCGCGCGGGTGGCAGGCGTCGAGCAGGTCGCCGTGGCGACTCCGCCCGGCCCCGACGGGCGGGCCAATCCGGTGATCCTCGCGGCCTGTGCGCTGTGCGGCGTGCAGGAGGTGCACTTGATGGGCGGCGCGCAGGCGATCGCGGCGCTGGCTTACGGGACCGCCACGGTGGCGCCCGTCGACGTGATCGTGGGCCCCGGGAACGCGTACGTGCAGGAGGCCAAGCGCCAGGTCAGCGGCCAGGTGGGAATCGACGGCATCGCAGGCCCCAGCGAGCTGCTCGTGATCGCGGACGCCGCTGCCGACCCCCGGATCGTCGCGCTGGACGTGGCGGCCCAGGCCGAGCACGGGCCCGACACGCTCGTGGCGGTCGCCTCGCCCAGCGCGGAGCTGCTGGGCGCGGTCGAGCGCGAGGCTGCGGCGATCGCCGCCGAGCGCCCCTCGGTGCAGGAAGCGCCGCTCGCCCTGGTGCGCACCGAGGACCTCGACGCGGCGGTCGACGTGGCGAACGCCTTCGCTCCCGAGCACCTCGAGCTGGCCTGCGAGGACGCCGACCTGCTGGCCGGGCGGGTGCGGGCGAGCGGCTGCGTCTTCGTGGGCCGCGCCGGCGGCGCCGCGTTCGGCGACTACGCGGCCGGCTCGAACCACGTGCTGCCGACCGGCGGCGCCGCGCGCTTCTCGGGACCGCTGGGTGCAGGCGATTTTCGGCGCAGGCAGGCGCTGGTAAGGTTGCCCGCGGAGGCGGCGCAGACGCTCGCGCCGCTGGTGGCAGGCGTCGCACGTGCAGAGGGCTTTCCCGTGCACGCCGAGTCGGCAGAAGCGCGGGCGGACAAGACCTAGGCAGTACGGGAAGAATGATGGCGATCACCACACCACCGCGCGCCGCCGAGATCGAGCGCTCCACCCAGGAGACGAGCATCCGCCTGCGCCTCGCCCTGGACGGCGGCGGCAACTGCTCGGCCGCGACCGGAGTGGGCTTTCTCGACCACATGCTCGACCTGCTGGCGCGCCACGCCCGGCTCGACCTCGACGTGGAGGCCACGGGCGACCTCGAGACGGGCACCCACCACACGACCGAGGACATCGGCATCGTGCTGGGACAGGCACTCGACCGGGCGCTCGGCGATCGCAGCGGCATCGCGCGCTACGGCGACGCGACCGTGCCGATGGACGAGGCGCTGGCGGCGTCCGCGATCGACATCTCCGGGCGCCCCTACTGCGCGTTCGAGGGGTCGATCCCGGAGACCACCATCGGCGGCTGGGAGACCGAGCTGACGGAGGAGTTCTTCCGCGCCGTCGCCAACAACGCCCGGCTGACGGTGCACATGCGGCTGCTGGCCGGCACGAACGCGCACCACATGATCGAGGCGAGCTTCAAGTCGTTCGCCCGCGCCCTGCGCATCGCGACCGCGCTGGACGACACCGTGACCGGTGTCCCGTCGACAAAGGGCGTGCTGTGAGCGGCGGCGGTACCGTTTCTGCCAACCGTCGCCGCGAACCCGGGCCGGCATCGAGCGGGCCCCGCATCGCGATCATCGACTACGGGATGGGCAACCTGCGCTCCGCCGAGAAGGCGCTGGAGCGCTCCGGCGCGCGGCCGCACATCACCAACGACCACGGCGCGATCCGCGCCTCCGACGGCGCCGTGCTGCCCGGCGTGGGCGCGTTCCCGAAGGCGATGCGCAACATCCGCGAGCTGGAGCTGGACGGCGTGATCGGGGAGCTGCTGGCGGGGGGCATGCCGATGCTCGGCATCTGCCTGGGCATGCAGCTGCTGTTCGAGACCACGACCGAGAACGAGGGCGGATGGGGCCTGGGGCTGCTGTCGGGCAAGGTGGAGCGCCTGCCTGCGCCGGGCCTGAAGGTGCCGCACATCGGCTGGAACGTCGTCCGCTGGGAACGCCGCACGCCGCTGGTCGAGGACCTCCCGGACGAATGCCCCTTCTACTTCGTGCACTCCTTCGCGCCGGTCGGCGTGTCGCGGGAGGACGTGCTCGGCACGTCCTCGTACGGCGAGCCGTTCGTCTGCGCGGTCGAGCGCGAGCCGGTCTACGGAGTCCAGTTCCACCCCGAGAAGTCGAGCGTCCACGGCCTGCGGCTGCTGCGCAACTTCACGTCCATCTGCGCCTCCGTGGGCGCGGCTTCGTAGGCCCGTGCCGGCGCTCTACCCGGCGATCGACATCATGGGCGGGAAGGCGGTCCGGCTCGAGCAGGGGGACTTCGAGCGCCGCAAGCTCTACGACTCCGACCCACTCGACGCCGCGCGGCGGTGGGTCGCCGAGGGAGCCACCTCGCTGCACGTCGTCGACCTCGACGGCGCCCGCGAGGGGCGTCCGGTCAACCTCGAGCACCTGGAGCGCATCGCCGGAGGTGCCGGCGTGCCGGTGCAGTTCGGAGGCGGGCTGCGCACGGTCGACTCCGTCCTCGACGCCGTGGGAGCCGGCGCGGACCGGGTCGTGATCGGCACCGTCGCCTTCACGCAGCCCGACGTGCTGGACGGGATGATCGAGCGCAGCGGCGACCGCGTGCGGATCGCGGTGGACGTCCGCGACGGCGTCGTGGCGACCGCGGGCTGGCTGTCGCGCACGACGGTCACCGCGCCCGAGGCCGTGACCGCATTGCGTGACCGCGGTGCCGGCGGGTTCATCTACACGAGCGTGGACCGCGACGGGACGATGCGCGGGCCCGACACCGAGGCGCTTGCCGAGGCCTGCGCGTCCGCCGGCGACGCGCCGGTGCTCTACTCGGGCGGCATCGGCTCGCTCGAGGACCTCGAGGCGATCGCCGCGCTGCCCGCCGAGATCGCCGGCGTGATCGTGGGCAAGGCCCTCTACGAGCGCCGCTTCTCCGTCACCGACGCGCGGCTGGCACTCGGAGAAGAGCCGGCGTGAGCGTCCTCAAGCGCGTGATCCCGTGCCTCGACGTCGACAAGGGGCGCGTCGTGAAGGGCACCAACTTCGTGGGGCTGCGCGACGCCGGCGACCCGGTCGAGCTGGCCGAGCGCTACGACGCCGAGGGCGCCGACGAGCTGGTGTTCCTCGACATCACGGCGTCCCACGAGGAGCGCGACACGATCGTGCAGCTCGCCCGGCGCACGGCCGACAACGTCTTCATCCCCTTCACGATCGGCGGCGGCATCCGCTCGCGCGAGGACGCCCAGGCGGTGCTCGACGCGGGCGCGGACAAGGTCTCGGTCAACTCCGCCGCAGTCGCCCGGCCGGAGCTGATGGACGAGCTGGCGGACACGTTCGGGGCGCAGTGCGTCGTGCTCGCGATCGACGCGAAGCGCGTGGACGGCGGCACGTTCGAGGTGTTCGTGAACGGCGGCCGGGTGGCAACCGGGCGGGACGCGATCGAGTGGGCGCGCGAGGGCGCGGCGCGCGGAGCGGGGGAGATCCTGCTCACGAGCATGGACCGCGACGGCACCAAGGACGGCTACGACCTGCCGCTGACGCGCGCGGTGGCGGACGCGGTCGACATCCCGGTGATCGCCTCGGGCGGAGCCGGCGAGCTGTCCCACCTCAGCGAGGCGATCGAGCAGGCGCGCGCGGACGCGGTCCTCGTAGCATCGATCTTCCACTACGGCGAGTACCAGGTCCGCGACGCGAAGGAGCACCTCCACGCGGCGGGGATCCCGGTCAGGCTCTAGCCGAGACTAGTCGTCGTCGGCGTTCTCGCGGCGGTCGTCGCGCTTTTGCACGGTGCGGCGCCTGAGCTCCTCGCAGTCGGCTGCGACCGAGTCCTTGCGGTCGGCGCGAACGGAGTCGTAGCCCCCGCCGCACGTGACCGTGTCGGCCTCGCCGTCGCGGACGTGGATGCGGTCGTTCCCATCGCCCCCGTTTACCGTGTCGGCCGGCTCGCCCTCCACGTGGGTGACGTCCTTGCGGGACAGGGCCCACAGGTTGTCGGCGCCTTGGCCGCCGTTGACCGTGTCGACTCCGCGCTGGGCGAAGATCAGGTCGTGGCCGGGACCGCCGTTGATCGTGTCGTCGCCCCAGCCGCCGCGGACCAGGTCGCGACCCGGGCCCGCCTCCACGGTGTCGTCACCGCGCCCCCCGCGCACCCGGTCTCGCCCGGCCTTGGCGTCCACGGTGTCGGCGCCGGGCCCGGCGAAGATCCGATCCCGCTGGTCGGTGCCGGTCAGCGTGTCCGGTCCGCTGGTGCCCGGGATCTGAGCGGCGAATGCAACGGCCGCCGTCAGCAGGGAGGCGGCTGCCAGGACGGCCGCCACGAGCGCAGTGCTGCGGGTCTTGCTGGTCATGTGGGCTTTCCTTCCTGATGCTTGGGGGGTCAGGAGTTGGAACACGCGACGTGGTCGAAAGTCGCATTTCGGTCATTCCCGCCCGCCGCGGTCTTGCCGTCGCTTGAGGGGGTCGAGTGCAGTCACGCTTGCATAACCGGTCATGTAGATCCGCCGGCCGTCGGAGATCACAGGGTTGTAGTAGCCCCGGCTGCGCTTGAAGACCCGCTCACCGCTGCGCGCATCGACGCCGTACGTCGCCTTCGAGTCGAGGTCGGCGAAATACACGACGCGCCCCACGACCGACGGGCCGCCCGAGATGCGTCCGCCGCCGCGATGTGTCCAGCGCGTCGAGCCGGTGCGTGCGTCGAGGGCGTAGAGGTTGCCGTCGTAGGACCCGATGTACACGGTCGGCCTCGTGCCGGGGACGTTCGCCACGGCGGGAGACGAGTACACATAGCCGCCGGTCGACTTCGACCACGCGAGCGTGCCGTTGCGGGCACCGAACGAGTACACCTTGCTGTCGGTGTTGCCGGCGAACACGCGGCCGAACGCGACCGCGGGAGTCGAGTAGAAGTTCCCCGCCGCGAAGCCGAACTTCGACCCCGAAGTGCCGGTCGACCAGCGCTCGCGCCCGGTCCGCGACCAGACCGCGTACATGCGCCCGCTGTAGTCGCCGAAGTAGAGCGTGGAGCCCGAGAGCGCGGGCGAGGCCTTGATCGCGCCGGAGGCGCTGTACTTCCACTTCACGCGCCCGGTGCGCGCGTACAGCGCATACAGGTCGCCGCCCTCGGTGCCGAAGTAGACGACGCCGCGGCGGATGATCGGCGATGACTCGGTGCGGCTGCCGAGCTGCTTCTGCCACACCAGCTTCCCGGTGCTCGCCTTCAGCACGGTGAGCTTCCCCGACAGGGACGTGACGAATACCCGTCCCTTCCAGTAGGCCGGCGACGAGGCGCTCAGCCTGCCGACCTGGTTCTTCCACCGCACCTTGCCGGTGTCCGCGTCGAGCCGGTACACGCCGCCGTTGTTGCGGATGAAGTAGAGGCTGTCCCCGATGACGATCGGCGGGAACTCCATCAGCACGCGGCCGCTGAACACCCAGCGTTCCTTGAACGGCGGGCCCACGCGCGCCGGCAGGTAACCGGTGTGGGCGAGGTCGTAGTGATAGACCGGCCAGTCCTCGCTGCGCTCCACGGGCCGCGCGGGGCGCTGCGGCGCGCGGAACTCGACCTCGTCGCCGCGCCGCACGTCGTCGGTGCGGTTGGTCAGCACCAGGAAGGCGGCGACTGCGCCGCCCACGAGCACGATCAGAACCCCTGCGATCAGCAGGGGCAGGCGGCGCCGGCGATGGCGCTCGGAGATGAACATCGACATAGCGGCCTAGGGTAGTAACGCCACCAGCGGCAACCGCCGGTCCGCACAGCGCACGGGCGGGCATGCTCTGCTAACAAGGCGGGAGGCCGCGACCGGTGTTCCTGGATCCTCCCCACATGAGACTTCGTACCTTCGCGCTGCTCCTGGGCGTCCCGCTGCTCTTGATGGTGGCGCTCGTCGTGGGGCTGCGCATCGGGGAGGGCGAGCTCGAGGAGAGCGTGCGCAGCGACGCGGGCGCGGCCGGGACGGGCACGGAGGAGCGCACCGCCACGAACCGCGAGCCCGCCCAGGCCGCCGCGCCCGGCGTGCGCCTGCAGCGCATCGGGACGTTCGACAACCCGGTCCTCGTGACCGCGCCCCCAGGCGACGAGCGCCGCGTGTTCGTCCTGGAGCAGACCGGCCGCATCAGGCTCCTGCTGGGCGGCAAGCGCGTGCGGCGCCCGTTCCTCGACCTGCGAAGCGACGTCACCGCCGGCGGCGAGCAGGGCCTCCTCGGGCTCGCGTTCGCGCCGAACTACTCGCGCAGCGGGCTCTTCTACGTCTACTTCACGGGACGCGACGGCCGGCAGCGGGTGCAGGAGTTCCGCCGCTCCGCGCGCAGCGCGAACCGCGCCAACAAGGCAAGCCGGCGCCAGGTGATGACGATGGCGGACCCGTACCCCAACCACAACGGGGGCCACCTGGTGTTCGGCCCCGACGACCTCCTGTACATCGGGACGGGCGACGGCGGGTCGGCCGGCGACCCGGAGAACCGCGCGCAGAACCTCGAGTCGCCGCTCGGGAAGATCCTGCGGATCGACCCGCGCCGCCGCGGGTCGAGCAGCTACCGCTCACCGCGCTCGAACCCGTTCGTGGGCCGCTCTGGGCGCAACGAGATCTACGCCTACGGCCTGCGCAACCCGTGGCGCTTCTCGTTCGACCGGCGCACGGGCGACCTCTACATCGGCGACGTGGGCCAGAACGAGCTCGAGGAGATCGACTTCGCGTCCCGGGGTGGCGCGCGCGGGCGCAACTTCGGATGGAGCTGCTTCGAGGGCCGCAGCCGCTACGACGACTCGCGCAACTGCCCGGGCGCGGTGGGGCCCGCGCTGCAGTACGACCGGTCGGGCGGCGAGTGCTCCGTCACCGGCGGCGTGGTGGCCCGCGACGCGGCCGTTCCCGACCTGGCGGGGCGGTACCTGTACGGCGACTTCTGCACCGGGCGCCTGCGCAGCTTCCGCATCCAGGGCGGCCGGGTCACCGACGACCGGGGTCTCGGCCTGCGCGTGGCGTCCCTGAGCTCGTTCGGCGAGGACGCGCGCGCCCGCGTGTATGCGACCTCGCTCGACGGCCCCGTCTACCGCTTCCGCTCGGGCGGCTAGCCCGCTTCGTAGCCGAGCGCTGCGAGCGCCTCGCCGAAGGCCTCCCTGCAGGCCTCCTGCAATTCCGGCGACAGGTCGTCGCGCCAGCGCCCGATGGAGCCGGCGTCGCCGGCCGACGTCATGTGACGTGCCTGGCGCTCGGGCCTCCGCGCCCGGGCGAGGTCGAGCGTCGCGGCGACAGCGTCCGCACTCGAGTCCAGCTCGGCGTGTGCGAACACCTCGCGCAGCGTGTCCTCCGGGCGCAGCATCAGGTCCTCGTAGCGCACCAGGAACGGGTCCTTGGCCTGACGCCACGACTCCATCCACTCGTCCACCTCGCCTCGCATCCAGCCGTGGACGTAGTGCTCCGGGCTGTCCGCGCGGTCGTATCCGAACATAGGCTCGCCCGTCTTGCGGTTGAAGGCCAACCGCGAGGCCAGCAGGTCGCGCATGTCGCGCACCAGGAAGATCGTGCGGGCCCGCTCGTACAGCTCGTGCGCGAGGATCTCTTCGTGCCACTCGTGCACGCGCTCGATGAACCGGGTCGCCGCCGGCTTCTCCTGTGATTCGGCGACCTTGCCGTAGAAGGCGTCGACCCGCATCTGCGCGAACGCGGCAAGCTCCTCGATCGACTCCGTCTCGACCCACCGCTCGACCGCCGGCTCACTCGCAAGTGACAGAGGGCCGTGCCAGCGCGCGCGGCCCTCCCACCAGGCACGCTCGCGGACGTCGGGGTCGATGGTCTGCGCGTACGCGTGCGGTTGAGAGAGGACGCGCACGATCTCCAGCCAGTAGTCCAGCAGCCGCGGCTCGAAGTCGAAGGGCCGGTACGCGACGGCCTGCGGGTGTGCCCCGACCACTTGGGTCATCCAGGTGGACCCTGCCCGGCCGAGCGTCTTCAGCAGGATCGGCTGGAATCGCGGCTGATAGCCCGACCGCAGCGGAGGGCGCCGGCCCTCGATGCGGGCAATCGCCACCCGGGGCGCGCCCTCGAACCGGGCCTCCACGCGCAGGTTGAACTCCCGCGGGAGCCCGACCAGCGAGCAAGACGTCACGAACCCGCAGGCCCTCGCGCCCTTGAGGTCGGGAAACCGCTCCGCCACGTCGGGGCGTGGAGCGTTGGGCGCCGTCGTGGTGATCACGCGCCGCAGGGTGCGACCCTCGCCGAGCGGCTCTGCGGCGACGATCCTGATCCCGCGCGGGGGGCCCTGCGGCCCGAGCGCCCAGCCAGCGAGCTTGAGGCTGAACGGCGACGACGAGACGGGCGGCTGGACCGCGCTCCCGAGCAGCTCGCCGCCCGCGTCAGCGACCGTGTGCAACCGCGTGATCTCGACCTCCGCCATCCGTGTCAGCAGGCGGGTCGCCGAGGGCTAGACCGGGCAGGCGGCCAGCGCCTCGAGGATCGCGTCCTGGTCGCGCTGCTCGCCGGGATGGTTCACGATCTTGTGCGCGACCTTGCCGTCCTTGTCGATCACGTACGTCGCGCGAGTGGCGACGCCGGCCTCGGGGATGTACGCGTCGTAAGCCTCGGCGACCGCACCCTTCGGATGGAAGTCCGACAGGAAGCCCGCCTGCAGGTTCTCATCGCGCTTCCACGCCTTCAGCGCATACGGGCTGTCGACGGAGACGCCGTACACGTCGGCGCCGGCGGCGTCGTAGCGCTCGGCCAGGTCCGTCGTCGTGTGCAGCTCCTTGGTGCAGATGCCGCTGAACGCGGCCGGGAAGAAGATCAGCACGACGTTGCGGCCGCGCAGCGACGAAAGCGAGACCTCCTCGCCGTTCTCGTTGCGGAGGGTGAAGTCAGGGGCCTCTGAGCCCACCTCTACTGCCATCTGGGGTCTCCTTCCTCGCGTTGACGCGGGTTGAGCCTACCGCAGGCCGGGAGCGGTCCACCGGGCTTCAGGAGCATGTCGAGCCGTGCCGATACGCGGTCCATGAGCACGATCGCGGGCTTGACTGCAAGCGGGCTCCTGGGACTCGCAATCGCCCACCTCATGCGACTCAGGGGCCAGGCGAAGACGAGCTGCATCGCCGCCGCCGCCCTCTGCGTGGCGAACCCGTTCGCGTGGGATGCCGTCCGGCTCGGCCATGGGGAGGAGCTGCTGGCCGGTGCGCTGTGCGTCGGCGCCGTCCTGGCTGCCCGCCGTCGCCGGACGCTGCTGGGCGCCGCGCTGCTGGGGCTCGCGCTGGCGACCGCGCAGTGGGCCGCGATCGCGATCCTGCCGGTCCTCGCAGCAGCGCGCACGCGCCGCGTCCGGCTGCTGGCGATGGCAGCCGCCGTCGCGCTGCCCTTCATGCTTCCGCTGCAAGGTGGCGACACCGTCTGGCCCGTGCTCGCATCCGTGCCGCTGACAGCGCTCTGGTGGTCCTCGCGGCGGCGCACCCCCGACGACGTGCTGGCGCTGGTCGGGTTGCTGCTCCTGCTGCGCGCCGCCCTCGAACCCGGGACCGACACGTACCTGTATGCCCCGTTCCTGTTGTCACTGGTGGCATGGGAGGGGCTCACGCGGCGCGGCATGCCGGTCGTATCGTTGGTCTCCGCCGCTGCACTCGCCACGCAGTACGTTCCCGCGATGCTGGTGCTCGGCGCATGGGTTGCAGTGCGCCTGTTCGCACCTTCATTCAGGTGGCGCCGCCGTGCCTGGCCGCTGCCGGCCCGGCACGAACCACGCACGATCAGCTAGCGGCCGGGGGTCGGATATCGTCCGGCCCGCCATGACGAGCACAGCGCCGACAGTCCGCGACGTGATGTCCGCTACACGGATCTCACTCGACGCGCGCCAACCCCTGAACGAATCGGTGGAGGAGATGAAGCTCCATGGCCTGCGCACGATGGCGGTGACGGACGCGGACGGAAGCTTCAAGGGCGTCCTCCTGTGGCGGGAGGCCGAGGCCGCCTTGAGCCGCGGGTCGCAGAACTCGCTGACCGCGGCAGACGTATGCAGGACCGGGGTCGCGATCGGCCCGGACGACCCACTGCCCGAAGCACAGGCACTCCTCGAACGGGAACAAGTCGGAAGCCTGCCGGTCGTCGACGCAGGCGGCGTCGTGGGCGTCGTCAGCAAGAACCTCATCGCAACCCATCGGGAGCTGATGAGCCAGCGCGGAGCGCTGGAGGAGCTGCGTCCCCCGGACGATCTGCTCGACCGTTACAGGCACACGGCCGACAGCTTCTTCGAGACGGGGATCGCGGGCGTCGCCACACTCAGGCATTTCGGGCTGCAACCCGGTCATCACATCCTCGATCCCGGCTGCGGCCTGGGACGGCTCGCGGTCGCGCTCACGCAATACCTCTCGCCGGAAGGAAGGTACGAGGGCTTCGACGTGTTCCGGGAGGGAATCGAGTGGTGCTCGCACGCGATCACTCCTCGCTACCCGAACTTCCGGTTCACGCACGCCGACGTCATGACGACGCGGGAGGCCCCGGATGCGGAGACGCAGTCCGAGGACTACACGTTTCCCTACGGCGACGAGGAATTCGACTTCGTCGTGCTCATCTCGGTGTTCACCCACATGTTGCCGGAGGGATTCGACCGCTACCTGTCCGAGATCGCGAGGGTGCTGAAGCAGGACGGCCGCGTCATGGCGAGTTTCTTCCTGCTGACAGACGAGACGCTGGGACAGCTCGATGCCGGGCAGAACCCCCAGCAGCCATTGCACGACTTCGGGGACCACCGCCTGGCGGACCTCAAGTTCCCCGAGGACACCGTTGCCTACCGCGAGAGCCACGTGCGATCGCTCTTCGAGCGGCTCGACCTGGAGATAGTCGAGCTCATTCGCGGCGACTGGGCCACCAAGGACCACCCGCGGCTGGGCCGGCAGGACGTCATCGTTGCCAGGAAGGGCCCGGAGGTGGACAGCCCGCGGACCTAGAATCGGCGTATGACCGCGACCGTCGCAGTCGAGACGCTGATCCTCACGCATCCCAACGCGGACTTCGACGCCTTCGCGGGGGCGCTGGCCGCGCAGCTGTTGTATCCGGGAGCGCAGATCTGCATGCACGGCGGCGTGAACCGCAACGTGCGCGAGTTCTACAACCTGCACGCGGACCAGATCCCGACCGTGGGGCCGGCGGCAGTGGACCGCGACAGCGTGCGGCGCCTCGTCCTGGTGGAGGTGACCGACCCCGAGCGGCTCGGCGACCTCGCCGAGCTGGCGCGGCGCGACGGTGTCGAGGTCGTCGCGTTCGACCACCACGCCGAGGCGCGCCTCGCGCGCGGGACGGCACTGGTCGGCGACGACGGTGCGCTGGTCACCGGGATGGTGAAGCTGCTGCTCGAGCACGAGGCGCGGATCACGCCGATGCACGCCACCGCGTTCGCGCTCGGCATCCATGAGGACACGGGCTCTCTGACGTTCCCTTCCACGACGCACCGCGACATCGAGGCGCTGGCCGCCTGCGTGCGGCTCGGTGCCAACCAGCAGCAGCTGGCCCGCTACCTGCGCAGCCCGCTCGCGCACGAGCAGCGCGACCTCCTGCGGCGGCTGATGGCGGCGCGCGGCGAGCGGCAGGTGGCTGGGCTGCGCATCGTCACCGCGGTCACACATGCCGACGGCTACGTGGAAGACGCTTCCGCACTCGTCTCGCGCGTCGGTGACGCGGTCGACTGGGATGCGGTCGTGCTGTGCATCGAGATGGAGGGACGGGTGCTCGTGGTCGCACGCTCGCGCACCACCTCGCTGGCCGTGGACGACGCGCTTGCGCCGCTCGGCGGCGGGGGACACGCGCAGGCCGCATCGGCGATCGTGCACGACGGCGATCCGGACGCGGCGCTCGAGCGCGTGCTGGCGGAGATCGAGCGCGTCGCCCAGGAGCCGCTGCGGGCGCGCGAGGTGATGTCGCGCCCGGTGCACACGGTCGCAAGCAGCGAGCGGATCGCGGCCACGCTCGTCGAGTGCCAGCGCCTCGGCCTGAGCGGGATTCAGGTGTCCGAGAACGGCGACCTCACCGGGGTGGTCTCCCGCGAGGACCTCGACCGGGCGGTGCGCCACGGGCTCAGCCACGCGCCCGTGAAAGGCGTGATGAGCAGCGGCGTCGACGTGATCGGCGGCGACGCGACCTTGGGCGAGCTGCGCGAGGTCCTCGCAAGCGGGCGCGCCGGGCGGCTGGTCGTGGTCGCGGACGGCCCGTACCGCGCGGCCGACCGGGTGTCGCTGGCCGAGGCGAACGGGATCGTGACGCGCGGCGACCTGCTGCGCGCCCTCCATGAGCCGGTGAGCGTCGAGCGCCCCGTTCCCGACGCCGAGGCGACCGCCGCGGTCCGGGAGCGATTTCACGAGATCGAGCGGCTCCAGGCGGTCCTGCCCGCCATCTCGGCCGTGGCCGCCTCCTACGAAGGGGTGTACCTCGTGGGCGGCGCCGTCCGCGACGTACTGCTGGGCGAGCAGAGCCTCGACCTCGACGTGATGGTCGAGGGGGATGCGATCGCGCTCGCCCGGGACCTCGCCCGCGCCCTGAACGGACGCTGCCACCCGCACGAGAAGTTCCAGACCGCGGTCGTGAAGGCGTCCGACTCGGAAGGACACGAGATCCGGGTCGACCTCGCCACGGCGCGCACCGAGTTCTACGGCGCGCCCGGTGCGCTGCCGGAGGTCGAGCGCTCGACGCTGCGCCATGACCTCGCGCGGCGGGACTTCACGATCAACGCGATGGCCACGTCCCTGCGCCCGGACGACCTCGGCGCCACGTATGACTTCTTCGGGGGCTTCAGGGACCTGCGGCGCGGCACGGTGCGCGTGCTGCACAACCTGAGCTTCGTCGAGGACCCGACGCGCCTGCTGCGCGCGATCCGCTACGAGGCCCGGCTGGGCTTCCGCATGGACGCGCACACGCTCTCGCTGGCGCGCGGTTGCATCGACATGCGCCTGGTCGGTGACCTGTCCTCCGCGCGCCTGCGCGACGAGCTGCTCGACCTGCTGGCCGAGCCGCACGTGTACGCGGCACTCGACCGCATGGCCGAGCTCGGCCTCGATCGCGCCCTGCACTCGCTGGTCGACGCGCGCGGGGCGGCAACCTGTGTGAAGCAGTGCGAGGAGGTCATGCAAGGCCCGCTCGCGGCGGCGCGCAAGCCGCTGGTCCGGCTCGCCTGCCTGTGCGCAGGGATGGCGGGCCACGAGGTGTACGAATGGCTCGACCGCCTCAAGATCCGGCGCCGCGACCAGGACGTGGTGGCGGCCGCAGTGACTCTCGCGCCGCAGATCGCCGGCCGCCTGGCCGGCGCGGAGCCGCCCCCTCCGTCCGAAGTGCACGGGCTGCTGGAGGGACAGCCGCTCGAAGTGCTCGTGATGGCGATCGTGCGCGCCGCGGACCCGCAGCGGGTCGCCGAGCGCCTGCACTCCTATCTCGGGCAGGTCCGCGGCGTGCGGCTCGAGATCACCGGCGACGACCTTCGCGCTGCGGGAGTGCCCGAGTCGCCGCGGATCGGCGCCGTGTTGAAGGAGACGCTGGCGCTGAAGCTCGACGGGTTCGTCAACGGCCGCGACGAGGAGCTTTCGACCGCTCTGAGGCTGCTCGGCCGGTAACCCGTCAGCCGAGCGGCTTTCGGTCGTAGTCCTTGCGCCGCCGGGTCCAGCTGTCCTCGGGAGGGCGCAGGGGTCCCCATTCGGGCGTGACCGAGCCGTGGTTCTCGCGCAGGGCGAGCGACAAGGGGCGCAGCTCGCCGATCTGCGACGCATCGCCGCGACGGATCTCGTGCTCGCTCACGGTGCCGTAGGATCGCAGCCGTGCCCGAGCGGTGGAACGCGCTGCAGTGGAACGGCGAGCCCGGCCACTACGAGGTCTATTACGTCACCGTCACGGACCCGGTGTCGGGAGTCGGCCTGTGGATCCGCTACACGATGGTGGCGCCGCTCCCCGAGACCGGGGAGGAGGCGACGTGCTCGCTCTGGTTCATGGCCATGGACCCGGCGGATCCCTCCGCAAACATCGGCCGGAAGGTCAGCTTCCCCGTCTCCGAGCTGAATGCGCGCACGGACCCGTTCGAGCTGCGGATCGGGGACGCCGTGCTGAGCGACACCGGCATGCGCGGCGCCCTCGAGCAGGACGGCCGCCGGTGCGAGTGGGACCTGCGCTGGCAGCCGGCGCTCCCGGCCTACGGTCACGTGCACCCGTTCCTGCGCCGCGCAGGGATCGCGAAGACGATCCTGTTCCTCCCGCACCCCGACGTGGAGGTCTCCGGCATGGTGTCCTGGGACGGCCGCCGGATCGACATCGCACGGGCGCAGGGGGGCCAGGCGCACCTGTGGGGCTCGAAGCACGCCACGCGCTGGGCCTGGGTGCACTGCAGCGACTTCGGCGACACGGCCAACGGCGGGAGCTTCATCGACGGCGTGAGCGTCTTCGTGCCGCGCCTCGGCCGCGAGCTGGGGCCCAACACGCCGGTGGTCGCACGCGTGCACGGCACGGACCTGATGTCGACCAGCCCCCTGGCGGTGCAGCGCAACCCGAGCGACTTCGGCACGTGGGGCTGGACCTTCGAGGCGCGCACCCTGCGACGCAAGCTCGAGTGCGCGGTGACCGCGCGCGCCGAGGACCTCGTCGGCGTCACCTATCACGACCCCGACGGGGACCTGGCCTACTGCTACAACACGGAGGTGGCCGACTTGCGCGTGCAGGTATTCGAGCGCTCGGGCCCCTTCACCGAGTGGCGCGAGGCGGGTGAGCTCGTCTCGGATCGGCGCGCGCACTTCGAGTACGCGCAGCGCACCCCGATCGAGGGACTCAACCTGGCGGTCACGTGAGCAGGATCGCCGCGCTGCCCCGCGTGTCCGCTCCGTTCGAGTGGCAGGCGGCCGGGGAGCTGACCTGGATCGAGGCCGCGGTGGGCCCCGCCAAGGCCGCGTTCAGCACCCGCACCGGGGGCACGAGCGAAGGACCGTTCAGGTCGCTCAACCTCGGGGTCCTCACCGCTGACGACCAGGGGCGCGTGCAGCGCAACCGCGACCTGCTCGCGCGCGGCATCGGCCGGCACCCGGGCTCGCTCGCGATGGGGCAGCAGGTGCACGGCGCCACCGTGCAGGTGCAGGACCGGCCGCGCTCGCGCGGGCAGCTGGAGCGCGCCGATGCGCAGGTGACGACGGCCGCCGCCGTGACCCCGCTCGTCCTGGTCGCAGATTGCGTGCCTGTCGTCCTGGCGGCGCGAGGCGCCGTCGCGGCGGTTCACTGCGGCTGGCGCGGGGTGGCCGCGGGCATCGTGCCGCGGGCCGTCGAGCAGGTGGCCGCGCTGGGCGACGGCCCGGTGGCCGCGGTGATCGGGCCCGGCATCGGGCCGTGCTGCTACGAGGTCGGCCCGGAGGTGCTCGAGCAGCTGGCCGCACGCGGGCATGAGGCGGAGGGGAGGATGCTCGACCTCGCCGCGTGCGTGGCGGACGAGCTGCGGCGTGCCGGCGTGGAGGATTCCGCCGCCTGCGGGATCTGCGTGAGCTGCAACGAGGAGCTGTTCTTCTCCCACCGCCGCGACGGCGGCGTCACGGGCAGGCAGGGAGCGCTCGCTTGGCTCGGCTCCTAGAGCAGGTCGACCACGCGCGGGTGCGCGAGCGGCTCGCCGAGGCCGGCGGCCGGATCGAAGCAGCATGCGCACGCAGCGGCCGCGACCCGGCGGGCGTCGAGATCCTGGCCGCCACCAAGTACGTGCCGCTCGATCTGATGGGCGCGCTGGCCGAGGCCGGCGTGCAGCTCGTCGGCGAGAACACGGCGCAGTCCCTGATCGCAAAGCAGGAGCGGTGGGGCGACGCTTTCACGTGGGACTTCATCGGCCATCTCCAGAGCCGCAAGACGAAGCAGGTCCTGCCGCGCGTGCGGCTGATCCACTCGGTGGAGAGCGATTCGGTCGTGGAGCAGATCGAGCGCCATGCCGCGGCGGCGGCGCGTGTGCTGCTGGAGGTGAACGTCGCGGGGGAGGAGAGCAAGTACGGAGTCCCCGGCGACGAGGTGGACGCCTTCGTCGAGCGTGCGTCACGCGGCGAGCGGGTGGTGTTCGCAGGCCTGATGACGATGCCCCCGTTCGCCGAGCGCCCGGAGGAGGCGCGGCCCTATTTCGCGCGCCTGCGCGAGCTGGCCGAGCGGCTGCGCGGCGCCTGGGGCCCGCGGCACGATTTTGCGGCGCTTTCGATGGGCACCAGCCAGGACTACGAGGTCGCCGTCGAGGAGGGAGCCACGATCGTGCGGCTGGGAGGTGTCCTCTATTCATGAGGAGGCCGCCGTGAGGCGGACTCTCCTGACCGAGGTGACGGCGAAGCCGTCTCGATATCTATAGGAGTGACATACTTTCTGCCGGAAACGGCAGGATTCCGCCCCATCCGGGCGAACTGCGGTCTACATAAGACCGTGAGGTCCGATTCACCATGGCACTCAAAGACACCTGGCATCGCGCGCTTCTCTATTTCGGCCTCGCTCAGGACGAGCGCTACGCCGACGACGAGCTCGAGGAAGGATTCGAGCCCGAGGCCGAGCTCGAGGAGCGCTATCGCACGCGGGAGCAGGTACGCCGCGTAGCCCCGCGGCGGCGCGACGAGATCGACGACATCTTCGCCGACGACTCGGCTTCCGGCGGCACCCAGACGAGGGTCCTGCGCCCGGTCGGCAACGGACGCGCCGGCGACCAGGTCCGCGTCCACCTGGTGGTGCCCAAGAACTTCAACGACGCCCAGCAGATCGCCGACAAGTTCAAGGACTCCGTCCCGGTGATCCTCAACCTCCAGGGCGCGGACACCGACCTCTCCAAGCGTCTGATCGACTTCGCGAGCGGGCTCACCTACGCGCTCGACGGCGGCATGCAGCGGATCGCCGACAAGGTGTTCCTGCTGACGCCTCGCAACGTCGAGGTCTCCGCCGAAGAGCGGGCCCGGCTGCTGGAGAAGGGCTTCTTCAACCAGAGCTAGTGGCGTGGTCGTAGGGCTCGTCGGAGCCGGCAACATGGCCGCGGCCCTTGCGCTTGGCTGGTCCTCTTCCGAGACCGGCCCGGATTCCATCGTCCTCAGCGACATCGACGCCGACCGCGCGAGGGCGCTGGCCGATCGCGCGGGAGCGCGCACCACCGGGTCCAACCGCGACCTGGCGGAGACCGCCGACGTGCTCGTCCTCGCCACCAAGCCGGCCGCGCTGGGAGCGGTCGCCGAGGAGACGCGCGTCACAGTCCACGACCGCGGCCTGCCCGTGGTCTCCATCCTGGGCGCGACGAGCACTGCCGCGGTGGAGGAGGCGTTCGGCCCGGGAACGCCCGTGCTGCGCTTCATGCCCAACGTCGCGGCCGAGGTGAGGGCCGGGACCTTCTGCTACACGCCGGGATCGTCGATCGACGCCGGCACGACGCGCAGCCTGCTCGACCTCTTCGGCCTGCTCGGCGACGTGATCCAGGTCGAGGAGCGGCTGATGGACGCGGCCACCGCCATCTCGGGCTGCGGGCCGGCCTTCTTCGCCCTGGTGGCGGAGGCCCTCACGGACGCGGGCGTCCGGGAAGGCCTCGATGCGCGCCAGGCCTCCCGGCTCGCGCTCACGACGATGGCGGGCACGGCCGCGCTCCTGCGGCAGCGTGATGCGGTGTCGCTGCGCCGCGCCGTGACGTCGCCCGGCGGCGTGACCGCGGCCGGTATTGCGAAACTCGAGGAGTACAAGGTGCGGGCCGCATTCGGCGCCGCGGTGGAAGAGGTCGTCGCGAAGGCGCGGGCCGCGCAGTGAGCTTCATGCTCGCCGCCATCGGCCGGCAGGAGATCGCCGACTACGTCGACGCGCTGTTCCTCGTCTACCTGATCCTGATCTTCGTCCGGATCCTGCTGAGCTGGATCCCGCGCATCCCCTACAACCCGACCTTGAGCGCGGTCATCGGCTTCATCAACGACGTCACCAACCCGTACCTGAACCTCTTCCGGCGGGTCCTGCCTCCGGTCGGAGGCGGCGGGTTCGCGCTGGACCTCAGCCCGATCATCGCGACCATCGTGCTGCTCATCGCGCGCGCCATTGTCGTGGGCGCGATCGAGCCCTAGGGCTCGTGGAGTCGCTGCGCGCCTGGGCGCGGGCGCTGGCGGCGACCGGGATCGTCGTCGCGCTGGATCAAGCGACGAAGCAGGCCGCGGTCCGGCATGTCGGCGACGACGGGCCGATCGACGTCATCTTCGGCTTCAAGCTGTCGAACGTGCGCAACGACGGCATCGCATTCGGGCTTTTCGACGGGGCGGGGGACGCGGCCGTGATCGCCCTGACGCTGGGCGCGCTGAGCATGCTGCTCGCCTATTTCGCCGCGCACGCGACGCGGCCCGATTTGTGGCTGGCCGTCGGGCTGACGGCCGGCGGAGCGCTCGGCAACCTGGCCGACCGGGTCCGCATCGGGGCGGCGATCGACTACATCGACCCGCCGATGTGGCCGGCCTTCAACGTCGCCGACATCGCGATCGTGGCCGGAGTCGGGCTGCTCGTGCTCGCGATCCTCTCGCCGGAGACCCATGGCCCCGGCCCGTGAGCTCTCGGTGCCGGCAGAAGCGGCCGGCGCGCGGCTCGACGTGTGGCTCGCGCAGGTGCTGGGCGACGTCTCGCGCGCGGCCGCGGCAGGGCTGATCGACTCCGGAGCTGTGCTCGTGGACGGTGTGGTGCGGCCGAAGGGCGCGCGCCTGGCCGGTGGCGAGCGGGTGTGGGTGGAGGAGGTGGCGGATGTCACTCTCGCACCGAGCGTTGAACCCCGGTTGACATGGGAGGGAGAGCGGTTCGTCGTGGTGGACAAGCCGCCCGGGCTGGTGGTGCATCCGGCACCGGGACATCGGGGGGTCACCTTGGTCGAGTGGCTGGCAGGCCGGTATCCGGACTGGGACGCCAAAGCGGTGCACCGGCTCGACCGCGATACGTCCGGCTTGATGCTGGTCGCCAAGGGCGAAGCCGCGCAGCGCGAGCTGCAGGCCGCGCTGCGGCGCCGCGAGGTCGTGCGCGAGTATCTCGCGCTCGCGACCGGCCGCCTCAAGTCGCGCACCGGCACGATCGACGCCCCGCTCGGCCGCGACGTGCGGCGCCGGACCCGCATGTCGACCCGCACGGACACGCCGCGCGAGGCCCGCACGCATTTCGACGTCGAGCGGTTCGCCGGGCCGCACACGCTGGTGCGCGCCCGGCTCGAGACCGGCCGCACGCACCAGATCCGCGCGCACTTCGCGGCCATCGGCCATCCCCTTGCCGGCGACCGCGACTACGGCGCCAGGGACGACCTCGGCCTCCGACGCCAGTTCCTGCACAGCGCCCGCCTGGGCTTGCCAGCACCGCCGGAGGGGACGTGGCGGGAGTGGGAATCGGCGCTGCCGGCCGATCTGGCGGAGGCGCTGGCGCGGGCGGAGAGCCGAGACACCGGTAGGTAAGGGGCGCGGTCCCGCCCCAGCCGCTGAACTTTGGCGAGTTACGTGCGAGGGGTGCACGCAACTACGCAAGGTTCGGGTGGGGGGCCGCGGGCGGCCGACGGAGAGGTGGGAGGGCCGGGACGGGGCCGTCGCCCCGCCCCGGCCGCCGTCCGGCTCCTTAAGTCCCAGATGGAGGTAAGGAGGGAGTGCGCCGGGCGGCGTTGCCCCCACAACGGGGTTTGTGGGAGCGACTTGCGTAAACTGGACGTTCCTTCTACCCGGCCGGAACGGTCGCGGCCCTGCCCGTGCGCATCGGCGCCCGGGTCCCGCAAGACCACCGGCCGGTTTCGTCGCACCAACCAAAAGGGAGCCCAATTGGCAGACGTAGGCGTAAAAGAGCTGCTCCAGGCCGGAGTCCACTTCGGCCATCAGACGCGCCGCTGGCACCCGAAGATGCGCCGCTACATCTTCGGCGAGCGAGACGGCATCTACATCATCGACCTGCTGAAGACCGAGGTCCTGCTCGAGCGGGCCCGGGCCTTCGTGCAGGATCTCGCCTCGAAGGGCGGGCTGGTGCTGTTCGTCGGGACCAAGAAGCAGGCCAAGGACACCATCCGCGACGTCGCCGAGGACGCCGGCATGCTGTATGTGCACGAGCGCTGGCTCGGCGGGCTGCTGACCAACTTCGGGACGATCCGCAAGCGGATCAACCGGCTGCACGAGCTCACGCGGCTCTCGGAGGAGGGCCAGCTCGCGCTCCTGCCCACCAAGGAGCGCATGTCGATGGAGGCGGAGCTCGAGAAGCTGACGACCAACCTCTACGGCGTCCGCAACATGGAACGGCTGCCGGACGCGCTGTTCGTGACCGACCTGAACGTCGAGGAGATCGGCGTCCGCGAGGCGGGGCGCCTCCACATCCCGACGATCGGGCTCGTGGACACGAACTGCGATCCGGAGGCGGTCGACTACGTGATCCCGGGCAACGACGACGCCATCCGCTCGAACGAGCTCGTGATCCGCACGATCGGCGCCGCCGCGGCCGAGGGCCGCGCCGCGTTCCTGCGCCAGGAGGAGCAGCTGCGCCGCGAAGCCGAGGAGAAGGCCCGCGCGGAGGCCGAGGAGCGTGCCCGGCGCGAGGCCGAGGAGAAGGCCCGCGCGGAGGAGCAGGCACGCCAGGAAGCACAGGTCGCCGCCGCGGCGGCGGAGGCCGCGAGCTCCGGTGAGCAGGCGCAGCCTGCCGGCGGCGCCGAGCCGGCTGCCGCGGAACAACCTGCTGCAGCGCCCGCCCCGCCGGCGCCCGCGGAAGGAGAGGCCAAGACATGAGCATCAGCGCCAAGGACGTGAAGGCTCTCCGCGACCGCACGGGCGCGGGGATGATGGAGTGCAAGCAGGCATTGCAGGAGACCGACGGCAACGCCGAGCAGGCCATCGACCTGCTGCGCAAGCGCGGCCAGGCGAAGGCCGCGAAGCGCGGCGAGCGGGCCGCGAGCGAGGGCGTGATCGGGCACTACGTCCACTTCAACGGCAAGGCGGGCGCGCTGGTCGAGGTCGACTGCGAGACCGACTTCGTCGCCAAGAACGACGATTTCGTCGAGTTCGCACGGGACATCGCCGTGCACATCACGTCCGCCGCGCCCCGCTACGTGTCCGAGGAGGACGTGCCGGACGACGAACGTGAGCGCGAGCGCGCGATCTTCGAGGCCCAGGCCGACGAGAGCAAGCCGCCTGACGTACGCCAGAAGATCGCCGAGGGCCGGCTGCGCAAGTGGCTCGAGGAGGTCGTCCTGCTGAACCAGCCGCACGTGAACGCGGACAAGCACGAGGGGCGCACGATCGAGCAGCTGCGCGCAGATCTCTCGGCGCGGGTCGGCGAGAACGTCGTGATCAGGCGCTTCGCGCGGTTCGCGGTCGGCGAGTAGCCAGTCCGATATTTTTCTGGCGTGTCCGAGGGAGCAGGCAACAGCGGGCCGTCCTCCACCGACGGTAAGCCCGCCTTTCGGCGTGTCCTGCTGAAGCTCTCCGGCGAGGCGCTGCTGGGCGGCCTGGAGTACGGCGTCGAGCCCGAGCGCCTGCATGCGATCGCGCGCACCGTCAAGCGGGTGCACGAGCGCGGTGTAGAGGTCGCGGTCGTGGTCGGCGGGGGAAACATCTACCGCGGGTTGCAGGGGACCGCGGCCGGCATGGACCGCGCCAGCGCCGACTACATGGGGATGCTCGCGACGGTCCTGAACGCGCTCGCGCTCCAGGATGCGCTCGAGCACGAGGACGTCCACACCCGCGTCCTGTCGGCGATCGAGATCCAGGAAGTGGCGGAGCCCTACATCCGGCGGCGCGCGATGCGCCACCTCGAGAAGGGGCGGGTGGTGATCTTCGCCTCGGGCACGGGCAACCCGTTCTTCACGACCGACACGGCGGCGGCACTGCGCGCCCTGGAGATCCACGCGGAGGCGATACTGATGGCCAAGAACAACGTCGAGGGCGTGTACGACATGGACCCGCGTGAGCACGCTCACGCCACGTTCCTCCCGAGCATCACGCACCACGAAGCGATCGAGCGCAACCTGCGGGTGATGGACTCCACGGCGCTCTCGCTCTGCAAGGACAACGACCTGCCGATCTACGTCTTCAACATGTCCGACGAGCGCAACATCGACCGCATCGTCAACGGTGAGCGAGTCGGAACGCTGGTGGCGACATGATCGACGACCTGCTGAAGGACGCGCGCGAGCGCATGAGCAAGTCCACCGAGTCCACCAAGCACGAATTCGCCACGGTGCGCACCGGGCGGGCGTCGCCGCACCTGCTCGACCGGGTGAGCGTCGACTACTACGGCACGCAGACCCCGCTCAACCAGATCGCCTCGGTGTCGGCATCGGACGCGCGGCTGCTGACGATCACTCCCTACGACAAGTCCTCGATCAAGGCGATCGAGAAGGCGATTCTCGAGTCCGACCTCGGGCTCACTCCCAACAACGACGGGACCGTCGTCCGGCTGGCGATCCCGGAGCTGACCGAGGAGCGGCGCAAGGAGCTGGTCAAGGTCGTGCACGGCCTTGCGGAGGAAGGCCGCGTGGCCGTCCGCAACGTCCGCCGGGACTGCATGCACCATCTGCGCGACTTGCGCAAGAGCGGCGAGGCCGGCGAGGACGAAGAGCGCCGGGCGGAGGCGGAGCTGCAGAAGCTCACCGACGCCAAGGTCAAGGACATCGACGAGCTGCTGAAGGGCAAGGAAGAGGAAATCCTCGGCGGATGAACGCCGAGGCCGGCGATCGTCCGCGGTACGTGGCGATCATCATGGACGGCAACGCCCGCTGGGCCGCGAGCCGGGGCCTGGCGGTCACGGAGGGCCACAAGGCCGGCACGGACACGCTCAAGCGCACCGTGGACATCGCGGGCGACCTGGGCATCGAGCAGCTCACCGTATACGCGTTCTCCACCGAGAACTGGACCCGGCCGGACGCCGAGGTGAGCGGGATCATGTCGCTGTTCGTGGACCGTTTGCGGCGCGAGGCGCCGGAGCTCGACGAACGCGGCGTGCGGCTGCGGATCATCGGGCGCCGCGACCGGGTCGCGCCGCAGGTGCGCGAGCAGATCGAGTGGGCCGAGGAGCTGACCGCCCGCCACACGGCCCGCACGCTCTTCGTGGCCTTCGACTACGGCGGGCGGGCCGAGATCCTGCATGCCGCAGAGTCGTACGAAGGCGGTGGGGAGGAGGAGTTCCGCCGGCGCCTGTACGCGCCTGACATGGAGGACCCACAGCTGATCATCCGCACGGGGGGCGAGCTGCGGCTGTCGAACTTCCTGCTGTGGGAGTCCGCCTACGCCGAGCTGTACTTCTCCGACCGGATGTGGCCCGACTTCGACCGCGACGAATTCGAGCGCGCGGTCGCGTCCTACGGGGCGCGCGAGTACCGGTTCGGGGGTAGGTAGCCGCCCTTGACGCCTCAGGAGCGACGCCGCGCGCCCGAGCGCCGGCGCCAGGCACGGCGCAGATCCTCGACCGCCGCCCGCGTGGTGGTCGCGCTCCCGTGGGCGGTGGTCGCGGTCGTGATCGTCTTCTCGGGCAACCGCACGCTGTTTGCCCTGCTCGTCACGGGCCTGGGGATCGTCGCGCTGCACGAGCTGTACCGGTTGCTCGCGCCGGTGCGACCGCTGCCGCTCGCGGGGTTCCTCGGGTTGATCGCAATCGTGGCGGCCGCCACCTACGGCGACCAGTTCCAGATGGTCATGGCCATCACCGGCGCCGTCTTGCTGACGGCGCTGATGGCGATCCTGCGGCCGCTGCGGCGCCACGTCACGCTGGCGGTGGCGGCGACGCTGCTGGGAGTGCTCTGGATCGGCCTCGGGCTTGCCCACGCCGTGCTCCTCTTCCGGCTCGATCACGGCGAGAGCCTGCTGTTCGACGTGCTGCTCGCGACCTTCATCGGCGACACCGGGGCCTATTTCGGCGGACGGCTGTGGGGCACGACGCAGCTCGCCCCGCGGATCTCGCCCGCCAAGACGGTCGAGGGCCTGCTCGCAGGACTGGTGTCGGGCACGATGGCGTTCTGGTTCGCCGGCCTGTACCAGGACTGGCTGTCGGGCGTCGACGCGCTGCTGATCGGCGCAGCCGTGGCGGTCGCGGCGCCGCTCGGGGACCTCTTCGAGTCGATGGTGAAGCGCGACCTCGCCGTCAAGGACAGCGGCCGCTTCTTCGGCGAGCACGGCGGAGTGCTGGACCGGCTGGACGCCGCGATCTTCACGGTGATCGTGGGCTACTACGTGTCCAACGCGCTGCTCTAGGCGATGCCGTGACGGCGCAGGTCGACGATGACCTGCTCCGGCCGGCGCGTGACCTGCTGCCACGTGTAGCGGAGCACGGTGTATCCGGCCGCCCGGAGCTCGAGGTCGCGTTGGTGGTCGTTCTCGATCGCGCGTGAGGTCGAGTGGGCCATGCGGCTGTCGAGCTCGACGACCAGGCGATGCTCGAACCAGACAGCATCCACGACCCACCCGGCCACCGAGACGTTCACCTCGGGTCGGGTGAGGCAGTGTCGCTCGCACAGCAGGAGGAACCTCTCCTCCGACCCACGTCTCGTTCGGGCCAGCTCGGGACGATGCCGGTAAAGCGCAGCACGCAGGGCGCGGCTGCCCCGCCTCCCGCGACCCAGGATTGCTTCGACGTCGTCAAGCGTGACCAAGCGCAGGTACTCGGCCTCGGCCAGCGCGCGGCGCAACTGCGTGAAGCTCACCTGGGCCGCGATGTCGAGGAGCGTCTGGGCAGCCGTGGTGACGGGCAGCCGGTGGTGCCAGATGCGCCGGCAATCCTTCGCCCCATGAACCCGCACATGCGGCAGCGACACGCGACGCCCGGGCACGCACACGTGCACCCGCTCCGGCTCAGCCGGCAGGATCCCCAGCCACGACCCCGCGGTCACCCCCCAAAGCGCCGCTCCCCGGCCTGCGTAGAACAGCGCGGCAGCCAGCCTCCCTTCCAATCCGAGAGCAGGGTGGCCCACCGCATAGACACCGGGATGCACGCGGTGCAAGCGCCTGTCGTTCACCCACCGCGATACGACTGCTCGACCGAAGCCCATCTCGGTGAGCTGACCCACGGACACCACGCCCCATTGCCTCGCC
Organism: Solirubrobacterales bacterium; assembly: GCA_035650255.1. GTDB lineage: Bacteria > Actinomycetota > Thermoleophilia > Solirubrobacterales > JBBDJG01 > DASRIA01. Next base: position 34,557 of record DASRIA010000036.1, read on the forward strand.
GCCACCTCGGCCAGGCGAACTTTCGCGTCTGCGTTCCGACAGGTGGAACTGAGGGGGGAAAGTTCGGGCATCGGGCCTGAGGATGCCCGGGAGGGTGTGACGCGTGGGGCCCGGCGTGTGCCGTGCCGGCGCTAGCCGCGTCGCAAAGCGGCGCGGAGCGGCGAGGCGCCCTCGGCCTTCAGGGCGCGCATGAACGCCTCCACGACCTCGGGGTCGAACTGCGTCCCGGCGAACTGCTCCAGCTCCCGGCAGGCGGCCTCGTGGCCGATCGCGGGCCGGTACACGCGGTCGTGCGTCATCGCCTCGTATGCGTCCGCGACCGCCAGGATGCGCGACTCCAGCGGGATCTCGTCTGCCGCCAGACCCTGGGGGTAGCCCGTCCCGTCGGGGCGCTCGTGGTGACACCGGACCCAGTCCGCGAGGCCGTCGTCGGCGATGCCCTCGATCATGCTGGCGCCGATTTCCGCGTGTTTTTGCATCACCGCCCACTCCACCGGCGTGAGAGGGCCCGGCTTCATCACGATCGAGGCGGGGATGCCGACCTTTCCGACGTCATGCAGCACGCCTGCGAGCACGAGGCGCTCGAGCCGCTCCTCCGGATAACCGAGCTCGCGCGCGATCTCACGCGCGCGGCGTGCGACACCGGCGGAGTGCTCGTGGTTCTCGAGTGACTCGGCGAGCGTCACGAGGCTCAGCAGCCGCGCCTCGCGCCGCGCGCGCCGGCGCCGCGCGTGACCCGACACGCCGGCATCGGAGGCCGGCGCGTAGATCACCGAGCAGTCGCGGCCGCTCTCCTTTGCCGTGTACAGAGCTTGGTCCGCGCTCTCCATCAGGTCGTCAGTCGACTCCCCGTGGCGCGGGAAGCCCGCGATGCCGAAGCTGATCGTGAGCGGGATCGGGTCCTCCCTGAACGCTTCGCGGATCGCGTGGCGCATGCGCTCGGCCGCGATGTACGCACCGCGCTCGTCACTGTCGGGGAGCAGTACGGCGAACTCCTCGCCGCCCACGCGGGCGACCAGGTCGATGCGGCGGTTCGTCGCGCGCAGCACCTCGCCGGCGCGGCGCAGCGCATCGTCGCCGCAGGGATGCCCGAGGCGGTCGTTGACGCGCTTGAAGTGGTCGAGGTCGCCGACCAGCAAGGCCAGGGTGCGGCTCCCGCGCCGTGACCGCTCCACCTCCAGCTCGAAGGCCTCGTCGAACCCGCGCCGGTTGCGCAGCCCCGTGAGCGGATCCTGCCGCGCCGCGTCGGCAAACCGCGCCACGAGGCGGTCGAGGCGCTCCTTCAGCATGCCGACGAGCGCGACCGCGACCACCAGCGTGCCGACCGCCATGATCCAGCGCGGCGCCGCCTCCCCGGCCGCGACCAGAGGGTCCTTGCCGCCTGCGACCACGTCGCCGACCACCACGGCCGCGTATGCGATCGCGATGAACAGCACCTGCACGACCGCCTGTGCGCGGCTGAAGAAGAAGAGCGCGTACAGCGCCAGCCAGATGTAGAAGAAGGCATACGGGCTGGTGGGGGCGTCGCTGTAGCCGATCATCACGGTGACCAGCACCGTGCCGAGCGCGACGAGAGCCTGGAACGCCCATGGCGGCAGGCGGTCGAAGAACGCGACGGCCACCGCTCCCATGACGCCCGCCAGCACCGATGCGCGCAGCAGGCCGGCCTCGTTCGTGCCCGCCGGGGAGTACGGCAGCGCGAGCCACGCCATCGTGAGGAGGATCCCGGCCGCGCACAGGTAGCACCCCGTGAGCACCAGCAGCGCCTGGGTCGAGGACCAGTCCTGGAGCGCATCGTCGCGCCGCGTCTCCAGGTGCCGGAGCAGGCGCTTGGTCCCCGGCAGCCGCACGAGATTCGGGCTCATGTCCATCGCTATCGGCCGTTTGGCCCAGGGGGCTGAGACTCGCTCCGCGGGCGTGGATGCGGCTTTGCGGCCGCGTCAGCGGGCCGGCTCGTCGAAGAACGCGAAGACCGCTCCGCCCGGCGCGAGCCAGCCGGCGGCGAGTCCGCGCGCCCGGTCCGGGTCACGGTGGAACATGCCCACCCGGACGGCGAAGATCTTGTCGAACCGCCGGTCTCCCAGGTCGAGGTCCTCCAGGTCACGCACGAGGAACTCGGCCTTCCCGGCCTCGACCCACTCCGCGTTGCGGCGCGTGGCGGCCTCGATCATCTTCGGGGAGCGATCGACGGCGGTCAGGCGGCCGCTCACCAGCCGCTCGCACACGAACGTCGCCGCGACGCCGTGCCCGCATCCGACCTCGAGGACCCGGTCACCCGGTCGGATGTCGAGTGCGTCCACGATCGATCGGAGCCGGTGATCCTGCGGCGGCACGCGGTCAAGCTAGCTCAGGCTCGCGCGGTCCACTCCGGTCGCCGCGAGCGCGTCGTCGCATGGCGTAGGCTCCGCGTCGTGGCCTTGGAGCTGGTTGCGCTGGTGAAGCACGACTGTCCCGTGTGCGACCAGCTGCTGCCCGTGCTCGATGCAGCCGCGGAGGGCGGGGCGCCGGTCCGCGTCCTGTCCCAGTCGGACGCGGAGGAGACGGCCGGCCAGGCCGCCCGCCTGGGACTGTCGTTCGTGCCACCGCTCGACGACGAGCTGGCGCTGTCGCAGCGCTACGACCCGGATGCCGTGCCCGCCCTGCTGTTGCTCGACGGCGGCGTGGAGCAAGGCCGCGTGGAGGGCATCGACCGCGGCCGGCTGGCAGAGCTCGCCGCGCAGGCCGGCGTGACCCTCGAGCTGGACGCGCTGCCCGAGCGGCGGCCCGGCTGTGCGAGCCTCACGCGCGACCCCCGCGTCGCGGCCTCGCTGGCGGCCCGAGCCGCGCGCCGTGAGGGCCGCATCCGGTCGCGGCCGATCGAGATCGGTGGGCTGGAGGACCCGTTCGAGGCGCTCTTCGACCGCGGCCTGACCGACGGCCTGCCGGTGGTGCCGCCCACGCCGGAACGCGTCGTGGCGATGCTCGAGCACACCAGCCGCGACCCGGGCGACGTGGTGGGGATCGTCCCGCCCTATGACGGCGAGGCAACCGTGGAGAAGGTCGCGATCAACGCCGTGATGGCGGGGGCGCCGCCCGCCGCGCTGCCCGTGGTCCTGGCCGCAGTCGAGGCAGCGTGCGCGCCGGAGTTCGCGCTCCACGGCCTCGTGGCGACGACCTACCCGGCGGGGCCGACGGTCGTGGTGAGCGGCCCGTACGCGCAGGAGATCGGCATGAACGCGGGCGGGAACTGCCTGGGCCAGGGAAACCGCGCCAACCTGACGATCGGCCGCGCGCTGCAGCTCGTCGTGCGCAACGTCGGGGGCGGCAGGCCGCAGGAGGAGGACCGCGCCACCCACGGCCAGATGGGGAAGGTGGGCTCCTGCTTCGCGGAGCTGGCCGACGGCGCGCCGTGGGAGCCGCTCGCCCAGGCGCGCGGGGTGGCGGCCGGCGAGACCGGCGTGACCCTGATGGCAACCGAGGCGCCCCGTGCCATCGTGGACCAGCTGGCCCGCGACCCGGACGGGCTGTGCGCCTCCCTGGCCCTGGCGCTCGAGTCGGTCGCGACGCCCAAGCAGCGGCTCGCCTTCGACGCGCTGCTGGTCGTCGGCCCCGAGCACGGGCGGGTGTTCCGCGAGGCCGGCTGGGACCGCGCGCAGGTGCAGGCCAAGCTGCACGAGCTCACGCATCGCCGGGCGGGTGACGTGGTGCGCGGCGCCCTGGGGTCACCCGAGGGCGTCGACCCCCGGTTCGTGACCGACCCGGAGATGCCGGTCGCCAAGTTCGCCGCCGCGGAGCGCATCCTGCTCGCCTACGCGGGCGGGGACGCGGGCCTCTTCTCGATGGTGTTCGGAGGGTGGGCATCGGGTGAGATAGGGTCGGCACCGGTCACCAGGAGCATCGAGCCGTGGCGCTAGAGAACCTCGAGATACTCGACCCGACGCCGGAGCGCGCAGCGGCCGGCCTCCCGCTTGCCGCGCCAATGCGGGGCGAGGCTCGCATCGCCCTGGTGGACATCCGCAAGCCTCGCGGGGACGTGTTCCTGGACGAGCTGGAGCGTCTGCTCGCACAGAAGGGACATGCGGTCGAGCGCACGATGAAGCCGACCTTCACCAAGCCGGCGCCGGCCGACGTCCGCCGCGAGATCGCTGCCCGCTGCGACGCGATCATCGAGGCGCTCGCCGACTGAGGATCGTGCGTGTCGTGCGGTCTGCGCGACGTCCTGGAGTTCGAGCGGGTGGGAAAGCCGGCGGTGCTGGTCGCCTCCGACGTGTTCACGGGCGCCGCTGACAAGCAGGCCCGGATGCTCGGGCAGCCGGCTGCGCGGCGGGCGTTCGTGCCGCATCCGGTGCAGGACCGCACGGACGACGAGCTGCGCGAGCTGGCCCGGTCGATCGTGGACGAGCTGGTCGCGGCACTCGCGCGCGCATAGAGAAGCCGGTTTCGACCTCGGCGTCGCGGGGCAGAAACAGTTTCGTACCGGTGCTGGGCGTCGACCGAAAGAGACTCGGAGTTCTGCTTGCAGCGTTCGCCCTCGCGGTGAGCGTGACGGCGGCGTCCTTGTCACCCGCGGCCGCCGCGCCGCCCACCGGGGTCGCTCCCGTCCTGTTCGTCGGCAACAACTGGGACGGGACCGCCGACGTGATCCGGCAGGGCGGCACCTCCAGCCGCCCGACGTTCACGCGCGTCGCGCGCCTCAACATCATTCCCGACATCCAGGAGCGGATGCTCGAGATCGCGACCGACCCCGTGCGGCTCGCCTACTTCCTCGCCATCCGCCAGGCCGTGGGAGAGGGTCACGACCAGTTCGTCGACGACATGTTCAGCTCGCACGACGGCCGGCTGCTCGTCGTGTCGAGGCCGAGCCTCGCGGATGTGATCGGGCTCGACCTCAACACCGGCCAGATCGTGTGGCGCTTCCGCGTCGACGGCCAGCGCTCCGACCACATGGCGATGTCGCCGGACGGGCGAAGGGTCGCGGTGTCGGCGTCGACCGGCAACGTCGTCCACATCCTGGACACCTTCACGGGTCAGGAGGTGGGCCGCTTCGACTCCGGGGACTCGCCGCACGAGAACAACTACTCCGCCGACGGCAAGCGCATATTCCACGCCAGCATCGGGCTCGTCTACACGCCGGCCGACCAGCCCGTGTTCGACTCCACGAAGGGCGACCGCCGCTTCCAGATCGTGGACGCGACCACGAACCAGATCGTGAAGCAGATCGACATGGGACAGAAGCTGGCCGAGGCCGGTTACCCGAACATGAGCTCCGCGGTGCGCCCGATGGCGCTCTCGCGCGACGAGCGGTTCGTCTACTTCCAGGTCTCGTTCTTCCACGGCTTCGTCGAATACGACTTTGCCGAGGACCGGGTGAGGCGTGTCGCCAACCTGCCGAACTTCGTCCCGAACACGCCCCGCGAGGAATACCTGCTCGACTCCGCTCACCACGGCATCGCGATGAGCCCCGCGGACGACCGTCTGTGCGTCGCCGGGACCATGTCCGACTACGCGGCGATCGTCGAGCGCACCACCTTCGACTACAAGTTGATCCAGACCGGCACGAAGCCCTACTGGTCGACCAACAGTGCCGACGGGCGCTACTGCTTCGTCTCGTGGAGCGGGGACGACAAGATCTCGGCCATCTCCTACAAGACCAAGGCAGAGGTCGCCCAGATCCCGGTCGGCGACCATCCGCAGCGGATGCGGATCGGCAGCGTTACCCGGGCTTGGCTGCAGGCCCGCCAGTAGGGCGCCCGAGCACCGGCTTCACATCGACGACGGGCGTTCCGTCGACCGCCTCGAGGTCGCGGACGCGGACCCTGCGGCCGTCGATGGACTCGACCGTCACACGGTGCAGCCCGATCGGGTTCGGCCGGTCCGCGGAGCGGGTGTTGAACACCCCCTGCATCGGATTGGCGGGGTCGTCGCGCGGATGCACCCGCAGGGTGTCGCGGTCGGCCCGGTCGAGCCAGGTGAGGACGATGACCTCGTCCCCCGGGCGGATCCCGTCGAGCGCTTCCATGACGCCTGGCTCGAACACCAGCCAGGCTTCCGGCGATCCCTCGTGGCCCTGCTTGGGGGCCGCCGCGGGGTCCGTCAACGGAGACTCCACGACGCCGACCGGCGTCAGCTCGATCCCGCTCTTGCTCACAGCGGCAAACTAGCCCGTCCCTACACTTGGTGCGGCATGAGGAAGCTCGTCATTCTTGGCTCCACCGGCTCGATCGGCGTCCAGGCGCTCGACGTCGTGGCCCGCTCCGAAGACCTCGAGGTCGTCGGCCTCGCAGCGGGCGAGAACTGGGAGCGGCTGCTCGCCCAGGCATCCGAGTTCGCAGTGGAGCGCGTCAGCCTGCACGACGAGGCGGCCGCCGGGCGCGCCCGCGCCGCGTGGGGCGGGGAGGTGCTGGGAGGCGCCGAGGGCCTGGTGCGCCTGATCACCCACTCCGGGGCGGACCTGGTGCTGAACGGGCTGGTCGGCTCGGCCGGGCTCGTCCCCACCGTCGCAGCGCTGGGCGAAGGGATCGACGTGGCGCTCGCCAACAAGGAAAGCCTCGTCGTGGGCGGCGACCTCGTGATGCAGCTCGCCGAGGCCACCGGCGCGCGCGTGATCCCAGTCGACTCCGAGCACTCGGCCCTGCATCAGCTGCTCCGGCCGCAGGCTCCGGGAACGGTTGACCGCGTGGACATCACGGCCTCCGGCGGCCCGTTCCGCGGCCGGAGCGCCGACCAGCTGCGCAACGTCGAGGTGCGCGACGCCCTCGCGCACCCCACGTGGGAGATGGGCGGCAAGATCACGATCGACTCGGCGACCCTGATGAACAAGGGGCTCGAGGTGATCGAGGCGCATCACCTCTTCGGGCTGTCCTACGACCGCATCGGCGTGGTCGTGCATCCGGAGTCCATCGTGCACGCGCTCGTCCAGCTGAACGACGGCGCCACGCTCGCCCACCTGGGACACCCCGACATGCGGGTGCCGATCTCATACGCGCTGCACTACCCCGAGCGAGCCGATGTGCCCGTGCGCACCCTCGACCTGGCCGAGGTCGGCCGCCTGACGTTCGAGCCCCCGGACCCGGACACCTTCCGCTGCCTCGCGCTGGCCCGCGACGCGGCGATCGCCGGCGGCACCGCCCCGTGCGTGCTGAACGCGGCGAACGAGGTCGCGGTGCACGCGTTTCTCGGCGGCGCGCTGCAGTTCCTCGACATCGCGCGGGTGATCGAAGGCACGCTCGGCGCGACCGAGGCCGTCCCGGTGCGCAGCTTCGACGATCTGTACGAAGCGGACGCCGACGCCCGGCGGACCGCGTCGGCGCTCGTCGAGCGACTGGCGGTGCGCGCTTGAACTGGAGCTGGTTCCTCGCGTTCGCGGGTTTCGCGGCGCTGATCGTCTTTCACGAGCTGGGCCACTTCACCGCGGCGAAGGCCGTCGGCATGCGGGCCGAGCGGTTCTCCCTGTTCTTTCCTCCCTACCTCGCCCGCAAGCGCGTGGGGGAGACGGAGTACTGCGTCGGCCTGATCCCGCTGGGCGGGTTCGTGAAGATCACCGGGATGAACCCGGAGGAGGAGCTGCCTCCGGACATCGCGCCACGCGGCTACTACCACCAGCCCGTTTGGAAGCGCATCGTCGTGATCGCCGCGGGGCCGGCGGTCAACCTCGTGATCGCGTTCCTGATCCTGTTCGTCCTCGCGTTCGACTTCGCCGAGGGCGCGCCGCGCGTCGCGGAGATCTCGAAGGGCTCCGCGGCGGCGGAGTCCCTGCAGCTCGGCGACCGCATCATCTCCGCCGACGGCGTGCGAAGCGACGACACGGCCGTCCTGGCGCGTCAGATCTCGAGCCACCGCTGCGAGGGCCGCGCCCGGCCCGGTTGTCGCGCGGAGACGCCCGTCGTCCTGGTGGTCGAGCGGGACGGGCGTCCGGTGACCGTGCGCGTGCGCCCGCGCTTCGACTCCGACCCGGACGTGCGCCGGACCGTGGTGGGCTTCCAGTGGGAGCGCAGACCGCTGAACCCCAGCGTCCCGGAGGCCGCGCGGTTGTCGCTCGACCTGATGTGGGACGTCACGTCGGGCACGGTCGAGACCATCGCGCAGATCTTCAACCCGGACCGCCGCGACGAGATCTCGGGCGTCGTCGGAAGCTACGAGACCACGCGGCAGGCATTCGAGTTCGACCTCCGCCGCGCGTTCGCAGTCCTGGGGCTGATCAGCCTGTCGCTGGCCGTGATCAACCTGTTCCCCTTCCTGCCGCTCGACGGCGGGCACATCTTCTGGAGCATCGTCGAGAAGGTGCGCGGGCGGCCCGTCCCGTACCGGATCATGGAGCAGAGCGGGATCCTCGGTTTCGTGCTCGTGCTCTTCCTGGCGTTCGTCGGATTGACGAACGACATCGACCGATTGCAGAACGACGGATTCAGGCAGCCCTGACGCCGCCGCGCGGTATGCTCGCCGCCCAGCTCTTTGGAGAGGAGAGGCAATGGAACGAGCAACGGTCGAGCAGTCTTCCCAGGCCAAGGGCATGACCGGATCGACGGTCGCCGAGGCCTTCGTTCTCACAGCCCGCGCCCGTCCCGAGCAGGTCGCGATCCGTACGCGCGGGGGCGAGACCGAGATCACCTGGGGCGACTACCTCGAGCAGGTGGACCGCGTGGCCCTGGGCCTGCGCGAGCTGGGCGTGAAGCGGGGCGATGTCGTCGCCCTGATGCTCAACAACCGGCCGGAGTTCCACCTCGCGGACACGGCGGCCATGAGCCTGGGCGCCACGCCCTTCTCTCTCTATCAGACCCTCGCGCCCGAGCAGATCGCCTATCAGGTGAACGACTCGGGTGCCGAGGTGATCGTGACCGAGCCGGCGTTCCTGGGCAACGTCAAGGCGGCACTGGCCGACGCTACCGGCGTGAAGCACGTCGTCCTGGTGGACGGCGACGGGTCCGATGCGGACACGATCCCGTTCTCGGATCTCCTCGCGACCGAGGGCGACGCGGAGGACGTCGCGCGCTCGCGTGAAACCGTGGATCCCGGCGACCTCCTGACGCTGATCTACACGTCCGGCACCACCGGTCCGCCGAAGGGCGTGCAGATCACGCACGACAACATCATGAGCGCGGTCCGCGGCTTCCAGGACGTGATCGACTTCCCCGCAGGCGCCCGCGTCGTGTCCTACCTGCCCATGGCGCACATCGCGGAGCGGGCCACCGGCCACTACATCCCGATCGTGCTCGGCCACTCGGTCACGTGCTGCCCCAACCCGCGGGAGGTGATCGCGTACCTGCCGGAGGTCCGTCCCAGCTGGTTCTTCGCGGTTCCCCGCATCTGGGAGAAGCTGAAGGCAGGGCTGGAGGCGATGGTCGGCGGCGAGCAGGACGCGGAGCGCAAGCGCGCGCTCGAGTGGGCGATCGAGGTCGGCCACCAGAAGGTACGGCTGGAGCAGTCGGGCCGGCAGGTCCCGGACGAGCTTGCCCAGGAGCACGCGAAGGCGGACGAGATGGTGCTGTCGAAGCTGCGCGCGCAGCTCGGGCTCGACCAGCTGGAGGCCGTGTACGTGGGAGCGGCGCCGACGCCACTGACCGTGCTCGAGTTCTTCCACGCGATCGGCGTCCCGGTGGCCGAGCTGTGGGGCCTGTCCGAGAGCTGCGGCAGCGGCACCGTGAACCTGCCCGACGCGATCAAGCTGGGCACGGTGGGACAGGTGGCCCCGAACATGGAGCTGAAGCTGGCCGACGACGGCGAGATCCTGATCCGCGGCCCCCAGATCATGAAGGGCTACCGCAACATGCCCGACAAGACGGCGGAGACGATCGACTCCGAGGGATGGCTGCACACCGGCGACATCGGCGAGCTGGACGACGAGGGCTACCTCAAGATCGTCGACCGCAAGAAGGAGCTGATCATCAACGCGGCGGGCAAGAACATCTCGCCCGCGAACCTCGAGTCGAAGCTCAAGGCCCATCCGCTCGTGGGCACCGCATGCGTGATCGGCGACCAGAAGCCGTATCTGACGGCGCTCGTGGTGCTGGACGCCGACGTGGCGCCCGTCTGGGCGGCCGGCCAGGGGATCGAGGACACCTCGCTCGAGTCGCTGGCGCAGAACGACGCTGTGCGCGCGGAGATCCAGAAGGGCGTGGACGACGTCAACTCCCAGGTCTCCCAGGTCGAGGGCATCAAGAAGTTCACGGTGCTCGGCACGGACTGGCTCCCGGGCGGAGACGAGCTCACGCCGACGATGAAGCTGAAGCGCAAGCCGATCGCCCAGAAGTACGGTTCGCTGATCGAGGCGATGTACGCCTGAGCCGGGCGGAACCGGCGGCGGCCTCACTTCACGACGCGGTACCGCAGGTGCGTGGCCGCGGGTGACTCGATCACGCGCGTGCTCTCCAGGCGCACGTCGGGGCCGAGGTTGTCGAGCAGGCGCACGCCTCCCCCCAGCAGCACCGGCACCACATGCATCTGCAGCTGGTCGAGCAGGCCCGCCTTCAGAGACTGCTGGATCACGCTCGCGCCACCGCCTACCGCGACGTCCTTCCCTGCGGCGGCCTCACGAGCCTGCTCGTACGCCGACTCGATGCCGTCGGTGACGAACATGAAGGTGGTCCCGCCCTGCTTGACCACCGGCTCCCGCGGATGGTGCGTGAGGACGAAGACGGGATGCCGGAACGGAGGGTCGTCGCCCCACCAGGCGTCTGCGTTGGGATCGTCCTCCCAGCGGCCCTCGCCGCCGCTGAACATCCGCCGGCCCATCACGGTGGCGCCGACGTCGTGCAGCGACTCCTCTGCCAGGTCGGAGTCGGGCCCGGTGTCGCCGCCGGACAGGCCGTGGCGCTCGCGCCATGCCTTCGTCCCCAGCGCCCACTCGTGCAGCTGCTCGCCGCCCTCGCCCAGCGGGTGTTCGAGGCTCGGGTTGGGCCCGGCGACGAAGCCGTCGAGTGACACCGAGATGTCGCAGATCAGTCTTGCCATCACGTCTCCTTGGTCGGGTTTCACGACGTACAACGCCGGCCGCCGGAAATCTCATCGGTGAGGTTTGAAAGTCCGGTTCCGATGGTATGATTCGGACTATTAATGAGCAGGCCACCAATCCCGGCGATGCCATGAGCGGAATGTACGTTGCCGAGCGCAGTCGGAACCCGTTCCTGCGGACGTCGACCGGGGGACGGGTGTTGAGCGCGCTGATGCTGCCGCACTTCACGATCCGGCCACCACGGGGATTCGCGATCCTCACGACGACGGGGCGCAGGACGGGCAAGACACGGCGCAAGTGCGTGCGGGCGATCCGCAGGGGAGACCGCGCGTACCTGGTCTCCATTCGCCCGACCGCCTGGCTCAAGAACGCGCGCGCGAATCCGCACGTGCGGCTCCGGATGCCCGGCGCGACCGTCGACGCCGTCGCGCGCGAGCTTCGCCCGGACGAGGCGGAGGAGGCCAGGGCGGCGTATTGCGACACCGTCAACGCATTCGACTACATGGAGTGCATGATGTGGCGCAAGGGCCGCCCGACCAGCGCAAAGATCAGGGAACTGCACAGCGGGTGGTTCGAGATGGGCACCCCCCTGGTGGTGGACCTCCGCCGTTAGCCGGGGGTCAGATCTCGAGCCGCGACTCCTCCAGGTCCAGCTCGCGCTCGATCCTGTGCATCACGTCGTTGCTGATCGTGCCGTTGTTGCGCAGATCGAGCAGAGCGCGCCGCTGCACCGTGTACAGCTCGCGCGACAACTGCTGGTAGGAGAGCGACCGCTCTTCGATGCCGTCGTCGTCGTCCATCTTGCCGGCGCGGACCTTGAACCGCCGCTGCCTGAACCGGTACAGCCCCCGCATGCGCTCGATCGTGTCGTCACGCGTCCACTCCTCGATCGCCAGCTCGTCCAGCCGGTCCAGCGCGGCCTGCGACGCAACGAGCCGGGCGCGCAATTCCTCGGCCTCCTCTTCGGCGCCGTCCTCCCGCACTCCCAGCATCCGGACCAGGGCGGGCAGCGTCAGTCCCTGCCCGACGAGCGTCACCAGGATCACCATGAAGGTGATGAAGATCACCAGATCGCGATCCGGCAGCGGCGCTCCGGCATCCGTTTCGAACGGCAGCGCGAGGGCGGCCGCGAGCGAGACCGCGCCGCGCATGCCGGACCATGACCCGACGACCCGGTCGCGCCACCCGACGCGGCGCCCACGCTGCTGTGGCCGGCGGTCCAGCGCCCGGATCACGTAGGGCATCGTGAAGAGCCACGCAAACCTGGCTCCGATCACTGCCGCGCACACCAGGGCGGAGTAGCCGATCAACTCGCCGGCGGTGCGGCCGTCGAGGTTCTCGACGATCACCGGCAGCTGGAGGCCGATGAGGATGAAGAGCGTGGCATTGAGCAGGAATACGAGGATCTCCCAGACGGCGAATCCCTGCAGGCGCGTCTGGGGCGAGACGATCTCGGGGGCCTTCCAGCCGAGATAGATGCCGGTCGTCACGGCCGCGAGGACCCCGGACAGGCCCAGCTCGTCCGCCGGGATGAATGCGGCGTAGGCGGTCAGGAGCGAGATCGTCAGCGATGTGGGTGTGTCCGCGACGCGCCGCCGGATCTCGCCGACGACGAATCCCACCACCAGCCCGATCGCGATCCCGCCGGCTGCCGCCCCGACGAACTCGAGCCCGGCGTCGACCGCGGAGAAGCTGCCGCCCACCGCAGCGGCGACCGCGACGCGGTAGGCGACCAGCGCCGTCGCGTCGTTGACCAGGCTCTCGCCCTCGATCACGTTCACCAGCCGCCGTGGCGCACCCAGCCGGCGCATGATCGCCGTCGCCGCGACCGGGTCCGTGGGCGAGACGATCGCTCCCAGCGCGAAGGCCATCGGCCACGAGAGGTCGATCACCTCGTGACCCAGGACCGCAACGATGCCCATCGTGGCCAGCACGAGGCCGATCGAGAGCATCGAGATCGCGCGCACGTCCGCGCGCAGCGCCCGCAGGTCGGAGAAGAAGGCGGCGGCGTACAGCAGGGGTGGCAGGAAGATGAGCAGCACGAGGTCGGGCTCCAGCTCGATCTCGGGCATGCCCGGCAGCAGCCCGAGGGCCAGTCCCCCGATCACGAGGGGAATCGGGTACGGGATCGAGAGCCACCGCGCCAGGACGTTCAGGCCGGCGACGGAGACGAACAGGACCGCGAGAAAGACCTCGAAGTTCTCCACGGGGGCATTCTGCCCCAAGCGCTTCTACGAGCCGGGCGTCCAGGGAGTGGAGCGGGGCAGCCAGCGCGGCACGTGCCGCCGGTAGTCGTCGTACTGCTCGCCGAAGCGCCGCACGAGACCCGGCTCCTCGACCAGCGGGAACCAGACCGCGTTCATGGTGAAGAACAGGGCCGCCCACAGGGCCAGCGCGGGGGAGCCGAACGCGACGGCCTCGCCCATCACGACGCACAGCACACCCACGATCATCGGATTGCGCACGTAGCGGTAGGGGCCGCGCACGACGAGTTTCCGCGTCGGGTCCCACGGCGCCAGCGTCCCTCCTCCTTCGCGTGCGAACAGAGAGATCGTGCGGTACATGAGGGTCAGGCCGGCTCCGGCCAGCGCCGCTCCCGCCACGACGGGCAGCGCACGGAGGGGGCCGTCGAGACCCCATCCGACCTCGAAGTCGGTCAGCGCCAGGACGATCGCCGGTATGCCGGCGATGACGAGTCCCGGCAGCGCTCCGATCGCGCGCAGGTGACGCGTGATCACTACCGCCGCAAGGCCCAGCCGGCGAGCCGGTCGATCAGAGCGAACATCGGCGCGAGGGGGCGAGCTGCGACCTGCAGGGCGCGCGCAACCACGATTCCTCGACGGCGGCGGGCGAGGTGGAAGCCGATTCCCGTGATGAACATCGAGAGGCCTGTCATGGGCCGCCCGACGATGGTGATCTCCTCGACCATGCCCTCTCCATCGGTGCGCAGGCGGTCGGCCCCTGCCACATACCGGCCGCCGATGCTGCCCTCCCAGAACAACACGTGCGTGCGGCCGTCGTGGAGCTCGTCGGTGATGCGCAGCTCGTCGAACGTGTCGAACACGCTGGCATAGAGGTCCCGGAGCATCTCCCGGCCGCGGAACGGCGGCCCGGAGACGGCGGAATAGAGAACGGGGTCAGCGGCCACCGTGCCCATCAGGGCATCGACGTCGCGGGCAGCGAGCGCGGTCGTGAATGGATGCGACCCGGCGCTTTGGCCGGTCGCCTGCGTGGTCGTCATCGCGTCCTCCTCGCGTACGGTTTCATGATCGTTCTGCCCGCTCAAGGGCGTGACCGACGGCTTCGTGCCCCATGTCACACACGGCCGGGAGCCCGGTGGCCGCCGATAACATGGCTACGTGCCCTCCAAGCGCCAGATATGGGTCGGCGGAGTCCCGGTCGGCGGCGGAGCGCCCGTCGTCGTGCAGTCGATGACCAAGACCGACACGAGCGACCTGGATGCGACGCTCGCGCAGATCGGCCGCATGGTGGAAGCGGGGTGCGAGCTCGTCCGCGTCGCGGTCCCGCGCGACAAGGACGTGGTCGCGCTCGAGACCATCGTGGCCAAATCGCCTGTGCCGGTGATCGCCGACATCCACTTCAACCATACGCTGGCGCTGAAAGCGATCGACGCCGGGGCGCACTGCATCCGCCTCAACCCGGGCAACATCGGCGGGCGCGAGAAGGTGGCCGAGGTCGCGCGCCGCGCCACCGCGGCGGCCACGCCGATGCGCATCGGCGTCAACTCCGGCTCCCTGCCGAAGCACCTGCACGACCTCGAGCGGGAGGAACCGGTCGAGGCTCTCGTGCGCGCCGCAGTCGAGTTCGTGGAGATGATGGAAGACCTCGACTTCGAGAACTTCAAGGTGTCGGTGAAGTCCACGAGCGTGCCGAACACGATCGCGGCCAACCGGCTGCTCGCGGGCCGCATCGACTATCCGCTGCACCTGGGAGTGACGGAGAGCGGAACGAAGTGGTCCGGCTCGCTCAAGTCGGCCGTCGGGCTCGGCACGCTGCTGGCAGAGGGAGTGGGGGACACGATCCGGATCTCGCTCTCGACGTTCCAGGCCGAGGAGGAGGTCAAGGTCGCGTGGGAGATCCTGAAGGCCCTCCAGCTTCGCGAACGCGGACCGGTACTGATCGCCTGCCCCACGTGCGGCCGCCTGCAGTTCGACATGGACACCGTGGTGGCGGAGATCGAGCGGCGCCTGGAGCGCTACCCGCAGCCGATCGAAGTGGCGGTGCTGGGCTGCGCGGTGAATGGGATCGGTGAGGCCTCGCACGCGGACTTCGGCATCACCGGCGCCAAGAACGAGGGGATGATCTTCGCTCACGGCAAGCCGCTGCGTAAGGTCGCGCAGGACCAGCTGGTCGACGAGCTGTTCGCCGAGATCGACAAGTCGCTCGCGCAGGGCGGGGTGGAGGCGGACGCGCGCAAGGCGGCCGAGGCGGCGGACTGGCTCGAGCAGATCGAGCGCGAGAACGCCGGGGAGCTGACGCCGGAGCGCATCGCGGCCATGGAGCAGGCTGCGGCGCAGGTGAACGCCAACGACCCGACCGCCGAGCCGGAGCCCGAGCCGGTCGCGGGCCGGCGCTTCAACCGCGCCCAGACCTGACGAGTGCAGCATTTTGGGGGCTATCACCCCCAAAATGCTTCAGCGAGATGCTCGGTCAGTCGATCGGCGCCGCCGCGCGGCTGGTGCCGAGCGAGCGGTCGCCCGCGTACGCGCGGTAGCGGTAACGCGGCGCGCGCCGCAGGCGGGTCTCGAAGTACCCCGCGTCATCCGTCTCCAGCTCGGCCACCTGCCTCCAATCGCCCCCGCGGCGCGCCTCCAACCGCACGGTGCGCCTGCCCTCGCCGGGGCGCACGCGGCCCCACACCAGGGCCCGGCCCGGCCCGCGAGTGTGCACCACGATCGGCAGGCGGAATGCCTCCCACGCAGGCTTGCGCCGCCCGTCCGTGAAGCGCAGCCCGGTCTGGAATCCCGACCAGACCACTCCCTCGTCGACCCCCTCGCGCGGCGGGTCGTCGTACATCAGGTACTGCGAATAGCTGCGCAGGCGCGGGTAGCGGTACGAGAGCTCCTCCTTCTCGTTGATCAGGGCGGCCTGGCGTGCCGGCGTCGTGCTGACAGTCGGGTCGGGCGGGTTGCTCTGCAGCCCGAACTCCGTGTTGTAGATCGGCAGGTCGAGCGGCATGCGGCCGGCGCGCGCGGCGCGGTCCAGGTAGCGCCCCAGGCGGCGGATCGCGAGCAGGCTGATGATGTCCTGCTTGGCCGGCACGCGCTGCGTCGGCCCATACGGGTGGTGGGCGAAGCCGTCCACGTCCAACCGCGTGAACGACGCACAGGTGCGGTCGACGAGGGCGCGCTCGAAGTCCTCGTCGAGGCACAGCCAGCGGCGCATGAACTCGGCCGGCCCGATCGTCGTGCCCGGCTTGCCCACGGGGGCGGTCTCGCCGACCAGCACCTTCGCGTCCGGCGCGTGCTCGCGGATGCGCGGCAGCGCCGCGGCGACGAGCTCCCGGTAGATGCGCGGAGCCTCGCGCTGCGGCTTCAGGAACAGCACGTGATTCGGTTCGTTCCAGATCGAGAACCACTCGACGCGACCGGTGTAGCGGCGCGCGACCGCCTCCGCGAAGTCGCCGAAGGCATCGGGGTCGGGTCGCGTGTTGACGTTCTCGGAGGTCACGCGGGCCTTGGCGGCGGTCGCCCAGCGCGGCGCCTCGGGTGCGAGATAGGCGATCACGCGGAAGTCCATGTCCTGCGCCCGCCGCAGGAGGTCGTCGTAATCGCTCCATCCCGAGTACGAGCCCGGGCGGGGCGCAACTTCGTTCCACTTGATCCCCACGCGCAGCGTGTCGACGCCCAGCCCGCGCAGCTCGGCAAGAGTCTCCTGGCGCCTGACGGGCCCCTCCCGGACAAGCGCGTCGTGGTCCTCGAACACCGACAGCTGAGATCTCGCCGCCGGGGAGCCGGAGTCGTCCCCGCCGCAGCCGCCCAGGATCACCGCCGCGCCGAGAGCCGCCGCGGCGAGGCGGCGAGCGCTCACGGCCGCGCGGTGCGGCTCGTGCCGAGCACGGCTCCCTGCGCGTTGTAGGCGCGGAAGCGGTAGCGGCCCGAGATGCGGCGGCGCACGCCGAAGTAGCCGCGCGGGTCGGTCTTGATCCGCGGGCCCAGGCTGCCACCCTTGCGCTGGACGCGCACGTACCGCGGTCCCACGCCGGGTCGCACGCGGCCCCAGACGTACACGCCGCGGCCGCGCCTCTTCACCACGATGGGGAAGCGATACGCGTTGTAGGAGGTCTTCTGGCGGCCGTTGGCGAACCGCAGCCCCGTCTGGAAGCCGGACCATTTCGTCCGCAGCGATCCGGGCCGCGCGGGGTCGTCGTACAAGAGGTACTGGGAGTGGCTCTTGAGGCGCGAGTAGCGGTACGCGTACTCCTCCTTCTCGTTGATCAGCGCAGCCTGGCGGGAGAGGCTGGTGCTGACCAGGCGGTCCGGCGGGTTGCTCTGCAGGCCGAACTCCGTGTTGTAGATGTTCAGCTTGCGGGTGAAGCGCTTCGCCCGGCGGGCGCGGTCCAGATAGGTCGCGAGCGTCCGGATCGCGAGCATGTTGATCACGTCGCGCTTGCGCGGCACGCGTTCCGTCGGGCCATAGGGATGGTGTGCGAAGCCGTGCGCGTCGATGCGCTTGAAACGCCGGCAGCCGCTGCCGCTGCTCGTGCGCCGCAGGCGCCGGTTGAGGCACAGCCACTTGCGCAGGAACTCCTTCGGTCCCATCGCGATCGGCGCGCGCCCGACGGGCGCCAGCTCGCCCACGAAGATCCGCACGCCGCTGGGCCCGTTGCGCTTGATCGCCGGGAGGGCAGCGTCCACCAGGTTGCGGTAGATCCGCGGCGCCTGTGAGGTGGGCTTGAGGAAGTTCCGGTGGTTGGGCTCGTTCCACACCGTGAAGTAGTGCACGGCCGGCAGGCCGCCGAAGCGCCCCGAGTAGCGCCGCGCCACGGCGCCGGCGAAGCGCGAGTACTCGCCGGAGTTGACCTTGTAGTTCGCGGTGGCGAAGCTCCGCCCGCGGCCGCCGGCCGTGGCCCAGCGCGGGGCGTCGCCGGTGATCGTGACGATGATTCGCATCCCCAGCGACCGCGCCCGCAGGATCAGGTCGTCATAGGGGAAGAACCCGGGGTACGCCGCCGGATTCGTGGCGTCGAAGGCCGGCTTAGACCGTCGCGAAGGCAGCGGAGCGACCTCGTTCCACTTGATCTCGATTCGCAGCGTGTCCGCGCCCATGTGGAGCCGGATCTGCTCGAGCGCCTGCTGGCGCTTGGCCGGGGTCGTGCGGACGAGTGCGTTGTGGTCCTCGAACACCGACCACATCGACCGCGATGCCGAGGCCGGAGCAGGGAGGAGGAGGACCGACGCAGCCACCACCACGAGCAGGCCGAGGGTCCTCATGCCGCTATCCCTTGATCGGCTTGGCCGTCCGGCTCGTGCCGAGCAGAACGCCGTTCTTGTCATACGCGCGGAAGCGATAGCTGCCTGAAGCAGGTCGGTTGACCCCGAAGTACCCCAGCGAATTCGTCTTTACCTTCGGGCCGGAGTTCTGACCGCCCTTTTGCAGCTGGACGGACCGGATGCCGGAGCCGGGGCGCACCCGGCCCCAGATCGACACGCCGCGGCCGCGCTGCTTCACGACGATCGGGAAGCGGTACGCGTTGTAAGCGCTCTTGCGGCGCTTGTCCGCGAACCTCAGACCAGTCTGGAACCCGGACCACTTGGTGGACAGCGAGCCTGGGCGCGGTGGGTCGTCGAACAGCAGGTACTGCGAGTGGCTCTTCAGGCGCGAGTAGCGGAACGCGTACTCCTCCTTCTCGTTGATCAGAGCCGCGTGCTTCGCGAGGCTCGTGCTCACGAGGCGGTCCGGCGGGTTGCTCTGCAGGCCGAACTCCGTGTTGTAGATCGGCAGCCTGGCGGTGATCCGGCCCGCGCGCGCGGCCTGGTCGAGGTACTTGCCGAGCGAGCGGATCGCGAGCATGTTGATCACGTCCCGGGTCTTCGGGACCCGCTCGGTGGGGCCGTACGGGTGGTGCGCAAAGCCTTGCGCGGCGATCTTCTTGAAGCTGCGGCAGCCGGCCCCGCTCGACGTGCGCTTGAACCGCTTGTTCAGGCACAGCCACTTGCGGAAGAACTCGGTCGGGCCCATCGCCTTCGGAGCGCGGCCGACGGGCGCCAGCTCGCCCACCAGGATCTTCGCGTCCGGCACCGCGTTGGAGCGGATCTGGGGGATCGCCGCGTTCACGAGGTCGCGATAGATCTTGGGCGCCTCCTTGGTGGGCTTGATGAAGTTGCGGTGGTTGGGCTCGTTCCAGATCGAGAAGTACTTCACGGGCGGGAGGTCGGGAAGGTCGCCCGAGTAGCGCTTTGCCACGGCGGCTGCGAACTGGCCGTACTCGGCGGCGATCACCCGCCGGTTGGCGGTCTCGAACGTGTTGCCGAGGCCGCCGGCGGTCGCCCAACGCGGCGCGTCGCCGGTGATCGTCAGGATGATCCCGAAGCCCATGTTGGTCGCGCGGCGCACGAGGTCGTCGTACGGGTACCAGCCCGGGAAGGCGGCGGGGCCCGATGCATACGCAAGGGGATCGGCCGCGTTGAAGTCCGGCTTCGCTTTGGCGCCCGGCTCCGGTGCGACCTCGCTCCACTTCACCTCGATGCGCAGCGTGTCGGCCCCGAGGTCGTTCTTGATCTCCTCGAGCGTCTTCGCACGCACCTCATCACCGGACTTCACGAGCGCGGTGTGGTCCTCGAACACCGACCACTGCGACCGGCTGGCCTGTGCGGCCGGGGTGTAGAGCAGCGCCGCCGCAGCGACGATCACGACTGCGAGTTGCAGACTTCGGACTGCCGGCTTCATGATCACCTCGCCTTTGCTGTCCTGCTGGTGCCGAGCTGGGCGCCGCCCTGCACGGCGAACCCGATGAACCGGTAGCTCGCCCGAGCGGAGCGCTTGGCGGTGAAGTAACCGCCGGAATTCGTGGAGATCGGGGATCCGTCGTTCACGAATGAGCCTCCCTGCTTGCGCTGTAGCTGCGCGAACCGCGTGCCGCTGCCGGGCCGCACACGGCCCCAGATCAGCACGCCCTTGCCACGTTTCTTCACGACTATCGGCAGCCTGTAGGCGTCATATGAGGGCTTCACGGAGCCCGCGGCGGTCTTCAGGCCGGTCTGGAAGCCGGCCCACTTGAGCGCCGAGGGACCGGGCCGCGCCGGATCGTCGTGCAGCAGGTACTGCGAGTAGCTCTTCACCCGCGAGTAGCGGTAGGAGTACTCCTCCTTCTCGTTCAGCAGCTCCGCCTGGCGCCCGGTCGACGTCGAGATGAACGGGTCCGGCGGGTTGGTCTGGAAGCCGAATTCCGTGTTGTAGATCCCCAGGCCACGCGTGATGCGCCCGGCCCGGGCGGCCTTGTCGAGCACGGCGGCAAGGCGGCGGATCACCGAGATGTTGATGATGTCGCGCCGTGCGGGGACGGAGCCGGTGGGGCCGTACGGGTGATGGGCGAAGCCGTTCGCGCTGACGCGCTTGAAGCCGTTGCACCCGGCCTTGCGCGCGGCGCGGCCGCGCAGGCGCTTGAAGCGCTTGTCCAGGCACAACCAGCCCTGGATGAAGCGCTTCGGGCCGAGCACCTTGGTGGCGGTACCGACGGGCGCCAGCTCGCCCACGAAGATCCGTGAGCCCGCGGCGGCCGTGGCGCGCAGCGCGGGGACGCCGCGCTCGACCAGGCGCCGGTACACGCGGGGCGACTGGGAACGTGGCTTGAGGAAGAAGATGTGGTTGGGCTCGTTCCAGATCGAGAAGTACTTCACCGCCGGCAGGCCGCCGAACACGCCGGAATAGCGCCGTCCGACCGCGCGGGCGAACTCCGCGAAGTCGTTCGAGTCGACCTTGTAGTTGCCGCCACGTCCGCCCGCTGTTGCCCAGGCCGGGGCGTCGGGGGCCAGGGTGATCATGATCCGCACGCCCCGCGCGTTCGCCTGCGCGACGAGGTCGTCGTAGGGCTGGAAGCCGGGGTATGCGGCCGGATCGGTTGCGTCGAACGCCGGCTTGGTCTTGGCGGAGGGGCTGGGCGCCACCTCACTCCACTTCACCTCGATGCGCAGCGTGTCGGCGCCGAGCGCGCGGATCTCGTTCAGCGTCTGCTCACGGACCGCCGGGCCGGAGCGCACCAGCAGCACGTGGTCCTCGAACATGGCCCACTGCGACTTGCTCGCGGCGGCAGGGGAGGCCAGGACGGCGACCAGGCAGGCCGCGGCGCAGGCCGTCAGGGCAAATAGGCGCAATCGATTGCTGTGCGGGCTGTTTGTGATGTGACTCAACTCCCTGCTGTGACTCGGCGTCAACGCGACCCAATGCTGGAACGCACTGAGCTGCACGAGGTTGCGGTGTTCGAGGGCGGCGCAGTCAGGCCTGCGCCAAACGGGGGACTGGCGGACCTCTCCAAGCCTAGCTATGGGTCATTACGGAAAAGCCGCCTCACGGCGTCGAATGCAGGCTTCCGCGCTCCCGTGTCGTCCACCAGGCCCTTGGTGTTGTACGGAGGCCGTGGCTGCGGGTTCCCGCCGTCATACCCGGGTTTCACCCGGAAGTCCCGCAGGATCCAGACGAGCGCGCCATTGAGGAAGTCCATCTTCCCGATCACGTCGAGGTGGAAACCGAGGAAGTCGCGCTGGAACTCGAACGTGCCCTTCTCGGTGGGCAGGCCGGAGCGGTTCGCCTCCGCGCCGAACTCGGTCACGAACAGCGCCTGGCGCGGATAGTCGTCGTGCAGTCGCTGCAGGTAGGGCGCGAGCCCGGCGCGGTCCGCGATCGAGCCGAGCGGGCCGTCGTACCAGCCGAAGTAGTCGTTGATGCCCAGTGCATCCAGCTTCGTGTACAGGCTCTGCTTGCCGACCGTCGGGTACCCGGGGAAGGCAAGCCCCACCAGGCGCGTCGGGTCGAGCCGCTTCGCAAGCCGCGCCGCTGTCGTGACGTAGCGCGTGAAGCCGACGCCCGGCTTGGACGTGTTCTCGTTCCCGAGGCTCCACACGATCACCGACGGATGGCTGCGGTCGCGATTCACCATGTCGCGGACCTGCTGCACCGCGCGCCTGCGCACGGCGGCTTTGCGGAAGAGCTGGTCGCGCATCTGGTAGACGGGCACCTCGGACCAGACGACGATGCCGTAGCGATCCGCGAGCTCGAGCGCGAGCGGGTGCATCGGGTAGTGCGAGCGCGTCATGTTGGCGCCCAGCTCGCGCAGCAGGGTGAAGTTTGCGCGGATGTCGTCGGGGCGCAGCGCCGCGCCGCGCACCGGGTCCTCCTCGTGCAGGCTCGCGCCGCGGAGCGTGAGGTGGCGCCCGTTCAGGAGCATGCGCCCGTTCTCGTCGCGCTCGATGCTGCGGATGCCGGTGCGCTGCGTGTAGCGCTGCACCACCTGCCCGTCCAGCGACACGGTCAGCTCCACGGTGTACAGGTGCGGGTCCTCGGGGCTCCACAGCCGCGGCGAGGGGATGCCCGCGCTGCCGCGGAACAGATTGAAGCCGCGGGCGCGGATCGTGGTCACCGGGAAGCGGATGCGCTTGCCGCCCACGGTGGCGGAGACCTCGGCGCGGGCCGGCACCCGCTCCATGTTCGCGACGATCGCCCGGACGTAGATGCGCGCGTCGCAGGTCGGGCAGTCGAGGCGCGGCCGCGCGTGCACGTTCACGAAGTCGAAGGTGTCGACGCGCCGCAGGTAGACCTCGCGCAGGATGCCCGCGTAGTTCCACCAGCCACCGACGTACTTGCCGCCGTCGCGCACGCCGAGCGGCGGGATGGCGGCCTCCGTGCGGCGGCTGTCGACGCGCACCACGAGGCGATTCGTGCCCTTGCGCACGCCTCTGGCCTCGAGCTCGAACGGCAGGTAGCCGCCCGTGTGGCGGCCCAGGCGACGTCCGTTGAGCCACACGGTGGCGCGGTAGTTGACGGACTCGAAGCGCAGCATCCAGTTCGTGACCGCACCGGCAGGGGCCTCGAAGTCCTTGCGGTACCAGTGCACGCCGCCCAGGTAGCTGCGCTCGGACACGTCCCCCGCGTTGGCGGCATCGGGGATCGTGACCGCCTGCCACCCGGCCAGTGCCCGGGCGCGCTGGAAGCCGGACTGGATGCCCCGGTCGCGCGGATCGGTGCGGCGGTACCAGGTGCCGTCCAGCACGTAGCGGCCCGAGGGCCCGTTGGAGTACAGGGCGTCCGCGGAGGGCACCTCGCCGGCAGCGGGGCCGGGCAGCGCGAGCGGCGCCGCCACGAGGGCGGCGCACAGCAAGACCAGCTTGCTCCGAGTGGATGTCAGGTGCAGGATCCGGGGCAGCACAAGATCTCGAACAGACGGCGGGGCCAAAGGTCGCGCCCGCGCCCGGGTGCGCACACGCCTGCCCGGCACGTCGCAACACGGGCTCCACGGGGCCAAAGCGCCTGCATACCGTACAGACCGCGGCAGCGGTCACCGCCGATAGAGTTGCGGGCCCCCGCCCCGATGACCCGTCTTTCCAGCTATTTCCTGCCGACGTTGAAGGATCCTCCCGCCGACGCGGAGGCGATCTCGCACGTGCTGATGGTGCGGGCCGGCCTGATCCGCCAGCTGGGCGCGGGCCTCTGGACGTACCTCCCCGCCGGCTGGCGGGTGCACAGCCGGATCGAGCAGATCCTGCGCGAGGAGATGGACCGGATCGGCGCGGGGGAGATGTCGATGCCTGTCCTGCATCCGCGCGAGCTGTGGGACCTGACGGGCCGCAGTGCGATCCCGGAGCTCTTCAAGCTCGAGGACCGCAACAGCCGGCCGCTCGTGCTGGCGATGACGCACGAGGAGAGCATCACGTTCCATGTCAGCCGTGACGTGCGCTCCTATCGCGACCTGCCGCTGATCCTCTACCACGTGCAGACGAAGGAGCGTGACGAGCAGCGCCCCCGCGCCGGGGTGCTGCGCACGCGGGAATTCGTGATGAAGGACTCCTACAGCTTCGACCGCGACCTGGCGGGCCTGGACGTCTCGTACGAGAAGCACGCGGAAGCGTACGACCGCATCTTCGACCGCTGTGGCCTGCGCTGGTACAAGGTCGAGTCGGACGTGGGCATGATGGGCGGAGTCGGCGCACACGAGTACATGGCCCCGTGCCCTGCGGGCGAGAACGAGGTCGCGCTGTCGGACGCAGGCTACGCCGCGAACGTCGAGGTCGCGACGGGCACGCCGCCGGCCCCGCAGTTCCCGGACCCCCTGCCCGCGCCCGAGCGCGTGGAGACTCCGGACGCCCGCACGATCGAGGAAGTGTCGAAACTGCTCGGCGTGGAGGGCGCAACGCTACTGAAGTCGGTGCCCGTGGTGAAGGAGGACGGCACGCTTCTGCTCGCGATGGTGCGCGGCGACGATCGCGTGAATCCGATCAAACTCGCGAACGCCCTCGGCGCGGACACGCGTCCGGCCACCGAGGACGAGATCCGCTCTTCCTTCGGGGCCGACCCGGGGTTCATCGGTCCAGTGGAAGTGGATCTAGACGTGATCGCCGATGAGACTCTGCATGACGGCGTCTACGTGGCGGGCGCGAACGAGAGCGGCTACCACCTGCGTGGCGTGCAACCGGGACGCGACTTCGAGGCGCGCTTTGCGGACATCCGCATGGTGGAGGCCGGCGACCGCTGCCCGAACGGCGGGACGATCCGAATCGAGCCGGCGATCGAGGTCGGGAACATCTTCAAGCTCGGCACGCGCTACTCGGAGGCGCTCGGCGCGACGTTCCTCGACGAGGAGGGCCAGGAGCGCCCGATCGTGATGGGGAGCTACGGAATCGGTCCGGCGCGGATCGCAGCCGCCGCGATCGAGCAGTACGCCGACGAGCACGGCATCTCGTGGCCGCGGGCAATCGCGCCGTGGGGCATCCACCTGGTGGCGCTCGGCAAGGAGGGCACCGAGGAACGGGAGCTGGCAGATCGACTCTACGAAGAGCTGCAGTCCGCGGGGCTGGAGGTGCTGTACGACGACCGCGACATGCGGCCGGGCGAGAAGTTCGTGGAGGCGGAGCTGCTCGGCTGTCCCCTGCGAGTCGTCGCGGGCAAGCGCAGCCTCGAAGCAGGTGAGCTGGAGGTGCAGGTGCGGCGCGGCCTCGAGCAGCGGTCCGTGCCCATCGAGGGCGCCGCGCAGGCGCTGCGCGCCCTGTTCGACGAGCTGCCCTGATGCCGGAGGAGGGCCGCATCGGCGTGGGCCGGCTCTTCGGGCTCCGGCGCGGGGGCCCCGAACCTCCGCAGACCCGCGCCGGCGCGCCGCTGCGGCCGTTCACGATCCCGAACGCGATCGGCTACCTGCGGATCGCGCTGCTCGGCGTGTTCGTGGCGGTCGCGCTGTCCTCCGACGACGGGCGCGAGCCGCTCTCGACCACTTGTTACGTGCTCGCCGCGACCTCCGACTATCTGGACGGGATCGCCGCGCGCCTCACCGGCCAGTACAGCCGGCTGGGGGCGCTGATGGACCCGCTGATCGACCGGCTCGTGGTGATCGCCGGTGTCGTGGTCGTGTGGCACTTCGAGCTGCTGCCGCGGTGGGCGCTTGCCCTGCTCGTGGCGCGCGAGCTGTTCATGCTGGTGGCGGTCCTGCTGGCGCTGCGCGCAGGCCTCGACCTGCACATCAACTGGATCGGGCGGATCGCGGTCTGGCCGACGATGAGCGCGGTGGGCGCGGCCCTGTTCGGCTGGGACGGCATCGACGAGGCCTTCCTCTACATCGGCCTCGCCGGGTCGATCGCGGCGACGGTGCAGTACGGCATCGACGCGATGCGCGAGCTGCGCGCCCGCAAGCCCGCCTGAGCCTTCGTCACACGCCCGAACCTTGGCGCCCGCGTAACACCTGTCGGTACGGAGACGCCAAAGTTCAGGACCTTCGCCCGTGGTGGCCGATCCAGCGCCGCACCGCGTTTGTGAGTCTCAGAACACCTCTTTGAACGCTTGATGGGAAGATCAACGATGTGAAGGCCGTCGTCATGGCCGGGGGAGAGGGAACTCGCCTGCGCCCCGTCACCTCCAACCAGCCCAAGCCCATGGTGCCCATCGGGGGAAAGCCCTGCATGGAGCACATTCTCGAGCTCGTAAGGCGACACGGGATCACCACGGGCGTCGCGACGCTCGCGTACATGCCACAGGTGATCCGGGGCTACTTCGGCGAGGGCTCGCACCTCGGCATCGAGCTCGACTACTCGGTCGAGGAGGTCCCGGCCGGCACCGCCGGCAGCGTGAAGCTCGTCGAGCCGTATCTCGACGACACCTTCCTCGTCGTCAGCGGGGATGCGCTCACGGACATGGACCTCACCTCGCTGATCGAGTTCCACCGCTACAAGGGCTCGGTCGCGACGCTCGCCCTCAAGCGCGTGCCGGACCCGCTCGAGTTCGGGGTCGTGATCACGGCCGAAGACGGGCGCATCGAGCGGTTCCTCGAGAAGCCCACCTGGGGCGAGGTGTTCTCCGACACCATCAACACGGGCATCTACGTGCTCGAGCCGGAGGTCCTGCGGCACGTCCCGGACGACGTCCCGTACGACTTCTCCAAGGAGCTGTTCCCCAAGCTGCTCGCCGACGGTGCGCCCATGTACGGGTTCGTCGCGGACGGCTACTGGCAGGACATCGGGAACCTGATCCAGTACCAGGAGGGCAACCGCGACGCGCTCGACGGCCGCGTGTCGGTCGAGCTGCCCGGCGTGCGGTTGCGCGAGAACGTGTGGGTCGGGGAAGGCACGCTGGTCGAGCAGGTGGAGCAGATCGAAGGGCCCGCGGTGATCGGGAACTACTGCGCGATCGACCAGTCTGCCTCGATCGGCCGCTACACGGTGCTGGGCAACAACGTGATCGTGAAGGAGTTCTGCGAGACCGAGTTCACGGTCGTCGACGCCAACACGTATCTCGGCCCGCGCACCCAGGTGCGCGGCGCGCTGATCGGCAAGAACTGCGAGATCCGCGCGCACGCGTCGGTATCCGAGGGAGCGGTGGTGGGGGATGAGTGCTCGATCGGCGAGCAGGCGACCATCGCGCCGCACGTGCGCATCTACCCGTTCAAGCGCGTGGAGATGGGCGCGCAGGTCCAGCGCTCGCTGATCTGGCAGCCGCG
>DASRIA010000037.1:0-14560 GCA_035650255.1 Solirubrobacterales bacterium
GCCTCCGGCTGCCGCCGGCGGGCGGCCCGCGTCGATGTGCAAGTCAACCGAGCCTCGAAGACGGCTCGCTTCACGGTGCGGCCCTCGCGACGTGGTCCCTCGCGCCGCCGGTCGCAGCCTCTGCTCATTTCATGCCGACAAACGCGCGATGGTGCACTGATCCTGCGGATCCGCGCTCGCTCGCGGCGCGGCAAGCTGCGCAAGCTGGTGGGACGCCGGCTCGTCGCCGGTGTCTACCGCTCGCGAGAGGCGCGCGGTACGGCGAAGGTAAGAGCGACGTTCACGCGCCGCTAGCGGCTGCACTGAACGCGAGTGCTCGAAAGCCGTCCGATCAGGGCAAGCAAGCTCGTTCCTCCCTGCAAGCGGGATACTTGGGTCGGGTGATGCAGCGGTCCGAAGTCGACAGAGTCCCGGACGAGGGGGAGGTGCCGGTGCGGGCGGCGGTGTCGGATTGGCCATCTGTGGCAGCCGCGGGCGACTCCCTGGTCGATGCCCTGGACCGGATGAAGCGCAGCGACCTCGGCACCTTGCCGGTGCTGGCTCCGGACGGGACCTTCGCGGGCTTGCTCGTGCGGCGCGATCTCATGGAAACCCTGCGCGCCCACCTGCGCCGCCCGGGCGATCTGCCGACCGTCGGAGAGGTGTGCCGGCCCGGCGTCTGCGTGGGCCTCGATGCGCCGATCCCGACCGCCATCGCCGTCCTGGATGCGGAACGGGTGGGCCGAATCCCGGTGGTCGACGGGCGCGAGCTGGCGGGCTGCATCACGCGGGAGGACATCGAGGAGTTCCTGGACATGCGGCGCCGGTTCCACAGGAAGTACCGCGTGGCCGAGCTGCCGCCGCGCGAGCGCGCCCAGCTCACCTGGCGGCTGGCCCAGCCGGACGCGATCTGGACCACGTGGGGGATCGAGATCACGGGCGAGGCCTTCATCGCGAAGGCCGAGTCCTACGCGGACTTCGACCCCGCCAAGGCCATCCTCGAGATCGGACCCGGCTACGGCCGCCTGCTGCGCGAATGCCTGCGGCGAGAGCTGCCTTTCAGGAGGTACGTGGCCGTCGACATCTCTCCCGCGAACGCTAAGCATCTCGCGCAGCAGTTCGGCCGGGACGACATCGATGTGGTCAACGACGACATCGAGACCGTGGACCTCGGTGAGCGGTTCGACATCGTGCTGTCCTCGCTCACCTTGAAGCACCTCTATCCCTCCTTCGAAGCTGCACTGCGGAACGTGGAGCGCCAGCTCAACCCCGGCGCGACACTGATCTTCGACGTGCTCGAAGGGGAGTTCGCCACGTTCACCCCGGCCGACGGGGTGAGCTACGTGCGCGGATACACGCGGGCGGAGCTGCAGGCGATGCTCTCGGCGATGTCGCTCCAGTTCGTGGCCTTCGACGAGGTCGAGCACGCGCCCGGCCAGGTCCGGCTCCTGGTCGTCGCGCGCAAGCCCGCCTGACGCGGCCGGCCCGGCCCGCTCCGGTAGCTTTCATGTCGGCGCCGTTCCGCGCCCAACCCTCGATTCCGGCGCTCACGCCGCCGGCCCAGCGGGGGCAAAGGGGGCTCGAGCTCTCGGGACGCCGGTCTGATGCTGCCCTGTCCGGCGGGGCGCCGCGAGCGTGGGTCGCGGGGTCGCCGCCGCGAGAGGAGCACCACATGACCAGGCAGAAGTCCTTCAAGCGCCTCGTGCGCAATCGGATGGAGAAGACCGGCGAGAGCTACGCGGCCGCGCGTGCATCGCTGCTGGCCGCGGAGGACCAGCCCGCCACCGCCGGGCCCACGCTCACCACGTCGGACGACACGATTCGCCGGCGGACCGGGCGGGGATGGGAGGAATGGCTCGACCTCCTCGACGAGTGGGGCGCATCCGAGCGCCCGCACCCGGAGATCGTGAGCTGGCTGATGGACGAGCAGGGCATCGACGGGTGGAGCGCACAGGCCGTGACCGTCAGCTACGAGCGCGCGCGGTTGATGCGGGCGGTGGGCCAGCACGCGGACGGTTTCACGATCACCGCCTCGAAGACCGTGGCGGTGGCGGTCGAGCGCCTTTACGAAGCGTTCGTCGACGAGTCGCTGCGGGCGCGCTGGCTCCCCGACGGCGAGTTGCGGGAGCGCACCGTGACCAAGCCCAAGTCGGCTCGCTTCGACTGGGGCGACGGAGATTCGCGCGTGGTCGTCTTCTTCGAGGCGAAGGGCGACGCGAAGAGCACCACCGCGCTCCAGCACGAGCGGCTGGCCGATGCCCGTGAGGCGGAGCGGATGAAGGCCTATTGGCGCGAGCGGGTGGCCGCCTTGAAGGAGCTGCTCGAGCGCTGAGTCGAACCGGCACGCGAGCTACGGTCGGGGCCGTGATGCGGAGTCTGCCGGCAATCTTCTGCGTCGCGGCCCTGGCCGGCACGCCGGCCGAGGCGCAGACGACTTCGTTCACCGTTCACGGCCCCGCCGTGCTCCATGCCGGGTCGCACAGCGCGCGGCTGCCCGGGGACGCCACCCGGGTGGAGCTGGGCCGGCGGCGGGCGCAGTGGGTGCTCGCCGTCGGCCTGCGGCCTGCGCGCCTGTTCGCCCGCCGGCCGGCACTGGCGGTCGAGGGCGGCACCGTCACCGACCGCCAGTCGGGGCGGGGGGTCGTCGCGTTGCTCGGCGCGCGGCTGCTCGCGAAGCGAGTCCACTCCTCCTGGCTGCCGGCGAGGCTGGCCCGGTCCGGCGGCTGGATGCGCGGGATGCCCGCGACGGCGCTGTGGCGGATGAGCTCCCTCGATCGCAGGCGCGCCCGCACCTGGCAGCGCCGGGCGCTGTCCGCCACCCTGCGCCTGCGCGGGGACGAAGCCTCGGACACGCACGATGTCGGACTGCTGTACGAGGGCGCTGCGCGCGGCTACGAGCTGGCCTGTCGCGGACGCTCCGCGGCTCCGCTTTCCCGGCGCCGGTGTCGCGCGCTGCATGCCTCGGCGCGGCGCGCGGCCGATCGGATGGCGCTGATGATCCGTGCGAACGCGCCGGCGAGCCTTCTGCCGACACATCTCGCGCGCTGCCCCGACTGCCCGGCGGGCGCACGCGAGACCATCGTCGACTCGATGATCAACGCCGGCCTGCTCGCGTGGGCCGAGCGGCGCGCCGGCCGCGACGGCTACGCGCGACTTGCGATCGACCACGCGCGTGCGGTCGCGAACACTCTCATCCGCGCCGATGGCTGCACCTCCCAGGCCGTGTTCACCGAGACGGCGACCGGCCGCGCGTTCGGCGTCCACACCCATCAGGGGATCGCGGCCACATCGACCTGGGCTCGCGGCCAGGCCTGGGCGCTGCTCGGTTACGCGCGGCTCGCCCGCGACGCCCGCGACCCTGCATCGATCGCCACCGCGCGGCGACTGGCCGGGTGCTGGCTCGCGAAGGCGCCACGCAGCGGCGTGGTCCGGTTCGACCTCGATGCCGCAGCGGGCCCGCCGGACTCGTCGGCGCACGCCGTGGCCGCCGCCGGGCTGGCAACGCTCGCCAGAGCCGATCACCCGCACGCGCGGGGGTGGCGCCGGGCGGCGCGCTCGCAGCTCGCGCCGGTCGTCGGGCTCGTCTCCACTGCGCCGCCGCTCGGCCGGCTGGGTGCGCAGACCTACGTGTGGGGAGGCGACTCGTCGGACGAGAACACGGAGCTGCCGATCGCGCAGCTCTACGTGCTCGATGCGCTGGAGCAGCTCAGGCGATGAGCTGACCGACCTGCTCGCGCAGCGCGGCCACATCCGCGCGCAGCGCGTCGACCTCCCGGCGCAGCGCCGCCAGCTCCTCGACGCTGCCGTCCGGCGCCGCCTCGGCGGGCTGCGCCGGGGGCACCGCGGGCTCCGCGGTCGCGCCCGGTGGCTGCTCGGCGTCCTCCTCCATCAGATGCGCGTAACGCGCTTCCTTCTGGCCCGGACGGCGTTCCAGCCACCGGCCCAGGTCGCGCGCAGCGAGCCGCTCGAGCGCGTCCTCCACGGCGGCCAGGTCCGCGAACGCGTGCAGGCGCTCGGTGCGCTGCTTCAGCTCGCCGGAGGTCTGCGGGCCGCGCAGCATCAGGACGCACAGCAGTGCGACTTCGTCGGGCGCGAGGCCGAGTGCCTCGTCCACGAGATGGCGGTATTTGTGCGCCCGCGAGCCGTGGTAGCTGGCGAGGCGCGCGAGGCCCCGCTGCCCCAGCCGCTGCGCGGCCTCGCGCACGGTCGCCTCGTCGTAGTCCACGACCGGGTCGCGGTTCGTCGACTGGTTGCACGCCAGCCGCAGCGAGTTGAGGGTCAGCGGATACCCGTCAGGCGTGGTGTGCTGCTTCTCGATCAGGCACCCGAGCACCCTCACCTGCGCCGCGTCGAGGTCCACCGATTTAGACCACCACCGGCACGTACTCGTCGTCGTCCTGCTGCTCGCGCTCCCACATCAGGAAGTCGTAGTAGCCGCACCGGTGCGTCGGGAAGGCGCGGCAGATCTTGGGCCGGTGCTCGTACACCGTGCACTGGCGCTTCTCCTGATCGAGGAACTGGCACGCGGTGGGGAAGATGTGGTCGACTCTGTGCCGCATGATGCGCGTGCCGTCGCCGGCCTTCTTGGTGAAACGCCGCTCCGCCTGCTCCGGTTCGATGTCGAACCCCTTCGCGAGCCGGCGCACGTCGGCCGGCGTCACCGGGATCTGCGGGTAGGTGCAGCAATACGCCGGGCAGTTGGAGCAATCGTAGGTCGGCTTCTTGGCGCCGTTGGAGGCCACTGCCCCGCAGTGTAGATCCGCCGCCAGCGAAACAGAAGGCGCGCCGAGGGGAGGATCCAGGTAGCCTGGAGGCGGGTGTCACCAGGGATGGGAAGCAACTTGCCCAAGGTGGGGCGAATCGAGACGGCGGCCGGCGTCCGCGTCAGGCTGCTCTGCCTCGTATTCGCGGTCTGTGCCTGGCTTCTCCTTGCCGCTCCCGCCGGCGCCCAGGTCATCGCGGCGGCCGGCGACATCGCCTGCGACACCACCAGCGAGTTCTACAACGGCGGGGCCGGGGTGCCCGGACACTGCCGCCAGCGCGCCACATCCGACCTGCTCGTCGGCGGAGGCTTCTCCTCGGTGCTGGCCCTCGGCGACACCCAGTACCACGTGGGGGCGCTCGCGGACTTCGAAGCGGTCTTCGACAACACGTGGGGACGCGTCAAGCCGCTCATCCGGCCCGCCGTCGGCAACCACGAATACTCCACGTCCAACGCGCGCGGCTACTTCGACTACTTCAACGGGCCCGGACGGCACAGCGGCCCGGCGGGAGACCGCGACGAGGGCTACTACAGCTTCGACATCGGCAGCTGGCATCTGATCGCCCTGAACTCGCAGTGCGACCAGGTCGCACACGGGGGAGCGCTGAACGGGTGCGCGCCGGGCTCACCGCAGAACCGCTGGCTGCAGCAGGACCTCGCCGCCCATCGCACGTCGTGCACGCTGGCCTACTGGCACAGCCCCCGGTTCAACTCCGGGCTGCGCGGCAACTCCTCCGCGGGACAGCCCTTCTGGGACGTCCTGCACGCAGCCGGAGCCGACCTCGTGCTGAACGGGGACGCGCATGACTACGAACGGTTCGCGCCGCAGAACCCGGCGGGAGCTCTCGACCCCGCACGCGGCATCCGCCAGTTCGTGGTGGGCACGGGCGGCGTGTTCTTCACCGGCTGGAGCAAGGTGAAGCCGAACAGCGAGGTGCGCCAGAACGACACGTTCGGCGTGCTCGCGCTGACGCTGCACCCGAACAGCTACGAGTGGCGTTTCCTGCCCGAGGCGGGCGGGACGTTCACCGACTCCGGCGCGGGCGCCTGCCACGGGCGCACGCCGGGATTCGCGCCGGCCAAGCCGCCGCCGCCGGTGCGCAAGGTCACGACGAGCTGCACGATCCGCGGCACGGGCGAGGACGACCGGCTGGCGGGCACGCGGAAGCGGGACATCATCTGCGGCCTCGGCGGCAACGACCGGATCCGCGGGCTCGGCGGGAACGACGTGCTGCGCGGCGGCCCCGGCAAGGACCGCGTCTACGGCGGGCGCGGCCGTGACCGGATCTACGGCGACGCCGGTAACGACGTCCTCAAGGGCCAGAGCGGCCGCGACCGGATAGTGGGCGGCAAGGGACGCGACCGCCTGTTCGGAGACCGCGGCAACGACTCGCTGTCCGCGCGTGACTCACGCGGGCACGACCGCGTCTCGGGCGGCCGCGGGCGCGACCGCGCGAAGACGGACAGGGGCGACCGCACACGCTCCATCGAGCGGCTCTCGCGCCGCTAGCGACTCCGCGGCTACCGGTAGCCGAGCGCTTCGAGCTGAGGTCCGAAGACCTCTTCGGCCACGGCCTGCTCTGCCTTGCTGAACTCGCGCCGCCAGCGGCCGACGGAGTCCTCGGCCGAGCCCGTGGTGGCATGTGCCTCACGCCGCTCCCGCTCGGCGGCAAGCCGCGTGAGCATCTGCTCGACGATTGCCGGCGAGGCGCTCGCGCCGATGAAGTCGAGCACCGCCGTGAGCGTGGCCTCGGGCCGTTCGATCAGGTCCTCGTAGCGCAGCAGGTGCGCCGCGGCGCCGCGGCGCTCGATGTAATCGACCAGGGTCTTCGCGCTCACGTTGCTGAGCCAGCGGATCGAGCCTTCCACGGAGGAGTCGCCCCGCGGGCCGAAGCCGATCACGCCGGTCTTCTCGGTGTAGGCCCGCATCGAGCAGACGGTGTCCCTGAGGTCGCGCACCAGCACGATCTCGCGGGTGCGCGGGTCGAGCTCCTCCACGACCTCGGCGACCGACCGCGCTTTCTCGGGCTGCGCCTTCTCGACGATGAATCGCGCCGCGGGCTTTCCCGCGGCCTGCGCCAGCAGCGTGCCCATGCGGCCGATCTGATCCCGGCAGAACGAAACCACGCCCTCGACCCCCTCGCGTCCCAGCGCCGGTAGCGCGGGGTCGTCGTGCGGGAGGTTGTGATGGCGCGGCTCGCCGGCCCACCAGTACCTGA
This sequence comes from Solirubrobacterales bacterium, assembly GCA_035650255.1. Taxonomy (GTDB): domain Bacteria; phylum Actinomycetota; class Thermoleophilia; order Solirubrobacterales; family JBBDJG01; genus DASRIA01. Next base: position 6,961 of record DASRIA010000037.1, read on the forward strand.
ACCCGGGGCCCAGCGGCTGCTCCAGCTGGCGCTCATAGCTCCCCGGCCGCGCGAGCCCGCGCAGGACCGAGGCCCAGTAGCTCACCATGCGGGTCTCGGTGTCCCATGGGCGGTAGCCCGTGCAGTCGGGGTGGTGGCAGAGCAGGTTCGTCACCGCCGTCGATCCGCTGCGCCCGATGGTCGTGACCAGCACGGGGACCGGGCCGTGCGCCGGCCCGGGGGGCATTGCGGCGCGGGTGCCGGCCAGGATGGCGACTCGCGCCCGCGAGCGGTCCTTCAGCACGGCGCGCGCGGTGACCCGGAACTCGTACGGCAGCTCCAGGGAGCTGACCGCGAGCTCCATCCTTGCTCCGTGCTCGTCCTCGGCGCTCGGTATCGCGGGCACCGTCTCCAGCACGATTCCCTGGTGCGCCAGCTCGAACCCCGTCACCGGCTGCCCGTCGCCGATCGCCCAGCCGCCCACCCGGAGCGCATAGGCGTCGCTCGTGTCTCCCGGCTGCGGGTGGTCGAGGTCCCGGTCGGACAGGCCGCCGGGCCGGGTCGCGGCGAGGGCGACCTGGTCGATCCGGACCTTGGGCTCGCCCGCCCCGTCGGCCATCTATAGGTGTGAGCCTGAGCCCTGGGCCGTTGCGGCGGTCTCCCAGCGGACCGGCCCGACCGGCTCTGCGCGGAGGTACTCGAGAATCTGGCGGACCACCGCGGAGCCCTCGCCGACCGCCGAGGCCACCCGCTTCACGCCGCCATGGCGCAGGTCGCCGACGGCGAAGATGCCCGGCACGCAGGTCTCGAACTCTCCAAACAGCCGCGACGGCTCGCCGAACCCCTTCAGCCGCTTCGCCTCGATCGCATCACGTCCGGTCTTGACGTAGCCCCAGTCGTCGAGCTCGATGTCCTCGGGCAGCCAGGACTTGTGGGGGACGGCGCCGATCATCACGAAGAGCGCGGCTGCGTCCACGGTGCGTTCCGCTCCGTCGGGTCCGCGCAGCACGAGATGCTCGAGGCGGCCCTCACCGCCGCCGCCGACCACCTCGGTCTGCAGCAGCACCTCGATGTCGTCCTCGTGCGCGGAGATGGTGTCGCGCAGGTATTGCGACATGCTGTCGGCCAGCGAGGTGCCGCGCACGACGATGTAGACGCGGCGCGCGTACCGGCGCAGGTGCATCGCGGCCTGACCGGCGGAGTTGCCGCCGCCCACGATGTAGGCCTCGTGCCCCGCGAGCGATTGCGCGTCCGACACCGACGCGCCGTAGAAGACACCGGCGCCGCTGAGCCTGTCGAGTTCCGGGATCGCGAGCCGGCGGTAGGTCACTCCGGTCGCCAGGACCACGCAGCGCGCGGTCGCGCGGCTGCCGTCGGAGACCTCGACGACGTGGCGGCCGTCGATCGTCTGCATGCCGATCACGGCTTTCGTCAGGAGCAGCTTCGCGCCGAAGACCCAGGCCTGCTGGTAGGCGCGCTGGGCCAGCTCGGCTCCGCTCACGCCGCGGGAGAACCCCGGGTAGTTCCGGATCAGCGTGCTGGAGCCGGCCTGTCCGCCGATCGCCTCCCGCTCGATCACCAGCGTCTGCAGGCCTTCGGATGACGCGGACACCGCCGCCGCCAGGCCGGCGGGGCCGGCGCCCACCACGATCACGTCGAAGTCGCAGTCGCCCGACAGCTGCGTGGTGACGCCATATGCGCGCGCCAGCTCCTCGCGGCTCGGGTCGCGCAGGATCTTCTTGCGCAGCAGCCGCACGACGGGAACGTTGTCGTCCTCGCAGCCGCACTCCCGCAGGATGCGGCGGCCCTCGTCGCTGTCGCGCGGATAGAACACATGGGGGAAGCCGTTGCGGATCAGCAGCGTGGTCAGCTCGTGCACCTCGGGCGACCATCGCCCACCGACGACCTCGACCTCGGCGCTGCCGTAGCCGACGTTGCGCCGCCACTCGTGCAGGAACTCGGTGATGGTGCGGTGGAAGAACTCGTCCGGTGAGCCCCACGGCTTGAGCACGTAATAGTCGATGTGCCCGAGCGCCATCGCTTTCAGCACGGCGTCCGCCGTCTCCTTCACGCCCCAGTCGCCGAACTCGATCAGGAGCCCCCGCTTGGCGCGGGGATGGACGTGCTTCACGAAGGCGAGCAGGTCTGCGCCCGTGTCCTCCGACAGCAACTGGCTCGCCAGCACGAGCGCAACCTGGTCGCCGCGCTCGCGCATTTCCCTGAGCTTGTCCCGCGCGCGCGCCGGCGACTTCTCGCACAGGACGGTGTAGTCCGACCCATAACGCAGCTGCAGCTGATCCGAGATCCGCCGCAGCGCCTCGAGGTCGTCGTCGACGGCCAGCAGGACAGGGATACGCGACTGCTGCTCGATGTCAGACCCCATCCCGCGCCGATGATACTCCGGCGTCCCGGCTCGGCCGTCCCCGGCCGGCGGCTGTCCCGTCCTCGCTCCTAGGGAACGAACACTCCCTGGGTGGCGAACAAGGCGTTGGGCGCCGTCTCCGCGTCGCCGTCCGCCCCGCCGTCGAACAACCTGACCGCGCCCAGCTCCCAGACCGAGCGATCGCTCTCGGTCACGGTGCCGGGCACGAGCGTGTCCGCGGTCGTGGCGATCGAGCACGTGGACCCGATCGTGTTGGAAGCCGTGGTCGCGCACGGCACCGTCACCGACAGCGCAGTGTCCTGGAGGACGGCCGGCTCGTTGTACGGGAAGATCGGCGCCAGCAGCGAGTTGTTGCGATCGGCGATCCGCAGCGACACCTGGGCCTGGAGCTCGCCCGTGTAGTCCGACAGGTCGCCACTCGCACGGATGTCCGTGGCGTTCACGCGGATCCGCACGTCGGCCTCGTCGGCCGGGGTGGCGCCGATGCCCGGCACCGGAGCGAAGCGCGCGGACGAGACCGAGTTGGCGGGCGCTCCGTTCGCATCCGGCGCGCCGACGGTCACGTTGGGCGACGACTGCGCGGGCGGGTTGCAGGACGGGCTGTCGAGCGGCGGGCCGTGCTCGCGGTTGGGCGCCGTGCACTCCTGGAAGGCCGGGACCAGCGAGACGCTCACCGGGCTGGCGCTCTTGGGCCGCACGTACGCGCCTGCCTCCGTCATGACGTCGTAGGTGAGCACGGAGGTCAAGACACCGAGCTCCATGCCGGCCTCGAACACCGTCGTCTGGAAGAGGGTGTTCAAGGCCAGGGCGCCGGTCGCGGTGACGAGCGCGCGCCCGGAGAAGTTGATCGTGCCGGCCTCGTCGTCGGTGATCGCGACGTCCACGATCTCGGCGACCTCGTTGGGCAGCACCTGGTTCGCGGTCCCGATCAGCCGGCACCCCGTCAGCCCGGTGCACTGAAGGGTGATGTTCGTGACGTCGACGCTCATGTTGATGCTCGACTTCTCGATGTGGAGGCCGCCGCCGTGCGTCACGGCGGAGAGGGTGTTCTCGACGTCGAACAGCCCTCCTGTCACAGGAAAGACCGCGGCCGGGCTCGAGCCGAACTCGAGCGTCGCCGGCGGTATCGCGGTGATGAAGATGCCGTCACCCAGCAGCTTCACGAAGTTCGAGATGTTCACCGTCAGCCGGGTCTCTTCGCCGGTGATCGTGACGGGCTCTGCCTTTGCGGATGGCGCGCAGAACGCGAGCACCATCAGGATTGCCGCAGCCGTGGCGATCGCCCACGAGCGAATGTCCGACGCAATTGCCGCCATTGTTCCCCTCCCCCTCGGTCAGTGGCGATAAGCGGCGCGGAGTCTAATTGAAACGAGACATCGTTGCCCTGCTGCGGCCGCTGCCGAGCAGGGTGCTAGGCTGCCGCCGCCCGCCGGGCGGTACCAAGCCTCGAATGTCCTCCACGTCGCAGCGCAGACGGCTACCGAGCATCAAGCTCGTGGCTGTGCTTGCGGTCGTGGCTGCCGTCGTCATCGTCGTCCTGCTGGTCACGGGGGGCGACGAGGGCCTGAACAGGACCGACACCATCCAGACCGGCGCCAGCCCGTCCGGCGTGGCCATCGGCGGGGGGAGCGTGTGGGTGGTCAACGCCGACAGTGGATCGCTGGTGCGGGTCGACCCCGGCGACAAGGAGGTGGTGGGCAAGCCGCAGCAGGTGGGTGAGGCCCCGGAGTACGTCGCGTTCGGCGAGGGCGCCGCGTGGGTCACGTCGGGCGTCGGCTCACGCGTGGCCCGGGTCGACGGCCGGACGGGCCGCCTGGTCGAGACGATCGTTCCCGGCATCGAGCCGTCAGGTCTCGCCGTGGGCGCAGGCTCCGTCTGGGTTGCCGATTCGTCCGAGCGCAACGTGCGGCGCATCGACCCGCAGACCAACCGGGTGGAGCGGCGGATCGCAGTGGGGTCGGCGCCCGAGGGAGTCGCCTTTGGCGAAGGTGCCGTGTGGGTCGCCAACGCCGGCGGCACGACCGTGTCCCGCATCGACCCGAACAGCAACCGCGTCGTCGCGACGATCCGGGTCGGCAATGCGCCGTCGGACATCGCCGTCGGCGAAGGTGGCGTGTGGGTCGTGAACGCCAGCGATCAGACGCTGATGCGCATCGACCCGGCCGCGAACCGCGTCTCCGGCGAGGCGATCCGCATCGACGGCGTCCCGTCCGGGGTGGCGGCCGGCAGCGGCGCCGTGTGGGTGGCCAACGACAACGCCAAGCGGCTGGAGCGGATCGATCCCGGCGACGGAGAGATCACGGACACGCTCGGCCTCGCGCACAGTCCCTCGGCCGTGGCGGTCGGCGAAGGCGCGGTGTGGGTGACCGTGCCCGAGGACGGCACGGTCGTCCGCGTCGAGCCCTGAGCACCTGGTGACGGACCACCGGGCGGCGGTCGCGCACCTCGAGGGCGTGGACCCGGTGATGGCCTCGATCATCCACCGCGTGGGCCCGTGCATGCTGGGTCACCCGACCGATCGCGGCGGCCCGGCGCCGGACCACTACGGCGCGCTCGTGCGCTCGATCGTCGGCCAGCAGCTGTCGGTGCTGGCCGCGCGCAGCATCCTGGGCCGGCTGCACGAGCGCTTCGGTGGCCGGACGCCGACGCCCCGCCAGATCCTTGCCGACGACCCCGACGAGCTGCGCGCCGCCGCCGGCCTGTCGCGCTCGAAGGTCGCCTTCCTCCGGGACCTGGCGGATCACGTCGAGTCGGGTGCGCTGGTGCTGGAGGAGCTCGACGACCTGACCGATGCCGAGGTCGCGGAGCGCCTCGTGCAGGTGAAGGGCATCGGCCAGTGGACCGTCGACATGTTCCTGATCTTCCATCTCGGCCGGCCGGACGTGCTCCCCGTCGGAGACCTCGGCGTGCGCCGCGCGGCCATGATCGAGTACGGGCTGCGAAAGCTCCCGTCGCCCGAGCGGCTCACCAAGCTGGCGCGCCCGTGGCGCCCCTGGCGCTCCGTGGGCACGTGGTACCTGTGGGCGTCGCTGCGCGTGGTGCCCGAGTAGGCCGGGCGCCGCCCGGCTGGCGGCGCCCTTTCTGGAGGTGATTGCAGTCGTGGTCGTAGTGCGACCACAGACGCTCTCACCTCGATCGGGCCCTTGATTCGACCGGCTGTTTCGTTGCAGCTGCCGGTGCGATGCGGCGTCGGAAAGGGAGGTGGTCGATTGCGTCGAACCCCAGGGGCCATGAAGACACCTTCCGGCACCTCTCGCACCGAAAACGGCCCGGCTGGAGCGCTCGCAGAGGCGGAGCAGCCGATTCCCAAGGGGATGACGCTGTCGGCCTACATCACCGATCGCTTCGAGGAGTTCTCCCGCTCGCAGAAGGACGTGGCCCGCTACATCGTGGACCACCTCGAGGAGGCCGCTTTCCAGACGGCGGAGGAGCTGGCGCGGCGCGCGGACACCTCCAGCTCGACCGTGGTGCGGTTCTCCCAGGCGCTGGGCTTCGACGGGTTCCCCGAGCTACAGGAGGCTGCCCGGGACGAGTACAAGCGGCGCAGCCATGCGCCCGGCGCGTCCTCGGGCGAGGGCTCCGAGTCGGCTCTGCTGACGCTCGGCAACAGCGAGTTCGAGACCGCGCTCGCCACGGACCTCGTGAACCTCGACGAGAGCGCGCGGCGCGTGACCCTGAACGACGTCCAGGAGGTCGCCGGCCTGATCGCGCGGGCGGAGCGGGTGGTGATGGTCGGCGTCGACCAGATGGCATTCTTCGCGAGCTACCTGCGCCACCTGCTGTCGCTGCTCGACCTGCGCGCCGAGGTGGTCGCGTCCGCCAGCCAGGAAGCGCTGGCCCGCCTGGCCCGCATCGACGAGGAGACTCTCGTGATCACCTTCTGCAGCGGCCGCCCGCACGCGCTCGTGCTGCGCGCCGCCAAGCTCGCCCGCAAGCGCGACTGCGGGACGGTCGCGATCAGCGACGCGAGCATCTCCGAGCTGACCAAGCTGTCGGACCACTGCCTGTACTACTCGTCCAACAGCCCGTCCTACACGCGCTCGCACGCGGCGCTGCTGTCGCTGATCCAGGCGCTCGCCTACGCGGTGTACTCGAACGACGAGGCCGCGTACGAAGAACGGATCAAGGCGTACAAGCTCAAGTAGGTCGAGTTTTCCTGAGCCGGGAAACTCGGTGGCGGCGGACTGGACTTTCCCTCCTGGGTTCCACCCCTCGGAACTCAGGCGCGAAAGTTCGGTGGTGATGCCCGTACCCACCCGGTTTTCGGGCCGGGGCCGCGGTCAGAACGTCCATTGGCCCACACCCGCCCCTGGCTAAACTCCCTCACCCATGCGTGAGGAAGCCACATTCCGCGTCAAGAGCGGTCTCGCCGAGATGCTCAAGGGCGGCGTGATCATGGACGTCACGGACGCCGAGCAGGCGCGCATCGCCGAGCAGGCGGGCGCGTGCGCGGTGATGGCGCTCGAGCGGGTGCCGGCCGACATCCGCGCCGAGGGCGGAGTGGCGCGCATGGCGAACACCGCCAAGGTCCGCGAGATCCAGGAGGCGGTGACCATCCCGGTGATGGCCAAGGCGCGCATCGGGCACTTCGTCGAGGCCCAGGTGCTGGAGGCGCTCGAGGTGGACTACATCGACGAGTCCGAGGTGCTCACCCCCGCCGACGAGGCCAACCACATCGACAAGTGGCACTTCAAGGTGCCGTTCGTGTGCGGGGCCACGGACCTCGGTGAGGCGCTGCGCCGCATCGCGGAGGGCGCCGCGATGATCCGTACGAAGGGCGAGGCCGGCACCGGGAACGTGGTCGAAGCGGTACGCCACATGCGCGCGATCCAGGCGGGCATCAGGCGACTGGCCTCGATGGACCCCGCCGAGCTGGCTTCGGCCGCAAAGGAGCTGCGCGCGCCGCTCGAGCTCGTCCGCACCGTCGCTGCCGAGGGCCGGCTGCCGGTCGTGAACTTCTCTGCCGGCGGCCTTGCCACCCCGGCGGACGCCGCGCTGATGATGCAGCTGGGCGCCGAGGGGGTGTTCGTGGGCTCGGGGATCTTCAAGTCCTCCGACCCGCCCACCCGCGCGCGGGCGATCGTCCACGCCACCACTCACTTCGAGGATCCGCGCGCGATCGCCGAGGCCTCCGAAGCGCTCGGAGACGCGATGCCGGGGCTCGACGTCAAGGAGCTCGACGAGGGCAGCCTGCTTCAGCACCGTGGCTGGTAGCGTCGAGCCGACTCCTCCCGCCGG
>DASRIA010000038.1:0-57158 GCA_035650255.1 Solirubrobacterales bacterium
TACGTGAAGGCCACCGGCAACAGCGTGAAGATGAGCCTGCCGAAGACGCCGAACACCCCCGAGATGGACCTCGAGTGGAAGGTGCCGCAGTGGTCGAACGCGATCGAGCGCGACCGTGCCCGGATCTACTTCGTCGCCTACGCGGCGGGGATGGCGTTCCACTTCCTCGACCAGGCCTTCACCGAGATCAAGTCCGGCAACACCAAGGTGTTCGAGGACTTCGACGTACCCGACGAGGCCATCGGCTGCGGCTTCCACGAGGCGGTGCGCGGCGTGCTCTCGCACCACCTGGTGATCCGCGACGGCAAGATCGCCAACTACCACCCCTACCCGCCGACGCCGTGGAACGGCAACCCGACCGACTCCTACGGGACACCGGGGCCCTACGAGGACGCTGTGATGGGGTCTCCGATCTTCGAGGAGAACGGCCAGGACGACTTCCGCGGCATCGACATCATGCGGGCCGTGCGGAGCTTCGACCCCTGCCTGCCGTGCGGTGTGCACATGTACCTCGGGAAGGGCAAGACGCTGCGCACTGTGCACTCGCCGATGTTCGGCGCGCATTCGTAGGATGGACGACCAGCAGACACGCGCACGCGTCGAGCGGGTCGAGCTGCTGCTCGAGCAGGTCGAGGCGCTCCCGGACGCACATGCCCGGGATGTGGCGACCGAGCTGGTGCAGGGGCTGCTCGACCTGTACGGCGAGGGCTTCGCGCGGATCGCCGCGCAGGTGGACGACCCGGCGGCGCTCACCGGTGACGAGCTCGTGTCGCACCTCCTCCTGTTGCACGGGATCCACCCCGTGCCGCTGGAGACGAGAGTGCGCGGCGCGCTCGCCGAGGTGCGCCCGTACCTCGAGTCGCACGGCGGCAACGTCGAGCTGGTCTCGGTCGAGGACGGCGTGGTGCTCCTGCGGATGGAGGGCAGCTGCAGCGGCTGTCCCTCGTCGGCCATGACCCTGAAGCTCGCGATCGAGGACGCCATTCACAAGGCCGCGCCCGACGTCGCGAGCATCGAGGCGGAGGGCGCGCCGGCGCCTGCGCCCTCCGCCGGCCTGATCGAGCTGGCCCCACCGAGCGGGGTGTCCGCAGAGCTGCCGATGGCGCCGGCCGCCGCGCTGAACGGCGGGCCGGACGAGAGCGCGTGGGTGACGGTCGGGCAGCTGCGAGAGCTGACCGAGGGCGGCATGGTCGTGAAGCAGGTCGCCGGCGCCCCCGTGCTCTTCCTGCGGCTGATGGACACGCCCTACGCATACCGGCCGGACTGCCCGGCGTGCGGCCACTCGCTGCAGGACGCGGAGCTGCGGGCGGCCGAGCTGCGCTGCCCCGGCTGCGGCAACCGCTACGACGCGATCCGCGCGGGCCGGTGCCTCGACGACCGGGAGATCGCCCTCGAGCCGGTCCCGCTGCTGGTCGCGGACTCCGGGCTGGTGAAGGTGGCCCTGCCGGCCGCGGCCGTGTGATGACATGACGCCCGGGGCGGACACCATCGCGGGCTCGCGGCTCGGCCGCCTGGCCCGCCGCGCGGCCGAGGAGTCGGTTGCCGTGCAGGAGCGCTGCGACCTGTGCAGCGCGCCGATCCCGGACGAGCACCGGCACCTGCTCGACCTCTCCACGCGCGAGCTGCGGTGCACCTGCCGCGCGTGCAGCCTGCTGTTCGACCGCGAGGCGGCAGCCCGGGACCACTACAGGCTGATCCCGGACCGGCGGCTGCGCCTGGACGACTTCGAGCTCGACGACGCGCTGTGGGACGAGCTGCACATCCCCGTCGACATCGCGTTCTTCTTCCACGACACCAGCGCCGGAAAGGTGGTCGCGTTCTACCCGAGCCCGATGGGGGCCACGGAGTCGCTGCTCGAGCTGCGCGCCTGGACGGAGCTGGCGGAGCAGAACCCCGTGCTCGGGGCGCTGAAGCCGGACGTCGAGGCCCTGCTCGTCAACCGCGCCCGCGGCGCGCGGGCCCAGTGGCTGGTGCCGATCGACGAGTGCTTCTCGCTGGTGGGCCTGATCAGGACGAACTGGCGCGGCCTGACCGGCGGCCGGGAGGTATGGGACAAGCTCGGGCGGTTCTTCGAGCAGCTCGACGCGCGCTCGCAGCCGGCCGGCCGAGACGGCAACCGAAAGGAGAGCTGACGTGACGGACAACCTCAAGACCGGAAAGCCCGACGTCGCCCCTGACGCGCCGGCGCACACGCCCGGCATCCGGCAGGGCAACTCACGCGGCAACTACGAGAGCCAGAGCGGACACAACCCTGACGGCACCTCGACCGCCGAGCGCTCGACCGGTGTGAACTCGCAGGGGAGGGAGCCGATCGATCCGCGGATGCCGAACCTGTCTCCCCCGTAGGGAGCGCGAGGCAGAACAGGACGATGTCAGCGACCTCGCCACGGCCGGCAGCCGCACTCGATCCGGTACTCGACGTGCACTTCGACGTCGAGGACGCCGGCATGGTGGCGCACGCCGCGGTGCCGACCCTGCGCTTCGCGGTGCGGATCCGGGCCGCGCCCGAGCGCCAGATCCGCTCGATCATGCTCGACGTGCAGATCCAGATCGCGGCGCGACGGCGTTCCTACGACGGCGCCGAGAAGGAGCGCCTGCTGGAGCTGTTCGGCGAGGCCGGACGCTGGGGCACGACGCTGCGCACGCTGCCGTGGACCCGGGTCAGCCGGAACGTCCCGGGATTCACCGGGGAGACGCTGGCCGACCTCGATGTGCCGTGCACCTACGACTTCGAGGTGACCGCGGCCAAGTACCTGCAGGCGCTCGACGGCGGCGAGATCCCGCTCGAGCTCCTGTTCAGCGGCACGGTCATGTACACGTCCGACGCGGGCCTCCTCCAGATGGCCCGCATCAGCTGGGAGCGCGATGCCGAGTACGGCCTGCCCGTGAAGGTCTGGCGCGAGACGATGGACCACTACTTCCCCGGTGCGGCCTGGCTGCGCCTGTCGCGCGAGACGTTCGACCGCCTGTACGCATTCCGCGCGCGCAACACGATGCCGAGCTGGGAGCACGCGCTGGACGCGCTGCTCGCGCCGCACGAGACGAAGGACGAGGAGCACCCCGATGGATGAAGTCGCCAAGATCGCGAACGCGGTCCTGTACGAGGGATACGTGCTGTGGCCCTACTCGCGATCGGCGACGAAGAACCAGCGCCGCTGGACCTTCGGCGGCGTCTATCCCGAGGCCCACTCCGAGCGGCATCCCGACGACGCATCCGTGATGCAGACCGAGTGCCTTGTACAGGGTGGCGGCGACTGCCTGGTGGACGTCGGTGTGCGGTTCCTGCACGTCGTCGCGCGGCAGGTCGCCCGGGCCGGCACGCGGGGGCTCGAGCACGTCGACGAGCTGACGGTCGGCGACGAGCACCACGTCACGTGGGACGAGGCAACCGAGCGCGAGGTGAAGCTGACCGGCGCCCACCTCGCGGACCTCGCGCGGGGCCGGCCGGTCGCGGTCGGCTTCCCCGCCGGGGAGAGCCGCGAGGACCTGCACGATGAATCCGGCCGGGCCGCGGGCGCGCTCCTGCGCAGCTGGAAGAGCCTGCGCGGGATCGCCGGCATCTCGGCGGAGGAGCTGGAGTCGGGCATCCATCGGCTGACTGTGCGGATCGTGAACACCTCGCCGTTCGCGGGCGACGAACGGGAGCAGGCGCTGCGCCAGACCTTCTGCTCCGCCCACACGATCCTGCACGTGGCCGGCGGCGCGTTCGTGTCCCAGACCGATCCCCCGCCCGCGCTCCGGGCGCACGCGGAAGCGTGCCGGAACGCCGGCACGTGGCCGGTCCTGGTCGGCGCCGAGGGCGAACGCCACACGATGCTCTCCTCGCCGATCATCCTGCCCGACTACCCGCAGGTGGCGCCGGAGAGCCCGGGCGACATGTTCGACGCGGCGGAGATCGACCAGCTGCTGCGGCTCAGCATCCTCAGCATGACCGACGAGGAGCGGCGCGCGATGCGCGCGTCCGATCCCAAGACCCGCGAGATCCTGGAGCGCACGGAGTCGCTGTCCGAGCAGGAGCTGATGCGCCTGCACGGCGCGGTGCGCGAATTCGGGTTGAGCCGCCGTGACTGAGCGGGGCCCGGTGAACTACTGGGAGCAGCTGGAGCGGCCCGCACAGGACTCCGTGACCGTCGGCGGCATCGACATCCGGAGGCGCAGCCGCGTGCGCCTGCGGCCCAGGCGCAGGGCCGACGCCTTCGACCTGGTGCTCGACGGGAAGGCCGCGATCGTGGAGGAGGTCGTGCAGAGCATGGACGGCGGGCTCCAGCTCGCCGTCACGGTCGAGGACGATCCGGGGCGCGACCTCGGCGAGGACCGTCAGATGGGACACCGGTTCTTCTTCGCGCCGGACGAGGTCGAGCCGCTGGACCGAGCCGAGCCGGAGCAGGCGCGGCTACGGATCCTCGTGGCCGGCATCGGCAACGTGTTCATGGGCGACGACGGGTTCGGCGTCGAGGTCGTGAGCCGGCTCGCGCGCAGCAAGCTCCCGGCCGGAGTCGTGGTGCAGGACTACGGCATCCGCGGCATGGACCTCGCGTACGCCCTGGCGGGCTACGACGTCGCGGTGTTCGTGGACGCGCTCCCGCGCGGCGGCGTGCCGGGGACGCTGTACCTGATGGAGCCCGAGCTCGATCCGCAGGACGCCGTGCCGGACGCGCACGGCATGGACCCGGTGACGGTGCTGGCACTCGCACGTGAGCTGGGCGACCCGCTGCCACGCGTGCTCGTGGTGGGCTGCGAGCCTGCGCAGGTGCTGACCCTGGAGGACGACGTCGTGGCCGAGCTCAGCGAGCCGGTCCGCGCGGCCGTGGCAGAGGCGGCCCGGATGGTGGAGACGTTGCTCGACGACCTGGTGGCCGACGACCTTGGAAAGGAGCAGGTGAGATGAAGATGGGCGGAGTGCTGGCGATCGCCGCCGTCGCGGTCACAGGGGCCGCGTTGGCGTCGCAGTGGCCGGAGATCCAGCGGTACCTGAAGGTCAGGAACATGTAGAAACTGCGAGTCGAAAAGGAGGAGCCGGTGGAAGTACTCGGCTGGGTGTTCCTCGGTTTTCTGGCGTTGCTCGTCCTGATCACGGTGATCGTGCTCTTGACCTGGATCCCGGAGATCCGGCGGTACACCAAAGTCAGGAACATGTAGCTAGGAGGAACGGTGCACAAGACAAAGATCCGTGTCGTCGAGGACGCCCTCGACGCGAACAACACCATCGCGCGCGCGAACCGCGACGACTTCGACCGCGGCGCGGTCACGGTCGTGAACCTGATGAGCGCGCCCGGCGCGGGCAAGACCTCCCTGCTCGAACGCACGGTGGCGAACCTGGGGGAGTTGCGCGTCGGTGTGCTCGAGGGCGACGTGCAGGGCAGCATCGACGCCGACCGGCTCGCGAGCCTGCACGTTCCCGTCACGCAGATCAACACGGATCCCGGCTTCGGGGGCGAGTGCCATCTGGACGCCAACATGGTCCGGTCCGCGATTCCCGCGCTGCCCCTGGAGAGCATCGACCTGCTGGTGATCGAGAACGTCGGCAACCTCGTGTGCCCGGCCGAGTTCCGCGTGGGCGAGGACGTGCGCGTGATGGTCTCGTCCGTGACCGAGGGCGAGGACAAGCCGCTCAAGTACCCGTTGATGTTCCGGACCTGCGAGCTGATCCTCGTGAACAAGATCGACCTGCTGCCCCACCTCGACTTCGACCTCGAGCGCTTCCTCCACAATCTCGACAAGGTGAGCCCCGGTGCCGAGAAGATGCTGGTCAGCGCCCGCACCGGCGAGGGCGTAGAGGAGTGGCGTGAATGGCTGATGCGCACGGCCCAGCGGGCCGCGGCGCCCGCGTGACGCACACCGCCGCGCCCGCGCCTCTCGCCCGGCGGATCGAGGAGCTGCTCGAGCACCGCATTCACGCGAACGCGCAGTTCTTCGGCCAGCACGCAGAGCGGATTGCACTCCTCTGCCACCTCATGGCCGAACGGTTCGCCCGCGGCGGGCGGCTGATCGCCTTCGGAGACTTGCCGGCGGACCGCTCGGACGTGCGCCACGTCGCCGTCGAGTTCGTGCACCCGGTGATCGTGGGCAAGCGGGCCCTCCCGGCCATCGGCCTCGCACACGAAGGGGGGCCGCTGCCCGCTCAGGTGGAACTGATCGCCGAGGCGGACGACATCGCAATCGCGTTCGGCGCGCGTACGACCGAGATCGCTCAGTCGCTCGAGATCGCCCGCGGGCGCGGCTGCCTCACGATCGCCTTCTCGCACGGGGACGCGGAGTGGCAGTTCGAGCCTCCGGGGGAAGACCCCTTCGTGCGGCAGGAGCTCGTGGAGACGCTCTACCACGTGCTGTGGGAGCTGGTGCACGTGTTCTTCGAGCATCGCGGGCTGCTCGCCGGGCGGACCGGGGGGAGCGTCCACGACGCCGGCGCGTCGAGCTTCCTCTATCCGTTCCTGGCCGAACGCGAGGCCGACCTTGGCGCTGTGCTCGAGGACGTGCGCGCCTCGGTGCTGATGAAGGCCGAGGAGGTCGGCGAGCTGCGCCGCCAGACCATCACCGATGCGGCGGAGGACCTGCCGGCCGCGGCCGCGACGCTGCGCCGCGCGTTCGCCGACGGCGCACGCCTGCTGGCCCTCGGCAACGGCGGCTCAGCCACGGACGCGATGGACGTGGTGGCCGACTTCCGGACGCCGCCCCACGGCTGGCCGGCGCGTCCCGCGATCGACCTCACCGAGGACCCGGCGATCCTCACCGCGATCGCGAACGACATCGGCGTGGAGGCCATCTTCCAGCGCCAGGTGATCGCGTACGGGCGCGACGGCGACGTGCTGATCGCGCTCTCCACCAGCGGCAACTCCGTGAACGTGATCGACGCGCTGGTGGAAGCCCGGCGGCGTGGCCTCCACACGATTGCCCTGGTCGGCTATGACGGCGGGCGCGTCGCCGGCGAGGGGCTCGCGGACCACGTGATCGTGAGCCGGTCCCAGCACATACCCCGGATCCAGGAAGCGCAGGCCAGCGCCTATCACGTGCTGCGAGAGCTTGTCGAGGAGCAGCTGCCCTGAGCGTGCTGCCCGCGACCGGCACGCAGCGCATCCGCGTCCGCGTGACGGGGACCGTGCAGGGCGTGGGGTTCCGGCCGCATGTGTTCAGGCTCGCCACCGAGCTGGGGCTGGGCGGCTTCGTGATGAACGACGAGCACGGCGTGCTGGCCGAGGTAGAGGGCGAGGCCGCGCAGCTGGAACGGTTCACGGAGCGGCTCCGGCGCGAGGCCCCGCCGCTGGCCGCGATCGAGCACCTCGACGTGGCGGTCGTGCCCGCCCGGTCCGAGCGGGCCTTTGCGATCGTGACCAGCGAGCACGCGGGCGACCGGGACGCGCTGGTCTCGCCCGACACGGCGACGTGCGAGAGCTGCCTCGCCGAGCTGTTCGACCCGCTGGACCGGCGCTTCCGGTACCCGTTCGTGAACTGCACGGACTGCGGCCCGCGCTTCACGATCGTGCGCGGCGTGCCGTACGACCGCCCGCTCACGACGATGGCCGGGTTCGAGATGTGCGCGAGGTGCCGCAGCGAGTACGACGACCCGCGCGACCGGCGGTTCCACGCCCAGCCGAACGCCTGCCCCGAATGTGGGCCCGTGACGCGACTCGTGAACCGCGACGGCAGCCCGGTGAGCCTCAACGGGGCCCAGGACGACGTCGAGGCCGCGGCGCGGTCGCTGCTCGACGGGTTGATCCTGGCGGTCAAGGGCATCGGCGGGTACCACCTGGCGTGCCGGGCCGACAGCGAGCGCGCCGTCGCAACGCTGCGCAGCCGCAAGCACCGTGAGGACAAGCCCTTCGCGCTCATGGTCCACGACGTAGCGGCCGCGAATGCGCTGGTGGAGCTGGGCGACGACGAGCGATCGCTGCTCACCACCCGCGCGCGGCCGATCGTGATCGCGCCGCGACGGACCGGCGCGATGATCGCGCCGTCGGTGGCGCCCCTCTCCCGCGAGCTGGGCGTGATGCTCCCCTACTCCCCCCTCCACCAGCTGCTGCTCGCCGACGTGGGCGTGCCGCTGGTGATGACGAGCGGCAACGTGTCGGACGAGCCGATCGCCTACCAGGACCAGGACGCGCGCGAGCGCCTGGGCGAGATCGCGGACCGGTTTCTCGTCCACGACCGTCCGATCGAGACACGGACAGACGACTCGGTGCTGCGCTCCGCAACGGTCGCGGGCGATCGCGGCATGCTCGTGCTGCGCCGCTCCCGCGGATACGTACCCCACAGCATCGACCTGCCCGTCGACGCCGTGCGGCACGTGCTGGCCTGCGGAGCCGAGCTCAAGAACACCTTCTGCCTCGCCAAGGGCACCCGCGCCTGGGTGGGCCCTCACGTCGGGGACCTCTCCAACTACGAGACGCTGAGGTCGTTCCAGCAGGGAATCGCCCACTTCGAGCGTCTGTTCGCCGTGGAACCGGCGATCGTCGCTCACGACCTTCATCCACGCTACCTGTCGACCGCCTATGCGCTCGAGCGCGACGGCGTCGAGCATGTCGCGGTGCAGCACCATCACGCGCACCTGGCTGCGTGCCTGGCCGAGCACGGCGAGACCGGGCCGGCCGTCGGGGCGATCTACGACGGCACCGGTTACGGGCCGGACGGCACCGTGTGGGGCGGCGAGCTGCTGTGCGGCGACCTGCGCGGGTTCGAGCGCGCCGGGCACCTGCACCCGGTCCGCCTGCCCGGCGGCGAGCAGGCGATCCGCGAACCGTGGCGCATGGCGTGCTCCTGGCTGGCAGCGGCGCTCGGCGAGCACCCCGCCGTCCCCCCCGCGCTGGCGGCGTCGGTGGAGCCGCGGCGCTGGGAGGCGGTGGCGGAGCTGGTGCGCAGCGGCGTCGCGTCGCCGCTGACCTCGAGCGCGGGGAGGCTGTTCGACGCGGTCGCCGCCCTGTGTGGGCTGCGGAGCCGCGTCAACTACGAAGGCCAGGCGGCGACCGAGCTGGAAGCCGCGGCCGACCACAGCGAAGGCGGCGCCTATCCGCTCCCGTTGCGTGCGGGCGTGCTCGACCCGCGCGAGACCGTGCTGGCCGCACGCGAGGACCTCGCCAGGGACGTCTCCCCCGCGCTCGTGTCGGCGCGGTTTCACAATTCGCTTGCGGCGGCCACCGCTCGCGCCTGCGCACAGGCAGCCGAAGCGCACGCCACCGCCACCGTCGTGCTCTCCGGTGGCGTATTCCAGAACGCGCTGCTGCTGGACCGGACGTCGGCGTCCCTGGCGGCGGAAGGCCTGCGCGTGCTCGTCCCCCGGCGGCTGCCGCCCAACGACGGCGGCATCTCGTACGGGCAGGCGGCGGTGGCAACAGCCCTGACCTGAGCGCGATTGCCTCTGTCCGGAGGGGGTAGGCGAACTACACGATCCGAGGAGGCGTGATGACCAGGACGATCCACGAACAAGTCGCCAAGTACCTGACCGACGTGCACTCGATCGAGGTGCAGGCACTCGCACAGATGCGCAGGGCACCGGACATTGCCGGTGACGAGCGGCTCGCCGCGATCTTCCGCGACCACGAGCGGGAGACCGAGCGCCACGAGCAGCTGGTGCGGAGGCGCCTGGAGACGCTCGACGTGAAGCCGTCGCTCCTCAAGGACCTGCTCGCCAAGGTGACGGGCGAGGGCATGGTGCTGTTCGCCCGCTCGCAACCCGACACGCCGGGCAAGCTGGTCGCACACGCATTCTCGTACGAGCACATGGAGCTGGCCGCCTACGAGCTGCTGATCCGCGTGGCCGAGCGGGCCGGGGACGCTCCCACGGTCGAGCTCGGGCGCCGGATCCGGGCCGAGGAGCAGCGAATGGGCGAGCGACTGGCCGAGCGGTTCGACGTGGCGGTCGAGGCTTCGCTGCGCGACGTAGCCCCGGCCGATCTCGGCGCGCAGGTGAACAAGTACCTGGCCGACGCCCACGCGATCGAGGCGCAGGCGATCGGGCTCCTCTCCAAGGCGGAGAAGATCAGCGGCGACCCCCAGCTCGACGAGCCGTACGCCGAGCACCTCGAGGAGTCGCGCGAGCACCAGCGCCTCGTCGGGGAACGCCTGCGCGCCCGCGGCGGTGAGCCCACCGCGGTCAAGGACGCGGCGATGCGGCTGGGCGCGCTGAACTGGGGCCTCTTCTTCGCGTCGCAGCCGGACACGCCCGCGAAGCTGGCCGGGTTCGCGTTTGCGTTCGAGCACCTCGAAATCGCCGGATACGAGCTGCTGGCGCGCGTCGCCGAGCGTGACAACGATGACGAGACGGTGGACCTGGCACAGCGGATCGCCGCTCAAGAGCGCACTGCCGCAGCACGCATCGCAAGCAACTGGGACGGGGCGGCCGAGGCTTCCCTGCGCGACCTCGGAGTCGCGGCCCCGGCCCGCTAGGGCCGGGCGGACCCCACGCCGAAGAAGTCGGCCTCCGCCTCGCCCAGCGGCGTCGCGGGCGGATCGCCGAACAGCCACTCGCGCGCGATGCGGTGCCAGTTGGCGGTTGCGTTCAGCTGGCCCAGCACGGCGAGCGTGAGGCCCTCCATGCGGCGGGCGAACATCGTCTCCGGCGGCATCGTCTGGCGGCGCATCAGCTCCCAGAAGCGTGACTGCGGGCCGCCCACGTCGATCATCACCTGGCGCACGTAGTCGCGGTCGATGGTGAACTCGCGGTCCGCCGCGTACCAGCCCGCGGCGGCCTCGAAGTGCTCCTGCACACCCGCCGCGGTGATCACGGGGTCGTCGGCGGCGAAGAAGCCCATGCCGACCAGCGCGGCCCGCAGCCGCTCCGAGTCGCCCTCGATGCCGGCTTGCATCACCTCGAGCTCCGCCTCCACCTGCTCGTGCGACACGCGCTTGGACATGCCGAAATCGATGAATGCCACGCGGCCGTCCTCCAGGAGCAGGTAGTTGCCCGGGTGCGGATCGGCCGAGAAGCGGCGCGTCCGGTAAAGCGAGCCGAGGAAGAAGCGGTAGACGATCTCGCCGAACCGGTCCCGATCCGCAGCCGGCAGCTCCTTCACCTGCTCGAAGCCGATGCCGTCCATGAACTCCGTGACCAGCACCCGCTCCCCCGACAGCTCGGTGACGACCTCCGGGATCACGACGAACGGGTGCGCGCGCCACGTGCGCGCGAAGGCGCGGTGCGTCTGTGCCTCGACCTCGTAGTCGAGCTCCTCCGTCAGGCGCTCGCGGATTTCCTCGGCCATCGCCTTCGGGTCCATGCCCGGCGCGAGCATCTTCGCGACGCGCAGCAGCAGGCCGAGGTTCTGCACGTCGGCACGCACCGCGTTCACGATGCCGGGGTACTGCACCTTGACCGCCACGCGGCGGCCGTCGTGCAGCCGCGCGCGATAGACCTGGCCGATGGAGGCGGCGGCAAAGGCCTCCTGCTCGAACTCCGCGAACGCGTCCTCGAGCGGCCGGTCGAGATCCCCCTCCACCACCTTTCGCATCTGCTCGAACGAGACCCGCGGCGCCGAGTCGCGCAGCTTGGCGAGCTTTGCCTCGAGCCGCTCGTGCGCCTCCTTCGGCAGCGCGCCCGTGTCGACGAACGACGCGACCTGGCCCAGCTTCATCGCGGCGCCCTTCATCTGTCCCAGCACGTCCAGCACGCGCTCGGCGGCCTGGAGCTGGCGCTTCTCGGCCGCCGCGCGCCGCTGTTCCTCGGAGCGGGTGAGGTCGGCCGCGCGGCTCGCGTACGAGCGGGCCGCCTGCCCGCCCGCCAGCCCGCCCAGGCGCGCCGTGCGCCGCAAACGGCCGGTGGGGATGGAATCGCGGTCACGGGCCATGCCGTGACGGTAGCGGGCAGATGACTCGGCCGGTCCGATCAGCCGGGTTTCACTGAGCCTGCGCCGTGTGTTTCCGCGCGCCTCGCTACCGGCGGTGTCGGCCTTGCCGTGCCATGCGCAGCATCATCCATGCCATGGCCAGCATCATCAAGGCGCACGGCAGGACGAATACCAGCGCCGCAAGCCCGATGCCCGGCACAACGGCCGCGACGGCAACGGCGGCCACCGCCGCGGCCCCGCAGACCCACATCATCTTCATGTGGTGGTGCATCGATGGTCCTTTCTCGACCGGTTCGCGAGCAGCCTAAGCGCCGTACACACCGCGGGCATCCGAGCAAACCACGGACGCTCCATCCGCGTTAAACTCGCCTCCAATGCAGGGGAGATGGGGTCTTCGCGCAGCCGCGTTCCTGGCGCTTGGGGCGCTGGCGCTGCACGAGCTGAGCTATTGGGTCACCGACGGGCTGTCGGGGGTCGGCAGTCATGCCCACTCCTACATGCCGCTGGCGGCCGGGCTCGTCGCGGTGCTGATGCTGCTTGCGTGCGCGAGCTTCGCGCGCACGCTGCTGCTTGCGACCCGGGGCATCGAGGACGAGGGCGAACCGCCTCCCTTCCGGATGCTGTGGCCGCTGATGGCCGTCGCCCTGGTCTCGGTCTTCGCGCTCCAGGAGTGGGTCGAGGGCTGGGTCACTCCGGGACATCCCGCGGGGCTCGGCCACGTGGCAGGCCACATCGGTCCCGGCGGCTTGGCGATCGCCACGGCACTTGCCGGCCTGATCGCCGTGCTGCTGCGCGGCGCCCGCTCCGCAGTGGCAGCGATCGCGCGCCGGCACGCCGCGCCGCGGGCTCGCCGTGCGCCGCTGCGCACGCCGCCGGTGCGGCCGTTCTTCCTTCCGCGTCTCGACGTGCTGGCCGCCAAGTCGGCCGGCCGCGCGCCGCCGCTCACCTCCTAGCCGACACACCGGCCGCACCGCGGGTGCGGCCGCAATTGCTCGTCTACAGGAGGTTTTGCAATGGGCCGTACAGGCCGAATCGGCACGTTCGCGTGCTGCCTGGGAGTCATGCTGCTGGTCCTCGGTGCCGCGACGGCGCCGGGACATCAGACCAAGTCGAACAAGGGCGTCTCCGTGACGATGCACGTCACGCCCGATGACGAGCCGGTCTCGGGGCAGTCGTCCAGGATCATCGTCTCCAAGGTCAGGCCCAGCAGCGGCAGCTTCTCGTTCAAGAGCTGTGCCTGCTACCTGCGCATCTCCGACTCGGCGGGCGACGTCGTGCTCAACCGGAAGGTGACGAAGCGCACCACGAGGTTCACGTTCCCGCGCGCGACCGCGTACGAGCTCGTGTTCACCGGGCGCACCAAGCGTGGAGGCAAGTACAAGCGCTTCCGCGTGTCATTCGCCATCCGCGCGAGCTGATTGCACGAGACCTAGGAGAAGCCAAGCCATGAGCAAGCTGAACATCAGGCATCTGGGCCTGGCAGCAGCAGTCGTCGCAGCGACGGCGCTGCTGCTCGTGCCCACGGGTGCGGGCGGCCACGCGGCCGTGAGTCCCTCACATCCTCAAACCACGCCTCTCACCGCGGCGCGCACGTCCTACGTGCTGCGCGTGCCCAACGAGAAGGCGACGCAGAACACGTACAAGGTCACGCTGTTCGTGCCGGCCGCGCTGCAGGAGGTGATCAGCGTCAAGCAACTGGGCGACTGGTCCGTCCGGCTGAAGCGGCGCGACACGGGCAAGAAGAACGACGAAGGGGAGCCGGTCTACGCGGTCACCTCGATCTCGTGGATCGCCAAGCAGGGCTCGGAGATCCGGCCGCACTTCTTCGGCGAGTTCTTCATCAGGTTCCAGAACCCGGTGCAGCCCGGACAGTTCTGCTTCCCGACGAACCAGTACTACCGGCCCAAGGGCTTCGACCGGCTCAGCAAGCGCCAGAAGCGCAGCGCGAAGCCGGAGCTCGTGGCCTGGGCCGGGAAGCCCGACGCGGAGTTCCCGGCGTCGTGCATCACGACCACGGCCGCGGCGCCGACCGGTCACTGATGACGGGATCAATGTCGATCCGGAGGGGGCGCGCGCTGCGGCGCGCGCTCCCGGTCGCGGCGGGGCTGGTGTGTGCGCTTGCGCCGTCGGCCTACGGCCACGCGGTCGTGCAGCCCTCGGCCTCGCGACCGGCGGAGCAACAGGTGTACACGCTGACGGTGCCGAGCGAGCGGAGCTCCGATGTGGTGTCGGTGTCGATGCAGGTCCCGGCGGAGGTCGAGTCACTGATCGTGCGCGAGGCACCCGGGTGGAACGTGCGCCTTCAGCCTGACGGGGACCGCGTCGCGGTGGTGCGCTGGTCGGGGAATCGCATCCCGCCGGGCCAATACGACTCGTTCCAGTTCATCGCTCGTAACCCCGTGCGCCAGGGAACGCTCGACTGGAAGGTGATCCAGCGGTACACGGACGCCACGGATCGCTGGATCGGGCCGCCGGACAGCGAGTCCCCCGCTGCGCGCACAACGATCTCGGAGTCAGCCACGCCGGTGGACGCGATCAACACCGAGTCGGGCGAGCCGACGGCCGCGACAGGCACTGCCGCGCCCGCGCAGCAAGCGGCCGGGGGTGGCGGAGACGAGGACAGCGACACGCTGCCCTTGGTGTTGTCGATCGCCGCGTTGGTCGCGGGGCTCGGCGCGCTCGCGCTCACACTCATCGGAAGACGCAGAAGGGCCTGACATGAAACGCAACATCCTGAGCGGCGCAGCGCCAGCAATGATGCTGGCGGCGCTGCTCTCGCCGACAGCACATGCCCACGGGGGCAACCCGGACTTCCGCTCGGAGTTCCGCGCGGTCGCGCCGGCGGTCCCGGGCCTCCAGGTGCAGGTCCTGAACTACGACGACCGGCTGCTGCTGATCAACCGGACGGGCAAGACGGTGCTCGTGCGCGGCTACGAGCGCGAGCCGTACGCGCGGTTGCTGGCGGACGGCACGGTCGAGGTCAACCGGCGCTCACCGTCCTTCTACCTGAACGAGGAGCGCTACGGCGGCACCCCGGTGCCCAAGGACGCCGGGCCGGACGCGCCTCCGCGGTGGTCGCAGGTGAGCAAGACCGGGCGGTTCGAGACCCACGACCACCGCATCCACTGGATGTCGAAGGGCACCACCCCGCCCCAGGTGAAGGACGAGGGCAAGCGCACGAAGGTGTTCGACTGGCGCGTGCCGATCGAGGTGGGCGCGCAGCCCGCGGCTCTCACGGGGACCTTGTTCTGGGAGCCCGACTCGGGCGGCGGTGTGCCGACCGCGGCGATCGTCGCGCTCGCGGCACTGGTCGTGCTGACGGTCGTGCTGTTCGTCGTCAGCAGGCGCGTGCGCGCCAGGCGGACCTAGGCGCGCGCCGTCAGCAGCTGGCGGATGTCCTTCGGCAGCATGAAGCGCACGTCCTCCTCGGTCACCTCCAGCTCGGCGACCTCTTCCGCCCCCCGCGCGCGGAAGTAGCCGATCAGCCGCTGCACCAGCTCCTCGGGCGCGCTTGCGCCGGAGGTGATGCCGACCGTGTCCACACCCTCCAGCCACTCCTCCTTCACCTCGTGCTCGTTGTCGATCAGGTACGAGGCGGCGCCGTGCTGGCGCGCGACCTCCACGAGCCGGTTCGAGTTGGAGGAGTTGCGTGAACCGATCACCAGCACCAGGTCGCAGCGGGGAGCGAGCTGCTTGACCGCGTCCTGGCGGTTCTGCGTCGCGTAACAGATGTCGTCGGTACGCGGGCCGACCATGTTCGGGAAGCGCTCACGCAGCTTGCGGATGATGCTCATGGTCTCGTCGACCGACAGCGTCGTCTGGGTGATGAAGGCGACCTTGTCGGGATCCTCGACCTCGAGCTGCTCGGCGTCCTCCTCGGTCTGGACGAGCACGATGTGCTCGGGCGCCTCGCCGGTCGTGCCCTCGACCTCCTCGTGGCCCTCGTGGCCGACGAGCACGATCGTGTAGCCGTCGGCCGCGAACTTGCGCGCCTCGACGTGCACCTTGGTGACGAGCGGGCAGGTGGCGTCGATCGTGTTCAGGCTGCGCTGCGCCGCGTTGGCGTGCACGGATGGCGCGACACCGTGGGCGGAGAACACCACCGTCTCGCCCTCGGGCACCTCGGTCTCCTGGTCCACGAAGATGGCGCCGCGCTGCTCGAGGCTCTCGACCACGTGCTTGTTGTGCACGATCTCCTTGCGCACGTAGACCGGCGGCCCGTAGAGGTCGAGCGCCTTCTCGACCGTCTGCACCGCACGGTCGACGCCCGCGCAGTATCCGCGCGGGGCCGCGAGCAGGATCGTGCGAGGTCCGCCGGCCATCGGCTCAAGTTTAGAGGCGCTCATCCCAGCCGAGCGAACAATCGCACGTAGGGTCCGCATGTCGGACCTCAGGCGCGGAAGTTCGTACGCGCACTAGCGGCGCACGCGAATGACGAAGCTCGCCCGGCGCGTGGGCTCCAGGTTGCCCGCCAGGTCGCGGGCGCGCACGGCGAACCGGTAGCGCTTGCCCTTCCGGCCACGCAGGCGGTACCGCGTACTCGTCGTCGTCGCGATCAGCTTGTACTTGCGGCCGCGCTTCTCGTAGATCGAATAGGCCTCGATCCCCGCAGGGGCGACGCCGGGCGGAGCCTGGTCCCGGCCGCGCCACTTGAGCGTGAAGCGCCGGTTCACGCTGCGGCTGCGCCCGCCGCGGCGGCTTGTCCGGGGCGCCACGGTGTCGGAGGCGAACTGCACAGCGCGCTGGACCGCCGCGCCCGCGTTCAGGATTCCCCACCCGAGCTCCGTGGTCCACCCGCTTGCGCCCGCTGCGCGCGTCGCCGTCTGCTTCATGATCCGCACGACACCCGCGCGGCGCAACCGCGGGTTGGCGGCCCGCACGAGCGCCACCGCACCGGCCACCTGTGGTGACGCCATCGAAGTCCCGGCCAGATAGGCGAACCGCGAGTCGCCGTTGAACACGGTCCGGCAGGTCGTGCACGGCGGGCCCGGCGGGTTCGAGCCGCCCGTCTCGATCTGCGTCGGGTTCGCGGGGAAGGCGGCGAAGATGCCGCCGCCGCGCGTGCCGCTGTCGCCCATCGCCGCCAGGGAAATCTGGGAGCCGCGGCCCGCGAACGACGCGCGCCCGCCGGAGGGATCCGCCGCGGTGACGACCAGTCCCTTGCCCTCACTGATCCTGCGGCCGGTGCCGGTCGGCTGGAGGTCCTTGGCCGGATGGCCCTGGTCGGCGATCGGCTGATCCGCGGCGGCGGCGATCAGCACGACGTCCTTGCGCAGCGCGTACCGCAGAGCGCGCATCTCGCCGGCGCTCAGGCGCCCGCCGCCGAAGCTCATGTTGATGACGCCCGCTCCCATGTCGGTCGCATCCACGAGGGAAGCGATCACGCTGGAGCCGGTGAGGTCGCTCTTCTCCAGCACGACCTGGCAGTCCAGGCCGGCGCCCGCGATGCCGAACGCGTTGTCCGGCGCTCCGCAGGCGAGGCTGCTGACGTGTGTCCCATGGCCGACCTCGTCAGCCGTCCCGACGGTGTTGCCGTCGTGGTCATGAGCCGACTTCACCTTCGTCGCGAGGTCGGGATGGGCGGAGTCGATGCCCGAGTCGATGATGCCGACCACGGCCCCGGCGCCCCGGCTCAGGTCCCACGCGGCCGGGAAGCCCTGCCGGTGCAGGTACCACTGGAAGACGTCGCCGATCGACGGGTCGCCCGCGGACAGCGCGGGGTCGTTCGGCACCACGCGCAGCCGGTGGCGGGCCTCCGGCTCGACCGCCGCCACGCGCGGGTCGCCGGCCAGCCGGCGCCGCAGCGCGGCCACCGAGTCGCCGGGCGGGATGCGGACGGTCGACACCCCCACCGCGGGCACGTCGGGCCGCGCGCGGCGCAGCCCGTGCCGTGCGATCACCGCGGACGCCGAGGCCCGCACCGCGGAGCGCGCGGATGCGGACGCCCCGGGAGCGGCGCGTTCCAGCAGCACAAGTGCGCGGCCACGGACCGTGTCGCGGTCCTGCGCGAGCGCGGTTCCCGGGGCCAGCGCGGTCAGCGCGGCCAATGCCAGCGAAAGGCGGAAGATCATCCCTCTTCAGAGTACGGAGACGGACCACGTCCAGTATCGGTCCGACCGCCTCCGAGACTGAACAACTGGACAGTTTCGCGACGGCGCCAGACGGCGTATTCTGCGCGGTTGATGGAGGGGCAGGGCTTGTCCGGTGGGGACGGCCTGAACGGCCGGGAGCCCCGCGTGCTCGCAATCGACGCGGGCGGGACCATGACGGACACGTTCATCGTCGACCGCCACGGCGACTTCGTCGTGGGCAAGGCCCAGACCACGCCCGCGGACGAAGCCGTGGGCTTCATGGCCTCCACGCGCGACGCGCTCGGCTACTGGGATCTCGAGGCCGAGAGTGCGCTGCCCTCGGTCGTGTCCGGCATCTACTCCGGCACTGCGATGCTCAACCGGCTGCTGGAGCGCAAGGGCCGCCGGGTCGGCCTGATCGTGACCGCGGGAATGGAGGACGGGCTGCGGCTGGAGCGCGGGATCCAGACGTACCTGGGCTATCCCTACTCGGACCGGCTGCACGTCGCCACGCATCACCACAACGAGCCGCTGGTGCCCCGCGAGCTGATCCGCGGCGTCCGCGGCCGGGTCGACCTGTTCGGCGACGAGGCGATCCCGCTGTACGAGGACGAGGCGCGCGCCGCGGCGCAGGAGCTGGTGGCCGCGGGGGTCGAGGGGATCGTGATCAACCTCCTCTACAGCTACCGCAACGCCTCGCACGAGCAGCGGATCGTGGACATCATCGGGGAGGTGGCGCCGGACATGCCGGTCTTCTCGGCCGCCGACCTCTACCCGATGCGCCGCGACTTCCCGCGACTCAACTCCACGCTGATCGAGGCGTACGCGGCCGAGCCCTCGCGTGAGCAGCTGGCGAAGGTGCGCGACGCCACCAAGGAGGCGGGTGCGCGATTCGACCTGCGCATCATGGCCGCGCACGGCGGCACGATCTCGATCGATGCGAAGGAGCTGGCGCGCACGCTGATCTCCGGGCCCATCGGCGGCGTGATCGGCGCGCGCTACCTCGCCGACGAGATCGTCTCCGGCAACGGCTCGGGCTCCTTGTCGGCCAAGAACATCGTGTGCACCGACATCGGGGGCACCAGCTTCGACATCGCGCTGATCACCGACGGCGAGTTCAACATCCGCCAGATTCCCGACATCGGCCGCTTCCTGCTCAATCTGCCCCTGGTGCAGGTGGACTCGATCGGCGCGGGCACGGGATCGTTCGTCCGCATCGACCCCAACTCGGGCCGGCCGGAGCTGGGCCCGGACTCCGCCGGCGCCAGCATCGGGGTGTCGTGGGCGGAGGGCGGCCTCGAGACGCCGTCGGTCACCGACCTGAACCTGGTGCTGGGGCGCGTCAACCCCGACTACTTCCTGGGCGGCTACGTGAAGCTCGACCACGAGCGCGCCCGCGATGCCATCGCGCGCCAGATCGCCGAGCCCCTGGGCCTGGACGTGGAGCCGGCCGCGGCGGGCATCATCGAGCTGTTCGACGAGACCCTCAAGTACCAAGCCGTGGCGCAGGTGCTGGGCAAAGGCTATTCGCCCGTCGACTACACGCTGCTCTGCTACGGCGGCGGCGGCCCGCTGCACGTGGCCGGCTACACGGCGGGGGTTCCCTACCGCGACGTGATGGTGCCCGCGTGGGCGGCCGGCTTCTCCGCCTTCGGGTGCGCGTGCGGCGACTTCGCGTACCGGTTCGACCTCACGCTCGACCTCCCGATCGAGCCCGGCGCGGACGAGGACCAGCGGCTGGGCGTAGGGATGATGATCGACGGAGGCTGGCAGATGCTGCGCGAGCGAGTGGTCGCGGAGTTCGCCAAGTCCGGCGTCGCCGAGGATGCCATCACGTTCCGGCACTACGCGCGCATGCAGTACTACGGGCAGTTGAACGACATCGAGATCTACTCGCCCCACCAGTCGATCACCGAGTCATCCCACGTCGACGAGCTGATCGCCGCATTCGAGGATGCCTACGGCAAGCTGTACGCGCGCTCCGCCCGCTCGCCCGAGCTGGGCTACCTGGTCACCAACGTGATCGTCACGGGCTCGGCCGAGGTCGAGAAGCCGGCGCTCCCCGACGAGGACGAGGTCGGCGGCGACCCGCCCACGAAGGGCAGCCGCCCCGTGTGGTGGAGCGACGGCTGGGTCGATACGCCGCTCTACGAGCAGGACGAGATCCAGGCCGGCCAGTCCGTCACCGGCCCCGCCGTGATCGAGTCGCCTGCCGACACGTTCGCCGTCCCGCCCGGCCGCCGCGCGCGGCTGGACGGCCATCGCATCTTCCACCTGGAAACCACGTAAGGAGAACTCCATGGCCGTAGTCGACCGCACACGTGAGCTGGAGCAGCGCGAGGAGCGGCCGATCGGCTGGGACGGGCAGACGGCGCTCGACATGCTGACCGAGTCCGAGCGGCTGTTCGCCGAGACCGGGCGTTACTGCGGGATGGACGACCTGCCCCTGAAGGCGGGCGAGCCGATCCGCTTCGAGAAGCTCTTCTCGCGCCTGCGCGGCGGGCTCGTGACCGCGCGCGAGACCGCGCTCAACATCTCCGCGTCGCCGATCGTGAAGGAGATCGGCGAGCTGTGCTTCGCGCTCTATACGCCGGAGGGCGACTCTGTGGCCTTGTCCACCGGGATCATCGTGCACGTCCACACGATGTCTGACGCGATCAAGTACATGATCCGCCAGAGCTACGAGGAGAACCCGGGCATCGCCCCCGGGGACATCTTCACCAACAACGACGCGATGATCGGCGACGTCCACAACGCCGACGTGCAGACGATCGTGCCGATCTTCTGGGAGGGCGAGCTGATCGGCTGGGCCGGCGGCGTCACCCACGAGATCGACATCGGCGCCAAGACGCCCGGCTCGGTCCCGGTCGGCCCGATCTCGCGCTTCGAGGACGGCATCGACCTGCCCGCGAAGAAGATCGGGTCGCACGACGAGCTGTGGCGCGACCACGTGCTGGCAGGCCTCAAGGGCACGCGCACCCCGATGTACTGGACGCTCGACGAGAAGACGCGCCTCGCCGGGTGCCACATGATCCGCGAGGCGGTGGAGCGGGTGATCCTCGAGGAGGGCATCGGCACCTACAAGCAGTTCATCCGCGAGGTGATCGAGGACGGGCGGCGCTCGTTCCGGAGCCGCCTGAAGGAGATGACGGTCCCGGGCCGCTACCGCGCGCCCGCGTTCACGGAGCTGATGTTCGGCAAGGAGCAGCAGCTGCCGAGCTACGCGCGCAAGGACACGCTGATGCACGCGCCCGTCGAGGTGCGCATCACTCGCGACGGAATCCTGGAGCTCGACTACGAGGGCGCGTCCTCCTGGGGCTACCACTCGGCCAACTGCACGCCCTCGTCGATGCAGGGCGCGCTGTGGGTGCAGCTCACCCAGACGCTGATCTGCAACGACAAGGTGAACGACGGCGCCTACCTCGGGCTGCGCGCCAACTTCCCGCCCGGCACCTGGTCCAACCACTCCAACCCGCAGGCGTCGACCGGCAACGCGTGGTTCTTCCTGATCCCCTCCTACACGGGGTTCATCAAGTCGCTGTCGCGCTCGCTCCAGGCACGCGGGTTCGTCGAGGAGGTGCTGGCACCGTATGCGCTCACCGCCAATGCGTTCCAGGGCGGCGGGATCGACCAGTACGGGCGCCAGTCGGCGACGACGAACTTCGGGCTCTCATGCGTGGGCGGCGGCGCGAAGATGATCCTCGACGGGCTCGACTACGCGGCCGCCATGTGGAACCCCGAGGGCGACATGGGCGACATGGAGATGTGGGAGCTGATCGAACCGTTCCTCTACCTCAGCCAGCGCGTGAAGCCCAACACGTCCGGGCCGGGCCGTCACCGGGGCGGCTCCGGCTACGAGTGCCTGCGGCTCGCCTGGAAGACCCCGTTCTACGAGATGCAGAACATCGGGCATGGGCGCGTGTTCATCCAGGCCGGCCTGTGGGGCGGCTACCCGGGCGCGACCGGCTACCGCCACAACGTGCGCGGCGCCGACCTGCTGGCGAAGGCCGGCCGGGGCGAGCCCTTCCCGCTGCACGAGCCCGACCCGGCCGACTCGGCGCTCCTGCGCGAAATCGCCGGAGAGCATCTGTTCGACATCGAGACCACGACGCTGCCGGAGGTCTACACGCAGGGCGACCTTTACCTGTGCATGTTCCGCGGCGCGTCCGGGATCGGCGACCCGCTGGAGCGGCCGTACGAGTCCGTGATGGCGGACATCGAGGGCGACTTCCTGCTCCCGCGTTACGCGGAGCAGGTGTACGGAGTCGTCGAGGGCGACTCGCGCGCGACGGCGCAGCGCCGGTCCGAGATGCGTGACGCGCGTGGCGCGAAGGCGATACCCGTGCGCGAGTGGATGAAGGGCGAGCGGCAGCGCATCCTCGACCGCGACATGATCGAGCCCGCGCAGCGGATGTACGCCGAGTCGATGAAGCTGTCGGAGAAGTGGGCCCGCGAGTTCCGCGAGTTCTGGGACCTGCCGGACGACTTCGTGTTCGACGTGCCGACGCCCGAGGTGGAGCTGGCCCTCGCGATCCAGGCAGCCGAGTCATGAAGCTCGACCAGGACACGCTGCGCGACCTGATCGACGAGAAGCTGCCGCGCGGCCAGGTGCGCGCGATCCAGTCGGGATTCAAGGACGCGGACCGCTTCGACAAGTACGTGGAGATCCTGCAGGAGCGCGTCGTCTGGGACGACCAGATCGTGCTGCCCTTCGGCGAGCACCTCTACATAGTGAAGAAGACCGGGCCATCGGCAAACCCGTCCGGCGGCTTACCGCCGGGCGGCTATGTTGTGAAGTGCGACTGCGGGCACGAGTTCTGCGAGCACACCGACAACTGGAAGCTCGAGGCGCTGATCAACGTCCGCGACTCGGTCGAGTCGCTGCGCGAGATCTATCCCGACAAGATGCACGGCGACCCCGAGTGGAACTCGCTGCGCGAGTACTTCTGCCCCGGCTGCAAGACGCTGCTGGAGGTCGAGGCCGTGCCGCCGGGCTATCCCGTGATCCACGACTTCGTGCCGGATCTCGAGGGCTTCTACGAGGACTGGCTCGGGCGCCCGCTGCCCTAGCCGCGAGGCGAACTTCCGCGTTTCGGGTGCACCTGTCGCACCCAACTCGCGGAGGTTCAGGCCTGGGCGCCGGAGTTCGGGCCCCGCAAGGCAGCAGCCAGGTCGCGCCAGGGCATGACGTCCCAGAAGCCGCGCGCGGCGCCGGACGTCGACGGCAACACCCACACGCGGGTCTCACCCATGGTCACGTCCTGCTCTCCATACCCACCGGGGTTGCGTCCGAGCACCTCCCGCGCCGCGCGCTTGCCCACGAACGCGAGCACGCCCGGCCGGTGGCGCTGCACCTTCTCGATCACGGCGGGCGCATCGAAGTCGGCGGCCTTCAGGATGCTGTCCCCTCCCACGGCGTGCTTTGCCACATCGGTCAACCCGATCCCCCACCGCGGCAGCTCCCGGAACTCGAGCGGCGCCAGCTCGCGGGGGGTCAGCCCGACTTCGTGCAGCACCCACCAGAAGCGGTTGCCCGGGCCGGCGTACGGCGCGCCCACGCGGGCGGCGACCTCGCCGGCGGCCGTGCCGCAGAAGACGACACGCAGCCCCGGCGCGAGCACGTCGGGGAGGATGTGGCCGGCTAGCGGCGCGCCTTCGAGAGGACGATCGTCTGCCCGTTGTGGCAGGTGTGCCCGCCGCCCGGACATTCGGGGAGGAGCTCCGGCAGGTCCTTCTTGGCCTTCCTGCGGATGCGCTTGACCTTCTCGCACCCCGACAGCCTGTCACGCCGGTCCGCCTTCACGAAGTCCCGGCCGAAGCCGCAGTCCACCAGCTCGCGCACGCCGTTCGCGGCGTTGATCGAATCGGGACCGAGCCCGCCGTCGTAGCGGTTCTTCCCCGGCCCGCCCGCGATGATGTCGCCGCCGCTGCCGCCGGAGAGCAGGTCGTTGCCGGACCCGCCCACGAGCCTGTCGCTGCCGGCTCCGCCGAACAGCGCGTCCTCCCCCTTGCCGCCCACGATCCGGTCGTTGCCGTCCGCGCCGGTGGTCGTGGCCGGCGGGTCGCCGGCGTGGCGCAGCGTGGCTGCCGAAGCGGTCCGCCACCAGGACGCCTTGTCGTCCTGTGGAGGATCGAGCGACCCGCAGGCGCCGCCGTAGCCGACGTCGGAGCCCGCCCCAAGCGAGATGTTGTCGTTACCGGCCCCGCCGCAGGCCTTGTCGTGGGTCGCCGTGCCGAAGATCCTGTCAGGCCGCAGGCTGCCCATCACGAGGCTGAAGTGGTTCGCACCGGCGTGACCGTGGCCCGCCGCGTCGGCGCCATGGCCGGCAGCACCGTGCCCGTCCCCGCCGTGAGCACCGCCGTCGCCTCCCCCATGGTGTCCGCCCTCGCCGTGGTCGCCCAGGCCGAGGTCGGGCGGGATCTCGGGCGGAGCGGGCACGATCGGGAGCTGGCGCCGGAACACCTGCAAGACGTCCGGCGGCTGCTGGCCCCGCGTGCCACGCGGCCAGGTCTCCAACGGCACCGGGGTCGACCAGGTCACCGCGCCACCCAGGCCGGCAAGGGCCGGCGGCCCGGCACCCGCTGCGAGGGCCGCGCCGCTCGGGCCGCTGGCACGGCTGACCAGATCGGTGGTGCCGTAGTACGCGTGCCTGAGGAAGCCGTTCGCGACGGCGTCGTTGTCCTCAGCCGACAGGTTGTCCGCGCCGGACAGATACGCGACCTGCAGGCCGTCTTCGGAGATCGCGGGAGAGGTTGACGAGTCCGTGCCGGCCGCGCCCTGACCGGCCATGCGGCTCACCAGGCTCGTGTTGTTCGCCTGCAGATAGCGCAGGAAGACGTTCTCCGGCGCGGTCACCGGACCGAGGTTGGTCGCGCTCGAGGTGAATGCCACGAAGCCGCCGTTCCCCGAGATCGCGGGCTGGCGAGAGCTGCCGTTGGCGGGCTCGCTGGTCGAGCCCACGGCGGTGGTGCGACTCACGTGCCGGAAGAACCGGAAGCGCGGCTCGGCCAGGAACACGTTGGTGAACAGGTCGCGGTCGTCGGCGAAGATGTTGTCGGCGTCGGAGGCGAACGCGACCCGGTTCCCGTTCTTCGAGATGGACGGGTCGAAGGAGTCGCCGTCGGCGCCCGCGCCGCTGCCGTTGATGCGGCTGACCAGCGCGATCGCTCCCTGGCTCCGGTTCCAGGTGAAGACGTCCCGCACGGCGTCGTCGTCCTCCGTGCTGAGGGTGGTGGCGAGCGAGTCGAACGCCACGACCTCTCCCCCGCCGCTGACGGACGGGTTGCCCGAGTCGCCGTCCGCGCCGATGCTGACGAGCTCGGTGGTGTCGGCCGCGATGTCGTGCAGGAACACGTTCCTGACCGAGTTGTCGTCCGCTTCGCTGAGGTTGTCGGCCTCCGACTCGAAGACGACGTACTGGCCGTTGGCCGAGATCGCCGGGTTCGACGAGCTCCCGTTCGCCCCCACTGCGCCGTTGCGGCTCACGAGCGTGGTGATGCCGGTCCCGACGTCCCGCACGAACACGTTCGTCACCGAGTTGTTGTCTGAGCTGCTGAGGTTGTCGGCCGCGGACTCGAACGCCACGCGCATGCCGTCCTCCGACACCGAAACGCCCGGCCCGGAAGCGGCGTCGCCCTGCTCTTGCGTGCCGCTGAGGCTCACGACGCCCGTGTCGTGAACAGCCGCACCCGCGACCATCGCCGGCACCAGGGCGGCGCACAGCACCAGGGTCGCGATTGTCAGCCGCATGCCCTACTCCCTTCCGCGCAGCTCGTCGTCGAGCGAGATGGCGCGGATCGAATGCTCGTCCGGCAGCTTCTCCAGGACCTCGTGAATCACCCGGTGCACGTCGTGCTCCTCGTGGCCGAAGTCGTCGAGCAGGCTCTTCAGCGCCGTGTGCGTGATCTTCATCTGGGCCGGAGTCAGCTCGAGGTGGTAGTGGAAGACCTCGCTTCCGTCGCCGGTGTCCACCATGGCCGTGCTCGTCCCTCGCCGCTAGTCCGTGAGCGTGACGCTGCGCGTCACCCTGTTGCGACTGCCCGACTTGTTGCGGGCGGTCACAGTGATTTTTGCGCGCACGGTCTTGCCGCGGCGCAGCGCCCTCTTGACGGAGCGCTTCGCGCTGCTCGAGAGCCTCAGAAATGCCTGATTCGTCAGGTGGATCGTCACCTTCGACTTCCTGAACGTCTTGAACCGGTGTCCCATCACCGACCCGGTGACCTGCATGCTGCATTGCTTCTGGTGGATCGCGGCCAGCACCTGAACCCGGTCCACATCCTGTCGCGCGGAGATCTTCACGGTCATGCCGGGCTGTGCGGCCACGGCAGGCATCGCGAGCGAGCCCAGGCACGCGGCTGTAACCGCCGCCCCGAGGGCGACTAGGGTGCTTCTGCGGCGCATATTCCTCCCCTCAATACTCGAACTTACGGCACCATCACACCCTGGACCATGAACGGGCTGTTGGGTGTGGTGGAGGCGACACCGTCGGCGCCGCCGTCGTTCACGCGCACCTGGCCCAGCTGCCACATCGTGCGCTTGCCCTCCTGGATGCTCCCGGCGCCGATCACGGCATCGGCGGTCGTGTTGACCGAGCAGGTCGAGCCCACGGTCGTGCTCCCGGTCGCCGCACAGGGGATGGTCACCCGGAAGGGCGTGTCCTGCATGGTGCCCACCTCGGACGGGCCGTTGTTCTTGTCCACGACCCGGATCGACGTGTCCAGCTGCAGCTGGCCGGTGTAGTCGGGCAGCCCGGACGTCGTGCGGCGCACGTCCGTCAGGGAAACGTTGAAGCGGGCATCCGCCTCGTCGGCCTGCGTGGCGGGGTTACCGGTGATGGCGGTGGTCTTCACGAACCCCTGCGAGTTCAGCGCGGCGCCGTTGGAGTCGGGCGTGCCGATCGTCAGCTGGCTGGAACTGGCCACGGGCGGGTTGCACGAGCCGTCCGGGTTCGACGCGTTGCCCGGGTAGTCGGGCGGACCGTGGATCCGGTTGGGAGTCGTGCACGCGTTGAAGGCGGGCACGAGCGACACTCGCGCCGAGCTTGCCGACTTCGGGCGGACGTAGCCCGGCGACGTGGGGACGTACCACGCCATCATGATGCCCATCACATCGGTCTGCGGCTGGCCGGTGTCGTTCTGGTACTCGCTGTGGAGCCTGATGACCTGCCCCGCGCTGAACGGGTACCCGGTCGATGGATACTCGCCGCCCGCCGGCCACGCCTCGACCTGATGGGTGGGCGCCAGGCCGCCGGGCACTTCGCACTCCGTCATCGTGTCGAGGTGGCCGCGATATCGCGAGCCCGCCCAAGGCGTGCCGTAGTAGCCCTCGGACCGGCACATGGTCGCGCCGGTGAGCGACGCCGGCGGCGGGTTGTTCGGCGGCAGCGGCCCGTAGTAGTCGTTGGCGTTACCGCCCACGACCTCGGCCGAGACCGCGATGCCGTGTCCCTTCTCGGGACAGTGGTTCGTGCACGGCGCCGCGTTGGTGATGTCGACGTCGTGCAGGTGCCCCGACATGCCGATCATCCGGCCGCTGACCGTCGAGGTCCAGTTCACCGTGGCGTCGTTGTAGCCGACGGGCGTCGTGTACTCGGAGTCCTGGCAGCCGTCGATGTCGAGCCACAGCGGCTTGGCCTCCGCCCCACCGGTCGTCCGGTATTGATAGACGACCTCGATCTGGTAGCTCTTGGCCACGGTGGTGCTCTTGTTGATGATGTGCGAGATCAGCCGCCACTGGCTCGAGTTGTTGAGGTAGCCGAAGGGGTCGGGCAGGTGCATCTGGCTGCGCTCGTTGCCGGCGGCGAAGAAGCGCTCTCCGAGCTGTCCCTGGAGACCGCCCGGGCAAACCGTGTCCGCGCGCCCGCCGTTGATCAGGACGAAGTGGTGCAGCATCGCGTCGTTGTTGAGGTTCGCGACGGTGCCGTCGGCGTTGTTCGCGTCGCCGTTGTAGACGAGGCTCGGCACCATGTCGGTGATGTGGCAGTTCGTGCACGGAGCCGGGGCGTCGAAGCGGACCGTGTTGTGGATCGACTGACCCGGGTTCAGCACGAAGTTCTGCGAGGCGGTCTGGCCGTAGCGGATCCGCTTGATGATGTGACCGGGGCGCTGCTTCATCGCGGTCCGCGGATCGCTGAACGAACCCAGCGTGGTGACGGAGTCGGCCATCGCGGGCGCGCTCCAAGACAGCAGGCCGGCGGCGAAGACCAGCACGCCAAGCAGAATCCCCAGCTTCCCCCTCATCTATAGCCCCCTCGAACCCCGGTTGCGTGGCCCGGCTTTCCAGCCGGATATACCGACGATACTAGCCGAGAGGCGGGCGTCCCGTTCCTATTGCAGCGCGGGGAGCATTCCGGCACCGTGACGGCCTGCTGCGGCTAATCTTTCCGGGCCGGCCTCCTCCGGAGGCGGCCTACGGGCGGGGGCAGTGGAGGGACATCGGATTGACGGCTGGTTTCAGTTGCACGAGGTGACGCAACCGCGCTCACGGCGCGGCTTTGCGGTGCTCGCCGCCTGTGTGGCCGCCCTGCTCGCGGGCCCCGCGGCAAGCGCCCTCGCGAAGGACGCCGGCGTGGTCTCCGAGTTGCGCGGGACGCGCCCGCCGGTGTCGGGCCTGGAGCTCGAGGTAGCCGGTGGCGACCGGTTCCTCTCCCTGCAGAACGGCACCGGGAAGCAGGTGATCGTGATGGGCTACGAGGACGAGCCCTACCTGCGCTTCCTGCCGAACCGGGTCGTCGAGGAGAACACTCGGTCTCCCTCCAAGTACGCGAACGAGGACAGGTATGCGCTCACGCCGCTGCCGCCACAGGCGAACTCCGAGGCCCCGCCGCGCTGGCGCGCCGTTTCCCGGGACGGAACCTACCGGTGGTTCGACCATCGCATCCACTCCATGGAGCGCGGCACGCCGCCGCAGGTGAAGGACGAGAGCGTGCGGACGAAGATCTTCGACTGGCGCGTGCCGATGACGGTGGGTAGCGCGCGGGTCGCCGCGCTGGGGACGCTCGAGTGGGTGCCGGCAAGCTCGTCGGGCTCGTCGACCGGCCTGATCGTCGCGATCGCGGTTGCCGCCGCACTGGCGCCCGCCGCGCTCGCGTTCCTGATCACGCGCCGCCGGCGGCCGCAGGCGGCGCCGGCCGGTGCTCCGTCCGCAGAGCCGGCCGAGCGCCCGCGGGGCAAGGCGGTGGACGAAGCATGGTGAGGCGCACGCTCGTCGCGGCGGCGCTCGTGCTGGCGATCCTCCCGTCGAGCGCGATGGCGCACGCCGTGCTGGAGAGCACCGAGCCGCTGTCCGGCTCGACGTCCAAGCAGCCCGTGACCGAGGTGGTGTTCAAGTTCAGCGAGCCGGTGGAGGGCAACTTCGGCGCGATCCGCGTCTTCGACGGCCGCGGCGCGCGCATCGACCAGGGCGAGGTGTTCCACCCCGGCGGCCGCGGCGCCGAGCTGGGCGTGCACCTGAAGCGGGGCGTGCCGAAGGGCAGCTACACGGCGACGTACCGCGTGATCTCCGCGGACAGCCACCCTGTGGCGGGCGGCCTGGTGTTCAGCTACGGGAAGGCCACGCCGACCGGAACGTCGGTCTCGCAGCTGCTCTCCCAGCAGGACTCGGCCGGCCGGGTCACCGACATCGCGTTCGGTGCGTCGAAGGCCGCGCAGTACGGCTCGATCGCGGCGGCCGTCGGTGCCGTGTTCTTCCTCCTCGTCATATATCTGCGCGCCCTGGCGACCGCCGCCGGCGCGGGCGGGGAATGGCGCGACGCGTCGGAGGCGTTCGCCCGGCGGCTGCGCAAGGTCCTGCTGATCGTCGTCGGCATCGGCCTGTTGAGCAGCGCGGCCGGCATCGTGGGGCAGGGCGCCAAGGCGGCCGGCGTCTCGTACTGGTCCGCGATCGACAGCCAGATCATCGGCGATGTGCTCGACACCCGGTTCGGGACGGTGTGGGGAATCCGCATGCTCGTCTGGCTCGGCTTCGGCGCGATCCTGCTCGGCTCCCTTTCGGCAGCCCGGCGCCCGGTGCTGCGTCCCGCGTCGGTCGGCGCGACCGGCCTGGCCCAGCCCCGCCTGAGCCCCATGTGGCTCGCCCTCCTGGCGCTGCCGCTCGGGTTCCTCGTGCTCTCCCCCGCGCTGGCCGGACACGCCAGCCTGGAGAAGCCGACCTGGGTGCTGGTCCCGGCCGATGCGCTGCACGTCCTCGCGATGAGCATCTGGGCCGGCAGCCTCGCCACCCTCCTCTTCGTCCTGCCCGCCGCGACGCGACGCCTGGAGACGGCCGACCGCACCCGCCTGCTGGCGGCCACCCTGGCGCGCTTCTCGCCGTGGGCGTTCGCGTCCGTGATGGTGCTGCTCGCCACCGGCCTGCTCCAGTCCTGGTTCCTGATCGGGTTCTTCGACGAGCCGAGCAGGCTGCTCGACACCCCATTCGGCCGCGCGGCCCTGATCAAGTTCGTGATCCTGGTGGGGCCCCTGATGGCGCTCGGCGCGTACAACCAGCGCCGCTTGGTGCCGCGGCTGAAGGAGCTGGCGGCGACCGGACAGACTCCGGGCGGCGCCGGCTTCGCGCTGCGCCGGTCGCTGCGCGCGGAGATCGTGCTGATCCTGGGCGCCCTGGGCGCGACGGCTGCGCTGACGACGTACGCGCCGGCGGACTACGCCCCCACCGGGCCGATCTCGAAGACCGCTTCGCTCGGCCCGGCCGACGTGCAGCTGACGGTCGACCCCGCGCGCGTGGGGCCGAACGAGATGCACGTCTACCTGATCGACAAACAGAACGGCACGCAGTACGACAAGGTCAAGGAGATGAAGGTGGACCTCGTCCTGCCGGCCGAGAAGCTCGGGC
This sequence comes from Solirubrobacterales bacterium, assembly GCA_035650255.1. Classification (GTDB taxonomy): domain Bacteria; phylum Actinomycetota; class Thermoleophilia; order Solirubrobacterales; family JBBDJG01; genus DASRIA01. The sequence goes on from DASRIA010000038.1 coordinate 30,672, forward strand.
CCCTGGAGGCGGACGTGCGCAAGGCGGGACCCGGGCACTACGTGATGAACGGCGCGCTGTTCGGCGTCTCCGGCGAGTGGGACGTGAAGATGAACGCGCGCGTGTCGGAGTTCGACGCCTACTACGCATCGGTGAAGGTGAGGATCGAGTGAGGGCGCGGACCTGGGCTGGACTGCTCGCGGTGACCGCACTCGTGGCGGTCGCCGGGCCGGGCGCGGCGCAGGCGCAGGATCCGGGCCGGTGGGTGGAGACGGGACACGACCTCGTGCCCCTGGAGTACTTCCAGGGACTCACCTCTGACAACCACCGCAACATCTACTTCGACGGGCTCTTCAGCGGCCTGTATCGCACGGACCTGGCGCTCACGGAGGAGGCCCGCAACATCAGCGCGATCCCCAACGACGTGTTCGAGCGCGAGCGCTACAACCACATCGGCGACATCACCTGGGACCGGCGCGAAGGCGGCCGGGTGCTGCTGCCGCTCGAGTGCTTCATCCCCTTCCTCGGGAATCCGTGCAAGACCGGCTCGATCGGTGTCGCCGACCCGGAGACGCTCCAGTTTCGCTACTACGTGAAGCTCGACCCGGCCTTCATCGACAAGGCGATGTGGGCGGAGACGTCGCCGGACGGGAAGCTGCTGTGGACGTCCAACGGCGCGTTGAACGGCGGGCGGGACCTGCTCGCGTACTCCATGAAGGAGATCAAGGCGGCGAACGCGGCGCCCGGCGGGCCGCTGCTCAAGCCGGTGCGCGTGCTGGCGAACGCGGTCCCGCCGAGCGGCATCACCGGCGCCGTCTTCTACAAGAAGCGCCTGTTTCTGGCGGGGCAGGGCGGCGGGCCGTTCCGGGTGTGGTCCGTGGACCTGCGCGACGGCTCGCGCCGGCTCGAGATCGAGAAGAACATCTTCGGCGAGTCCGAGGGCCTGGACATCGTGAAGGCGCGCGGGGGCAAGCTGCACTGGCTGATCACGCCGCTGATCGGCAGCGGATCCTCTTACGGCAACACGAGCGCGCTCGTGCACTTCAACCCGGTCAAGCAGCCGAACGTGAGGTGCGGAGACGTGATCACGCGGAGCGTGCGGCTGGACGCCGACGTGATCTGCCCGGACGGCACGCCGGCGGCGGTCACCATCGCGGCCGACCACGTGACGCTCGACCTGGCGGGCCACTCGATCGTGAACGGGCGGACCGACGAGGGTGAGACCGTGGCTGTGACGACGACCGGACCGGTGGAGGACCTCGAGATCCGCAACGGGACCATCCGGGCGGGCGACAAGGCCGTGGACGTCGTGGCCGGCCGGAGCGAGCTCGAGGACCTGACGATCGACGGACACGTGCGCGCGCTCCACGTGGCAGGCGACCGCAACGAGTTCGACGACCTCACCGTGACCAGCTCGTTCCACGCGATCCAGCTCGAGGGTGGCGATCTGGAATTCGAGGACAGCGACGTGAGCGTCCATCGCAACGAGCAGCTCGGCGGCATCACTGGCGACCACAACGAGATCGAGGGCAGCAGCTTCAGAGAGTGCGGGTCGTCAGGCTTGAGCGTGTCCGGGAACGACGTCGCCGTCGAGCGGAACGTCTTGTTCAACTGCACCCTGCTGGTCGTGGGATCGGGCTCGAAGATCGACCGCAACTCGTCGACGCGTGCCGCCGGGGCGGGCATCGCCGTCCAGGACCCTTCCGCGGTCGTGACGCGCAACGACGCATCGGACAACTCCGACAGCGGCATCGCGCTGCGCGAACCCGGCGCCCACGTGGCGCGCAACACCGCGAACGGCAACGGCGAGTGGGGCATCGAGGCTGCGCTCGGCACCGTGGACGGCGGCGGCAACCGCGCGTCGGGCAACGGTCAGGCGGCGCAGTGCCTGAACGTCGTTTGCAGCCCCTAGCGGCCGGCTGGTCCCCGGGCCACCATTCCGTGCGGAGGGAAACCGCTGTCACGGGACAGTGCGCCGCCGGTGACCGAACCCGTACGAGTTAGGGCGCGGCCCTCCACTGGGCACGCCACTCGGGTGCCTCCCAGCCCTCGCTCACGTAGATCGACTCGCGCGCGATCTTGCCGTCCCGCAGCTCGAGGATGCTGACCCCGAAGTTCTCAGGACCCTGGTCGTACGTGATCGAGATCTCCGCGACCCAGAAATCGTCGCGGCCCCTCACCTCCCGGAACTCGAACGTCGTGGACGCCGGATAGTTGCTTCGCCATTCGCGGAAGTTCTCGACGCCGACGAAGCGCTCGCCGGACTGCGGGAACTCCAGGACAGCATCGTCTTGGTACATCTCGTGAGCGCGGGCGGGATCGCTGGCGGCGAGCTGGAAGTGCTGCTCGAGCATCGCCCTCACAGTCGACTCACCCATGCCACACCATGCCGACTCGTTGTGACCGATGGGTGCGCAAACCGTCTACGGAACGAACAGGCCCTGTCGCATGAACACGGTGTTGTCGCCCACGGTGTCGGCATCGCCGTCCGCGCCGCCATCGTCGACCTGCACCTCGCCGAGTTCCCAGATCGTGCGTGCGCCAGATGTGACGGTGCCGGGAGCGAGCGCGTTTGCGGTCGTACTCAGAGAGCAGCTCGAGCCCACGGTCGTGTCCGCTGTCGCAGCGCAGGTCACGGTGGCGCCGAACGTCGTGTCGGAGACCGTCCCTGCACCGGGGCCGCCCGGGTGCGGCGTGTTGCGCTTGTCGGTGATCCGCACGACGGTGCGCAGGCGCAGCTCGCCCGTGTAGTCGGCCAACGTCGAGTGGTCGTACACGTCGCTTGCCTCGAAGGTGACCTGCACGTTGCTGCCGATTGCGTGGAATCGCACGAAGCCCTGGCCCTTGGCGGGCCTGCCGTTCGAGTCGGGCGTGCCGACCGTGGCCTCGTCGGAGGCCTTTGCGGGCGGGTTGCAGGAGCCGAAGGCGAGCGGCGGGCCGTGCTGGCGGTTCGGCGCGATGCATGGGTTGTAGGCGGGAACGAGAGAGAGCTCCATGGGGGTCGCGGCGCGCGGGCGCGGGTAGGCGTTGACCGGTATCGGTTGCCAGTCCGGCTCCGAGCCGCCCCCAACCACGACCGACTCGGTCCCGTCGTGGTTCATGACAGTGATGCTTTCCACGAAGTTGGCCGCTACCACCTTCTGGCCGTCCGGCGACCAGTGCACGTCGCCGACCGGTCCCTCCTCGTAGGAGGACTCGTTCAAGTGGCGGTCGACACTGCCGCCGCTGAACACGACGCGGGAGTTGTCCGGCGACCAGTCATGAGGCGGCTCGAGCTCACCGGAAGGACGCTCGATGCAGGTCAGCCTTTCCCCATCCACGATTCGGTGAATGCACGTCAGGAACCACTCGTGATCCGTGCAACCGGAGTAGGTCAGCGTGGCCACGACCAACTCCGTGCCGTCGGGAGACCAAGCCGGCTCGTAAAAGTCATCTTCAGGGCCGCATGTGAATTCAAGCGGCAGCATCGTCAGGTCAGTGCCATCAGGATCGATGGTCCAGACCCTGTTGCCTTCGCCGAAGGCGATCTTCGTGCCATCCGGAGACCACGTCGCTTGAGGCGGCTGGCTTTGCGGGCCGGTCGGTAGCGGGGTCTGTCCCGAGCCGTCGGAGTTCATCACCCAGAGGCCGTACTGCCCACTGCGGTTGCTGGCAAATGCGATCTGCTGCCCCGACGGCGACCAGGCGGGCGCGACGTCGGCGGCCGGATCGGTCGTCAACGGGGTCGTGCCGCTGCCGTCCGGATTGACCGTCCAGATGTCACCGCCGTCGACGAAGGCGATCCTTCCGTTCTTCCCGGGGTACGTGGCGTGCGCGGGCGGCGCAATCAGCGCCGACAGGACGCAGACCCCAACCAACGCCAGGATGCTCCGGTGCATCTTCCCCCTCGGTTGCCGGGCCGAGGCTACCAGCGGGTGTGGCCGCTGAGCAAGGCTGGACTGCTGCCGCTCAGTACCCGAGCGCGAACTTCGCGTCCTCGGACATCTTCTCCGGGGACCAGGGCGGCGAGAAGACCATCTTGGGCAGCACCTTCTCGACGCCCTCCACCTCGCTCACGTACTCCTTCATCTGCTCGGTCACCTGGGGCCCGATGGGGCACCCGGGGGACGTCAGCGTGAACGTGATGTGGACGTCCTTGCCCTCCAGCTCGACGTCGTAGACGAGCCCCAGCGAGACGAAGTCGAGCCCCAGCTCGGGGTCGATCACGTTCTCGAGGGCCTCCCACACGTCGTCGCGGTCGGGACCGCCGTTCGTTGTGGCTTCGTCGGCCATGCGCCCGATTGTAGAGAACGCCTCCCGGTACCCTGACCTGGCGATGCCGTTCCTGATTCTCCTGTTCATCGTCGTCCCGATCGCGGAGATCTACGTGATCATCCAGGTCGGCCAGGCGATCGGCGCGCTGCCGACCGTGGCGCTGCTGGTCCTCGACTCGATCCTGGGCGCATGGCTGCTGCGCTCCCAGGGCCGCCGTGCATGGGCGGACTTCCGGGATGCGCTGGCCACGGGGCGCGTGCCGCACCGCGAGATCCTGCACGGCGCGCTCGTGATCGCGGGCGGGGCGTTCCTGCTCACGCCGGGCTTCATCTCGGACGCGGTCGGGCTGCTGCTGCTGATCCCCCCGACGCGCGCGGCGATCGCCGCGGGCATCACGCGGATGATCGTCCGGCGCGGCCCGTTGCGCTGGACGGGCGTGGTCGTACAACCGGGCCGCCCGGCGCCGCCACGTCCCTACGCCGAGCCCGTCGACCCCGATCCGCCGCGCGAGCTGGAGCCGCCGGGCCGGTGACCGCGCCGGACCAGGGCGGGACCCAGGCACCCGACCGCATCGCGCTCGATCTGTGGATCCCGGAGCAAGGGCTCTTCGCGGCGCTCCGCGTCGGCGGGGGAGCGGCCGGGTTCGTGACCGCGGCCGGCGCGACGCTGCATGCCGGCGGGTCGGCGGTCGAGCTCACCGGCGACAAGGCCCTTCTGGAGACGGACACGGTCCGGCTCGAGGGCGAGCTGCGCACGGGGACGCCGCCCGCGACCGTGAGCGCCGCGGGCCTGCGCCGGGCCGCGGAGCTGGTTGAGGTTGGCGGCACCGTCATGCGGAACGGAAAGCCGGCAGCACTGCGTGGCCGCGGCGTGCTGGCTCGATCGTGGAGCGACGCCGACGGTGCCGCGCGGCGGCGTTTCGTCACGGCCGCCACGGACGACGGCGCACTGCTGAGCCTCGTCGCGCTGCGCGCGGACGCGGGTGCTCCCCACGGCGACGAGGTAGTGACGGGGCAGCTCGCAGACTCGCAGAGCGACAACGGCGCCGGCGCGTTCGAGGACATCCGCCTTTCCACGATCTACGGGCCCGGCGGGTTGCCGCGCACGGCGGGCGCCGAGCTCTACCGGCCCGGCGACGAGTTCCCCGCGCGCCTGTCCGGCGAGGCGGTCGCCGGGTCGGTGCTGGACCTCGGCGGCACCGGGATCGCGATCTGCTTCTTCAGGTGGACCCTGGTCGGCCGTCCCGGATGGGGCGCGTACGAGATCGAGCCGGCGCCTTGAACGCGTCAGCGGACGGGATCCGCGCAGTGATCTGCGACTTCGGCGGCGTGCTCACCAACCGCCTGGTGGAGGCGTTTGCCGCGTTTCAGGACGAGACCGGGATCTCCATGGAGCAGCTCGGGCGCGGCATGCAGCGGGTGGCGGAGCGCGACGGCGAGTATCCGCTGTTCCGGCTGGAGCGCGGGGAGATCACCGAGGAGCAGTTCCTCCACGATCTCGCGTGGGGGCTCGAGCCAGAGCTGGGCCACCGCCCCAAGCTGCACCGCTTCCGCGAGATCTGGTTCGACGCCCTGCATCCGAACGAGCCGATGCTCTCGCTGATGCGGGAGCTGGGCGGGCGGGGCTACCGGATGGCGATCCTCACCAACAACGTGCGCGAGTGGGAGGCGCTGTGGCGCTCGAAGCTGGCGGTGGACGAGATCTTCGAGCTCGTCGTGGACTCGGCGTTCGTCGGGATGCGCAAGCCCGAGCCGGAGATCTACCACCTCACAATCGAGCGCCTCGACGACACGCTGGAGCCGTCGCAGTGCCTGTTCGTGGACGACAACGAGCTGAACGTCGACGCGGCCCGCGAGCTGGGCCTGTCAGCCGTCCGCTTCGTCTCGAACGAGCAGGCGATCGCCGAGATCAGAAACACGCTCGGGCTCGACGGAGCCGGCTAGCCGGACCTTGAGAGCTCCCGGATTTGGCGGCTAGGCCAAATCCGGTCTGCTTCAGTTCTCGCCGCCGATGCGGTCGTCGATGTAGATCTGCAGCGCCTTGGAGCACAGCTGCTCCAGCCGCGCCTGCGACAGCCAGGGGAGCACGATGTCGAGCGCCTCCTCCTCGCCGACGCCCGCGAGGAACGCCTCGTCCCCGCGGAAGCGCGCCGCCAGCTTCAGCACCTCGCGGCGGTGATCGCCCAGCCCGTCGAACACGCCGACGAGGAACTCCGGGCTCGCGACGGGCGTGCCCACCTCGAGCGTGGCGTGCCACGCGGCCAGCATCGAGAGGTCCTCGTGGTCGAGGTCGTTGACCGCCTTCGCATAGTGCTGCGCAAGCTCGTGTTCCGGGATGTCGTCGACCCAGGACTCGATCACGGCCGCGAGCAGCGCGCGCCGTGCCTCGCGGCCGATCGACTCCGCGATCACCCGGATGGCCTCGGAAGGCTCCATGAAGCAGAGCGACATGGGCCAAACATAGGAACGACGCCCGACGGAACGGCTCACCGGACGCAGGGCCCCGTGTCCACGGGGCTCCCGCCCGCCCTGCGCAGGGCCGCGCGCACGATCCCAGACGGTACGCCGAATCCTCCCGCCTTCCCGGACGTGGTGGCCGCAAAGAGGGTCGCGACGACCCCTCCGGTCGCATCGACGGCCGGGCCGCCGGAGTTCCCGGACCTGATCCGGCCCCGCAGGGAGGTGATGCGGCGCTGCACCGGCCCGTTGCCGTACGCGTCCTGGCTGATCACGGTCCGGGTCTCGCCGAGGCGGCCGGGCTCCGCCCGGAAGGGCCCGTTCTTCGGATAGCCGAGAATCGCGACCTGCTCCCCGGACGGCGGCTCCAGCCGCAGCGCGAGCGGCGGCGCTCCGAGGCCCGACACGCGCAGCACCGCCACGTCGTTGTGGGGGTCGAATACGGTCGCCTGCGCATCGAGCTCGTCGCCGCCGTTCAACTTCACCGTCGTGTCGTCCTCGCCGGCGACGACATGTGCGTTGGTGACGACCACGCCCGGCGCCGCCACCCACCCCGATCCCTGGACCGAGAGCCCGCACGCCGTGCCGAGCACGCGCACCACGCTGTTGCGCGCCTCCTGCACGTCGCCGTCGCGCAGGATGCGCCGGTCCGGCGGCGGGACGTCGGCCTCGGGCCCGGTGATCCGGGGGAACGGGTCGACTCGCGCGAGCGCGTTCAGGAGCGGCCCCGACGGGGGCAACGCCTCGTTCAGCTTGCGCAGGATCGCCGAGCGCTGGATGTCCTCCCGGTACTCCCGCGCGCCCGGCGTCTGCAGCGCGACCGCGCCGATGATCCAGACCAGGCCGAGGCCGAGCGCCGCGACCAGCACGGCGCCCCCCACCCCGTCCACCACGTCTGCCCCCGGGAAGGCGAGCCGCTGCCGGATCCCGACCCCGACCGCCTCGAACACGATCGCCGCGATGCCGCCCACCAGCAGGGCCGTCACGAGGCTGAAGAGGGGCGCATAGGGCGAGCTCGAGCCCTGCTCCAGCAGCAGGGGAGCGAGCCGGCTGCCGGCGAACGCGCCGCCCGCGAACCCGGCCAGCGACAGCCCGCTGATCACGAGGCCCTGGCCGTAGCCCCACAGCGCCATCAGCGCGACAAACCCGATGATCATCCAATCGACCGCCGTCATGCGGCTCCTGCTTTCCGCGCCTCGTGCGCGTGCGGCGCTATAGAGTTCACTCCATGGAGGGATCCGGCGCAATCACCGCAGCGCCCCGGCGCGATCCCGCCACGGTGCGCCTCACGCGCGCGGGCATCCTGATCGCGTCACTGGGCGCGCTGCTCGTCATCTTCAACCCGTTCGGCAGCGCGATCGCCGGTCTCTTCCTCGCGGTGGTCGGAACGTTGCTGGCTGCGCGCGGCGGGCTGGGACGCCGCTGGTATTGGGCGCTGGCGGCGGGAGCGATCATCGTGGTCCTCTCGCGCCTGATCGCCGAGGGCTCGGAGGTGCTGGGCGGCTGGCTGGCCGTGATCGGGGTGGTCTTCATACTCGTGGCGGCATCGCTCGGCTACCCCCTGGCCACCGACCTGGAGGACTAGGCCGGGTCTAGACGTCGAGGGTGATCCGCGCGGGCTCTTCCTCGCCCTCGACGGGGATCTCCAGGACCAGCGGCAGGTTGTCGGTCGCGGAGTCTTCCTGCACCCGGAAGAGGACCAGCGCGCCGGAAGTCGGGCTGAACGACGCCGGCGAGTTCGGCGGAGGGGCGACGTCGCCCCCCGGGATGTCGCTGCCGAAGTCGAGCCCGAAGCCGCTCTGCACGGTGTCCAGCGGGAGGAACTCGTTGCCCTGCGTGTCGATGACCTTCATGTCGCGCGGCGGCCGGTACGGCTCGTCGCCGTCGTTCTCGATGCGCAGGAACACGCCCAGGTAGGCCTCGTCGGCGGGCAGCTCGGCCTGTCCGCGCAGGAACGCGTCGTCCGGGCGCTGCCGCGGGTTCAGCAGCCGGGTGAGCTGGACCTGGTAGTCGGTCTCCCCGACCGTGATGAACTCGCCCTCGGCGCCCTCGCGCTTCTCCTCCTCGCCGCAGGCGGTGAGCACGAAGGTGGCGACAAGCGCCGCCGCGACCAGCGCTGCGGGGAGCCACCGAAGCTTGCGCACCGGGTCCATCGAGCGCGGAAGTCTATCCAGCCGCCGGTCTGACCGCTCGCGATGAAGCGGTGCCATCTTCAACGGCCTGCGCCATGCGGCGCAGCGCCCTGCTGGCCTTGCGCCGCAGCCATCCCCGCATCCCGAGGGCCTCCTTCAGGCGGTCCACGGGATTGGCGGGATGCGTCTCGAACTCGTACTCGACGCGGGTCATCCCGTGGTCGATCGGTATCAGCCGGTACTCGGCACGTGTCGGGATGCGCCCGATGCGGCCTCCGCGCCCCTCCAGCACGATGCGGTGCGGGGGGTCGAGCTCCGTGATCGCCGCGTCACCCCAGACCCGGCCCAGCGGGAAGTCCATGCGCCAGCTCGCCGCGGCGCCGAGGCCGGTCGAGTCGAGGCGCTCGAGCCTGAAGTCGTGCAGGTAGTGGTCGGAGAACTCCGCGTGGTTGGCGACGTCCGAGAGGTACTCGAACACCCGCTCACGAGGAGCGTCGACCGTGCGGGAAACGGCGACGGAGCGCATGCGGTGGCGGATTGTACGTGCAGCGCGGGAAGCCGCATCGGCCGTCGATGCAGGGCTTTCGTGCCGCCGTCTACGAACGCGCCGTAATTTGCGTCCTTTTGCGGACACACACGGCGTCAAGTCCTTGGGGAATCGGCGGCACGTAGTTAACATCCTCACAAGTTCTGAGGGAGCCATATGGCCCGCGCTCGAAGGGGGCCTGCAAGGATGCTGCCGGCAGGCAACCGAGGAGGGGCCGAGATGGACAGCTACATCACCGGAACGCTCGCGGGGGCGGGAACCTTCCGGTGCGAGGGGTGCGGCTTCCACGTCGCGTTGCGCGTGCTGGACCAGATCCCGGAGTGCCCTCATTGCGGGGAGACGGGATTCGCGCGCGCGTCGATGTTCGACGTGGCCGAGCCCGACACGAGCGACCTCCACGACGACGACGTCGCATGGCTCGAGGCCGTGCGCGAGGACATCGACGACCCCGGCCAGTACCTGGTCTTCCGGGACGAGGACGATGTGTCGGTGACGCGCGTGGCGCAGGAGTGGACGCGCATCGGGCGCAGCATCGCCGCGGACATGCGGCTCGACGATCCCACGGTGTCCCGCCGTCATGCGCTCGTGTGCCGCCAGTCGGGCCGCGTGCGGGTCCTCGACGACCGCTCGCTCAACGGCCTCTTCCTCAACGGCGAGCGCGTGGAGTGGCACGACCTGGCCGACGGCGACGAGCTCGTCATCGGCCGCTACAAGCTGCACTTCCTCGACACGACGGGCACCGAGACGGCCGCAGGCACCTCGGCAGCACCGGCCATCGCGTAGTCGGCCGCGCCCAGAAGGTCACCTGGGCGGTGACCTGAACTTTCGCGTCCCCGTTCCACCTGTCGGAACCAACTTGCGAAGGTTCGCCGAATGCAGCCGGCGCGACGCTCCCCGTACCTACCTGGTCTTACTCGGTCGAGACCGACGGGTCCGTCTGCTCGCGCTGCGGCACGGACATCAGGAAGTTCTGGCGTGCGTTCGCCGCGATGGCGCGCACGCGCTGGGCCTCATCGTGCTGCTCTGAGCGCTCCAGCTCGTGCGCATAGTGGCCGAGCAGCTCCTTCACGTCCGCCACGCCGTCCTGGTCGAGCTCCTCCAGCGTCACCAGCGCGCCCTTGCCGAGCCGGCGCTCGAGCGCCGCGCGGTCCAGGCCCCACTCGTCGTTGACGCGCATGTAGACCCGGCCGCCCGTCTGGCCCGCACACGCCCAGGGGCCGATGTCGCCGAGCACGACGGCGCGCCCCGAGGTCATGTACTCGAAGGCGAAGCCCTTCACGTTCGCGCGATCCGCGATCCCGCCGAGGTCGTCGCGGATCGGCCCGGCGGGCTCGCCGCCGATCACGACGTCGGCGCCCGACAGGCGGATGCAGAAGCGGGAGTCGGCGGAGCCCTGCACGAAGAACCGGCCCCGCTGCGCGCCGTATGCGAACGACTTACCGACCGATCCGTTGACGCGCTGGCCGGAACGGTTGCGGCCCTTCATCACGGCGATGGTGCCGCCGAACATGGTCTTGCCGACGCCGTCCTGCGCTCCGCCCTCGACGCGGATGTCGACGCCCCAGACGTTGAACGCACCCAGGCCGGAGCCGCCGATCGAGCCGCCGTTGAAGTGCAGGTCGGCGATGGAGTCCATGGTGGACGGCGGTGCATCGTCGGGCCGGTAGATCCGGGCGCGCGAGATCGCGCCCGCAAGCTCGGTGCCCAGCACGCGGTCGTTGGCGTCCACCGCGCGCTCGTACTCGTGCGCGACGCGCCCTGTGCCGGTCACGGAAACCGTGCCCTCCATCGTGCCCGCCGTGGGTGCTTCGCCGCCGATGCTCACCGGGCCGCCGCATACGTCCGCGGCCAGCGCCGCGATCTCGCTCGACGCCTGCTTGGGCACCATGCGGATCGGCTGCGCGACGATCAGGCCCGCGGCCTCGCGCTGCTCCTCGGCCGACGCCGGCATGTCGATCGGCTCCAGGTCGAGCATCTCTTCGAGTGGCCGGATCATCTCCGTGAGGTCGATCGTCTCCTTGGCGCGCGACTGCACCAGCAGGTCGCTGCGACCCACCAGGTCCTGGGCCCGCTCGTAGCCGAGGTCGGCAACGATCTGGCGCACCTCTTCGCCCATGCCGGCGAAGAACCGCGCGCTGTTGGACGCCGCGAGCTCGAACTCCTGCGGCGTGAACTTCTTGAGGCCCTTCTCCTCGGCCTCCGCCATGTCCTCGATCTGGGTCGCGATGCCGACGTGGCACGTGTCGAGCTGGCAGCCGCGGCAGATGGTGCACCCGAGGGACACCATCGCCAGCGTGCCGAACGCGACGCGGTTGGCACCGAGGCAGTGCAGCTTCACGATGTCCCAGCCGTGGCGGTAGCCGCCGTCCGCCCAGATCTCGACGCGGTTGCGGATGCCCGTCTCCAGCAGGGCGAGGTGGACCGCACGCGTCCCGATGTCGGACGGCAGGCCCACGTGGCGGAGCGCGTGCTGGCGCGCGGCGCCGGTGCCCCCCTCGAAGCCGGACAGCGTGATGATGTCCGCGCCCGCCTTCGCGATGCCGACGCCGATCGTGCCGATGTTCGGCACCACCGGGACCTTCACCGACACGCGCACGTCCGGGTTGGCCGTCTTCAGCTCGTCGATCAGCTCGGCGAGGTCCTCGATCGAATAGAGGTCGTGGTTGTTCGAGGGTGAGATGAGGTCGGTCCCCGGCGACGCGTTACGAGCGGCGGCGACCTTCTCCGAGACCTTCTTGGCGGGGAGGTGACCGCCCTCCCCCGGCTTGGCGCCCTGGCCGATCTTGATCTCGACCAGGTAGGAGGAGTTGAGCATCTCCGACGTCACGCCGAACCGGCCCGAGGCGACCTGCTGGCCGCGCCACAGCGGGTACTTGCCATACATGTCGCGGATCTCGCCGCCCTCGCCGTTGACGCACACGATGTTGACCCGCTTCGCGGCCTCCGGATACGCCCGGAAGGCAGTCTCGCCCTGGGAGCCGAACGACATAGACGAGATCACGATCGGGTACGAGTGCCGGCCGACGCCCGGGTCGACCTGCTCGGGGTCGATGGGTGCGCGGTCGGACTTCAGGTCGAGCACGTGGCGCATCGAGATCGGGTTCTCCCGCTCCAGCTCGCGCACCTTCGCGGAGTACTCCTCGAACGTCGCCGACCCGTTCGCGGCGGCGATCGCCGCCTTGTAGACCTTCGGATAGAAGCGGAACGTCTTCGCCGGCTTGCCTTCCTCCTGCCCGGCCAGGATGCGCTGCCGCACCGCGGACTCCGCGTTCAGCTCCGAGAATCCGGTGCCGGCGTCGCCCGAGCCGTAGTAGCCGGGCGTGCCGAAGATCTCGACCAGCTCGGGACGCAGCCCGATCGCGGAGAACAGGCGCGCATAGCCCCGCAGCTCGTGGATGCCGAGCGTGGAGATGACCTTCTCCATCCCCTTGCGCAGCGCGGAGCACATGTTCGAGATGTCGCCGTGGTAGTCGTCGACGCAGATCACCTCGATCATCACGTAGGGGCAGACGCCGTCGGCGCCCAGCCCGAGCGCCATGCAGACGTCGTGCACGTTGCGGATCGCCCCCGATCGCAGCACGATCGACGTGCGGCGGCGCAGGTTCTCCTCGCCCTGCTCCACGCGGTACTCGCGCAGCGCGCGATCGACGGCGGCCAGTGCGAGGTGCGGGTCGATCCACGGCCGCTCGCCCTCGAACGCCGTGCGGTCGGACAGCACCAGCAGCTCGGCGCCGTCGAGCACCTTCTTCGCGGCCTCGAACTTCAGGCGCTCGAGCGCGCCCTCGACCGTCTCGGCCTCGAGGCACGAGATGTCGATCACTCCCGCCCGCCCGCGGAAGCACTCCCAGAGGTCCTCGAGCAGATAGGTCTTGTGGCCCCGCGCGACCGCGCGGTAGACCTCGTCCGACAGCGGCGCCATGTCGTGGTGGCCGCCGAGCAGGATCGGGAACGCGGTCTCGATCGTGCGCGGCTCGTCCTGCGGGGCGTCGATCGAGGGTCGCGCCCCGAACACGGCGCGACACGAGAAGTGCTCGATCTCGCGCTCGCGGTCGATCGCCGGGTTGGTGACGACGGCCACCGTCTCCTTGAAGTAGTCGGCCAGGTTCTGGCGCTCGTCCGAGAGCGATGCGAGCGGCCCGTCGTAGCCCAGCGAGCCGATCGGCTCGGCGCCGTTGGAAGCCATCTGCTGTACGAGCTTGGTGTCCTCGCGCTGCCAGCCCATCCCGGCCAGGACCTTGTCCTCGACCTTGACCGGCTCGGACGGCCCGGCGGAGTCGTAGCCCGGGATCTCCGGCCCCTCCAGGGGGCCGCCGGTGGGGATCGCCTGCTCGAAGCCCGCGACGGCCTCGGCCCCGGTGCGCTCGAGCCACCGCTTGTGGACCAGCTTCTGCATCTCCTGGTGGTCGAAGAGGCGCGCAGCCTTGTCGCGCTTCACGCGCACCATCACCTTCTCGCCCGGGGACAGCGGCTTGGGCTCGCCGGCCATGTCGGCCAGCGGCACGACGCCCGGCTCGGAGCTGAAGACGTACGAGTCGTCGGCGTGGATCTCCCACAGGGGACGCAGGCCGAGCGCGTCGACGGAGAACACGTACTCGTCGCCGTTGCGCGCGATCAGCGCGATCGGGCCCTGGGCGAACGGCCCCATCGCCTGACGCAGGTACATGTAGAAGCCGCGCAGCGACTCGGGGAACTGGCGGATCTCGTTCACGATCGGCGGCACCGCCAGCTCCATCGCCTCCGGCAGCGAGAGCCCGCGCCGGTGGATCAGGGTCTCGATCGTGCGGTTGAGGTCCTGCGAGTCGGAGGAGTCGTCGCGGATCGGCACGCCCAGCATGCGGGACTCCGCCCGCAGGCGCGCGACGGTGTTGATCTCGCCGTTGTGGCCCAGGACCGAGAACGGCTGCACCCGCATGAACGACGGCCAAGTGTTGGTCGAGTACCGGTTGTGGCCGAGCAGCGAGACGGACTCGCAGCGCGAGTCGGACAGGTCCTCGAAGTACTTCTGGAGCACGAGCGGCGCGCCCATCACCTTGTAGACGCAGCTCTCAGCCGACAGCGAGGCGACGTGGGCGTCCAGGGTGCTCTCGATCTCCATCGCGACGTCGAAGAGGATGCGGTCGCGTCCCTCGGTGTCGGGGACGAGCACGCCGATCTGCCAGAAGTGCGGCTCCTCCTCGCGCGCGGTCGGGCCGAGCGCGGCGCTCGAGACGCGGTCCTCGCGCTCGGCCAGCACCCGCAGCCCGTTGCGGTGCAGGATCTGGCGGGCGCGCTGCTTGACCTGGTCGAAGTCGGCGGCGCGTGAGACGAAGACGTGGGCAACGGAGAACGCCGGGTCGAGCGCGAGCCGGGGGGCGTGGCCTCCCGCGCGCACCTCCTCCTGCCAGATCAGCCGCGGGATGTCGATCATCACGCCGCACCCATCGCCCTCGCCGTCGACGTTGCCGGCCCGGTGCAGCATCTTCTGCAGGGCCACGAAGCCCTTGGCGATTACCTCGTGGGAGGCGCGCCCGTCCTTGCGGACAGCGGCGTAGAGCGCACACGCGTCCTGGTCCTCGACCGTCTGCGGGCGCCGCCTGGGGCGGTAGGCCTGCGTCGACGAGTAAGGCGCGCGCAGCTGCTCAGCAGCGGGGGCCGCGTCCAGCTCGGACAGCTTCGAAGAATGAGCGCTCATCTATCCTCCCGGGTTCCACGCCTTCTCCGAGCGGGCGCGCGACGGGTTCGTGGGACGCGGAATTATAGTCCGCGCACCGGCGACGCAACGGCGCGGTGCCGGGACGAAACGAGGGAAGGCATTCTTATCGCAATTTGCGGGAAAATCGCCGCATTGCCAGGTCACCTGTGCGTGTCCGGGTGCGGATCGCAGGCAGGATGAGGCAGGCGTGAGCCCCACCATCCTCCCCTCTCCGTGCCCGACCGTGACCGTGCTCTCGCAGAAGGGCGGGACCGGCAAGACGACGATGGTGCGAACCCTTGCCGACGTGCTGCGGCGGGTCGGCCTGGACGTGCTGGCGGTCGACCTCGACCCCCAAGGCAACCTGTCCGACTACTTCGACGTCGACCCCGATGCGACACCCACGATCGGCGAGGTGCTCGCCGGCCGCGCGCGGGCGGTCGACGCGATCCACAAGAACATGATCCCCGCCAACCTCGGCCTGGCCGAGGCGGAGCTCGTGCTGAGCGGGAAGATGGGCCGCGAGCTGACTCTGAAGCGCGCGCTGCGCGAGTCCCGCCGCCAGCACGACCTGATCCTGATCGACTGCCCGCCGGCGCTTGGGCTCCTGAGCGTGAACGCACTCGTGGCCGCAACGCACGCACTCGTCAGCGCCGAGGGCGAGTACTTCTCGCTCCAGGGGGTGGAGCAGGTGCTCGAGGTGATGCAGCTCGCGCGCGACAACCTGAACGAGGGCCTCGAATGGCTCGGCGTGGTCCTGAACATGGCGGACATGCGCATGGTGCATACGCGTGAGACGCTCGCCAACATGCGCGAGAGCTTTGGCGACAAGGTCTTCACGACGGTCATCCGGCGCTCGGTGCGCTATCCCGAGTCGGCCGAGCGCGGCGTTTCGATCCTCGACTACCGGCCGGAGCTGGGCGGCGACTACGTGCGCCTCGCGGACGAGCTGCTGGCCCGCCTGGGCGACGAGGAGTCGCGCGAGCGGCTGCGCGCGCTGCGCGAGGAGATGACGGCGACCAGCGTGCCGGCGCGCACGTCGGATGCCGCGTAGGGATGGCGGAGCGCTACGACATCCGCGGCAAGGTCGTCTTGATCACCGGCGCCGCGCGCGGGATCGGCGCCGATGCGGCACAGCGGCTGGCCAAGCGGGGCGCACAGGTGTCGCTCGTGGGGCTCGAGCCGGAGCTCCTGCGCGAGGTCGCCGAGGGAATCGGGAGCAATGCCGCGTGGTTCGAAGCCGACGTCACCGACCTCGCTGCGCTGACCGCGGCCGTGGACGCCACGGTCGAGCGTTTCGGCGGGATCGACGTCGTGATCGCGAATGCGGGCATCGCGCCCTTCGGGACGGTGGCGACGATCGACCCGGCCGCGTTCGAGAAGACCATCGAGGTGAACGTGATCGGCGTCTGGCGCACCGTTCGCGCCGCGCTGCCCCACGTGATCGCGCGCCGGGGATACATCCTCCCCATCGCGTCGCTGGCAGCGGCGCTGCACCCGCCGATGATGGCCCACTACACGGCCAGCAAGGCGGCGGTGGAGGCGTTCGCGGATGCGCTGCGCTCCGAGATCGCCCACACCGGCACGCGTGTCGGCGTGGCCTACTTCAGCTTCATCGACACCGACATGGTGCGCGGCACGCTCACCAATCGCGCCGCCGACATGATGCGCGACGCAACGCCCGGGCCCTTCGGCAAGACTGCTCCGCTGTCCGCTGCCGGGCGGGCGATCGAGCGCGGGATCGAACGCCGGGCCAACAAGGTCTATGCGCCGCGCTGGGTGCTCCCGATGACGTGGCTGCGGGGGATCATGCAGCCGCTCACCCAGAGAAGCAACCGCGAGACGATCGCCGAGGCGGTCAAGGTCGCCGAGGCGGATGCGGCGGCCGAGGCGCAGCAGCCGGTCGCGGCGCAACGCAGCGCGTAGTCCGGTTCACGGCACGAACAGGCCCTGGCGCAGGAACGGCGTGTCGTCACCGTCGCCGCATGTGGGCGGGCAGCTCGCGTAACCCGTCCCGTTGGGGCCGGAGTCATAGACCTCGACCTGGCCGAGCTCCCAGACCGTGCGTTTCGCCTCGGTGACCATTCCCGGCACGAGGACATCCGCGGTTGTGGACAACGTGCAGTCGCCACCGGTCGCGGGGTCGGCGGTCGCGGCACACGACAACGGCGCCCGCAGGAGGGTTTGTGGCCCGGCGGTTGCGGACTCGCCGGCGCTCGACCCGTTCAGCTTGTCTGTGATGCGCAGCGAGGCCGCGAGGAGCAACGAGCCGGCATAGTCGGATCCCGCTCCGCCGGGGCATGCTGCATTGCCAGCACGGCAGCGCACGTCCGTCGCGGCGACCGTCAGTGCCACGTCCGCCTCGTCCGCCGTCGTGCCCGGATTGCCGGCCACCGTCGTCAACTTGGCGGAAGCCTCCGAGTTGGCTGCGAAGCCGTTCGCATCGGGTGTCCCCACCGTCAGCGTGGTCGACTGTTGCAGCGGTGGAGCGCAGGACGGGAAAGAGAGGGGCGGCCCGTGCTGTTCGTTGGACACGAAGCAGCCGTGGAACGTCGGCACCAGCGACACCTTCGCCGGAGTTGCACCCTTTGGACGCACGTGACCGGGCCACACGTTCGGCTGCCAATCGGGCATGCCGTTGATCGTTTGCAGCACGAAGGTCTGATTCGCTCCGTCTGCGTCCATCACCGTGATCAAACCGTCGGCCGGAGTGTCGTCCCGGACGAACACGATCTTCGTGCCGTCCGGCGACCAAGCGGGAGACGCTGCGGCGCCATCCGCGCAGCACTCTGTGAGCTGTACCTGGCCGGTTCCGTCAGCATTCATCGTCCAGACCTCCTGATCGGAGAGGCTGTTCGGAACGATGAGCGTGAAGGCGATCTTGCTGCCGTCCGGCGACCAATCTGGTTGTGCCTCGCTGAGCGGACCCGAAGTTATCTGCGTGATGCCGGAGCCGTCCGGGTTCACGGTGTAGATGTCGGAGGCGAACGGAGCCTGCGATTGCGAGACCGCGAATGCGATCTTGGCTCCGTCGGGTGACCAGGCCGGGGACCCTCCAGGAATGCCGAGATCCGTTTCGCCGCTCCCGTCGGCGTTGGCGACAAAGAGATTTCCCAATCGGGAAAAGGCGATCTGCTCGCCGTCCGGCGACCATGCCGGCCCCGAGCCCGGCCCGATTACCGGGGTCGGCGAGCTGCCGTCAGCCTGCGCGACATGGATGTTGGCATTGATGCCGTTGCCACTTTGGTAGGCGATCCGCCGGCCATCGGGAGACCACGTCGGAGCCAACGCGCTGTCGGAGCTGATCGTGCGGTTGCCGGTGCCGTCGGGGCTGACCGTGCCCATGCCGGTGAAACTCCCGGCTGTCTTGCTGTAGACGATCTGCCCGTTCGGGCCCGGGAAGGCGGCGTGCGACGTGGCCGGGCCGGCCAGCATCGCCAGCCCTGTCGCAACGATGGCTGTTGCCAGTCGTGCGGACATGACCCCCGCAGGACACTAACCGTGCGGCCTTGCGATTTCTACAGCTCGGCGACGTCGGCGCCCAGCGCGACGAAATTGAGCCGCCGCACGTCGGCCCATCCTTCGACCTCCGTGCGCAACCGCTCCACGAGCGCGCCGGTCTGCTCGAAGAACACCCAGAACAGCACCGTCGGGCCGGCGCCGGAGATGGTGGCGCCCAGGGCGCCCAGCTGGTGCGCGCGCTCGACCAGGTCCATCGAACGCGGATAGAGCCCGCGGCGGTGGGGCTGGTGCAGGCGGTCGTCCAGCCCGCGCGAGATCTCGGCGAGATCGCCGCGCGCCAGGCCGAGCGCCAGCGTGGCGGCGCGCGCCACGTTGAAGGTGGCGTCGGCGAGCGGCACCTCGGACGGGAGCGCATCGCGGGCCGCCGTCGTCGGCACCGGGTCGCGCGGCACGACGGCCACCGCTTCGAGCCCCGCGGGCGGCTCGATCACGGTGACGGCGCCGTCGGCGCAGATCACGAAGCTCCCGTAGAGGGACGCGGCAACGTTGTCGGGATGCCCCTCCACTCGCGCGGCGTGCTGCATCAGCTCGGCGCGCTCCAGCGCCAGCTCGTACATGTGGTCCGCCGCCACCAGCCCCGCGACGATCGCCGCGCCGCTCGACCCGAGGCCCGCTTCCAGCGGTATCTCGGACCGGATGCGGAAGCTCAGCCCCTCCACCTCGTGCAGCTGCGCAAACGCGCGCACGCACAGGTTCGACTCGTCGGCCGGCAGGCGGTCGTCGCCCGAGTCGACCGAGAAGCTGCCGGTCTCCTCCACCTCGAGCTCGAGGTGGATGGACACCGCGGCGGCCATCGCGTCGAATCCCGGCCCCAGGTTCGCCGACGAGCCGGGCACGCGCACCCGGCGGCGGCGTCCCATCAGCCGAGCACCGCGCGCTCGACGGCGGCGTAGTCCGGGTCGCACACCGTCACGTCGACCGCGGCGAGCGCGGTCTCGGGGTCCTTCAGGCCGTGCCCGGTCAGCACGCACACCAGCAGGGCCGCTTGCTGCGGCGGCGACTTCAGGACACCGGCGACACAGGCGGCCGAGGCCGGCTCGCAGAACACGCCCTCGGTGGAGGCCAGCCAGCGCTGCGCCTCGAGTATCTCCTCGTCGCTGACCGCGGCGATCGCGCCGCCGGACTCCTCGAGCGCGGCCTCGGCCTCCTGCCAGCGCGCGGGGTTGCCGATGCGGATCGCCGACGCGACGGTCTCGGGATCCTCGACCGGGTGGCCCAGCACGATCGGCGCCGCTCCCTCCGCCTGGAACCCGTACAGGTGCGGCCTGCCCTGCCCGTATTCGACGAACCCCTTCCACCAGGCCGTGACGTTGCCGGCGTTGCCGACCGGGATCGCGAGCGCGTCCGGCGCCGCGCCCAGCTCGTCGCAGACCTCGAACGCGGCGGTCTTCTGGCCTTCGATCCGGTACGGGTTGATCGAGTTCACCAGCTCGACGGGCTGGCGCTCGACGATCTGCTTCACCAGCTCCAGCGCCTGGTCGAAGTTGCCGCGCAGAGAGATCACGCGCGCCCCGTGCATCACGGCCTGCGCCAGCTTGCCCCGCGCGATCTTGCCCTCGGGCACGATCACGGCGCCGCGCATGCCGGCGCGCGCGGCATACGCCGCCGCGCTGGCGGCGGTGTTGCCCGTCGAGGCGCAGATGATCGCCTCCGCGCCCTGTCCCTTCGCCCACGACACGGCGAGCGTCATGCCGCGGTCCTTGAAGCTGCCGGTCGGGTTCATCCCCTCGAACTTCAGGTGCGTCTCCAGCCCGAGGCGCTCGGACAGCCGCGGCGCGTGGATCAGCGGAGTCGATCCCTCCATCAGCGACACGACCGGCGTGTCGGCCTCGAGCGGCAGCCGGTCGCGGTAGCGCTCGATCAGGGGGACGCGCTCACGCACGGCAGAGGTCATGAGACGAACTCCTCTTCGATCACGCGAATGGAGCGCGGCTGGGAGCGCAGGAACTCGAGCCCAGAGATCGAGTCGAGCGCGCTGCGGAACTTCCCCTCGGCCACGGGGTGCATCACCATCACGAGCCGCGCGTTCTCGCCGATGCCCTTCTGCACGACGCTCTTGACGCTCACGCCATGATCGCCCAGCACCTGCGCCACCTGCGCGAGCACGCCGGGCCGGTCCTCCACCTCTATGTAGAGGTAGAACGCCGACTCCACCTCTTCCGCGGGCAGGAAGCGCGGCTGCTCGACGGGGTCCAGCTCCATCCCCGGGGAGCTCATGACCGAGACCACGTCGCCGAGCACCGCGGACGCGGTCTGCGGCCCGCCCGCGCCCGGGCCGGAGAGCGTCACCTCGGTGATCGCCTCCGACTCCAGCGTGACCGCGTTGAACGGGCCGACCACGGACGCGAGCGGGTGGCCGCCGTACAGGAATGCCGGGAACACCCGCACGCTGACGCCGCCGTCGCGGCGCTCCGCGACGCCCAAGAGCTTCAGCACCAGTCCGAACTCCTTGGCGTAGTCGAGGTCGTCGGAGGTGATCTGCTCGATGCCCTCGAACGGCACGTGGTCGAGCGTCACCTCGGCGTGGAACGCAAGGCGGGCGAGGATCGCCATCTTGGCCGCGGCATCCTTGCCGTTCACGTCCTCGGTCGGATCCGCTTCCGCGTAGCCGAGATCCTGGGCCCGCTTCAGCACGTCGGCGTAGGAAGCGCCGGTGCGCGCCATCTCGCTGAGGATGAAGTTGGTGGTCCCGTTGACGATGCCGTGCACCTTCTCGATGTGCGCGCCGGCGAACGACTCGCGCATCACGCGGATCACCGGCACGACTCCAGCGACGGCTGCTTCGTAGCGCAGCTGCGCGGAGCCACTCCGCGCCGCGGCAAACAGCTCGTCGCCGTGCTGTGAGAGCAGCTGCTTGTTGGCCGTCACGAGGGGCTTGCCCGCCTGCAGCGTGCGCAGCGCGTACTCACGCGCCGGCTCGATGCCGCCGATCAGCTCGACGATCGCGTCGGAGGCGCCGAGGATCTCGTCGAACGACCCGCGCGAGCGCGTCAGCACGCCCGCGAGCTCGGGGCGGCGTCCCGTGGCGGCGGCGATCGCGTCGGCGCGTTCGGCCAGCAGCGAGTCGAATGCCGACCCCACCGTGCCGTGACCGAGCAGGCCGACGCGGAAAGGCGCGGCCGTCATGCGTCGCGTGCCGCCAGGTCCTCGTAGGTCTCGCGGCGCACGATCACGCGCGCCTCGCCGTCCCGGCAGAAGACCACCGGCGGGCGGGGCACGCCGTTGTAGTTGTTCGCCATCGCGTACCCGTACGCACCCGTGGCCGGCGTGACGAGCAGGTCGCCGACCTGCGGGTCCGGCAGCGCGACCTCCTTGATCAGGATGTCGCCCGACTCGCAGTGCATCCCCGCGATCGTCGCGAGGTGGGTGCCCATCGCATCGGGCCGGTCCGCGATCGCAGCGTCGTAGCGGGCGTCGTAGAGCATCGGCCGCAGGTTGTCGGACATGCCGCCGTCCACTGCGACATAGGTGCGCACGCCCGGGATCTCCTTGATCGTCCCGATCCGGTAGACGGTGATGCCGGCATTGCCGACCAGCGAGCGGCCCGGCTCGATCAGCACCCGCGGCACCGGGTCGAACGCGGCCTGCACGCCCTTCACCTTCACGTCCACGTAGTCCTCGATCGAAGCCGGCTCCTCCTCGGAGGTGTAGGCGATGCCGAGACCGCCGCCGACGTTCAGCAGGTGGCAGTCGAAGTCGATGAAGTCGGCCAGCAGCTCGATCGTGCGCGTGTACGGCTCGAGCTCGAAGATGTTGGAGCCGATGTGCGCGTGGATGCCGACGAGGTTGAGGCGCTTGGAGGCCCGCACGCGCCGCACCGCCTCGGTGGCCCGCCCGTCCTCGAGCCCGAACCCGAACTTGGAGTCGAGCTGACCGGTCTGCACGTAGCTGTGGGTGGAGGGCTTGATGCCCGGTGTCACCCGGATGAGAACATCTTGAGCGCGCGGCGCGAGCCGCTCCGCGCGTTCGATCTCCTCGAAGGAGTCGAGCACCAGGTAGCCGACGCCGGCGTCGAACGCCATCTTCAGCTCCGCCTCGGTCTTGTTGTTGCCGTGCATGAAGAGGCGCTGCGGGTCGATGCCCGCGCGCAGCGCGAGGTACAGCTCGCCGCCCGAGGCCACGTCGACGGAGAGCCCCTCCTCTCCCATCACCCGGTACGCGGCCGTGATCGGGAGCGCCTTGGAGGCGTAGATCACCTCGTAGTCGTCGGTGCGCGACTGGAACGCGGCCAGGTAGGCGCGCGCCCGCGCGCGGATGTCATCCTCGTCGTAGACGTACGCGGGGGTGCCGTACCGCTCGGCCAGCTCGACGACGTCGCAGCCGCCCACCTCGAGGTGGCCGCGCTCGTTGATGCGGGAGCCGAGCGGATACGCGTGACTGAGAGCTGTAGCCGCCATACTGCCGCGACATTATGACCGCCGAGCTGAAATATCGAGACCGGCTTCGCCGGTCACCTGAAGTCAGGAAGGTCAGCCCACGGCTGCCGAGCTGAACATCCAACCTCCGCACGAGAAGGGCGTGCTGGCAGGCATCGCGTGGTGCCTGTGGGTCCCGCACGGGGAGGGGCCGTGGCCCGCCGTGATGGTGATGCACGGCGCCGGGTCGCGCAAGGAGAACCACGCGGACTTCGCGCGCCTCGCCGCGCTCAACGGCTTCGTCGCGCTGACCTTCGACAACCGCGGCCACGGCGAGACCGAAGGAGACCTCGATCCCACCGTCGTGGACGACCTGCGGCTGCTGGCGGAGTGGCTCGCGGCGCGACCCGAGGTCGACGCCGACCGCGTCGCCGCGCGCGGGTCGAGCATGGGCGGCCTGATGGCGATCCATGCGGCAGCCGCCAGCGACCGCGTCGCCGCGGTGGTCGCGATCTGCCCGGCCGCCGAATCGATGCTCGCCGGAGACGTGCGCAGCATCGCGGAGGGCCGCCCTCCCAAGAAGGGGAGCGCCCTCGCCGAGATGCGCATCGACGCACCCTCGCTGGCCGGCTGGCTGGAGACCACCGACGTCGGCGAGGCCGTGCAGCGCATGGGCGCCAAGCCGCTGCTGATCATCCACGCGCGCGGCGACGAGGTGGTGCCGTACACGCACTCGGAGCGCCTCTACGCGCTCGCCGAGGAGCCCAAGAAGCTCCTGTTGCTGGAGGGCGGCGACCACCGCTCCGCGCAGCACGACGCCGAGCTGCAGGGCGAGTCGCTGCGCTGGCTGTCGCGCGTGCTCTGATGCGCCATCGACGCGCCGTCTTGTGCTACTTCTCGAACGTAGGGAGGTCAGTTGTGGCGGCGACCGCTCGAGGCCAGGCGCATCGGGGTCGCCGCCCTTCTCCCTGATGCAGTCACGCAGCCTGCGGCGACAGCCCGCCCGCGCGGCGCCTGACGACGACGATCCACGCGGCGCCGGCAAGCATCAGCACGAGGCTCTCCACCTGCGGCGTGGTGAGACCGGCCACCGTGTCCTCGTTGCGGCGCACGAACTCGACCAGGAACCTCTCCAGCCCCGACAGCATCAGGTAGAGCGCGAACAGGACGCCGGGCCGGAAGCGGTCGCGCCACTGCCACAGGAGCCACGCGACCAGGCCCATGGCGAGCGTCTCGTAGACCGGGGTCGGGTGCACCTCCTGGGTCGTGGGCACGGTCCCGTCGGGATAGGACATGGCCCACGGAAGGTCGGACGCCCGCCCGTAGTCGCCGTCGCCGGAGAGCTGGCAGCCGACCCGGCCGATCGCATACCCGAGCGCCAGCGGCACCGCCGCCACGTCGAGTAGCGCCAGCGACAGGAACCCGCGCCGCCAGGCCCACGCGAACACCGCGAGCGCGCCGCCGATGGCTCCGCCGTACCAGACCAGGCCCGAGCCGGAGAAGATGTTCCCCAGCAGGTCGTCGCTGACGTCCGACCAGTTCTCGGCGAGGTAGTAGACGCGCGATCCAACCAGGCCGCCGAGCAGTGCGGCGAACGTCATCTCATATGCCCAGTCGACCGGCTTCCCGAGCTCGTCGAAGCGACGCGCGAGCACGGCGCCGGCAGACAGGAAGCCGAGCGCGAACATCAGCCCGAACGTCTTCAGCTCCAGCGGGCCCAGTTGGATCTCGGGCTGCACGGCGAGCGATTATCGCGATTGCGCGGGATACTGGCCGCGATGAGCTCGGACGTCGAGACGATCCGCCGGGGGTTCGGTGCCTGGAGCCGCGGCGATCTCCAAGGCGCCCTCGCGTTCATCGATCCCGATGTCGAGTTCCTGACGTCCGGCCTCTATCCCGGGCTCGACCCGGTATACCGCGGCCACGAAGGCTTCACGCGGTTCTTCGGCGACTTCCGCGGGCCATGGGAGGCCATCTCGCTCGAGCTCGAGCAGGTCGTCGAGGCCACGCCGCAGCACTACGTGGCCCTCGGGCACTTCCGTGCCACGGCGCGGGACGGCCTGGTGGTCGAGCGACCGGTCGGCATCGTCGTCACCATGAAGGGTGGGACCATCGCCCGCATGCAGAACTTCGCATCGCGCGAGGAGGCGCTCGAAGCAGCCGGGCTGCCTGCCGAGGGGCCGGCGGTGAAAGCGCGCATCCGCGCGGCCCTCGAAGCGTGGAGCCGCGGTGACCTGGAAGGCTCGCTGGTAGGCCTGGACCCGGGTGTCGAGATCGTCACGTCGCAGCTCTTCCCCGGCGTCGCCCCCACCTACCACGGGCACGACGGGTACCGGCAGTTCTGGCACGACTTCCGGGACACCTGGGAGGACATCTCCTTCCAGGTCGAGCACCTCGAAGGTGACCCGCCGCTGATCAAGGCGTTCGGCGAGTTCCGCGCCAGGGGCAGGGACGGAATCGAGGTCGGCCGGCCGATCGCGATGGTGTTCGACACCACCGCGGACACGGTCCTGCGGATGCGGAGCTTCGCCAGCTGGGACGACGCGCGGGCCGCAGGCTAGAGGTAGCCCATCGGGTCCACCGGGGACCCGTTGATCCGCACCTCGAAGTGGAGGTGGTCGCCGAAGCAGTGGCCGGTGCAGCCGACCGAGCCGATCACCTGGCCCTGCTTGACGCTCGCGCCGGTGCCGACGCCGATCGAGGATTGGTGCGCGTAGCACGTCGCGACTCCGCCGCCGTGCTGGACGCAGGTGTACTGGCCGTACCCGCCCATCCAGCCCGCCATCGCAACGCTGCCGCTGGCTGCGGCGCGGATCGGCGTGCCCGCCGGGACGGCGATGTCGACGCCGGCGTGCAGGCGGCCCCAGCGCTGGCCGAACGGCGACACGACCGGCCCGTTGACCGGCCAGACATATCCGCCTCCGCCCTGCCGGATCGGGCCGGCCGGCACCGGGCCCGCGCCCTGCAGCTGGTTCGTGACCTGCGCGGACGCGGCCTGCAGCGCGCGCAGGTCTCCCTCCAGCTCGTGGCGGTGCTCCCGCACGTTGCCCAGCTTGTTCGACTTGAACCGGCGCGCGGAGGCGAGGTCCGCCTCGTTGGCCTGGATCGCCGCGCGCGCCTCCTGCAGCTCGCGCTGCTTGACCTCGATCACGCGCACGGCCTCCTCGGCCCTCGACTTCAGCACCACGAGCAGCAGGCGCTTCTGCGCCGACTTCTTCTTGAGCTCTCGCACCTTGTCGACGATCGCCGAGTCCTGCTCGCCGATCGCGCTCATGTAGTCGGCGCGCACGAGCAGGTCGTTGAAGCCGTCGGACTCGAGAATCACCGACAGCATGTCCGGCTGGTCCGACTTGTAGATCTCGATCAGCCGCTTCGCCAGCACCCGCTGCGAGCGGCGCAGCTCCTTGCGCAAGCGCACGAACCGCTCGTGCTCGACCTGGTAGCGCGCCTGCACGCGAGCCAGCTGGGCGCGGCGGGCATCCAGGGTGTTCTGCACCCGAGCCTCGCGGCGCCGCAGCGACCCGATCTCGCGGGTGAGGGTGCGGATGCGCTTGGACAGCGAGCTGATGTC
>DASRIA010000039.1:0-10485 GCA_035650255.1 Solirubrobacterales bacterium
CCGACGAGCAGTCCGAGCTGCCGGTGACCGCCATCTTCCCCTTCGTCGGGTTCACGCCGCACTCCGACATCTTCGACCCGGACCTGGCCGTGCAGATCGAGCTCGACGAGTCGGGCCACATCGTCACCGACCAGGCGATGCGCACGGCGGTGCCGGGCATCTTCGCCGCCGGTGACGTGCGGTCGCAGTTCGTGCGCCAGATCACCAACGCGGTGGGCGACGCGACCACCGCGGCCCTGGCCGCGCACCAGTACGTCGAGCAGCTCAAGCACGAGCGTCGCGGCAAGGCCGAACC
The DNA here is from genome assembly GCA_035650255.1 of Solirubrobacterales bacterium. Taxonomy (GTDB): domain Bacteria; phylum Actinomycetota; class Thermoleophilia; order Solirubrobacterales; family JBBDJG01; genus DASRIA01. The sequence goes on from DASRIA010000039.1 coordinate 296, forward strand.
GGGCCAGCAGGCCGCTTAGCCGCGGATCGGCAGGATCGTCCTTAAGTCGGCGAGCGTCCGCTCCGGATACTCGAACAGGTCTTTCCACGTATAGCGCCGGAAGTCATCACCGCGAGCGCGCGCCTCGCGCTCGCGAGCACGGTCCTGCTCCCACGAGTGGCGCGAGTTGTGGAACCGATAGCTGTCGAGCTCGACGGTGAGTCTGTACTGCGGCCAGCGGCAGTCGACCCGCTTGCTACCGGCCGGCCGGTTGGTCTCCCGCGGAGGCGGCAGGTGATTGCTTTCGATCAGGTGATGGAAGCCGCGCTCCAACTTGCTCAGCGCTACGTTTACGTCGCCGCTCATCACCGCACGCAGCTTCGCCGCGCCTGGCCTGTTCGGCCGCCGGGCGAGGATGGCTTTGACCTGCGATGGCCGCGTGTGGTGGCGGACTCCGGCCTCGTGACATGCCCGCGCCAGGTCTTCCTCGGAGAGGTCGGCAGCCAGGTCAACCAGCGTTTGCGCAGGGCTGGTAACCGGGATGCCGCGCCACAGGGTCTTGTGCGTACGGTTCGCTTGCCTTGTCCGCAGACCGGCGATCCTTCGCCTGCGTGGTGAAACGATCTCGGGTTCGGGCGGGCTGCCTTTCAAGATCCCGAGCAGGTAGGCGGCTGCGGCGCCACAAAGCAGCGTGCCATGACCACCTGCCAACACGGCCGCCATGTATGTGGCCTCGACACTCGGCGCCCGGTGCCCGACCCGGTACACGCCGTGATAAATACGCAAGAGCGAACCATCCTTCACCCGCTCGTCGATCTGCCTGTTCGACAGCCCGGCTCGAAGCAGTTGCCTCCGGGTCACGACACCCTGCGCCCGGCTGGCGATCTCCGCCACTGCAGCCGATTTTCCACGCATACCGTGGATAAGTGACGGTGGTATGAAGTTAAGCGCGCACGCCGAGCGTCATCGCAGGTAGATCGGGTTCGACAGGATCCACGTGCGCTCGCGGCCGTGGGCGTCACGGTAGGCCTCCACGCGGTACACGCCCGGACCTTCCGCGCGGTGCTGCAGCGACAGCCCCTCGCCCGTCGCTACCTCCTTGCCGTCGCGCAACAGTCGCAATCGGGCGGAGTGAGGCGCCTGCACGCGGAGTGTCCATTCCCCGCCCTGTGCCTCGTCGCCCATCTCGAGCTCCCTCTCGCCCTCCGCCCAGAACCGGAAGCCGCGCGCCGGCGCGATCGTGTCGACCGCGATGTAGGCGTGGCCGGACTCCAACGCGCCGAACACGGCCGCGCGGTCGGCCTCGACGTCGCGGGTGAGCGGCTCGGGCACCAGCAGGTGCGTGCGCAGGTACCGGAACGACCGCTTGTAGGCCATCAGCCGCAGCGGCACTCGCCCGGCGACCCGGATGCCGACCTGGTGCGCGTCCACGCCGCCCAGCCCGACGCACCGGCGGCGCGCGCACAGCCGGTCCCACTCGTCGAGGTTGCGCTGCGGCGGGTGGTCGAGGAACCGGCCGGGGCGGGCGATGAACGACAGCAGCTCGCGGACGCTGTTCACGCGCTCGGCGGAGTCGGTCACGAAGCTCCACAGCTCGATGCCCGTATAGCCCTGCGCGTCGAGGTCGCCCCACGGCATCCCGGACCCGCCGCGCTTGAACCGCTCCGAACCCTTCGAGAAGGGATGGGCGAGAAAGCCGAAGCCGCCGCCCGCCTCGACGCGCGCCACGATCTCCGCCGGCGTCAGGTCGCGGTGGTCGATGGCCTCGCGCAGGCCGAACGCGAGGTAGTGGTTCTGGCGGGCGGGGGAGACCTCGAACCCCGCCAGGAGCAGCGTCGAGCCGTACCAGCCCTCCTCGCCGTTGTCGGCGGCCGCGAGCGTGTCGTGGTCGGTCAGGAGCAGGTAGTCGAGGCCGGCATCCTGGGCCGCTGCGGCGATCTCCGGCACCGTGCCGGTGCCGTCGGAGTACGTGGAGTGGCAGTGGATGACACCCGCGAGGTCGTGCGCCATGAGGAGAGCGTATCCCTCGGCCTTAAGATCTCTCCCTCACGAGCGAGGAGGTACTGATGGCAACGGTCGAGGCTCCCGAGACCCTGGGAATCCGCCCCTTCAACGAGTTCGACGGCGTCTTCGACGTATGGCCGCGCGGGGACCGGCCCGACGCGATCCGCGACGCGGCGCGGAAGTTCCGCGAGCGCTTCGCGACGCCCGAGAACCGCGTGCGCGCGGTGAAGACCGTCGACCTGGCGTCGGCCGCCTACCCGGTGTCGTTCGCCTTCCACGGCGCCGCCAAGACCGTCAACCCGTACATCAACATCGTGAACCGCCTCGTGATCGTGCAGTTCGAGGACTTCGAGGGGAACCTGAAGACGCTCGCGTGGGAGCCGACCATCGCCGAGGGCGCCGCCGAGGCGCCGTTCTACGACCAGCTGCTGAAGCGCTACGGCGAGTTCCTCTCCTACAAGGTCTTCGCGAACTTCTACAACACGGTCGAGGAGGCGGTCGCGCGGTGCGGCATCTCGCCGGCAGACGTCGACTACGTCAGCTTCGACCACCTGCACGTGCAGGACCTGCGGCTGATCATGGGCACGACGCGGCCGATCCTGGGCGAGTCGGAGCCGCGCAAGCCGTTCTTCCCGAACGCGAAGTTCCTGTTCCAGCGCAAGGAGGTCGACACGTTCAAGTCGCCCCATCCGACGCAGTGGGCCTGGTACGTGCCCGACGGGATGACGGACGTGATCGAGGACAACCTGGTGCTGCTGGACGGCGACGTCGAGCTGGGCAAGGGCGTCGCGATCGCATGGACGCCGGGTCACACGGACGGCAACCACAGCCTGGTGGTCAACACCGACGACGGCGTCTGGGTCACGTCCGAGAACGGCGTCTGCGCCGACTCGTGGCACCCGCACCAGTCGAAGATCCCCGGCATCCGCAAGTACGCGGAGTTCTTCAACCGCGAAGTGGTGATGAACGCGAACACGCTCGAGGACTCGATCGACCAGTACGACTCGATGGTCAAGGAGAAGGCGATCGCAGATCCGAACCGCCGCGACCCGCGCTGGCTGAACGTGTTCCCGTCGTCCGAGATGCCGGCCTGGCGGCGGCAGTGGCCGGTGATGCCGACGTTCACGTACGGCGGGATGAACTACGGCACGATCGAGCGCCCGGGGAGCAAGAACGGCGCGCGCCGCAACGGCGCGGGGTAGGTCGCATGACGAGCGTGTCGCCTCGAGGTCGCATGGCGACTTCGAGGTGACGCCCGAGGTTTGACCGATCTATCTTCCGGATATATCCTCCGGATAGATGGAGCTGTCGAAGACTTCCTACGTCATCCTCGGGATGCTCGAGCTCGGGAAGCGCACCGGGTACGAGATCAAGTCGCTCGTCGACGTGTCCACGCGGTTCTTCTGGGCCGCCAGCTACGGGCAGATCTACCCCGAGCTGGCCCGGCTCGAGGAGCTTGGCCTCGTCAAGGGCGAGGCGGACTCCTCGAACGGCAGACGCCGAAAGGCCTATGAGCTGACGAAGGCCGGCGAGCGGGCGCTGCACGCCTGGCTCACCTCGGACGACCCGCTCCACATCGAGCTGCGCCACGAAGGCGCGCTGAAGTTCTTCTTCTCGGACTCGCTCACCGCGGACGAGCAGCTCGCCCTCGTCCGCCGTGTGCGCGACACGCACGCGCAGGTCGCAGCGCAGCTGCGCGCGATCGAGCCCGACGAGCCGGAGGCCAAGCCGCCGGCTCCATTGCTGACGCTCGAGTTCGGGATCGCGTACCAGGAGTTCCTCGCGGACTGGTGCGAGCGCGCCGAAGCGCGCCTCGCGGCAGCCCGCAAGAAGCCGGTGAAAGGGAGGTAACCATGTACAAGCTGATCGTCAGGCGGATCGTGCGCCGGACGTTTGCGCGTCTCAGCGGGGGCGAGTACGAGCACATCGTGAAGAAGTTCCGCCCCCAGTCGCGGTTCCTGTTCGCGGGCGAGCACGAGCTCGGCGGCGAGCGGCGCGGCCAGGAGGCGGCGCGGGAGTGGTTCCGGCACATGCTGCGGCGCTTCCCCGGCATCCAGATCGTGCCGCGCGAGATCGTCGTGAACGGCTGGCCGTGGAACACGATCGTCGCCACGCACCTGGTGATCAGCGCGCCCCGGCCCGGCGGCCGCGAGTATCGCAACGAGGGCATGCAGCTCTTGCGGCTGTCCTGGGGCCGCGTGGTGGAGGACCTGATCTTCGAGGACACGCTCGCGCTCGAGGCCGAGTTGCGCCGCAGCGCCCACTCGGGGGAGCGTGAGCCGCTCACGGGGAGCAGGCGATGAGGGCCCGGATCCTGAGGTGGCTCGGCCACCGGCGCTGGTTCGCCGCGGCGGGACGGCGCTTCGGCGCTCCGCTCGACCGGTTCCTCTACCGCGTCACGCGCGGGCGGCTCGCCTCCACGGCCGGTGTCGCGCCGGTGATCCTGCTGACCACGACCGGGCGGCGCACCGGACGCAAGCGCACGACGCCCGTGATGTACATCCGTGACGGCGACCGCTTCGTGGTCAGCAGCGAGAACTTCGGGCAGGAGCGCGCCGCCGCCTGGCCGCTGAATCTGCTCGCCGATCCGCGGTTGACGGTGCAGATCGGCCCCGAGACGGTCGACTGTCGCGCCCGGCTGCTGAGCGACGAAGAGGCCGACCGCTACTGGACCCGCCTGGTCGAGGTCTGGCCGGCGCACGAGACCTACCGCGCGCGCAGCGGCAAACGACACACTTTCGTGCTCGAACCGCAGGCCTGAGGGTGGAACGTACGCGCGGGCCGCGCGTACACTCACACGGATGCGGGACTCGGAGCGGGGACAGGCGACGGTCGAGTGGAGCGGGCTGGGGGTCATGCTGGCGCTGCTCTTCGCGACCGTGGCGTTCACCGTGGCGCGGACCGATGCGTGGAGCTTCGGCGAGGGCATCGTGCACTCGCTCGTGTGTGCGATCGACGGCGGCTGCGAGGAGCGCGACTCCCTCGACCTCGCCTACGGTGACGACGTCGCAGCGCTCGTGCGTCATTACTCGCCCAACGTCGTGTACGAGCGCAGCAGCGCCGCGCTGCCGATCGACTTCCGCCGCTGCCGGGAGACCGATTGCTCGGACGGCGCGGACGCGGCGCGGGAGATCGACCGCTCGCGTGCGGGCCTGCCGGTGACCGCATTCACGCGCGTGGTGGACCGGCGCGCGGCCGGGGGCCCGCTCTACCTGCAGTACTGGTTCTACTACCCGGAGAGCTTCAGCGGCGGGATCGGCCGCATGTTCGGCGACAAGTGGCCGGGCTTCCATCCCGACGACTGGGAGGGCTATCAGGTGCGCGTGCTCCCGGGCGGGCGGGCCTCGGCGCGCGCGACGGCGCACGGCGGCTATGGCGCCGGCTGGGAGCCGTGGACCGGATGGATGCGCGTGTCGGGCGGCAGCCACGCCGGCCATCTCGTGGAGCGCAGCACCGGCGAGCGCAGCACGTCCGCCGGGAAGATCGCGCTCGTGCCGCTGGAGCGCCTGAAGGGCGCGTCGCGCCACTCCTTCGCGGTGTCTCCGCCCTGGAACAAGGACGTGTACCGCGCTCCGGAGGCGGCCGGCTCCTGAGCGGAGCGCTCGACGGCAAGGTCGCCCTGGTCGCGGGGGCGACGCGCGGTGCCGGGCGCGGCACTGCAGTGGCGCTCGGCGAGGCGGGCGCGACCGTGTACTGCACGGGCCGCACCACGCGGGAGCGCCGCTCGGAATACGACCGGCCGGAGACGATCGAGGAGACCGCCGAGCGCGTCACCGCCGCCGGCGGCAACGGCGTCGCCGTCGCGGTCGACCACCTCGAGCCCGGTCAGGTGGAGGCGCTCGTGCAACGGATCGACGCCGAGGTCGGGCGGCTCGACGTGCTGGTCAACGACATCTGGGGCGGCGAGCGGCTGTTCGAGTGGAACACACCCGTGTGGGCGCACGACCTCGCCGCCGGGTTGCGCATGCTGCGGCTTGCGATCGACACGCATCTGATCACCAGCCACTTCGCGCTGCGGCTCCTGATCCGCCAGCCGGGCGGGCTGGTAGTCGAGATGACCGACGGCACGCGCGAGTACAACGCCGAGCACTACCGCGACCCGATCTTCTACGACCTCGTCAAGAACGCGGTCATCCGGCTCGCCATGGCACAGGGCGAGGAGCTCGCGCCGCACGGGTGCACCGCCGTCGCGCTCACGCCGGGCTGGATGCGGTCGGAGATGATGCTCGACAACTACGGCGTCACCGAGGCGAACTGGCGCGACGGCGCGGCCATCAATCCGCACTTCGCCGCGATCTCCGAGAGCCCGCTGTTCGTCGGCCGTGCAGTCGCCGCGCTGGCCGCCGATCCGGACCTGGGTCGCCGCAACGGCGGCTCGTTCTCCTCCGGCGGGCTGGCGCGGGAGTACGGGTTCACGGACGTCGACGGGTCCCAGCCCGACTGCTGGCGCTACATGGTCGAGGTGCAGGATGCGGGGCTGCCGGCGGACCCGGCCGGGTATCGCTGAGGCGTCCGCGATACTGCCTGCCAGCGATGTCTGAGGAGAACGTAGAGAAAGCGCGGGCCTACATCGAGGCCTACAACCGGCGGGACTTCGACGCCGCCGTGAAGGACTTCGACCCCGCGGTCGAGTGGGTGCTGCCCGAGCGGCAGAGCTCCGACTCGTGCCAGGGGCCGGGCGCGATCAGGCGCTTCTGGGAGGGGCTCGACGAGACCATGGCCGAGTTGCAGCTGCTACCGCAGGAGTACATCGACGCGGGCGACCGAGTGGCGACGCGGCTGCGGCACTACGGCCGGGGGAAGCTCAGCGGGGTGGTGATCGACGAGGAGATGTACCACCAGGTCGTGACCTTCCGCGACGGGAAGATGGTGCGCATCGAGTACTTCGGCGAGTGGTCCGAGGCGCTGGCCGCCGCCCAGGCCGGCGAGCGCGCTTCTCGAGGGACGCGCTAGCCGTATCCGAGGTCGTGTAGCCGGTCCTCGTCCATCCCGAAGAAGTGCCCCACCTCGTGCAGGACCGTGCGGCGCACTTCCTCCAGCGTCGGGTTCGCGTCCCTGAAGATCACGATGCGCTCCAGGCCGCCGACGGGGTCGTAGATCCCCATCAGCCCGTCGGGGTGGCGGTCCTCGATCACCACTGCGACCTCGCCCAGCTGGGACGCGAACTCGGGTGGCAGCGCGTCGAGCGCCTCCTGCACCGCGCCGCGCACCTGCTCGTCTGTGAGTGACCCCTGCACGAACCCAAGGCTAGAGGGCAGATAAGGTGCCCGCCGTGGATGCCCTGCGCGAGCGCATGTCGGCGGCGATGGACGGCCGCCTGCCGGGCATGTTCGGCGTCGAGATCCTGAGCATCGAGCACGGGCACACGGAGACCCGGCTGACCCTCAAGGAGGAGCATCTTGCTCCCAACGACTTCCTCCATGCCGGGACCGTCATCACCCTTGCCGACACGAGCTGCGGCATGGGGTGCCTGGCGTCCCTGCCCGAAGGCGCGGTCGGGTTCACGACGATCGAGCTGAAGACGAACTTCCTCGCAACGGCGCGCGACGGCGGGCTGCGCTGCAAGGCGCTGCTCGTCCATGGCGGCGGGCGCACGCAGGTGTGGGATGCCACGGTCAGTCGCGAGACGGACGAGCGCGTGATCGCGTTGTTTCGCTGTACGCAGTTCCTGCTGCCGGCCGAAGACGCGCGCACGGAGCGACAGCGCGAGAACACACAAGCCTTGAAGGAGGCGACATGAGTGCACCCACAGTGGCTGTCCGGCGCAAGCGCGAGGCAACCGTGCGCGAGCACATGGAGTCGGAGAACCGCCACGAGTTCGACATCACGATGGCGACGTTCCACCACCCGCGGTACGAGATCATGGCCACGGGCGAGGTTCACGACGGGGAAGGGGAGGTCGCCGAATACTTCCGGGAGACCCGTCAGGCGTTCCCCGACCAGCGCAACGAGCTGGTCGCGCTGCACCACGCCGACGACGCGGTCGTAGTGGAGTTCGACCTCAAGGGCACGCACCTCGGCTCCTTGCGCGGCCTGCCGCCCACCGGCCGTGAGTTCACCTGCCGGATGGTCGCCCTGTTCCTGTTCGAGGAGGACCGCCTGGTGGGTGAGCGCGTCTACTTCGACTCGGCCACCATCGCCCGCCAGCTCGGGATCGCCCACGACCCGCTGACGCTCAAGGGCCGCGTCGCCACCCTCGTGAACCACCCGCTCACGATCGGTCGCGCCGCCGTGCGATCGGTGACCGGCCGCTAGCCGGCGCGGCCTCGCGCATCCCCCGCGAACTGGCAGCGCTCGACCGCCTATGTCGCGGTTGAGAGCGGCCACTAGGTCTTTGGTGTGACGGGAGGCGCAATTTTCCGCGCACGTTCGCCTGGACATTCGTACGATGGGTCCACTGCTTCTCCCGCAGTGGATTCGTAGCCCCATTCGCAGCCCCAATGCACCTCGCAAAGCGACAGCCCCTGTCGGCGCTGGCGGCATCCTTCGCCGCCCTGCTGACCCTCCTGCTCTTCGCCGGAGACGCCTCCGCGCGGCACCTCCAGTGCGGCGAGCGGGTCACCGCGGACGTGCGGCTGGACGCCGACCTGCGCGACTGCCCGAGTGCCGGGCTGATCGTCGGCGCTGCCGGAGTCACGGTCGACCTGAACGGGCACACGATCGACGGCACAGGCCGCGCCACGGGCATCGTGAACGGCTACGGGCGCGCCGGGCACCGCGACGTGCTGGTGCGTAACGGCACGGTTTCGGGCTTCAAGGTGGGAGTGCGCAGCGGCGGCCGCGGCTTCGAGCTGCGCCGCATGACGGTCACGCGGAACGCCACCGGTGGCGTGGTCCTGCGGGGCTCACGGTGCGCGGTGGTCCGCAGCGCGATCACCGACAACGGCTACGGCCACGGCATCTCGGTCACGGCCGCGAAGGGCTGCCGGATCGACGCGAACCGCGTCGCGGCCCACCTCGGGGCCGGCATCGCCGTCTCGCGCTCGGCGGACGTCACCGTCGAGGACAACCGGGTCTCCGGGGCGCGCCGCGCGGGCATCCTGATCGCCGGGACGGACACCTCGACGGTCGAGCGCAACATCGCATCGGGCAACGAGACCGGGATCTCGCTGTTCGACCGCTCCAACTCCAACGTCGTGCGACGCAACTCGTTGCCGGCGAACGTCACGGGCATCGCACTCATCTTCGGTGGGACGGGCAACCGCATCGAGCAAAACACGGTCTCGGCGAGCAAGGGGGCAGCAATACGGCTCGCCGAGACCGGCTCGGGCAACCACGTCCTGCGCAACCTCGTGTCGATGAGCGGGGAGCAGGGAATCAGCGTGGCCGACAGCGCCACCCTGCGCGTCGAGCACAACACGGTCTACGACAACCGCGGCGACGGCATCTTCGTCGCGGAGCAGGACACGGCCGGCGCCGTGCTGCGGGCGAACACGGTGAACCACAACGGCGACGACGGCATCCACGCCGACAGCGCGCTCCTCACGATCGTCGGCAACATCACCGAACACAACGCCGACCTCGGCATCGAGGCCGTCGCGGGCGTCACCGACGGCGGCGGGAACAAGGCGGTCACGAACGGGAACGTCGCGCAGTGCGCCGGCGTCGTGTGCATCTGATGGGCTGGCGGCACCACCCCAACCGCTGAGGCGCGGGCCTCAGTCCTCGTAGGAAAAGAACCCTCGCCCGGTCGCCTCGCCGATCGCGCCCTCGGCGACCATGCGCCGCAGCAGCGGCGCGGCGCGGTAGCGCTCCTCCTTCAGCTCCTCGTACAGCGCGTCGAGCGTCGAGAGCACGTGATCGATCTCGATCAGGTCCGCCCATTCGAGCGGCCCGCGCGGATAGTTGTAGCCGGCGCGCATGGCGATGTCGACGTCCGCGGGGGAGCCGACGCCCTCCGACACGGCAAACGCAGCCTCGTTGACGAGCTGGCACACGACGCGTCCCAGGATCAGGCCGGGTGCGTCCCCGACCCATTCGACGTGCTTGCCGAGCGACCGGAAGAAGGCCTCGGCGCGCTCGGCGTCACGCCCGCGGGTCTCGGCCGAGCGCGTCATCTCCACGAGCTGCGACTCGGCGAACGGCGGCAGGGCGTGGAAGCCGACAGCGCCGCCGCGGGTGTCGAGCTCCGCCAGGCTGCCGTCGACGCATAGCGCGAGGACGAGCGTCTCGGGATCGTCGATCGTGGGCTCGGACTCGAGCGGCGA
>DASRIA010000040.1:0-25091 GCA_035650255.1 Solirubrobacterales bacterium
GGTCTGGGCGCACCACATGTTCGTGTCGGGCATGTGGAGCTGGCTGCGCATTCCGATGATGATCACCACGATGCTGATCGCGGTGCCGACCGGCATCAAGATCTTCTCCTGGCTGGCGACGCTGTGGCGCGGCGTGCTCGAGTTATCGACGCCGATGCTGTTCGCGCTCGGCTTCATCAGCATGTTCACGCTCGGCGGCATCAGCGGCATCATGCTCGCCGCGATCCCGGTCGACATCCACACATCCGACACGTACTTCGTGGTGGCGCACATCCACTACGTCTTGTTCGGCGGGAGCATGTTCACGATCTTCGCCGGGATCTACTACTGGTATCCGAAGATGACGGGCCGCATGTACGACGAGCGGCTCGGCAAGCTCCACTTCTGGATGACGTTCATCGGGTTCAACGTGACGTTCGGGCCGATGCACTGGCTGGGGCTGGAGGGCATGCCGCGGCGCGTCGCCGACTACGCCGACAAGTTCGCGGCCTGGAACCTGGTGTCGTCGATCGGCGCGTTCTTCCTCGGCATGGCGATGCTGGTGTTCGTCTACAACTTCGTCTCCAGCTGGGCCGGCGGCCCGCGCGCACCCGGCAACCCGTGGCGCGCGCGCACGCTCGAGTGGCAGGTCTCCTCGCCGCCGCCGATCTTCAACTTCGACGAGATCCCGCAGGTCGTGGGCGGTCCCTACGAGTACGGCGTCCCCGGATCGGTGCATGCGGTGCTGAACGGCGACCGGGAGAAGGTCCCGGTCGGGGCGGACGGCGAAGGCCACGCGGCGGCGCCCGCGACGAACGGCCACGGCAACGGCAACGGCGCGCACCGGGAGTGACGTGGAGGCCTCGGGCGCGACAGCAACACAGGAGCCGGCGCACGTGGTCGTGCTCGCCAACGAGACGGTCGGTGGCCAGAAGCTGATCGACGCCATCGAGCGCCGTGCAGCGCGCGGGCCGATCCGGTGCACGGTCGTGTGTCCGCAGAACACGCCCCGGCGCGGCTTCGTCATCTACGACGACAGCACGCGTTCGGCCGCCCGCGTGCGCCTCGAGCTGACGCTGCAGCGGCTGCACGAGATGGGCATCCCCGCGCGCGGCGAGGTGATGGACCCGGACCCCTACTTCGCCCTGCAGGACGCGGTGCGGGAGTGGGGCGCCGACGAGATCATCGTCTCGACCTACCCGTATCCGCGTGCCGGCGTCCTGCGCCGCGACCTGGTGGAGCGCATCGAGAAGTGGTCAGGGCTGCCCGTGGAGCACGTGGTGGTCGACCTGCGCGAGGAGCCGGTCCGCAACGTGCTCGTGGTCGCCAGCCAGACCGTGGGAGGGCGCAACCTGATCGAGACGCTGGAGCGACGGTCCACCTCGTCGCCGCACCGCTTCACGGTGATCCTGCCGCCCACCGGGCCCGACGACGACACCGCGCAGGAGCGGCTCGACGACACCATTGCCGAGCTGAGACAGGCCGGCCTCGTCGTGTCCGGCTATGTCGCGGAGCCCGATCCCTTCAACAGCGTGCTCAACGCCCTCGGCCATCACCCGGCCGACGAGATCGTGGTCTCGACGCTGCCCAGCAACAAGTCGCGCTGGCTGCGTGGGGACCTGATCGACAGGCTGCGCAAGGCGACCGCGCGGCCGGTCGAGCACGTCGTCTCGGACCCGGCAGCCGACTCCGAGCAGCAGGACAAGGCGGGGGTGGCCTGATGGAGTCCGCATCCATCGCCGCGGGCGCCGCCCACGCTCACGAGCACCACGGCCCGCCCGAGGCGCACAAGAGCTCGCGCATCGACTCGCAGCTGCTGGGCGTCCTGCTCTTCATCATCTCGGAGGCGATGCTGTTCGGGTCGTTCTTCACGGCCTACTTCTTCGTCCGCGTCGTGCAGAACGAGCCCTGGCCGCCGGACCCCTTCGAGTTCCCGGTGCTCGTGGCGAGCATGAACACGGCGATCCTGGTGTCCTCGAGCTTCACGGTCCACTACGCCCTTCACTCCATCAAGAAGGGGAACCGGCTCGGCATGCAGGTCGGCCTGGTGACCACCTTCCTGCTGGGCGCGATGTTCCTGCTGACGCAGATCAACGAGTACGTGAAGGCCGGCTTCGCGATCTCCGACGGCGCGTTCGCCTCGGTGTTCTATGGCCTGACGGGACTGCACGGGCTGCACGTCTTCGTCGGGCTCACCTTGCTCCTGATCATGATCGTGCGCGCGTACCGTGGCCACTTCAGTCCCCAGGCCCACATGGGCGTCGAGTGTGCCGGCATCTACTGGCACTTCGTGGACGTGATGTGGATCATCGTGTGGAGCACGGTCTACCTCCTTTAGGGCCCCTTACGAACGAGAGGGTGTGGCGATGATCAACCCGCTGAGATCCGAGGCAGACGCTTTCCGGTTCACGCTGATCGTCGGTGCCCTGCTTGCACCGATCGCGCTGGTCGCGATCATCTGGAGCACCGGTGCCGCGCTCGCCGTCGCCGGAGGGCTTGCGATCGGGCTCGTGATCGGGCTGTTCGTTCTCAAGCAGGACGAGCCGCGGGAGAAGATGCTGCTGGGCCAGCGGCTCGCCGACCGGGGCGACAGCCGCTATCGCATCCTGATCGTGGCGAACGAGACGCTGTCGGGGAAGGCGCTGCGGGAGGAGATCTCACAGCGCGGGCACAGCGGCGAGGCGCAGCTGATGGTCGTGTGTCCCGCCCTGAACAGCAAGATCAAGCACTGGACGAACGAGGAGGATGCCGCCCGGGCGCAGGCCGGCCGCCGTCTCGAGGCGCTGCTCACCGGGCTGCGGGCGGACGGCTTCGACGTCGACGGCGACATCGGCGATGACGACCCGGTGCAGGCGATGGAGGACGGCCTGCGGCGCTTCCCCGCCGACGAGGTGATCATCTCGACCCACCCGCCGGGGCGTTCGAACTGGCTCGAGCGCGACGTGGTCGAGCGCGCCCGCGCACTCGTGGACATCGAGGTGCGCCACGTCGTGGTCGACCTCGACCGCGAGGGCGTGGGGCCGACGCCGGCTACCTGACGGTCAGGCTGCCCTTCATGCCGGCCTGCTCGTGGCCGGGCACGGAGCAGTAGAACTCGTAGCGCCCCGCCTTCAGGTCGGCGCTGACCTCCGAGGTCTTGCCGCCCTGCACGACCGGTCCCTCGCCTTCGCCCTTGATCGCGATGTTGTGCGGGACCGTCGAGTCGTTCTTGGACGCCAGGGTCACCTCGCCGGCCTTGGCGGTCGCGCTCTTGGCCTGGAAGAGGAGCTGGCCGCCCGGGTCCGCGGGGATCTCAACGACATTCCGGGCGTTCGCCTCCGCGGTGCCTGAAGGCCCGGCGGCGCCACCCTCCGCGGGCTTGCCGATCGCGCTCGCGACGTATTCGCTCACGTCGCGGGCGTCCTGGCCCTCGTAGATGTCCGCCGGCATCTGGTTGCCCATCGGGAGGTCGATCTGGTTCTCCACCACGCCGGCGATCGTGCTGCGGCCGAGCCCGTCGGCGACCGACTGCTTGAACGCGAGATCGAGATTCGGCCCCTGCACGCCCTTCGTGTTCGCGTTCTGGAGGATGTGGCAGGCCCCGCACCGCTGCGTGAAGAGCTCCTTGCCCCGCGCCAGGTCGGGCGGGTCCTCGGTGCCGCATCCGGCCGCGGTGAGCGCGGTGGCGCCGGCCAGCAAGGCCGCGACCAGGGAATTGCGAGGGGACCTGGAGAGCATCAGCGGTCGGGCATTATCGACATTTCGGCGGTCGGGTGACGCCAGACTCGCCGGCCTCAGAGCCGGAGAGGGGACTCGAACCCCTGACCCCCTCATTACAAGTGAGGTGCTCTACCAGCTGAGCTACTCCGGCGCGCGGGACTAGCGTAGCGCCGCATCTCGCCGGCACGGGCCGGATCAGACCGTCGCTCCAGTGCTGCGGACGCCGGGCAGCGCGACGTGGACGACATCGTGCCCGTCCATGGGGCAGCCTCATGTGGGCCAGTTCGCGTGCATCCAGAGGGGCCCACGCGGACTCGGCGAATGTCATGTAACTGGCCTCGTGAGAGCGGGGTATTCCCCCTGTCGAGATGGAACTCGAGCGCGCCCACCAGATTGCCCGCGAACGCGGCCCGATTCTGCCCGTCTACTGGGTGGTCCGCGCGATCCTGCAGCCCTTCTTCCACGTGTACTTCCGGCTGCGCCGGATGGGCCTCGAGCACATCCCCAAGGACGGGCCGGTGCTGCTGGCCGCGAACCACCGCAGCTTCTCCGACCCGTTCATGATCGGCTGCTGCCTCGGGCGCCCGCTGCACTTCGTCGCGAAGATCGAGCTGTTCGACAAGCGCTGGAAGGCATGGATCCTCCTGGCGCTCGGCGCCTTCCCGATCCGGCGCGGAGAGTCCGACGAGGCGGCGATGGAGACGGCGCGCATCATCCTCGAGCGGGGCGGGGCGGTCGGCATCTTTCCGGAGGGCACGCGGGTGCGCCCCGGGCCGCTGGGTCATCCCAAGCGCGGGGTCGGGCGGCTTGCGCTGGAGACCGGCGCCCCGATCGTCCCCGTCGCCATCATCGGCACCGAGGACATCCGCCGGGGCTGGCGGATCCGCCCCCGCCGCGTGACCGTCCGCTGCGGCGCCGCGCTGCGCTTCCCCCGGCCGCTCGATCGTGAGCCCCGCCAGGCCGCCGCGCAGGAGATCTCGAACCGGGTCTGGTCGTGCATCTCGCTGCAGTGGGAATGGCTCGGCGGGCTGCAGCCCATCCGCCACGCCGTGGTGGTCGGCGCCGGCAGCTGGGGCACCGCAGTGGCGACCCTCCTCGCTCGTTCGGGCGCGTCCGTCCAGCTCGGATGCCGGACCGCGGAGCAGGCGCGCGAGCTCGGCCTGAATCGCATGAACGAGCCCTACCTGCCCGGCGTGGATCTCCCGGACACGGTTCACGTCGTGACGGTGGACGACCTCCGCCTCGACGACGTCGACGTTCTCTGCATGGCGGTCCCGGCGCGGTCTCTGCCCGTGGCCTTCGAGTCGATCGGTGACCGGCTGCCGCCGGGCCTCGGCGTCCTGATGCTCTCCAAGGGCCTGCTCGCGCCGCACGGCACGCCGCCCAGCCGGCTGGTGCTCGAGCGCACCGGGGAACGCCCCGTCGCATGCCTGGGCGGGCCGGCGCACGCCGGCGACGCGGTCCGCCGGGGCGCGCACGTGACGGTCGCTTCGCCGGACCGCACGTTCGCGGCACTGCTCGCCAGCAGCCTCACGGGCGCCGGTCTCGCCTGCGACACCAGCACGGACCTGGTCGGCGTCGAGCTTGCCGGCGCTGCGAAGAACGCGGCCGCGCTGGCTGCCGGAGCGGCCCTGGCGGCCGGTCCCAACGCCGCGGGCGCAGCTGCAGGCCGCGTATATGAGGAGTGCCATGCGCTGGCCGACAAGCGCGGGGCCGCGGCATCCAGCTTCACGGGCACCGCCGGTGCGGGCGACCTGGTGGCCACGGTGCTGGCGGCACACAGCCGCAACCGGCGCGCCGGGGAGCTGCTGGCGCAGGGCGTCGAACCGGCGGAGATCCCGGAGATCCTGGGCCAGGTCCCCGAATCGCTTCACGCCGTGCCTTTGCTCGCGCACGCGATGCGCGAGGCCGGGATGCGATCCACCGCCACCGCCGAGCTGGCGGACCTCGCGGAGGGGCGGATCGGGCCGGAGCAGTGGGTGCAGATGGCGCGCCGCCAGCGCGCCGGGTCCAGGGCGGCCTGAGCTCCGGACCGCATGCGCCCCGGAGTACGCTCTCGTAGGTGGGGTCACAAGGCCAGCAGACGCCCGCGCCGGCCGACAAGGCGGCGCTCGACCGCGAGTTCTCGAGGTTCTACCGCGACCACCTGCGCGACGTCTACAACTACACCTACTACCGCACGAGCAACCACCACGACGCCGAGGACCTCACAACGCAGACCTTCATTCAGGCCTATCGGCACTTCGAGCGCGCGCAGCGCGAGGCGAACGGGCGCCCGCTGCGTCCGTGGCTCATCCGCATCGCCCACAACCTGGCGGCCAACTACTACCGCGACCGCAAGCGAAAGCCGACCGCCGCACTGGAAGACGTGGAGGCAACGCTCGGCCAGCCCCATGACACCGAGGACCTGGTGGTCGGGCGCGAGGAAGCCGTTGCCGTTCTCAAGGGCGTGCAGTCCCTGCCCGAAGACCGCCGTGAGGCCCTGATCATGAGATTCGCGCTGGGCATGGACAACCGCGAGATCGCACAGACGATGGGACGCACCGAGGGCGCGACGAAGGTGCTCATCCATCGCGCGATCAAGCAGCTCGAGCGCGACCTCGCGCTGGAAGCCGGAGAGGAGCAGTGATGGCGGACGCGCAGCCTGCGCCGCACGAGGAGAGCGGGCCCGGCCCCGAGATCATGCGGCTGCTCGAGCAGGCGCTGAGACCGGTCGAGCCGCACGCCGACTTCATGTCCCAGCTCGAGGGCAAGCTCGCGAACATCGAGGCCGCCGCGCTGGAGGCGCTCGAGGAGGTCGCGGACTGGGAGTTCGACGCCCTGCGCGACCCGCGCAACTGGGTGCGCCCGGTCGCCGCCGTCGCCGTGGGCACGGCCGCCGGCGCCGCCCTCGTGGTCCTCGGCCTGCGCAGCCGGAAAAAGCGCGCCCACGGCCTCAGGGCGCTTGCCGAGTCGGGCGGCAAGGTGGCAAACGAAGCTCTCTCCTCCGCGCGGGGACTGATTCGTTAGCAGGCAGGGAGAGTCGCCGGGGGGTGCCCCCGGGCGAGACTCAAAACGGTTTCAGGTCTCGCACGGGGGCACCCCCCGGCGGCCCCGGCTGCACCAGGACGAAAATCAGTGGGCACCAGCGCCCCTCTTTGCTAGTTTGATCCCGTCGGATGAGCGACGACCTTCCTCGAAGTCCCGGCGGACATAGCGCCGCCACGCAGGGCAGGCACATGCCGGGACGAGCGGCGCGCCGCGGCGCGCACCTGCTGAGCTAGTCAGGACCACTTGGCCGCGCTCCTCCTAGTCCTGCTCATCATCCTGATCCTGTTGAACGGGTTCTTCGTGGCCGCGGAGTTCGCGCTCGTGCGCGCGCGGCGGACCCGCATGGAGGAAGCCGCCAACGACGGCTCGCGCACCGCCAAGCTCGCCCTCGACCAGATGGACCACCTGAGCGAGTACCTGTCCGCGGCGCAGGTCGGCATCACGATGACCTCCATCGGCCTCGGCTTCCTCGGCGAACCGGCGGTCGCCTCGCTGCTCGAGCCGGTGTTCGGAGGCGTCATGAGTCACGGTCTCGCGGTGGCGATCTCGGTCGGGTTGGCCTACCTGCTGGTGACCTCAGCACACGTGATCATCGGGGAGCAGGCGCCGAAGATGACCGCGATCACGCACGCCGAGACCATCGCGCGCTGGTGCGCCCGTCCGCTGAACTGGTTCCGCGTTGGCCTGCACCCGATCATCTGGGCGCTGAACGCGGCCTCCAATTTCGTCATCAGGCGCATCCTGCGCATCGACGTCGAAAGCGACAGCGAAGCGGCGACCGCAGAGGAGCTGCGCGTGATGATCGGCCGCGGCGAGCGCTACGGCGAGCTCGACCCGAACGAGGCCGACATGCTCGAAGGCGTGTTCCACCTGCACGAGCAGGAAGCCCGCCAGGTGATGACGCCGACGCCGGCGCTCGTGACGGTCAACAGCGACGACACCGTCGAGGTGGGGCTGCGGCGCTGCATCACGTCGGGGCACACCCGCCTGGTGGTGATCGAGGACGACAACCCCGATCGCGTCCGGGGGGTCGTGCACTCCAACCGGCTTGCCCAGTCACTGATGGGCGAGGGGCCCGACGCGCCGCTCGCACCGCTGGTGCGGGAGCCGCTGATCATGCCCGAGACCAAGCCGCTCGACGACTTGCTCGCGGACATGCAGCGGCAGCGCACGTCGCTGGCCGTGATCGTCGACGAATTCGGCCGCACGGCCGGGATCGTCACGATCGAGGACATCATCGAAGAGGTCGTGGGCGAGATCGTCGACGAGACCGATCCGATGCTGTCGTCGATCCGGCGGCTGGTGAACGGCGACTGGTTCGTGCGCGGCCACGTGTCGCTCGGCGATCTCGAGGACGCGGGCATCCGGCTCCCGGTGGACACCGACGCCTATACCTCCGTGGGGGGTTACGTGTTCGGGCAGCTGGGACGGCTGCCCAAGCGCGGCGACCAGATCAGCGCCAACGGCTACCAGATCCGCGTGGAGTCGGTGCGGGAGAACCGCGTGGAGGCCGTCCGCATCCATCCGACCGCTCCCGCTCCCAGCGCCGAGCGCCAGTAGGCCCGCACGCGGCGGGAAGCGGGGTCTGTCCGCAGGCCTCTCTAGCTTGGCGGGCGTGTTGACGCCGACCCGGGGGGTGACTCAGGCCGATGTGGTGCGCCCGCTTCACCGATAGCCAGTTGGAGACCCTCAAGGACCTGATCCGGATCCAGGGCGAGATCGGCTCCGAGCTGGAAGGCGCGCTCGAGGCCCTCGAACTGGCCCGGTGGGACGACCTGCCCGAGGCCCAGCTGCCCTGGCCGCACGTGATCGAGCAGGCCAACCTCCAGGGCATCAGCGAGGCGGACGTCGTCTGGGACATGTCCGGCCGCCGCAAGGAGGCGGCCGTCCCCCGCCCGCGCAAGTCGCGCAAGGCGCCGGGCCGCGCGCCGAAGCGCACCCGCAAGGCCGCCGGCTAGCCCGACCGCCGTTCTGCGGTCAGAGGTTGCGGACGAAACGCTCGACGGCGCGATCGTGCTCGTAGCCCGCGGCTTTCCACATGGCCGCCGCGCCGAGCTCCTCCGTGGCGACGAGCGCCGTCACGCGCCGCGCGCCGTGGTCGCGCAGCTGCGCCTCCGCGGCCCTGACGAGCTGCAGCCCGATGCCGAGGCGGCGGCACTCACGGCGAACGGCGAGGCGATAGATGTTGCCGCGCCAGCCGTCCCATGCCGCGACCACCGTGCCCACGACCTTCCCGTCGAGCTCGGCCACGAGCAGCGAGTCCGGAGCATGGGCGATCAGGGCCTCCAGCGCCTCGGGCGTGTCCGGGACGGCGGCCGCGGTGCTGCGGGCGTCCTCCCAGAGGTCCAGCACCTGCTGGATGTCGGCGCTGAGGGCGGGGCGGAGGGTGGTGGTGGCAGCGGTCATTCCGGTTCTTTTCGGTAGTCGTAGAAGCCGGCGCCCGACTTGCGGCCCAGGCGGCCCTCGGCGACGAGCTGCTTGACTCGCCCGGGAGGCCGGTGCGCCGGGTCCGAGGTGTCAGCGTAGAGCGCCTCGCCGATTGCCTCGGCGACGTCGATCCCGACCAGGTCGAGGAGCTGCAGCGGCCCCATCGGATGGGAGGCGCCCAGCTTCATGCAGGCGTCCACGGCCTCCGGCTCCATCGCGGTGCGCTCGAGCAACCGCACAGCGTCGAACAGGTAGGGGAACAGCAGGCGGTTGACCACGAAGCCCGGCTCGTCCGGCACCTCGACGGGGATCTTGCCGATCGCCTCGCAGAATGCCGCCGCCCGCCCCCGCACCGCGCCGTCGGCCTCGTCCGGAAAGCACAGCTCGACCAGCTTCATCTTCGCCACCGGGTTGAACACGTGCAGGCCGAAGAAGCGCGCTGCGTCGCCACTCGCGACTGCCAGCGCTTCGATGCTGAGCGAGGATGTGGTGCTCGCCAGCAGCGTCTGGTCGGTCAGCTGCTCCCGCAGGGCCGGGAGGAGGTCGCGCTTCAGCTCCGGCTCCT
Source organism: Solirubrobacterales bacterium (assembly GCA_035650255.1). Classification (GTDB taxonomy): domain Bacteria; phylum Actinomycetota; class Thermoleophilia; order Solirubrobacterales; family JBBDJG01; genus DASRIA01. The sequence continues at coordinate 9,701 of DASRIA010000040.1, forward strand.
CCGCCACCGCCTCCACCACCAGCGTGGCCGCCGCGAGGGCTTCGCGGTCGGTCGTGACGGTCAGCTTCTGTCCGTGCCGGTGGCTGAGGGCCTTACGCGCGCGCCGCACGGAGTCTTCGCTGCGGGCCAGCATCACGACGTCGCCGCCGTGCGCCATGACGCAGGAGGCAAGGCCGCATGCGATCGTCCCCGAGCCCGCGATGCCCACCTGCTCGGGGAAGGTCTGAGAGGCCTCGTTGCGGTCGCCCGCCCCTGGTTGACTCATGAGTCAATGAAGTAACATAGCCGCTGCAGGACGCACCAAACTCTTCGCCGCGCCGAAGCTCCCCGGAAGGATGCCGGAAGCGGCCGGCACGACAAATCGGAGGCGCACCGATGCAGAACGGGAGAGGCCGGGAAGTCGTAATCGTCGAGGCCGCACGAACCCCGATCGGGCGTGGTCACCCGGAGAAGGGCTACTACCGGAGCACTCACCCGAACCACCTGCTCGGTGAAGCTTTCAAGGCCGTGATCGAGCGCGCCGGCATCCCCGCCGGTGACGTGGAGGACGTGATCACCGGCTGCGTGCAGCAGATCGGCGAGCAGGGCTTCAACGTCGGGCGGAACGCCTGGCTGCAGGCCGGCCTTCCGATGGAGACGCCCGCGACGACCGTCGACCGCCAGTGCGGGTCCGCCCAGCAGGCGGTCAACTTCGGCGCCGCGCTCGTCGCCTCCGGCGTGCACGACGTCGTGATCGGCGGCGGCGTCGAGCACATGGGGCACATTCCCATGGGCGTCACCTTCAACTTCGTGGACCAGGTCGGCTCGCCGTGGCCGGAGGAGCTGATGGCCCGTTACAACCTCGTGCCGCAGGGCATCTCCGCCGAGATGATCGCGGACAAGTGGGAGATCCCCCGGTCCGAGCTCGACGAGCTCGGGCTGCGCTCGCACCAGAACGCCGCGCGCGCCACCGAAGAGGGCCGCTTCGAGCGCGAGACCATCCCGATGACGGTGAAGATGAACGGCTCCGAGGAGACCGTGGTGGCCGACCAGGGCATCCGGCCGGACACGAGCCTCGAGAAGCTTTCCCAGCTCAAGCCCGCCTTCAAGGAGGACGGGAAGGTCACGGCCGGCAACTCGAGCCAGATCTCCGACGGCGCCGCCGCGGTGCTGCTGATGACGCGCGAGAAGGCCGACGAATACGGCCTCAAGCCGCGCGCCCGGATCATGGACCAGACCACGGTCGGGGTCGACCCGGTGATCATGCTGACCGGCCCGATCCCGGCGACGCACAAGCTGCTCGAGCGCAACAAGATGAAGATGGACGACATCGACCTGATCGAGATCAACGAGGCGTTCGCGTCCGTGGTCGCCGCCTGGCGCCGCGAGCTCGAGCCCGACATGGACCGGGTCAACGTCAACGGCGGCGCGATCGCGCTCGGCCACCCGCTCGGCTCGACCGGCGCGCGGCTGATCACGACCCTGCTGCACGAGCTCGAGCGGACCGACAAGGAGGTCGGCCTCGTGACGATGTGCTGCGGCGGAGGCCTCGGCACCGGCACGCTGATCCAGCGCGTCTAGACCAACCACGAACGGCAGCGAACTGAACGGAGGGAGGCGCTAATGGACCTGACACTGAGTCCCAGCGAGGAGGCCTTCCGCGACGAAGTCCGCTCGTGGCTGGAGGACAACCACCCGGGCGAGATCCCGAAGGACGACGACGAGGCGTTCGAGTTCGCGCGGCGCTGGCAGCGCAAGCTGCACGAGGGCGGCTGGGCCGGCGTCTCCTGGCCGGAGGAGTACGGCGGCCGCGGCGCGACGCTGATCGAGCAGGCCATCTTCTACGAGGAGATGGTGCGGGCCAAGGCGCCGCGCGTTGCCAACGTGCTCGGCCTCGTGATGGGTGGGCCCGTGGTCATCACCCACGGCACGGACGAGCAGAAGAAGCGCTACCTCGAGCCGATCCTCTCCGCGGAGGAGATCTGGTGCCAGGGCTTCTCCGAGCCCGAGGCCGGCTCCGACCTCGCGTCGCTCAAGACACGCGCGGTGAAGCGCAACGGCGGCTGGGTCGTCTCAGGCCAGAAGGTGTGGACGACGCTCGCGCACGAGGCGAAGTGGTGCATGCTCGTGGCGCGCACCGACCCGGACGCGCCGAAGCACCAGGGGCTCACGTACTTCCTGATGGACATGGAGCAGGACGGCGTCGAGGTGAAGCCGCTCGTGCAGATCACCGGCGAGGCGGAGTTCAACGAGATCTTCATGGACGAGGCCTACATCCCCGACGAGAACATCGTCGGCGGCGTCGGCAACGGCTGGAGCGTCGCGATCACGACGCTCATGAACGAGCGCGCCGGGCTCGCGTTCGCGGCGCAGGCCGCGCTCGAGCTGGCGATGAGCCGGGCGATCGAGCTTGCGAACGAGACGTCCCGCAACGGGACCTCGGCCGCCGCGGACCCGGTCGTGCGCGACCGGCTCGCGCAGCTCTTCATCGAGTCGGAGATCTTCCGTGTCACGAACCTCCGGGGACTGACGAAGATCATGAAAGCCGGCGTGCCGGGCCCCGAGGGGTCGCTCGGCAAGTGGCACTGGGCCGAGATCAACCAGCACCTGATGGAGCTCGCAATGGAGATCGAAGGGCCCTACTTCCAGTTCGCCGACGAGTCCGAGCACTCGCTCGGAGGCGACTGGCAGTACCAGTACCTGCGCACCCGCGCGAACTCGATCGAGGGTGGCACCACCGACATCCTGAGAAACATCGTGGCGGAGCGGGTCCTGGGCCTGCCCAAGTTGCGGTAAGGGGAGGGGACCAGACGTGAACTTCGATCTCACCGACGAACAACAGATGCTGCAGGCCGCGGCGCGCGAGTTCCTCGCGGCGCGGCTCAAGTCCGAGCGCATCAGGGAGCTGGCCGAGTCCGACGACGCATTCGACCACGGCCTGTGGCGCGAGATGAGCGACCTCAACTGGCCCGGCCTGATGGTGTCGGAGAAATACGGCGGACAGGAGCTCGGCCCGATCGAGCTGGCGGTCCTGATGGAGCAGCTCGGCTACGCGCTCACGCCGGGCCCGATCTTCTCCACGATCTTCGCCGGCATCGCGCTCGAGGTGGCCGCCACCGACGAGCAGAAGGAACGCTACCTCGCTCCCCTTGCGGTGGGAGAGAAACGCGGCACGCTTGCGCTCTGGGATGCGGGCGCGGGGTGGTCGCCGAGCGACATCACCCTCGAGCCCGAGTCGGCCGGCGGAGGCTACGTGCTGAACGGCGAGAAGCTCTTCGTGTTCGATGCCGCCACCGCGGACTTCTTCGTGGTCGGCGCGACCGGCGACCGGCGGTTCATCGTCGACCGGGACGCCGCGGGCGTGTCCGTGACCCCCACGGAGACCATCGACGCGACACGCAAGCAGTACGCGGTCAGGCTCGACGGCGTGAAGGTCGGCGAGGACGCCGCCTTCGGGGGCGACGGGGCGATGGCGCCCGGGCGCGTGCGCGCGTTCACGGCGGTCGCCGCCGAGCTCACGGGCGTCGCGCAGCGGGCGATGGAGATGGCCGTCGAGTACGCGAAGGAGCGCAAGCAGTTCGGCCGCCCGATCGGCTCCTACCAGGCCGTGTCGCATCGCTGCGCGCAGATGCTGCTGGAGACCGAGGCCGCGCGCTCGGCCGTGTACTACGCGGCTTGGGCGAGCGACAACGAGCCGGAGACGGCGCCGCTGGCGGCCTCGATGGCGAAGGCGTACGCGTCGGACGCGGGCGTGCGTGTCACGAACGCGTCGCTCCAGGTGCACGGCGGCATCGGCTTCACGTGGGAGCACGACCTCCACCTGTACTTGAAGCGCGCGACCTCCGATGCGTCCATGTTCGGCGATGCCCGCTGGCACCGCGAGCAGGTGGCACAGATGGTCGTCGACAGGCCCGGCGTGACCGCCGCGGAGCCGGCGGCCGTCGCGGCTGCCAAGTAGCGCGAGTCAGGCCGGCCGCGGCGCGAGCCGCCCGCCGACGAACTGCGTCAGGCCGGAGAGGCGCTGGCGGATGTCGGAGAACCCGCGCTCGCGCAGCGCGTCGACGAGCTCCGACTGGCCGAACATGCGAATGCCCGCCGGCGCCGCGATGGCGGTCTCGAGCGCGCGGAGCGGCCGGGTGCGCCCGTGGCTGGACGTGAAGAGCGCGATGCGGCCGCCGGGGGCGAGCACGCGCCGCATCTCGTCCAGCGCGCGGTAGGGGTCGGGAAACAGGTTGAGTGCCGCAAAGCAGCACACGGCGTCGAAGGACGCCTCGCGGAACGGCAGCGCGGCGGCGTCCGCGAATGCGAAACAGAGGTTGTCGAGGCCCGCGTCTGCCGTCTCGCGCACTGCGCGCGCGAGCATCGGGCGCGACGCGTCGGCGCCGACCACGAGCCCGCTGTTCCCGACTGCGCGCGCGAAGTCGCGGGAGAAGTTGCCGGGGCCGCAGGCCACGTCGAGCACCCCGTCGCCGGGGCCGAGGCCCATCAGCAGCCGCGCGATGCGCTTCTCGTCTGCCATCCCCGGGCCGCCCACGCCCTTCGCGATCCGGCCCAGGGCCGGCCGCCACCAGCGTTCGTAGACCTGCGAGACCGGGCCGGCCTGCATCAGGGCGCCGACCAGTCCCGGCTGCTCGAGGTCGTGTCCCAGCGCATCCAGGTAGCCGTCGCGCATCGGGACGTCCCGCAGCTCGGGGCGCAGCAGCGGCCGCACCCGTTCGCAGCTCGCGCTCACCCGGAGTCAGGCCCGAGCCGGAGGCTCGGCAGCGGCTGCTCGTGCTCCTGCACGTGGCCCTCGGCCTGGCCCTCGCGGGCAATGCGCTCGAGCCGCGCGATCGCGCGCTCGCCCTCGACCCGCGCGGGGTCGCCCGGCGGCAGGCCGGAGATCAAGCGCGCTACCCGGTCGCGGATCTGCAGCGCGAAGTGCGGCGTGGCGGGCCCCACCAGCTCGCGCACGTCATCGACGGTCACCCGGTGGTCAGGTGCGAGGCGGTCGGGGCGCTCGGATCCGCTCATGGCGACACAGCCTAAGTCCTAGAGCTCCTCGTCGCGCACGCGCACGATCTCGGACAGCTCGTCGATGCGGGCCTGCACGCCGAGGCTGATCGCGGACTCGTCCCCGAGTATCCACGCGTGGTTGTAGACGCCGCGGACGGGGTCGAACTGATAGCCGGGCTGGATGTCGAGCAGGTAGTTCTCGAGCAGGCGGGGGAGGGTGTCCGCGGAGTCGAGCAGCAGCAGCGGCCCGTACTTGCCGCTGGCGCCCAGCGCCGCGGCGGCCGCGGCGTCCGCGGGGCGGTCCAGGTTCGCGAACACGAGCCCGTGGCCGGGATCGCGCACGCCCCAGCCGAAGTTCACGTCGGAATAGCGGGCGAAGGCGATCGCGTTCGTGACCGGGCTGCGGCCCTGGATCCGCCGGACGCGGCCGAACTGCCGCAGGGACCGCTCCACCCCGGCGGAGATCACGCCCTGGTGGCCGAGCAGGTAGATGCGGGGTCGCTCGTGGCGCCTGATCGCCTGCCTGGTTGCGCGCGGCAGCGAGTCCGGTTGCGTGAAGAGCACGGCGTCGCCCGACTTCGCCGCCCATGAGGCAGCGGGCATGGCGAACCCGGGCTCCTCGGCGGACACGATCACCACGTTGGGCGAGGGCCGGTCGGCGATGTCGATCCGGAACTCGTCGATCGCGGCCGCGAGCCGCACCGGGTCGCTCCCGGAGATCCGCCGTGCCCGCAGGTCGTCCGGGGCGCGCGCGGGACCGACCTCGATCGCCTGCGCGCCGCCGGCGGCCGCTGCGCCGGTCGGCTTCAGGGTGTCGAGCGCAGTGGAGGTCGCACGCGGCAGGTCCGCGCGGTCCGTCAGCAGCAGCGGGGCCCGCAGCGGGGGCGCCATCAGGACGGAGGCCGCCACGCCGGCCCGCCAGTCGCCCTGATCGACCAGCGCCACCGCCCGCGGGCGAGTGCCGCGGGTCTGCCCGGGATAGGTGGCAGTGGCGGTCCCGGCCGCGTCCGCAGCCGGGTCCTCGCCGCCCACCCTGGTCGTGTTCTTCGTGGCCAGCGCGGGGAAGCCCAGCACGGTCTGGTCGGCCGTGTCCTCCTCCAGCCGCACCTCGACGGGGTCGTCGCCGCCCCCGCAGGCGCCGATCGCGAGCGCCAGCGCCACGAACGCGGCCGCCACCGCGGCCAGGCGCGGACGGCAGGCCGCCGGGCGCGCGGCTGTGCGGGGCTCGGCCATCGAGCGGCGGACGATAGCGGCTGAACCTCACGGCGCCGGAAGCGTGTGGACCGCCCGGAGGAGGGGTACACTTGTCTTGGTTGACTCGTCAGTCAACCGCCGGAGCGCATGGAGCCGCCGGGGCACGCCATGCGGCGGCCGAGAGCTTGGAGCCGGAGCGGATGGACTTTCGACTCAACGAAGAAACGCTCGAATGGCAGCAGTACTGCCGCAAGTTCGCCCAAGAGGTGGTGCGGCCGGTGGCGGCGCAGCACGACCGCGACGAGAGCGTCCCCTATGACGTGATGCAGCAGGCCTACGAGTGGAAGCTGGCCGGCCTCGACTGGATCCAGTCGCTGCAGACGGATTCCGAGGGGCTGAAGGGCGTCATCTACGCCGAGGAGCTGCACTGGGGCTGCGCGGGCATCGCGCTCGCGATCTCGGCTTCGACGTTGTGCGCGGCGGGTGTCGCGTCATCCGGCACCCCCGAGCAGATCGGCCGCTGGATCCCCGAGGTGATCGGCTCGAAGGACAACCCCAAGATCGGGGCGTACGCCGTCACCGAGCCGGCAGCCGGGTCGGACGTCAAGTCATTGCGCACGACCGCCAAGCGCGACGGCGACGACTGGATCCTGAACGGCACCAAGACCTTCATCTCGAACGGGGGCATCGCGGACGTCACGGTGGTCGTCGCGACCGTTGACCCCGACCTGGGCCACCGTGGCCAGGCGTCGTTCATCGTGACGGGCGACAACCCCGGGCTGAAGCTCGGCCACAAGGAGTCGAAGCTCGGCATCCGCGCCTCGCAGACCGCCGAGATCGTGCTCGAGGACTGCCGCATCCCCGGCGACCATCTGCTGGGCGGCGAGGAGAAGCTCCAGCGCAAGCTCGAGCGTGCCCGCTCGGGCCAGAGCTCGGGCACGTCCGGTGCGCTCGCAACGTTCGAGATCACACGCCCAACGGTCGGCGCCTCCGCCCTCGGCATCGCGCAGGCCGCGTACGAGTGGACGCTCGAGTATCTGCACGGTCACACGGAGGACGGCCGCCCGCTGCTTCAGGAGCAGCGCATCCAGCAGGTGCTCGCCGATGTGGCGACCGAGATCGAGGCGGCGCGCCTGCTCGTGTGGCGCGCGGCGTGGATGGGCCGCAACGGCGTCCCGATGACGGGCGGCCAGGGCTCGATGTCGAAACTCAAGGGCGGAGACGTCGCGATGTGGGCCACGACGGAGCTGATGGACCTGGTCGGTCCGGCGGCCCAGTCGATGGACTACCCGCTCGAGAAGTGGTTCCGCGACGCGAAGATCTACCAGATCTTCGAGGGCACGGCCCAGATCCAGCGGCTGGTCATCGCGCGCATGCAGACGGCGGAATACGCCGAGCGCCTGCAGTTCGCGAAGGACGTTGCCGAGGGGGCGCAGGCCAACGGCGCCGCCAACGGCGTGGTGTCGCAGGCCCCCGGCAACTCACCGTCCGAGACCGCAGCCGGCGCCGAGACGAGCCGGGTCCCGGCCTAGAGGCGCAGGGTTCCGTCCCCGTCCACGGCGGGGCGGTGGCCGGGCTGCTCGTGCTCGGATTGGAGGCGCGTGATCCGGCACGTGAACACCGTGCGCTCGCCGCGGCGAGCGCGCAGCGTGAACGAGTAGTCGCCCTCGGGCGCAAACCGGCGTTGGGGCAGTGAGAGGTTGAACCCGGCCGAAGCGGCACCGGGAACCGTCGCGTGGACCTGCGCGACGTCGGGTCGCGGCGCGGTTGTCGCGACGGCCGTCTCACCGTCGTCGGTGACCGCCTCCACCACGTCCGCAGGGCCTTCGCCGGTCAGCAGCCAGCCGGAGATCTCCAGCCGGCCGTAGCGGATCCCGATCGTGTCGAGGCAGCCGCCGCACCACTGCGCGGCCTGCTCGCCGCCCGCCTCGGCTGCGGCGGCCTCGAAGCCATGCTTGATCGCATCGCCCATCGCCCGCGTGGCGTCGCCCACGAGCTCGCCGATGCGGGCCACGGCCGCTTCGAACGCATCCAGGGTGCGTCGCACCGCGTCGTCGTCGTGCGCCGTGGACGGCAGCAGGGTTCCGTTGGTGAGCACCCCGTGCTCGGCACAGGACTCGAGGAACATCGCCTCTGCCTGCTCGCGATCGATGCCGGCCTGGTCGGCGAAGGCGAACGCCATGCGCGACTCGTGGCCCAAAAGCCGCGCGTTCACGCCGGCCCGCGCGCACGCCTCCTCGAAGCCGCTGCGCAGCGCCGCGCCGATCCGCTCGAGGTGCGGCGCGGCGGGCTGGTCGCGCACGGTCTGGAGGACGGCGCGTGCGGCGGCCAGCGACAGGGTCTCGCCCCGGAAGGTCATGCCGTATGCGACCGTGGGGAGGAGCTTCATGTAGCCGCCCGTGCCCACCAGCGCCGAGAGCGGCATGCCGTTCGCGAGTCCTTTGCCGAAGCAGGCGAGGTCCGGTTGCACGCCGAACAGCTCTTGAGCACCGCCGTTGGCCAGGCGCAGCCCGGTCACCATCTCGTCGAACACGACCAGCACGCCCTCCGCGTGGGCGAGCTCGATCAGGCCCTCCAGGTATCCGGGCTCCGGCAGCTCGAAGGCCATCGGCTCCATCACGATTGCGGCGACTTCGCCGCGGCGCCTGCCGAGCTGCTCGCCGAGCGCGTCGAGGTCGTTGTACGGGAACGGCTCGACCAGCGCGCGCAGGACCTTGGGTATGCCCTGCACGCCCGGATGCATGCACGTGAACCACTCGTGGAACCCGTGGACGCCGTACTGGAGTACCACCTCGCGCCCCGTGGCCGCGCGCGCCACGCGGATCGCGGCGGTCAGCGCGTCGGAGCCGTTCTTGCCGAACGTGACCATCTCGGCGCACGGCACCATCTCCTTCAGGAGCGTCGCGACCTCGACCTCGATCGGGTGCATCAGCGTGAGCGTCGGGCCGGCCTCGAGCTGGGCGCGCACGGCCTCCTCCACCGCCGGATGGCGGTAGCCGAGCAGGACCGGGCCGCCCCCGCCGACCCAGTCGATGAAGGTCCTCCCCGCGGTGTCGGTCAGCTCGCAGCCCTCGGCCCCCACGGCGAACCGCGGCAACACGTCTCCGGCTCCCTCGTAGATGGGGCGCAGTGCCGTGCGGTGGTGGCCGCCGTAACCCAGGACGGCGTCGGCCTGCCGCATCAGCGATCCCCCGTGTCGATCCATGCCCGCATCCTTGCGAACGGCGCGCTCGACGGCGCGCCGTGGGCCTGCGCCGTTCGCATGCACCGGGCGATGCTCCAGCGGCACGACCGGCTCGCGCACGTCGTAGACCAGGTGGGTGCGCTGGTTCTCCGCCGCGACGGCGTAGTGGTCGTCCAGGTGGCTGGCGAATGCGCGGTAGGTCTCGAGCCACCAGAACGCGCTGCTCGGGAACGCGATGAACTCGGCCCCAGCGGCGCGCTGCTGCTCGAGATGCTCGATCGCCCACGCGGCGTCCGGGGGGTGGAACCCGATCCAGGCGCCGCCCGGCAGGCAGGGGAAGTGGTGCGCCTCACGCCCGTCGATCTGCATGAACGCGTCGTCGCCGCGGCTCACCACCAGCACGCGGGCGCCGGCCGGGACGGCGCGCTCCACGGCGCGGCACAGGTCGGCGGTCACGCGGTCGTATTCCTCCGTGGTCAGGCCGCCGTCCTCGGACTGGCTCTCGGACGGGTTGCCGCGCTTGCGCCGCCGCGGCCCCGGCGTCTCCCCCCGCTCACGCAGCGGGGGCCGGGACGGCAGGCTCGCCTCCTCCCAGCCCACCTGGCGCTCCCCGCCCAGGTACACGGGCGCGAGATGGCCCTCGTCCGCGTAGCCCAGCGCGGAGCCTTCGACCCGCGGGATCGCCTCGTGCCGGATCAGGCACCGGATCTCCTCCGAGCGCAGGTGGGGCTCATGCGCGTCGGCGCTGATCGCGTAGACGGCCCACCACCAGCCGAGGTTCGTGTCCAGGCGCTCCCACACCGAGGAAGGCAGCTCGAGCTCGACCTCCCCACCACGGCGCCGCGGGTCTTCGAAGGGCACGCGCTCCACCCGGTCCGTCGCCCCGCCCAGGGACAGCACGAGCTCGTAGCGCTCCACGACCTGTTGCGGCCGCCGCACACGGAACACGGGCCGCTCCTCCGTACGTGTCATGTGCGCAGGCGCCGCGACCACCAGGTCCCTCACGATCGAGCGGCTGGTGGAAGTCCCGAGGTCGTCCTCGTAGAGCTCCGCGAACTCGAGGTCCTCCTGGGGCTCGACCGGGTCGACGAACCTGCAGCTCGCACAGATGCTCGGGTAGTCCCACGTGTAGTGCGCGCGCCGCAGGTCTCGCGCGGACGGGCCGTTCCAGATCTCGTCGAAGTCCTGGTCCTTGAGGTTGCCGAGTATCAGCTCGCCCTCGGTGGCGAGGCCGCACGGCTCCACCTTGCCGTCCAGCTCGATCTGGAGCCGGTCGTATCCGTACTTGCAGAAGCCCGGGTGACGCAGGTGCATCTGCTCGTCGAAGTGGTCGTTCCAGAGCTTGCTGCGGCGGGCACGCACCTTGCGCGCCGGCGGGCGGAAGTCGAAGAACTGCGCGCCGTCGAGGTCCCAGCCCAGCCGCAGCCGCCGCTGCCGGGCGACTTCGAGGCACTGCTGCTTGATGCGCTCGAGGTACGCGCTCGAGAAATGAAGAGTGGCGTCCAGGTGGCTGCTGTGGCGGTTCGTGTCGATCAGCTGGATCACGTTCAGCGACGGCACGCCGGCATCCGCCATGTAGGCCACGGTCTCCGGCATCGCGGCCGCGTTCTCGGTCATGAACACGACCTGCACCAGGCACTCGATGCCGTGTTCCTCGCAGAACCTCGCCGCGCCCGGGATGTTCGCGAAGACCTTGTCGGACTTCGCACCCGGCCGGATCTTCTCGAACACCTCGGGGATGTGGCTGTCGATCGACATCACCACCATCTCCACGTAGTCGCGGAGCTCGTCGAGCTTCTCCTGGTCGAGGAACTGGGTGTTCGTCGTGAGCGCCAGCTGCACGCTGTAGTCGCGTGCGAACGCGAGCGTGTCCTCCCACGTTGCGGCGAGCGGCTCGCTCGCGCTGTGCGGGGTGATCACGGACAGGAACGGCGCGATCTGCGTGCGCACCTTCTCGAGCACCACCGGGTCCATGCGCTCGAACCGCGGGTTCTCCCCGTCCCAGCACATCACGCAGCTCATGTTGCAGAAGTTGCTGAACTGCACGTGGGCCTCGTAGGGGCCGGATTCGAAGGTGAGCCGCTTCTCCAGCAGCTCGCGGTCGAGCAGCGCGCGGTTGCGCTTCGCGATGCGCTCGCGGTCCTGCCACGAGATCACGGGCGTGTCCACGGGTCGAGCGGGCCGTAGAGCGCTGTCGGTCCGCTGCGACGAGGCTGCTTTGGCCATGCACTTCCTCCCTTGCGCCCCGGTCGAGCCTATCCTGAGCGCAGACTAATCCCAATCCGCCCGGTTATCAAGCCGCCGATCCGGTTTCCTGTCCCCGTGTACTCCCATCACAAGTTCGGCCACCAGTGGGACCACTCGCCCGCTCCGCACGTCTCGTACCTGGTGTGCGCGCTGCCCCGGTCCGGCAGCTCCCTGCTCTGCGACGTGCTGGCCGGTACGGAGCTGGCGGGGGCTCCCACGGAGTACTTCGACCGGAATCAGATGGAGGCGTTTGCGCGCGAGTGGGAGGTCTCCGGGACCGATCGCTACCTGGAGGCGCTGTTCGCCCGGAAGACCAGCCCGAACGGCGTCTTCGGCCTGAAGGCCTTCATCCACCAGATCGAGGACGTGCTGGGCGACCGCGATCTGGACGCGGTCTTCCCGGACCTGCGGCTGGTGTACGTGCGCCGGCGTGACCACGTGCGGCAGGCGGTGTCATGGGCGCGGGCGAGCCAGACGGGGCAGTGGGCCTCCGACCTCCCCGTGCTGCGGGACGGGCCCGCGAGTTACGACGCGCAGGAGATCGGGGAGCTGGTGGCCCGCATCGAGTCGGAGGAAGACCGCTGGGAGGACCTGTTCGCACGTCGCGGCCGCGAGCCGCTGCGGATCGACTACGAGCAGCTGGCGCCCGACCCGGCTTCCGCAGTGCGGCGCGTGTTCGACCTCGTCGGGATCGAGGCGCCGCCGGGCTTCGAACCGCCGGCGCCCACGCTGCGGCGCCAGGCCGACGAGTTGAGCGAGGCGTGGGTGCGCCGCTACCGGGACAGCGTCACGTCCCGCTAGCCTGGGCCTTCGTGGCCCACGGGCACGCTCATTCCCACTCGCACGCCGGTCTCGACGCACGACGCGCGGGCAACCGGTCGCGCATGGCCGTCGCGCTGGCGATCAACGCGGTGCTGCTGGTGGGCACCGTGATCGGCGGGCTCCTGACGGGATCGCTGGCGCTCCTGGCCGACGCCGGCCACCTGCTGTCGGACGTGGGGGCGATCGGCATCGGGCTCGTGGCCGCCCGGCTGGCCGGCCGCGCGCCCACCCCGGAGCGCACCTACGGGCTGCAGCGCAGCGAGGTGCTGGGAGCACTCGCGAACGGGATCCTGCTCGTCGTCGTCTCGGTCCTGATCGTGGTCGAGGCCCTGAGCCGGTTCGGGTCGCCGCCGGACGTGTCGGGCGGCGGGATGCTGGCCGTCGGCGTGGCCGGGCTGGCGGGGAACGTGGCCGCGACCTGGGTGCTTGCATCCGGTGACCGGGCGGACCTCAACCTCGAGGGCGTGCTGCGCCATTCGGCGGCGGACGCGCTCAGCTCGATCGGCGTCGTGGTGGCCGCGATCGCCGTGCTGGCGGCGGGATGGGACGCGGCCGACCCGGTCGCGAGCCTCGTGATCGCGGGCCTGATCCTGGCCGGGTCGTGGCGGCTGTTGAAGGAGCCGCTCGACGTGCTGCTCGAGGCCGCGCCCGCCGGCATGGACGTGTCGGCCGTGGGCGGCGCGATCGCGGCGGAGCCGGACGTGATCGAGGTGCACGATCTCCACGTGTGGACCGTGACGTCCGGGTTCCCCGCGCTCAGCGCGCACGTGGTCGTGCGCCCGGGGTGCGATCGCGATCGCGTGCTGCGGCGGGTGGAGCACGTGCTGCGCGACCGCTTCGGGATCAGCCACACGACGCTCCAGATGGTGGAACAGGCGCCCGACCTGATCCAGGTGGAGCGGGGAGGGTAGGCGCCGACGCTCCCGGCGGCTCAGATGATGACCGCGACCGTTCCGCCGTCCACGCTCCACGCCGCGCCCGCCACGTAGGACGCGCGCTCGGAGCAGAGGAACGCGATCGCGCCTGCGATCTCGTCGGGGTCTGCGAGCCGCCCGATGGGACGACCGCCGGCAGCCTTTGCGATCGCCTCGTCCGCGCCGTCCAGGCCGGACAGCGCCGCCGACTGATCGGCCAGCCCTCCCTCACCGACCCACAACTCGGACTTCGTCGGCCCGGGGCAGATCGCGTTCACCAGCACGCCGTCGGCTGCGCACCGGTCAGCCCACAACCGTGACAGCGACAGCTGCGCCGCCTTCGCCACCGAGTACTCCGGCATGTTCGCCGACGGCCGCTTGCCCGCCGTGCTCGCGACGTTGACGACGCGGCCCCAGCCGCGCTCGCGCATCCCGGGGACGAGCGCGCGCATCGCGCGCAGCGGCGCCATCACGTTCAGGTCCCACGCCGCCTGCCAGTCCTCGTCCGGCACGTCGTCGAGGTCGCGCCAGCGCGCCGTCCCGGCGTTGTTCACCAGCACGTCCGGCTCGCCGATGGTCGCGCGGGCCGCCTCCAGCATCCGCCCGCCGGCGCCCGGATCGGTCACGTCGCACGCCAAGGTCGCCGCCTTCCCGCCCGCGGCCCGGCACGTGTCGAGCGCTGCTTCGAGTGGGGCAGCCGCGCGCGCGACGAGCAGCACGGACGCTCCCTCCGCGCACAGCGCACGGGCGGTCGCGAGGCCGATGCCGCGGCTCGCACCCGTCACCACACATGCTCTCCCGCTCAACCCCAGGTCCACCGGCCGCAGTCTAGGTAGCGGCGCAATCGGCCGTGCATCGGGGCCTCCGCGGGCAGGAAAACGCGCAAACCCGCGTCCTAGTGCTAAGGTTCCCGCGCTTTTGCAGGCAAATCAGTTCTGGGAGGTATTTACCTTCTCGAGCCGCTGAGTTCTCCCCGCGGTGGCCAGGACGGCCTGAGCGGGGCGAAGCGGGGGAACCAAACGCCAGCAGCGGGCGCCGGTTGGCGCCCTCGGGGCTAATCGCCGCGAGCCTCTTCGACGGTGTAGCGCCAGCTCTTCCGGTGCGAGCCCGACAGCTAACCCCGTAAGCGTTGGAAAGAGACAAAGTGGATTTCATTCCTTCGGCCTCTGGCAGGGGCCGCGCCCGGACAACCGACCCTCGCACGCCACGGCAGGCAGCCGCGCTCAGTGCTGCCGCGCTGCTGGCCGTGCTCGCGCTCGTGGCGCTCCTCCCGGACGCGTCGCGCTCGGCCTCCCTGCAGGCGATCCAGGCGAACATCAACACCAAGCAGGCGGCGATCGACCGCGCGCGCCAGAAGGAGGGCGTCCTCACCAGCGACATCAGCTCGCTGTCCAAGCGCATCCGCACCCTCACGCGCGAGATCGGCTCCCTGCGCCGCCGCGAGGCGCGCGTCCAGAACACGCTCGATGCGCGGCGCGCGCAGCTCGCCCGGGTGCAGGCGCGTTACCAGGTCGAGCACGATCGGTTCGTGCGCCTGCGCAAGGAGCTGCGCCGCACGCAGGGCGTCCTGGCGGAGCGCCTGATCGAGATCTACAAGGCGGACCAGCCGGACATGCTCTCGGTGATCCTCGAGTCCGACGGCTTCAACGACCTGCTCGTCCGCGCCGACTACATGAAGCTGATCGGCCAGCAGGACTCGGTGATCGTCGACACGGTGCGGGAGCTGAAGAAGAAGTCCGCGCAGAAGCGACTGCTGCTGGTCGTGCTGAAGTCGCAGGCCGAGGAAGCCGTGAAGGTGATCGAGGCCAAGCAGCGCGAGCTGCAGGAGGCTCGCACGGCGATCCAGAGCAACGAGGCGGACCTCGCGCAGGCGCGCCGCTACAAGTACGGCAAGCTCGGCAATGTCAGGGAGCACCGGCATGAGCTCGAGGGGGACCTGCGTGCGCTGCAGGCTGCCTCGGCACAGGTGACGAACCAGCTCAGCGTCGGCAACGCCCCGGCGGGCCCGATCCGGCAGGGCGGCGGCGGTTACATCTGGCCCGTGAACGGGCCGGTC
>DASRIA010000041.1:0-93584 GCA_035650255.1 Solirubrobacterales bacterium
CGCTCTGGGAGAGCCCCGCCGGCGACAGCGCAGTGATCGGCTGGGCAAAGAGCTTCCGCGACGACCTGCGCCGGTTCTCATCGGGCGGCGTCTACCTGAACTTCATCGGCGACGAGGGCCAGGACCGGGTGCGGGCCGCCTACGGCGACGAGCAGTACGCGCGGCTGGCCCGGATCAAGGCACAGTATGACCCCGACAACGTGTTCCGCGGGAACCAGAACATCGTTCCCGCCGAGGTAATTGCGGCGTAGCTAACGCGGCAGCGCGTTCACGAAGTCGACGAACTTGCGCGTGTCGCGCCACGGCGGCCCGTGCCCGAACACGACCAGCGCCGGCTCGAGCGCAGCCAGGCGGCGTGCGGACTCGCGGTTCAGGGCCGGGTCGGTGGTGAACGGGACCGGCGGCTCGTGCAGGCCCTTGATGCCGGTGATCAGGTTCTGGCCGTTCAGCACGTCGCCGGCGATCAGCACGCGGTCGGACTCGCGCCAGTAGGCGACGTGGCCGGGCGAGTGGCCGGGCACGTCCAGCACGCGAAAGCCGGCGATCTCGTCACCCTCGCGCAGGCGCCGCGCGACCGGATGCGGCGGGCCGCCCCACGCCTTCATGATCAGCGTGTTGAGCGGGTGGGGCTTCTGCCCCAGGTTCCCGCTCTCCATGGCATCGGCGTCGCGCTCGCCGCACCACAGCTCGAGGCCGAGGCGCTCGCACACCGCATGGCTTGCTCCCTGGTGATCGGGGTGCGCGTGCGTGAGCGCGTGTCCCGCGAGCTTGCGATCGCCGACCTGGCGCAGGATGCGGCGCGTGGAGTGGCGCGTCCCGGCGTCCACCAGCACATCGCCCATCAGGTAGACGTTGATCGCGTTGGGCGGAAAGCCGCCCAGCATCCAGAGGTCCGGCGCCAGCTGCTTCTTCACGCGCGGCATCCTATTCGTCGCCTATCCGTCCAGCCGGCCCGGAGCCCGCCGCGCGCGGCTCTAGCCTCAGGCGATGCGCGCGCGCCTCTTGCTCGTCGTCACGGCTGCCTTCCTCTGCGCGGCCGCAATGGCCGGCGGCCATCCACCCAAGGGAGCGTCGCGCTGCGCCGTGTTCCCGCGGGACAACCACTGGAACCAGCGCGTCGATTCGCTGCCGGTGGCAGCAGACTCGGCGCGGCTGGTGCGCAGCATCGGGCCGACGTCGCCGGTGCACCCGGACTTCGGCTCGGGCCTGTACGAGGGACGCCCGATCGGCATCCCCTTCACGACCGTGGGGCCACGCCAGAAGCGCGTGCGGGTGACGTTCGAGTACGCCGGCGAGTCGGACGGCCGGCGCTATCCGATCCCGCGCCGCGCGCCGGTCGAGGGCGGCCGCGCCGCGGACGGCGACCGCCACGTGATCGTCGTCGATCGCCGCCGCTGCCGGCTGTACGAGCTGTTCGCCGCCTATCCGGTGAACGGCGGGCGCAGCTGGCGCGCCGGGTCGGGCGCGATCTGGAGCCTGCGCTCGAACAAGCTGCGCCCGGCGGGCTGGACGTCCGCCGACGCCGCGGGCCTGCCGATCCTGCCGGGCCTGGCGCGCTACGAAGAGGTGCGCCGCGGCGAGATCGACCACGCGCTGCGCTTCACGGCGCCCGAGACGCGGCGCGCGTACGTGTACCCGGCGCGCCACTTCGCCTCCAAGTCGACCGATCCGAGCCTGCCGCCCATGGGCTTGCGGGTGCGGCTGCGGGCGAGCTTCGACACCTCCGGCTTCGGGCGTCAGGCGCGCGTCGTGCTGCGCGCGCTGAAGCGCTACGGGATGCTGCTGGCCGACAACGGCTCGCCCTGGTTCATCAGCGGCGCGCCGTCCCGCGGCTGGGACAACGACGACCTGCACGGCCTGCGCCGGGTACGCGGGAGCGACTTCGAGGTCGTCGACACGTCGTCGCTCCCGCGCCCGGGCCGGTAAGCGCCGGCCGGAGCCCTGTTGATCCAAAGCGCCCCCTGACGCGTAAGACACCGTCATGAGCAAGCGCGTCGTCGACTTCGACATCGACCGCTACCTGCGCAACTCCAAGCGCCTCGACCTCAGTCACCTCGACTGGGCGGACATCCCCAATCACCCGCTCACCGACGGCGACGTGATGTGCCTCCACTACATGATGGACATCGAGACGCACACGGTGATCTACCTGCGCGACCTGCTCGCCACGCGCGCCGCGCACGACCCGTACGTAACAGGCTTCCTCTCCTGCTGGGTGTACGAGGAGCTGTGGCACGGCGAGGCCTTCTCGGACTTCCTGCGGGCCTACGGCCTCGAGGTGCCGGCCGAGCCGAAGCTGCCCGACGGCTCCACCCCCATGCCGACCCGGCCCAACCGGGTGCGGCAGTTCCGGGAGCAGATGGGCGTCGGCCACAAGCTCTTCCTGCTGCCGACGCTGTTCGCATCGATGGTGATGCGCGACTTCGTGGCCCTGCACATGACGTGGGGAGCCATCAACGAGCTCACCACGCTGACCGGCTACCACCAGCTGATGCGGCGCTCGCACCACCCGGTGCTGCACCAGATGCTGCGCCGCATCATCCAGGACGAGCGGCGCCACTTCGCCTTCTACCGCGCGCAGGCGAAGGCGCGGCTCGAGGACAACCCGCGCGCCGGGAGGCTCGTGCGGCGCGGCCTCGAGGCGTTCTGGACCCCGGTCGGCGCGGGCGTCAAGTCGGAGGAGGAGGTGGACGCGCTCGCGATCTACCTGTTCGGCGACTCGCCCGAGGGCCGCGACGGCGCGCGCGAGATCGATGCCACGATCGCGGAGATCCCGGGGCTCGAGGGACTCACGCTCCTGGAGGACGCGCTCGACGCGGCACTCGCGCGAGCGGCGGCGCAGCCCGGCTACGCCGGCGTGCTGGAGCCCGCCGAGCCGTCTCGCAACGGCGCCGTGCTAGCCGTCCGCTGAACCAAGCTCGCGGAGCTCGTCGCCCGGCCTGATCACGCCGCCGCGCACGATGTCGGCGCGCAGGCCGCCGCGGTTCGCGAGGCCCTTCAGCACGCCCGGCTGCGTCAGCTTCTGCAGATGGCTGCACGGGTCGCACAGCCGCCGGCCCACGCACTCCACCTCCCCCACCGCGAAGCGCCGGCCGACGAGGTCGTTGAGGGCGACGCCGCGCGTGAGGATGTTGCGGCGGGCCTCGGCCGGCTCCAGCTCGATGCCGGTGTCGCGAGCGAGTCCCTCGACAGCCTCGGCTTCGACCAGCGTGATGTCGCGCCCGTTGCTGCGCGGGTTGTCCGAGAACGTGCCGCCTTCGTCGAAGTAGCGGTCGCCCTCCAGGCCCTGGCCCGCGACGGCGTTGACGACATCGCGCGGGGAGGGGAGCGCCTCCGCCTCACCGGCGGTGAAGATGGCGACGACCGATCCGCTCTGCATCGGACAAAGGCTAGGACACGCAAGGGCCGCGCCGTGCGCGCCGCTAATTTGGTCGCATGGAAGACCCGATGGAGATCCGCCCGGGAGTCACGGTCCCGCTGTCCGACGTGACCCTGCGCACGAGCCGCTCGTCGGGGCCCGGCGGGCAGCACGCGAACGTCACCGCCTCCCGGGTGGAGGCGGTCTTCGACGTCGCAGGCTCCTCCCTTCCGGACGAGGAGAAGCGGCGCATCCAGGCGCGGCTCGGCCCGCGCGTGACGGCGGTCGCGCAGGACGCGCGCGGACAGGCACGCAACCGCGAGCTGGCGCTCGAGCGGCTGCGCGAGCGCCTCGCGGCGGCGCTCAAGCCCCGGCGCACGCGCCACGCGACCCGCCCCACCGCCGCGGCGCGCCGCCGGCGGCTGGAGCAGAAGCGCCACCGCGCCGAGCGCAAGCGCGCCCGCCGCCGGCCCGGGCCGGGAGACGACTAGGTGTCGTCGCGCGCGGCCGCCCTGTGGGTCGGCCTGTTCCTGGCGCTGGCATTCGCCGGAGGCGGCGGGTTCGACCTGTTCACGACCGACGACGACAACAGCCCGGTGCAGGGCGCCAGCACCACGGGACGCGTCCTGCGCGTGGTGGACGGCGACACCGTGAAGGTGCGCCTACGCGGCGCGGGCCGCGTGGTAACGGTCCGCTACATCGGCGTAGACACTCCCGAGTCCGTCAAGCCCGGCGAGCCCGTGCAGTGCTTCGGCGCGCTCGCCAGCGACTTCAACGACCGCCTCGTGACCGGGCGGCGCGTGCGGCTGCGCATGGGGCGCGAGCGCACGGACCGCTTCGGCCGCACCCTCGCCTACGTGTACCTCCTCGAGGGACGGCACCGGTTCGTGAACGCGGAGCTGGTGCGCCGCGGATACGCGCGCACACTCGAAATCCCCCCCAATACCGACTTCGCCGACCGCTTCGACCGCCTGGAGCGGCGCGCGCGGGCGGAGCGGCGCGGGCTGTGGCGCGCCTGCGGGGACGCCTAGCGCCTAGAAGCGCAGCACGGCGCCGACCGACCCCAGCGCCTCGAGGTCGGGATGGTGCCGCACGACGACCAGCTCGGCCGACTGCTCGAGCGCCCGCTCGATGGCCGACTCGACCACGTCGTCGCGCTTCTGCAGCTCGTCGCCGGTCGGCGACTGGCCGGGCTCGGTGGAGAGGAAGTCGGCATGCGGCGACACGTAGCCCTCGTCGCGGTAGCCGACGTCGACCAGCAGCGCCTCCACGCGCTGTTCGTTCAGGGCCTCCAGGGTGCCGGCCAGGCCCGCGACCGCGCGGTCGCCCCGCCCCAGCCCGCTCTGCAGCCGGTCGAGCCAGTCGCGCTCGCGCTCGCGCTCGTCGCGGTCGATGATCGTCGCGGCCTCGCGCGCGACCGCCGCGGGACTGGCCTTCACGTCGATCTCGAGCCGCCCCGCGATCCGCTCGCGCAGGTAGCTGTGCAGGTGGTGCTCGACGTCCCCGCGGATCTCGTCGGGACAGCCGATGATCAGCCGCTGCGCGGCGCCGCGCTTGAACAGCTTGAAGAGCTCCTCACCCGCGTGCTTCAAGTGGTCCTTGGTCTCCTTCTGGATCCCGCGCTGGTAGCGCGCCTGCGACCAGCCTCCCTGGTCGTGCCAGCGGTGCACGTCGTCGACGAGGCTCACGACCTCGCGCATGCCGTCGCGCCCGCCGGCCAGGATGCGCGCCAGCTGGCGGTTGACCAGCAGCACGCTGTAGCCGTCGCCGCCGGGCATGCCGGCCAGCGGCTCGATGAACGGCGAGTCGTCGATGGTCACCTCGCTGGGGATCGGGCGGGCGAGGCGGTGCACCTCGAACAGGTCGATGCCCGAGGCCACGAACACGGCCGCGCCGCGCGTCCCGCTGGCGTCGAAGTCGCTCGTGAACCAGGTCCTCACGCGCTCGATGTCCCGCTTCAGCTCGACCTTCTGGTCGTGCGTGAGGTTGTCGTCGCGCGCGGCGCGCTCGACCACGTCGAGCAGGGACTCGAGCTCCGTCTTCCGCGCCTTGGGGGTCGGGAACTCGCTGGGGTCCAGGTTCAAATAGAGGCTGAGGACCTTGTGGCCGTCGGGCCGGAGGCCGGCCAGCTCGCGCAGGCGCTGCTTGGTGGTCACGGCGACATCATGGCGAATGAAGTCGGGTGATGCCGAATCCCGCGCGCGGCGCGGGACACGGCGGGTCAGGCCTGCGCCGAGGCGGCCGGCTCGGGGAGCTGCGCGAGCGCCTCCTTCAGCGCCGGCAGGTACATCAGGATCGTCTCGTCGCGGACCTGGTTCAGCCCCTCGTCGCGCTTCATCACGTGCTCGGTGTTCTTGAACTTGCCGTTGAAGGCGATCGGGCGGGCGAGCTTCGCGCGCCGCTCCTCCTTGGACTTGGTCACGTAGTGGTTCAGCCGCAGGCGCTCGAACACGGGGTTTTCGTGGATGTGCGGCACGACCCGGTTCAGCGCGCCGGTCATCTGCTCGTGGTTCTCGTTGACCGCGAAGCTGCGGTCGTCGTACTCGAAGTAGTGCGGGTTGTCGCCGGCGCTCACGGTCCGGTGCGGCTGCACGATGCTCTTGATCGCCCAGTTGCGGTTCACGTCGGTGCTGCGCATCACGTAGTTCTCGATCACGAGTCCGGGCGGCTTCGTGTCATGCCCGGAGTCACCGAACGTGCACCAGTGCGCGCCGACGGCGGGGTGCTCCTCGAACTCCCCGACGATCTCGGGCACCGGCCGCCCCAGCGGCGAGAAGAGGAACTCGTCGATGTCGATGAACGCGATCCACTGCGAGTCGTCGCGGTGGCGCTTGACGCAGTCGTCGTAGGCCTGGAGCTGGCCCGGGAACACGTCCCAGTGGCGCACCTCGACGAAGCCCTCCTCGATGAACGGAGCCAGCACCTCGAGGTGGTTGTCGGTGCTGCGGTTGTCGTAGAGGAAGAAGTGCTCGATGCCCACCAGGCGGTGGAACTCGATCCACTCCCGCAGGTACGGCGCCTCGTTCCAGTAGATGCCGCAGACGGACAGGTACGGCTTGCTCATGACTCACGGCAACTGTACTCGCGTGCGGTCAGCCCCGCACGGGTTGCGCGCACCGTGCGGGAGGCGGAGCAAGAAAAGAGGCTCGGCCCATGCCGGGCCGAGCCTCTTCCGCATGGCCTTCAGCGACAGACGGAGGCCTAGGACTGGCTTTCCGTCTCGTTCTCCCGCACCGTCTTCGAGACGCACTTCCCAAAGGCGTTGCGCTTGTTCTCGTTCGTGCCGTACTTCGCCGCGAACGCGGATGGGTCGGCCTTGCGCTCGGCCTTGCACTGCTTGGCCGCGTTGTCGACCGCGGTTTGCAGATCGGCGCTCAGCTCGTCCTGCGCCTGTGAGACGCACTTGCCCAGCGCGTTCTTGCCGTTCGGGTTGCTTCCGTACTTGGCGGTGAACGCCGCCGGGTCAGCCTCGCGCTCGGTCTTGCACTGCTTCACGGCATCCGAGTGCACCTCGTCCATGGTGCGCGCGTGCTTGGACACGCACTTGCCGTAGGCGTTGCTCTTCTTCTTGTTGGTGCCGAACGTCTGCCTGAAGGTGGTCACACCCATGTCGGCACGCAGCGCCTTGCAGAACTTCGCAGCATTCTTGTAGTCCGTCTGCGACACGGCCGCCGACGAGACCGCCGGCACCGCGAGCGCCGCCAGGGCCACGCAGACGATCCATGCTCGCTTCATTGCTTCCTCCTTGATGGGAATCCATCCCGATTACCAGGACTCCGCGCAAGAACGCGGGGCTCCCGTCGCGGTCAGGGTGTAGATCGCGGGTCTTGGACGCCTGTTCTAGGCCGCCGGTCCTCCCCCGCTGGCACTCGCCTGCCCTCAGCCGCGCACGGTTACGCGCACGGTGCGCGAGTGGCCCAGCTCGTACGGGTACGCGGCCTCGCGGCGGATGCGCGCCCGGAACCGGTAGCGCACGAGACCGCGCGTGGCCTCGAAGCGGTAGGAGTACGCCCAGCGCCCGGACGGGCCCGCGCGCGGCGTGGCGAACGTCCGCCACCGCCCGCGGAGCTTCACCTGGAGGTCGACCAGCTTGCCGCCCTCCGGCAGCGGGCGGCCGAGCAGCCGGCCGCTGAACGTCACCGAGTCCCCGTTCCGCACGCTGCGCCTGTCGACCGCGATCGACGATCGCGCGGGGACGATCACCGTGATGTCGGCTGACGCGGGCCGCACGGTTCCCGTGCCCGGCCACCGGAACCGCAGCGTGCGCGACGGGCCGGGCCCGGCGCGGAATGACATCCGCCCGTCGGTGTCGGTGCGCAGGGTGGTGAGGGGCGCGAAGGTCGCGCCGGTCCGCGCCCGGGAGAGCACCGTCACCTGCACATTCGGCACCGGCCCGCCGTTCGCGGTCAGCCGTCCGTGCACGCGCGTCCCGTTGCGGATCCTCCTCACAGGCCGGCAGCGGCGCCCCTTCGTGCGGCACCTGCGGGCGCTGAGCGCGATCGCGCCGCCCGCGCGCAGCGGCAGGACAAGCCGCATCGGGGTCCCGTCCGCACGCCGCGTGCCGGTGTGCTCGTTGCCGGCCACGTCACGCACGCGGGCACGCAGCTCGTAGATGCCGTCGGGAAGCGCCAGGTCGTCGACGTGCGACTCCAGCGTGTTGCCGGCCAGCCGGCCGCCGGCGTCGATCCACGCCGCCGTGCCGAGCCGCCGCAGCTCGACCGTGCCGTCCGCCGGCCCCGAGCCCGCGTCGCTCACGGCCACCCTCACCACGCGCGGGTCGCCCGGGTCCTGCTGCGCGAACACCGCGCTCGGCGCTTCGTCGTCGAAGCGCAGCCGCACGACGTCGCTTGCGCGAGCGGCATCGACGTTGCCGGCTGCATCCTCGAGCCACACGCGCGCAAGCCACTCGCCCGGGCCGGGGACGCGGATGTCCAGCGCCGAGATGTCCTGCGCCGCCGCGACGCCGGTTGCGCAATCGGCGCCGCCGGCCGGGCACAGGCGATAGTGCGCCCGCACGATCGGAGCGACCTGGCCGGGCGGGTTCGACCAGCGCAGGCCAAAGCGGTTCACTGCCCGCCAGCCCTCTCCCCCGCCGAGCGCCGCGCCTTCGGGCTTGACCGGGGGCGTGTTGTCGACCTGGATCGAGCGCCCGGCCTCGGCCGCGTTGCCGGCAGCGTCGACGGCCTGCACGTCGATGCGGTGCACGCCGTCCGCGAGCTTGTCCGTGTGGAGCTCGAAGCCGCCGGGCACCACGTCGACGCACGGCCGCGCACGGGTGAAGCTGCAGCGGACCCAGGCCGGCATGGAGCCGTCGCGGTAGTCCTGCATTTGGTGCAGCGCGCCGTCGACGTAGAGCCGCGAGATCATGATCCCCGAGCTGTCCGTGTAGGCGGTCCACGCCTCCTCGCGGCCACGATGCCAGCCGTCCTGCCAGAGCGCGCCGTGATGCGGAGCAACGGACGGCGGCGTCGCGTCGCGCACGCGCACCGCGACGTTCGCGGCCGAGAAGAGGCCTCGGTTCGCAGGCGAATAGGGACTTGCCGACGCGTCGCAGCCGGCGGGATTGACGCAGCGCGTCTGGAACCGGAAGCGCGCGTGCGAGAACAGGTTCACGGTTGCGGCGAACGAGAACACGGGGGTTCCGATGCCGCAGTACGAGTTCCACGGATAGCAGCCGTACGGGTAGTCACCGGCATCCCAGTCGTGATGGCCGAACGCGACGATGCCGACCGACCAGTCCGGGGCCAGCCGGATCGCCCCGACGCTGAACGTCACGTCGACGAGCTCGTTCCCCGCTGGAGCCGTGAACACCTGGTACGCCCCGGCGCCATAGCTCGCACGACCGCCGCTGGAGCCGGCCTTCGTGACGATGCCCGTGCCGACGCCGCTCGCCGGCGGGCACAGCGAGTAGGCGTCCATCATCGGATCCGCGATCGGCGTGAACGCCTCCGCGGTGCCGCCGCCGGGGCCGCCGCACGCGTGCACCGTGTAGATGCCGGCCTGCGCCGGCCCCACGGCGACGAGCGCGAGGGCCAGCGCGCCGGCCGCGGCTGCGAGGGCTTTCATGGCCCGAACTCCCCACCCGAAGCGGCCCGCGCAGCCTGCGATCCGCCGCCGCCGGCGCCGGCCGCGCCGAAGCTCTCGGTCGCGGCTGCCGGCTCGGTCCCCTGCGCAGGCGCTGCGTCAGCCGCGTGCTCCGGCCCGAACTCGGCCGCGGCGGTCTCGGCGACCGCCTGCTCGGAAGTTCGCGCCGGCTCCCGTTCGGCCGGCGGCTGCGGCGCGCCTGCAGGCGCGGAGGCAGCCGGCCCGGGGGCCGGCGGATCGGTCCGCGTGACCGGCTCGACGGGACGCTCGGCGCGTGCCGGCGGCTCGCGCCCGGGAAGCCCGCGCACCTGCTCCTGGACGGCGACGCCGCCGCCGGCGAGCGCCGCGGTCGACGCCACGACCGCCGCCGCCTTCTGAGCGCTCATCATCTCCGCGCCCTGCTGCAGCTTGACGCCGAGCGCGCCCGCGCGCTCGCCGCCTCCCAGCGACAGCCAGTCGGAGAACCGCGACCACAGGCTTGCCCGCTCGAGCAGCGGAAGCAGGACCGCGGGCGGTACGAGCTCGGCCAGCCGCGCGGGCGCGGAGCGGTACGCGCGCAAGGTCGCGCGGCATGCCTGGCACGAGGACAGGTGCGCGCGCACCGTGCGCTCCTCCTCCTCCGGTGCATGGCCGTCGCAGACGGCGGACAGGAGCGGCTGGAATCGTTCGCAGCGGTCGCCGGACGCGATCTCGCCGAAGCACTCGAAGAACCGCCGGCGTCCCTGCGTCAGCGACCGGTTCACCTTGGTCCAGCTGAACCCCGTGCGCGTCGCGATCTCGGCGTAGGAATAGCCCAGCGCCTTCAGCACCAGGCACTGCAGCTCGTTCGGCTTCAGCGCACCGAGCGCCTCGGCGGTGTGCCGCACCCGTTCGCGGTCTCCCGCGGTCTCCTCCGGGCCCCGTTCGGGGACCGCGGCCGCGTCGTCGGGGGTCGCGTCTTCAGATGCGACGCTGCGCTCGCGCTGCCGGCGCAACGCAAGCGCCTCGTGCTTGATGACGGTGTGCAGCCAGGGCCGCAGTTCGGAGCGGTCGCTCGTCGGCGCCTTCGTGAGCAGGATCTCGAGGCTGCGTTGATATGCGTCGTCCGCGTCGGCCGCGCACATGGAGTAGCGGCGCGCGGTGCGCCTGAACGGCCCGGCGCCGGATGTCGCAAGCTCGACCGCGGCGGCGAACACCTCCCCGCTCTCGGGCCGCGGGCGCGTGTTCCCTTCTGGCGCGTCCCTGCAGGCGCCGTGGCGAGTTCGCTGTGACATTGCGCCGCCGCAGGCTTGCCGCGCAGCGCGGGAGCGTCCATTGGAGCACCGGCCATTCGGGTGGCAGGGCATCTGCGCGAGATCCGCCCGCCAAGGCCCTCGCGCGAGTCAAGCAGGCGGGTCTGTGTCCCGATGTCCCGGGTGAAGTGCGTAAATTGCGAGATCTCTTCAAAAACCCCGCAAATTGCATAGAAAATGGCGGCACCATGACCGGGCTCCGGCACATCCCCACAGCACCCCGCATCCGGCGCAGGATGCCGCGCCCCGGGGGCCCGCGGTTGTTACAGTGGCAGCGGACAGGGGTTCTTCGGGGTAATTCGGGACTTAGGAGCGGTTTCTGATGGCGACTTGCGTTGTGACGGGGGGCGCCGGCTTCCTGGGCTCGCATCTGTGCGAGCACCTGCTGGAGCTGGGCGATCGGGTCATCTGCATCGACAACCTCGACACGGGGTCGCTGGAGAACATCGAGCACATCGGCCAGCCCGAGTTCGAGTTCATCCAGCACGACATCACCCAGTTCGTGGAGATCGAAGGGCCGGTCGACTTCATCTACCACCTCGCCAGCCCGGCCAGCCCGATCGACTACGCGCGGCTCCCGCTCCACACGCTGAAGGTCGGCTCGTACGGCACCCACCACATGCTGGGAGTGGCGAAGACCAAGCGCGCCCGCTTCCTGTTGACCTCGACGTCCGAGGTGTACGGCGACCCCGAGGTGCACCCTCAGCCCGAGAGCTACTGGGGCCACGTGAACCCGATCGGCCCCCGCGGCGTCTATGACGAGGCCAAGCGCTACGCCGAGGCGCTCACGATGGCGTACCACCGCCAGCAGGGCGTGGACACGCGCATCGCCCGCATCTTCAACACCTACGGCCCGCGCATGCGCCCGCACGACGGCCGCGCGATCCCGACGTTCCTGCGGCAGGCGCTGCAGGACAAGCCGCTGACCGTGTTCGGCGACGGCTCCCAGACCCGCAGCTTCTGTTACGTGTCCGACCTGATCCGCGGGCTCGTGGCGCTGATGTCATCCGAGTACCACCAGCCCGTGAACCTCGGCAACCCGATCGAGATGCAGCTGCTCGAGCTGGCCGAGACGGTGATCGAGGTCACCGGCGCGCGCTCGGAGATCGTGTTCGAGGCGCTGCCGCAGGACGACCCCAAGGTGCGCCAGCCGGACATCACCCTGGCGCGCGAGGTGCTGGAGTGGGAACCCGAGGTCGAGCTGGCCGACGGGCTGCGGATGACCATCGAGCAGTCCGGCATCGAGCGCCTGATGGGCGCCCGGTAGAGGGCGTTCTTCAGCAAGTCCTGGCCTTTGGCCTCCGGGGAGGGCCCGTCACTTCCCTGCCGGGCTGCACGGTCAGAAGACTTCCTGAACGGCTACGAGAACGTCTGGAAGACGCCTTCCTGCCGCTACGTCTCGCCGCTGGGCGGTTGACGCTGCGCCCGCATCACTCGGCTGCCTCGGGAGCGATGCCCTCGGCAACCGCAATCAGGCGAGCGAGGGGCGTGTTCGTGGTGCCGGCCAGGTAGCAGGCGATCGGGGCGGCTTTGCGCTCCGAGGCATGCGCAGCGACCGACGCCAGGCGCAAGATCTCGTCCATCTGCTCCGGGCTCGGCGGCTCCCCGCCGATCTCCTGGACGAATGTATGAATCCACTCCTCGGCCGTCACCGGGCCACCCCCTCGTTCGATTCGGGAAAGTCCCGCAAAGGACGCAAAAACCGCGCTGCGGCGCGGTTTTGGCGGTGCGGGCTGCGATTATCGCCTGAGATGCGCGAAGAATTGTCCCTTGCGGCACCCCGCCCCGGACCTTGCGCGGAGGGGCCGGTGGTAGTTTTGCGGGGCCCATATCCCGGGAACTCTTCTTTCGGGTGTCCGGCGATTGGTTGCGGACGGATCCGCCGTAACCGAGACGATGTCGCATCCCCGCTACCCCGGCTCCTTCGACGTGTTTCCAAAGACACGAACGAGACCGCACGCATCGCGCTCGATGACCGAACCCGCCACACGCACCGAGACGCCCCCGGCCGAGGCCGAGGCGGCACCCAGCCCGCGCTTCCCACGGCGTGACGGGGCGCTGCGCGTGGCCGGCACCATCCCAGCAGCGAACGTCGAGCCCGAGAGCGTGCGACGCGACGTCCGGGCCCGCCGCCCGAGCCTGATCTCGGCGCTGATCCACGCGCGCGCACTCGAGCGCGCCGTGCGGATCTTCTCGCTGCTGGCACTCGACCTGCTGGGCGTCGCCGGCGCGATCTTCACCGCGCTCGCCATCAAGGAACTGGTGCTGGGCGGCTTCACGTTCGACGACGTGATGCACACGACCGAGGAGTACGTCCCGTTCGTGTTCCTCGTGACCGCGCTGCTCTTCTCGCGCAGCGGCCTCTACAGCCGCCGCGAGGCGCGGCCCGGTTTCGCCGCGATCGTCGCGGGCCTCACCCTGGCTGCCGTGGCGGCGTTCGCCTTCGCGCTCGTCAACGGGCTGGACTTCAGCTCGTACTACATCTTCTACGGCGGCCTGTTCTTCGCCCTGATCTGGGTCAGCACGCTGCGCTGGGGATACGAGCGCGTGACCGGCCTGGTGCTGCGCGCGCTCGGCCGGCGGCGGCGCGCGATCCTGGTCGGCTCCGGCGAGCAGATCGACGCGGTCGCGCACGCGCTCGCGGACGACACGTCGGGCACGCGCTACGAGCCGGTCGGCTACATCTCGCTGACGCCCAAGCCCGACAACGGGCTGCGCAACCTCGGCAGCCTGGCCGAGCTGCCGAGACTGCTGGAGGAGCACCGCGTGCAGGAGGTCGTGATCGCAGACCCGGACTTCCCGCCCGAGGAGGCGATCGAGCTCGTCAACCAGTGTCACGAGCGCGGCGTGGCGGTCCGCATCGCCCCCACGACGATGGAGATCATGACCCACCGGCACGAGCTCGTGCCCGGCCAGACGGTGCCGCTGTTCGAGTTGAAGCCGCCGGTGTTCGAGGGCGCGGACTTCGTGATGAAGCGCAGCTTCGACCTGGTCGTGGCGAGCCTCAGCCTCGTGGTGCTGTCGCCGGTGCTGCTCGGCATCGCGCTGGCGATCAAGATCACCTCCCCCGGCCCCGTGCTGTTCCGCAGCCGCCGCCCGGGGATCGGCGGCGTGCCGTTCGACTGCCTCAAGTTCCGCACGATGCACACGGACGCCGAGCAGCGCCAGGAGGAGGTCGAGTCGATGAACGAGGCCAGCGGCGCCCTGTTCAAGATCCGGCGCGACCCGCGGCTGACCCGCATCGGCGGGCTGCTGCGGCGCTTCAGCCTGGACGAGCTGCCGCAGCTCGTGAACGTGCTGCGCGGCGACATGTCGATGGTCGGCCCGCGGCCGCTGCCGCTGCGCGACTACAGCCGCCTCGACGAGTGGCACCGCAAGCGCTACCTGGTGCTGCCGGGCATCACCGGGCTGTGGCAGGTGTCGGGGCGCGCCGAGCTCGACTTCGACGAGCTCGTGCGGCTCGACTTCCTGTACCTGGAGCGCTGGAGCGTCTTCCTCGACCTCTCGATCCTGTTGAAGACGGTTCCCGCCGTGCTGCGGCGGCGCGGCGCCTTCTAGGTCACGCTCGCTCACGAGGAGATCTGGCGGGAGCTGCCGCTGGGAGCCGGGCACGACCCGGCGGTCCACGAGCACGTCCTGCGGGCGCTCGGGGACGAGCGGCTGGGCCGGGTCCTCGACGTCGGTTGCGGCGACGGGACGTTCGCGGGGCGCCTGGCCGAGCAGGGTGGGCAGGCCACCGGCCTGGACTTCGCTCCCACCGCGCTCAAGCGCGCGCGTGCCGCGCATCCCGAGCTGGAGTTCGTGGAGCCGCGCGCCGACGGCGGCTTTCCCTTCGCGGACGCGAGCTTCGACGCCGTCACGTGCGTGAACGTGCTCCAGCACGTGCCGGAAACGCAGGCGATGCTGTCGGAGATCCGGCGGGTGCTCGTTCCCGCAGGCCTGCTGGCAGTGGCGGTGCCCTTCCACGGGCGTGTGCGCAACGTGCTCACCGCGCTGCGGGGGTTCGAGCGCCACTACGACCCGTTCGGGCTCGAGCTGCATTTCTTCACCGCGCGGTCGCTGCGTGGGTTCCTGCGCGACTTCGGCTTCGAGGACGTCGGCGTGGCGGCGCGCGGCGGGATGCCGGTGCTCCGCGAGACGCTGATCGCGACCGCGCGCCGGGGCCGCCTCGGCAGCTAGGCGACGATGACCGCCGCTGCGGCTGCGCCGCGCAGCTCGGCCACGCGCTGCGCCTCCTCGGCGAGGTCCCCGCGGGGGAGGCGGCCGAGCTGCTCGACCGTCAGCTCCGCCTTGCTGCCCTTCGCCTTGACCCGCCACAGGCCGGCCAGGCGCCCGTCCCGCAGCACCGCTCCGGGACTCGCAACGGGCCGGAACAGCCGCTTGCGCAGCTCGGCGCCGGGGGCGAGCAGCGGCCGGTTGGGCTTCTGCAGGTAGGGATCGCCCGGCGGTAACAGGCGGACGCCCTGCGCGGCCGGTGGCGACTCGAGCGCGCCGGTGTCCGCGCTCAGCAGCCAGGCGCTGCCCTTGCCGACCCGCACCTCGGCGAGCTCGCCCGCGACCTCGTCCCACAGGCGGTCGGCGTGCGGCTGCGCGAGCCCGGCCCACGCGGCGAAGTCGCCCGGCTGCGCCGGTCCGTAGAACCCGAGGAAGCGGCGCACGGCTTCGCTCCCTGGCGGCGCCGGGCCCGGCTCGCCGATCGTGTAGCGGCGCTCGGAGTCGAGCCGCGCGCCGGCCTCCACGGTGGCGTAGCGCCACAGCATCGGGGCCACGTGGTGGCTCTTGCACCCCCGGCACCAGGGCATCAGCTCGGAACGCACGCGCTGCCTCAGTTCCGCGTGCAGATCGTTCTTGCCGAGCGCGCGGCCGTTCGCCAGCGCGTCCCGCGTGGCGGCCGCCACCTCCGCGAGCGCATCGCTGGGGGCGAATCCCTGCTCCGCGGCGAGGCGCTTCAGCTGCCGGCCGAGCTGCGCGGCAAGCTCGTCGTCGTCGCGGGCGATCAGGGCGCGCCCGTAGAGCGCGAAGTCGGCGGGGGCGAGCGCGTGGATGGCGCCGCGAACGACGTGGGCGACGACGAGGTCGCCCGCGTCGACCGCCTCGTCGTGCGCCTCTCGGGAGACGTCTTCGGCCCGCGCCGCCAGCGCCAGCAGCGCCGCGTCGCGGCTGAAGTCCGAGGCGGGACACGCTGCCGCTGCGGCGAGATCGCGCGCGCCCCGCACGACCAGCCCGGAGCGGGCCAGCCGGAAGGCGAGGACCTGTTCGGCATCCACGTGGATGATGCTTTCAGGCATCGACGCTGCCGGTCCGGCCCAGCCTTGTCCCGTTGCGTCCGAGGGGTGGACGCCGGGGGACCAGGTTCCAGCCCCCGGCTAGGGCGAGGGCGCCGGCGTGGCGGCGGGCGCCGCCGGCTCCGCCGCGCGGGCGGCGCGGCGGGCCGCGCGACGGCGGCGTGCGGCGCGCTCGGCGGCGGCGCGCTCGGCTGCCGCGGCGTTGCGGGCGCGCAGGGCGACCAGATAGGCGCTGCGGTTCAGCGGCGAGGCGGGGTCAAGGTACAGCGCGCCCTGCAGCACCGGCACCGCGCGCGCCGGGTTGTCGAGGTTGACGGCGTAGTACTCGCCCAGCCGCCGCCACGCCTCCGGGCTCGCCGGCTCGAGCCGCACCGCGTCCTCGAGCGCGCGCAGCGCCTGGCGGCGGTTGTTGGCGGCGTCCTCGATCGCGGCCCGCTCGAAGTACGGCTCCGCCGACAGCGGGTTGATGTCGGCCGCGCGGCCGGCCGCGGCGCGCGCGGCCGGGATGTCGCCTTCGTCGAGCAGCGCAAGGGACTCGTCGCCCTCGTGGTCGGCGCGCCAGGGCTGCGCCACCGCAAGGGACGCGACGACGGCCACGATCAGGACGGCAAGCGCGGCGACGCCGCGCGGTCCGCGCAGCCGGCCCCGTTCCCGCACCGGGGGCTCCGCGTCCTCGGCGTCGGCGGAAACCGCATGGGCGGGAGGCAGCGGCCCGCGCCCCGCGACCCAGCCGGCGCAGAACAGCCCGGTGATCGCCACGGCCGGCACGAACCAGGTCCAGTCGAGCGTCGAGTGCACGCCGAACACGACGGCCACGAGCGCCAGCGTGAGCAGCCCGGTGCGCTCCGGCGTCCACTCCTCGGAAATGCGGCGGCGCGTGAGCGCAAGAGTGGTGCGAGTGGCCAGGAGCCACCCGACGAGCGCGGCGATGCTGGCGCCGAGCCCGATCAGGCCGAGGTCGGCCAGCGTCTGGTGCACGTAGCCGTGGGCGTGGCGGCCCTGCGTCGGCTCGTCGCGGAACCGCAGCTGGGCCTGCGCGAACGAGCCGGCACCGGCGCCCGCGACCTCGTGCTCGTTCCACACGTCGATCGCCCGCGCCCAGTAGATCGTGCGCACGTTGCCGGTCTCGATCAGGCGGCCGGGATCGTTCTGCGGAGTCTCCTGCGACGTGGTCAGCTCGTCCCAGCGGTCGGACACCGTGCCGCCGACGCCGCGGTCGCTAAAGGCCAGCGCCACGAGCACGATCAGGGGCACCGCGGCAAGCGACCCGAGCGCCACCTTGCCCAGCTTGCGGCGCGTGTCGGCGGTGAGCGGGCGGTTGCGCGCGCGGCGCTCGATCAGCAGGCCCGCGCCGAACAGGGCTGCGGCCATCACGACCAGGATGACGCCGAACAGGAGGCCCGAGTCCTCGCGCTCCGCGAGCGCCACGCGGTCGTCCGTGAGCGCGCTCTGGCTGAACGCCCAGGCGGTCACCAGCCCCGCGCCGGCGGCCGCGGGCAGCAGCACCGCCAGCGTCGCGAGTCGCCGGGGCACGAGCGCGAGCCACAGGGCGATGCCCACCGCCGCCGCCAGGATGCTGCCGCGCGAGAAGCTCAGCAGCATCGTCACGATCAGGATGCCGAGCACCGGATACGCGAGCGCCTTGGCCCACGGCGGTCCCTCACGCGTGCCGAGCCACAGGCAGATGGGAATTCCCATCGCGGCCGTCACGCCGACCGCGTTCCAGTAGCCGTACGGCTCGCGCAGGCGCGCATAGACCTCGTCCTCGGCCAGCCAGCCGGGTGCGACCTTCGTGGCCAGCCCGTACAGACAGACGATCGCGAGCGCCAGCAGCACGCCGTACAGGACGGCGTCCCAGCGCTTCGGCAGCAGCCGCACAGCCGCGACGCCTCCCGCGAACGCGGCCCCGTACGCCAGGGTGCGGTTGGTCTCGATCCACGAGTCCGCCGGGTGCAGCGACCACAGGATCGACAGCGCGGTGACGGCGACGAGGGTCCCGACGCCGATCAGCGCGGTGCCTCCGTACAGCGGGGTGTCGACCGCGTAATAGGCGATGGCCGCTGCGAGCAGCACTCCCACGGCCAGGATCACGCCGACCTCGACCAGCGTGGAGGAGCCGAGCTGCAGGCCGCCGTTGCCGACGAAGGCGATCGCCGCGAGCGCGCCCGCAACCGTCACGCAGACGGCGGCGCCGGCGTCCCAACGCAGGCGGCGGGCCCGCACCGCGACTCCGCGGCGCGCGCCCCCGACCTTGGTCGTGCTAGCGGCGGAAGCGTGAGATTCCACGCCTCACCCCTTCCAGGGCACCCCGGCGCCGCGCAGCCGAGGCCAAGCCGGTCACGCAGAGGCCGGCGAGCGCCAGCAGGACGACCAGCACCAGGGGCGGCAGGTCGCCGCCGAAGCCGGATGAGTCGAGCGCGGTCGCGCTCTCGCCGGGCCGCACGCCGCGGCCGCCGATCCGCACGGAGCCGCGCGACCCGGTGGCCTTCGCGATCTCCTTCTGCTCGTCGCCGGTGGGAGGAGCGCCCGCGTCCACCCGGTCGACCGTCGAGGGCTTGCGGGCGCCGCGCCGCTTGCTGCCCGCGGACCCGAGCTGCGCGCGCCGGATCACCGCGCGGCAGTCGGTGTACTCGTCGAGGTCGGAAGGGAGCTGCTCGAGCGCGCCGTCCAGCTCGGACTGCGAGTACTTGCCGTTCAGCACGCCGTCCTCGCTGCAGTCGCGGATCACGCCGGCCGGGCTGGCGAGCGCAGGGCCGGGTGCCGCGGCCAGCAGCCAGACGAGCACGGCGGCGAGGGCGATGTGGGTTGTTCGCACAGGGAACATCGCGTTTGTCGGAGAGGGACGCCGAATGGGCGTTCCATCGGTAACCAACCCGCGGAAGCGGCCTGTGATGCGGGGCGGCAAGTCGCACAGACTAGCGACGCGCCGCGCCGGAATCCCCCTCCTCCTACCCGCTTTTCGGCTTCAGCGAGTGGTGGCGCTCGACCACGTGCAGAGCGGCATCCCGCTCGATGAAGGGCTTTCCGGGCAAAAACTCCGCAATTTCGGCGATCGCCGCCGCCCGGTCGTACCCGGCAGCCGTGCGCCGCAGGTCGTGGCCGATCGGCGTGGCATCGACCACTCCGAGGCGCCAGCCACGCTCCTGCGCGAGCCCGCCCCAGTGCGCGTCGAGGCCCCAGCCCATCCGGACGGGCGGGAACGGCAGGAGCTCCGGGGCGATCGAGGAGTGAAACGCGGTCACCGGCCCGATCTCCACCAGCTGGGTGCGGCGCGCGAGCGTCCAGCGCTCGCGCCGGGTGACGGACCACGCCGCGTGACTCGTGTGCCGGTGCGCGGGCTGCGCGAGCTGCAACCCGAAGGCCTCCGCGCAGGCCAGGAACTTGCCGAGGAACCCGCGCGGCAGCGCGACGTCGTCATCCACGACGAGGGTCCAGTCCACCTCCGCCGGCGTCGCCGCCAGCAGGAGGTTCAGGTTCTCGAACTTGCCCGACCCGGCCAGCCGGTCGAGCTTCGTGTGCGGCGCGAGGGCGGGGTCCGTCTCGCCCAGCGCGCCCAGCGCGAACCGCACGTCGTGCGCGAGCACTCCGAGCTCCTTCACCGCACGCGCCATGGCGCCGACTCCGTCGTCGCCGTAAATGCCGAGCACCAGGACCCGCCGCCGGGGCAGCCGCGCAGCCGCGCGCTGGACGCGCAACGGCGCGAGCGTCGCGATCGCCGCGGCCGAGTCCGCGGCGTCGCGCAGCCGCGCCCGGGTCCGCCGCCGGGGGCCTTCGACGATGCCGCTCTCGCCCGAGAGCACGCGCTCGGGATCGAAGCTCATCGGGCGAGCATCTCGCGGACGCGGCCGGCGGAGTGTGCCGTCAGCAGCAACCCGTTCCCGCAGCGGCGCCGGAAGATGTGCCACACGCAGCCGGCCAGCACGCGCAGCTCGCGCGCGGCGGACGGCGCCTGCCCGCGGTGCTCGACGTACCTGCGGAGGCTGCGGCCGCGCATGTAGGCGGCGCGCATCAGCGGCCGCAGGCGCGAGTCGCGGGCGTCACGCCGGTGCACCAGCCCCGCGCGCCCGACGTACATCACCGTGCCGCCGCGCTCGCGCAGGCGGCGCTCCCACATGTCCTCGTCGAAGCCGTAGGGCACGCCCTCGTCGAACATGCCCGCCAGCTCGAAGGCGCGCCGGTCGGCGCCCATGTTCGCTCCCCACACGACCTCGATCTCGCGGTCGCCGGGCCCGGCGTCGAGGGTGGTGATCGGGGGCGACTCCCGCCCGCACATCGGCAGCCGCGACCCCTCGAGGCGCAGCTCGATCGGGCCGCCCAGCACCTGCGCCTCGGGATGACGGCGGCGGCCGTCGAGCAGCTCGCGCAGCCACCCCGGCGGCGCCTCGACGTCGTCGTCCACGAACACGACGAACGGCGCCTCGCTGGCCGCGACCCCCGTGTTGCGCGCCGAGTTGAGCCCGGGCACGCCGGCGCGCTCGACGTAACGGAGGGCGGTCCCGGCCCCGGCCGCCGCCTGTTCGGTCACCGCGCGCGTGTCGTCCGACGGCCCGTCGTCGACCACGATCACCTCGTAGGAGGCGGGGTCGAGGTCCTGCGCGGCCAGGGACGCAAGCGCGACGCGCAGGTAGTCCGCGCGCCGCCGGGTGGGCACTATCACCGAGGCCTCGAGTTGGGGCACGCGGGGAGCAATAGCATCTCGGCGCGTGGCGCGAACCACCGTCGACGTGCTGCTCGTCTCGCCCGGCACCACCGCGGGCTGGCGGCGGTTGGACGCCCATGCCGCCGGCGCGCTCCGCGACCTCGGCCTCTCGGTGGCCGTCGCGTCGACGGACTTCCGCGTCGCGCGCCACCTGCGGCGCACGATGCCGCTCACCGACCTGGCCGAGGCCGCGGCCATCCGGCACGCCACCTCGCGCGCGCTGCGCCGCCACGCTCCGCGGGCGATCCTGTTCTCGGGCGTGCAGTCGGTGCTGCTCCAGCCGCGGTCGCGGCTGCGCATCGGCGGAGTGCGCTTCGACGCGCTCACCGTGACCAACCGCCCCGGGCGGGCGAACTTCGTGCAGCACTTGCTCGAGCGCAGGGCGCTGCGGCAGCTGGCGGTGCTCCTCCCCGCAGGGCTCGCGGCGGCTCCGCCGCCGCAGGCCGCGGGACGGCCGGTCGCGGCGCTCCCCTTCCCGGTGACGGTGCCGGCCCGGTTGCCGCCGGCCGAGCGCGAGCCCCTGGTCGTCGCATATGCCGGCAATCCCGACAAGAAGGGGCTGGACGTGATCGCCCGCGCGTGGCGAGATGCGGCCGCCGATGCGCGCCGGCTGGTCGTGACCGGCCTCGCAGCCGAACAGGGGCGCGCGTTCCTGCGCGCGCGGCACGTCGCCGAGCCCGCCGGGATCGAGTGGGCGGGGCGCCTCTCCGCGGGCGAGCACGCTGCGCTCGTCGCGCGCGCGGAGGCATACGTGTCGGCGTCGCGCTTCGAGGACTACGGCATCGCCCAGCTGGAGGCGCTCGCCCACGGCACACCGCTCGTCACGACGCCGTCGCCGGGCGGCTACGAGGCGCTCCCGCTCGCGCGCCGGCTGGAGCCGGCGCTGGTCGCCGGCGATTCGACCCCGGCCGCGCTGGCGACGGCGCTGCGCGCGGCGCTCGAGATGCCCGCCGCGGCACGGGCGTCCTACGCCGAGCGCGCACGGGAGCTGGTCGCGCCCTACTCGGAGGCGGAGGTCCGGCGGCGGCTGGCGGAGGACGTGCTCCCGCTACTGCTGGGCAGTGAGGAGACGGCGTGACGGGTTGGTGTCCTGCAGCGATACCTACCCATCACGGTGGGTCAGGGCGTGTAACGGGTGGCGCGCGGAACGTGACCGGTCAAATCGCGTCGCCCACGCATGAGCTTCGCCAGAAACGTCACGGAGCTGAGAACCGCCCGTACCCACCCTGATGGGTTGGTGTCCTCCTGCGATACCTACCCATCACGGTGGGTCAGGGCGTCGCGGTCACGCCTTCGCGGCGAAACCACTCGACCGTGTCGGCGATGCCGTCGCGCACGCCGATGCGCGCCTCCCAGCCGAGCACCTCGCGTGCCTTGTCGGTCGACGGCCAGCGCCGCTGCACGTCGACTTCGAACGACTGCAGGTGCTCGAACTCGAGGTCGGCGGGATCGTTGCCGCACGCCTCCCACACGATCCCGGCGATCTCGCGCACGCTCAACTCCTCCGACGCGGACACGTTGAAGTCCTCCCCCACCGCGGCGTCGTGGGTGAGCGCGGCGGCGATCCCGTCCGCGATGTCGTCGATGTGGGTGAGCGTGCGGGTCTGCTCGCCCGAGCCGAAGATCGGGAAGGGCCGCTCGCGGCGCAGCGCGCGCTCGATCAGGTCCGGGACGATGTGGGCGATGCCGGGCTCGTCACCGGGCATCTCCCCCGGCCCGTACGCGTTGAAGGGCCGCACGATCGAGTAGCGCAGCCCGAACTCGTCCGCGGCCGCGCGGCACCAGTACTCGCCGGCCAGCTTGGAGAAGCCGTAGGACGAGCGCGGCGTCGGGCAGCGGTCGAGGTACTCCTCGCGCGTGGGGAACTCCTCGGCGCGCTCGAACACCATGCTGGAGGAGACGTATACGAGCCGTTCGACCGGCAACTCGATCGCGGCCCGGAAGAGCGCGTTGTAGAGGCCGGTGTTGGTCTCCAGCAGCGTGTACGGGAGCTTGTGGAAGTTTGCGATGCCGCCCACGATCGCGGCCAGGTGCACGACCCGGTCGCATCCGGCCAGCGCGATGCGCGCCTCCTCGACGCTGCGCAGGTCGCCGGTGTGGATCTCGGCTGCCTCGCGCATCCACTCGGGGGCCGGGCGCAGGTCGGCGACGCGGATCGCGACACCGTCGCGCAGGAGGCGGCGCACCACGGCGGCGCCGATCGTGCCCGCTCCGCCGGTGACGAGGACCCGCAACGGGGTCAACGCGGGCCTGCGGCCTGCAACGCGGCGCTCAGGGACACGACCTGCTCGACCGGCGCGAACACGCGCGCGGCGCCGAACGCGTTCCACGGGTCCACGACCAGGGCGCCCGCTGCCCGCTCCGCGACGGTGCGCAGCGTCGCCGAGTCCGAGAACTCGGAATGGTTCGTAGCGACGACGACCGCGGTTGCGTCGCGCACCGCATCCTCGAGGCCGGCACCGGGGAGCGGCGCGTGGGGGTCGTGCGTGGCCACCTCCGCCAGCTCGCGCTCGAGCAGGCGAATCAGCTTCGCGGAGAGCGAGTCGCGCAGGTCGTCGGAGTCGCGCTTGAACGTCAGCCCCAGCACGGCGACCTTCTTCCCGCGCAGCGATCCCAGCCGCTGCTTGATCCCCTCCACCAGGAACAGCGGGACGCTCTCGTTCACGCGCGAGACCGACATCAGCATGCCGGGCGCGCTGGAGCGCTCCTCGGAGAAGGCGAAGTCCTTGCGCAGGCACGTGCCGCCCGTCAGCCCCGGCATCGCGATCCCGCCGCGCGGGTAGTCGCGGTTGATCAGGTCGATCACCTCGAACACGTTCGCGCCGTACTGCTCGCAGTTCATCATGAGGAGATTGGGGAGCGCGAAGTTCGCGTAGCGGAAGATGTTGGTCCAGATCTTCGCCAGCTCGGCCTGCACCGGGGTCGTGCGCTCGATGCGCGAGCCGAACACTTCGAACAGGCGCGCCACGCGCTCCGTCGACTCGTCGTCGACGCCGCCGACGATGTGCGGGAGCGAAGCGATCTCCTCGACGAAGTGGTTCTCGGCGATGCGCTCGGGCGCGTGCGCGACGAACACGTCACGGCCGCTGACCAGGCCGCGCTGCTGCTCGATGTAGCCCGCCACGAAGTCGGTCGTGCCGGGCGCCACGGTCGAGCGCAGCACGATGTGATGACCGGGGCGCAGCAGCGGCAGCAGCGCATCGAGCGCCGAGCGGATGTCGGAGATGTCGATCTCGATGTGGGAGAACGACGGCGTGCCGAGGGTCAGCACGATGTGAGACGCCTCGGCGGCGTCCTCGATCCGCTCCGACAGCGCCAGCATGTCTCCGCCGCCCACCCGGTCGAGCAGCTCCTGCGTGCCGCGCTCCTGGAAGGGCATCACGCCCGCGCGCACGCTGTCCACGATCGCCCGGTCGCGGTCGACGCCCACGGTGGACAGGCCGCGGTCGGCAAAGCTCAGCGCGAGCGGCAGGCCGACCCGGCCCAGGCCGACCACGGAGACGTCGTGTTTGAAGGAGGCGTCGCTCATCTCATCGCATGCGGAAACACCGCCTGCGCGCGGGCGATTCTAAAGAGGTGCGCCTCCCGCGCGCCCTGTTGCACACGCGTAACCCACCCTATGCGGGTGATTGCGTTCGTGGTCGTACAGCGACCTTGAATGCACTCACCTCGATTCGGGCGTATTGGCGCCGTTACACCGCGACGACGCGCGCGGCCCGGCCGGCGACGGCGCCGGTCTCCATCTCGCGCCACGCTTCGGCGAGCTTCGGCACCGCGCGCCGCAGCGTGTCCGGGTCGAGCCCGAAGCACACGCGGATGTGGTCCAGGTGCTCCTCGGCCGGCGAGAAGCTCGATCCCGGTGAGACGGCCACGCCGTGGCGCAGCGCGAGCTGCGCGAACTCGTCGCCGCTCGCCCCGCGCGGCAGCTTCACCCACAGCGCGTAGCCGCCCTGCGGCTTGGCCCACTCCCATTCCGGCAGCTCACGCGTGAGCTCCGCAGTGAGCACGCCCATCCGCTCCCGCAGCGCTTCCTGGCGCCTGTCGATCGTCTCGTCGAGGAGCGGCAGGAGCGACAGCGCGAGCGCCTGGGTGGGGGCCGGCGTGCCGAGGTCCTGCGCGACCTTCAGGCGGCCCAGGCGCAGCACGGCCGATGCCGAGGCGCGGACCCAGCCGACCCGCAGGCCGCCCCACAGGGTCTTGGAGAACGACCCGACCGTGTACAGGTTGTGGTCGCCGCCCGTCAGCTCGGCGAGCCGCGGCGGCGGCTTCATGCCGAACGCGAGGTTCTCCATCACGGTGTCCTCGATCACGCTCACGTCGTGCTCGCGCGCGAGCGCCAGCAGCTCCCCGCGGCGCCGCTCGGACATCACCCGGCCGGTGGGGTTCTGGCAGGTGGGCGTGATGTGGAGGAGGCGCACCGGGTGCCGCTCCAGCGCGCGGCGTAGGCTGTCGGCGCGTGCGCCGCCGTGGTCCAGGTCGAGCGGCAGCAGGCGGGCACCCGCGCGGGCAAATGCCTCGATCACTCCGGGGTACGTGGGGCTCTCGAGCGCGACGAAGTCGCCCGCGCCCAGCTCGAGCGCGGCGATCAGGGCGATGCCCTGCTGGGCGCCGGTCGTGATCAGGACCTCCTCCGGCGAGGTTTCGAATCCTTCCGCGGTGAACCTCTCGGCGATCGCCGTGCGCATTGCCGGCAGGCCCATCGGCGCGTACCCGAGCAGCGACGACACAGCCGCGATGTCCTGCAGCGAGATGGTGTGGTCGAGCGGCAGCTCGGTGCTCGGGGGAGCCGCCAGCGACAGGTCGATGGGCGGCTCGGGCCCCGCCACCAGGGCGGAGAGGAGCGCGGCCTTCGGGACCACGTCGTCCGGGCGCGGGACCGCCGGCGCCCGCACGACGGTGCCGCTGCCCTGGCGGCGGTCGACGAGGCCCTCCTCCTCCAGCAGGCCGTAGGCGGCCACGACGGTGCCGCGGCTGACGTGGATCAGGTCCGCCAGCGCACGCTCGGCGGGAAGCCGGGTGCCGGGCGGGATCAGGCCCTGGTCGATCGACCTGCGCAGCGCGGCGGCGAGGCGGCGGTAGAGAGGTCCCTTGCCCTCGGTCCACGCTCCGAGACCCCCAAGCAGGCGATTTGTGAACTCGCTTTGGTCCATTTGCCCTCGATTGGCTCTGGAAAGTAAGTCAAAGGACCGGAAAAATAGGCCCAATGTTGCCTGGTACTGTAACACCAGGGGCAGCAAGAAGCCAGTCAGGGTCCATTTGGATCCGAAAGGAGCCGGAGATGCAAGCCAAATCCACCCCCGTTGAGAGCATCACGGTCCGGGCCGCGGAGCCGGGCGACCGCTTGGCGCTCGCCGCGCTCGCCCAACTGGACAGCACCGTCCCGCTGTTCGACGCGGTGCTGGTCGCGGAGCAGGATGGGCGCATCGTGGCCGCGATCACCGCCGACGGCAGCGCGCTCGCCGATCCCTTCCGGCACACCCACGGGATCATCGAGTTCATGCGCAGCGAGACCGCCGCCCACATATTCGGGACGCTCGCCCCGCTGGGGAGGAGCCGCGCCCTCGACGCGGGCTACGAGCCGCGGGCGCGCCGCTCGCGCAGGTACTGGCGCACGAAGCCGGCCACGAACGCCGGGTTGTAGCGCAGGTAGCGCACGAGCAGCCGGCGCGGCTCCTGCGAGAGGCGGAACAGCCATTCCAGGCCGCGGCGCTGCATCCAGCGCGGCGCCTGCTTCTTCCGCCCCGCGAGAAAGTCGAACGCCGCGCCGACGCCCACCAGCACCGGCGCGTCGAGCAGCGGGCGCATCCGGGCCATCCACTTCTCCTGCTTCGGCACGCCGATGCCCACCCACACGACGTCGGGGCGATCGCGGTTGATGCGCTCCGCGACCTCGCGCTCCTCGGCCTCGGTCAGCGGGCGGTGCGGCGGCGACCAGCCGCCGACGATGTCGATGCCGGGGTGGCGCGCCCGCAGCGCGCGCGTGAGCTGGTCCAGCGCCTCGGGATCGTGGCCTCCGTACAGCCACACGCGATAGCCGCGCTCCGCCGACCGGCCGCAGTAGCGGTCGGTCAGCTCGGGCCCGTACACGCGGTCCGGCAGCTCCTCGCCGAGCAGGTTGAGCGCCCACACGAGCGGCTTCCCGTCGGGCACGTTGAGCACGTTCTCGCCGTGCTGTGCACGTCTCAGGTCGGCATCGCGCTGCGCGACCATCACGCCGTGCACGGGCGTGGCGTTCACGTAACCGCGGATCCCGCTGGCGATCATGCCGTCCATCACGTCCATCGCCTCGGCGTAGGTGGTGAGCGCCATCGGCACGCCGAGCAGCTCGCGCCGGCCGATCTGCGCCGGTGCGGGGGCCTCTGGCACTAGCGGCCGCCCTCGTACACGTCCATCAGCGCACTGTAGAAGCGCTCCTCGCCGAACAGGTCACGGGCGCGCGCCAGGGCGCGGTCGGCGCGGCGGCTGCGCTCGGCATCGTCGTCCCACAGCATGCGCATCGCCGCGGCCCACTGCTCCACGTCGCGGTCGGGGAGCACGTCCTCCTCGCC
Organism: Solirubrobacterales bacterium; assembly: GCA_035650255.1. Lineage (GTDB taxonomy): Bacteria > Actinomycetota > Thermoleophilia > Solirubrobacterales > JBBDJG01 > DASRIA01. Next base: position 27,246 of record DASRIA010000041.1, read on the forward strand.
GACCAGCTCGGGCAGCCCGCCGCGCTGCGACGCGAGCACCGGCAGCCCGCCCGCAAGCGCCTCGATCACCGTGTACGGGCAGGGCTCGTCCCAGCGCGACGGCACGACCAGGAACGCGGCGTGCGCGCGCAGCGCGCCCATCTGCTCCGGCGGGATGCGGCCGAGGAAAGTGACCGGCGCGTCGTGCTCGCGCGCCAGCTGCTCGAGGCGGGGCGCGTCCGGGCCGGTGCCCGCGACCGCCAGCGGCACGCCGGCGCGCGCCGCCGCCAGGATCGCAGTGTCGGCGCCCTTCTCCTCGACGAGCCGCCCGGCGAACAGCGCGTGACCGCCGCGGCCGGCGGGCGGCGCCTCGGCGAACTCCTCCGAGCCGACGAAGTTGTGTATCACCGCCACGCGGCCGGCGACCCGCGCCTGGTCGGCAATGCGGCGGGCGGTGAAGGCGCTGGGGGCGATGAAGCAGTCGACCGCGCGCACGATCCGCTTCTGCTGGCGCGCGAGGCCGGCGCCGTAGGCGACCGCCTCGGGCAGGTTGCCGCGGCACCGCAGCCGCACGCCGGGCAGCGTGTCGCGCCCGTGACAGCGCGTGCAGACGGCGCCGTCGCGGTAGTCGATCGCAATCGCGCACACGAGCCGGTAGTTGTGCAGGTGCATCACGACGCGCGCTCCCGCGCGGCGCGCGGCCGCGAGGGCGCGCGCGCCGAACAGCGGATGGATGTTGTGGGCGTGCACGACGTCGGCCCGGTGCTCGCGCACCGCGCGCTCCACCGCCGCGGGGTCGTGGCCGCCGGCCATCAGCGCGAGCCCCGCGCGGCTGCGCCCGGCCTTCGCGCTGGTCCGCTCCAGCACGTGGACGGCGTGGCCCCGGCTGCGCAGCAGGCGCGCGATCTCGCGCACCGAGCGCTCCTCACCCCCCGGCTCGCGGTATCGGTTGTGCAGGATCAGTACGTTCACGGTCGCTCGCCGCCGCGCAGCCTATGCCTCCCATCTCCCTGATCACCAACTACCTGCCGCCGTACCGCGTGCCGCTGTACGCCCTCCTGCACGAGCGCTACGGCGTCGAGGTGCACTGCTTCGGAGGGGAGGGCGGATACGTGGCGGCGGCCGACCGCGACCTCGACCGCCAGCTCGCCGAGGCTCCGTTTCCCGCCCACCGCCTGGCGCGGCAGGGCGACGCGGGCGAGGTCGCGCGCGAGAGCGAGGCGGTGATCGTGGCGCTCACCGGGCGGGTGGCCGTGCCCGCCGCCTGGTACGGCGCGCGCCAGGCCGGCCGGCCGTTCGTGCTGTGGGCGTCCCTGTGGCGCCACCCGCTGACGCTCGCGCACTTGGCCTCCCTGCCCTTCATGCGGCGTGTCTACAAGCAGGCGGACGCCGTGCTCACCTACGGGCCGCACGTCTCCCGCTACCTGCGCCGCTACCGCCCCGCCGACCGCACGACCCTGGTCGCGCCCCAGGCAGTGGAGGCCGACCTGTTCGGGCGCGGGGTGAGCGCGGCCGAGACGGCCGCCTGGCGCAGCGAGGCGGGGCTGCCGCCCGCCGGGCCACTCGTGCTGTACGTCGGGCGCCTCGTGCCCGAGAAGGGCGTCGAGGTGCTGCTGCGCGCCTGGCGGCGGCTCGACCTGGCGGGAGCCACCCTGGTGCTCGCCGGCGACGGGCCGTTGCGAGGCGAGGACACCGGCACCGTTCGGTTTCTCGGGCAGGTGCCGCGCGCGCGGCTCCCGGTGGCGTATTCGGCCGCCGACGCGGTCGTCGTGCCGTCCCTTGCGACCCGGCGCTTCCTCGAGCCGTGGGGGCTGGTGTGCAACGAGGCGATGCACGCCGGCACGCCCGTGATCGCCTCGGCGGCGGTCGGCGCCGTCGCGGGCGGCATGGTCCTGCACGGCGCATCCGGCCTGGTCGTGCGCGCGGGTGACGACCAGGACCTCGCCCGCACCATCCAGATGCTGCTCAGCGACGCCGCGCTGCACGAGCGGATCGGGAGGCTCGGCCGCGCACAGGTGTCCGACTACAGCTACCCGGCGGCTGCGGACGCGTTCGGCAAAGCGCTGCGCGCGATCGGCGCGCTGCCGGGCTGACGACTAGTCAGGCTCGTGCGCCTCGACCGTCACCCACACGGCGCAGCCGGTGGGCAGCGGCACGCGCACGGTGAGCGCGACGCTGCCGTCGCCGAGGTCCTCGTCGTGCGTGATCGCGGCATCGAGCGCCGTCTCCACGAGCGCGAAGTCCCGTGACTTCGCCGACACCCGGTACAGCGACGGATCCGCGAGCCGCGGAACCCGCAGCCGCAGGCCGCGTGCCAGCACGTCGCGGTCGGTGATGTTGGCGAGCCGCGCGGTGGTGACGGGCTCGAGGCCGTCGTCGCCCGCCAGCACGGCGACCTCCAGGCGGTTGGGCTGCACGACGCTCAGCTCGGCGCCGCGCGGCCCGCACGACACGAGCATGTAATGGGAGAAGCCTCCCGCCGGCGGCTGCGTGTAGAACGGCCCGCCCGCGCCGCCGACCGTGATGTAGCGGACGCCGTCGTGCTCCTCCTCGTAATAGAAGTGGTCGTGCGCCGCGAACACCGCCTTGACGCCGTGAGCGGCGAACAGCTTCATCAGCAGCTGCGCGTCGTCGGGGTTGAAGTCGCCCTGGAACCAGGAGAAGAGGGGCCGGTGCATGAACACGAACGTGCCCTGCGCTCCGGTCGCCGCGAGCAGGTCCTGCTCCAGCCACGCCAGCTGGTCGCCCGTCACGCGGCCCTCGCGGTTGGGCTCGTCCGTGTTGAGCCCGACGAAGTGCCAGCCGTGGAAGTCGAACGAGCCGTACAGATCGTGCCCCCACTCCGCGAGCACCTCCATCGCGGCCGCGCTCGACTGGGCCTCGTGGTTGCCGGGCACGTTGAAGAGCGGCACGCGGCTGGTGTTCGCGAGCGACCTGAACCGGTCCAGCTCGTTCAGCATCTGCTGGCGCGAAGCGTGGTAGCCGAAGATCGCGTCGCCCGTGTAGAGCGTGAACGCCGGGCGCAGCAGCCCGACCTCCCGCATGATGTCCGCCGTCACCTGCGGGAAGGGCATCCCGGACACGGTCGGCCGCCCGTCACCGGCGACTGCGAACGTGAACTCGCCCGGCCCGTCGACCGGGCCGAAGGGCAGCTCGTTGACCGGTCGCAGCGGCCGGGTGTCAGTCATCGGGGCGGTGCTCGTCGTAGGGGAGGAAGTCCGCCTGCCGCAGGACCCTCAGCCAGGCCAGCGGCAGCCGCCCCCCGTAGGCCAGCTCCCCCACCGCCTGCCGCTGGTCCGCGCGCGAGGCATCGGAGAGGCCGAGGCGCTCGAGGACCTGATCGAGCGTGCGGTCGGGCGGCGCGGTTGGCCTGTCCGTTCGAGGCTGCTGGGGCGGTCCCATCGGGCGGGCAGCTTATTCGCCGCGGAGCCACCGTTATCGTGTCGCCGCGTGAAAGCAGTGATCCTCGCCGGCGGAGCCGGCACGCGCATCAGCGAGGAGAGCGATACGCGCCCCAAGCCGATGATCGAGATCGGGTCCAAGCCGATCCTCTGGCACATCATGAAGATGTACTCGGCCCACGGCGTGAACGAGTTCATCGTGTGCCTGGGCTACCGCGGGTACCAGATCAAGGAGTACTTCGCGAACTACTACCTGCACACGTGCGACGTCACGTTCGACGTCGCCGGCCGCAGCATGGAGGTGCTGCAGTCGAGCGCCGAGCCGTGGCGGGTGACCCTCGTCGACACCGGTGAGGAGACCCAGACCGGCGGGCGCCTGCGCCGCGTCCTGCACCACGTCGGCGACGAGGAGTTCTGCTTCACCTACGGCGACGGCTTGTCGGCGATCGACATCGGCGAGCTGATCGAGTTCCATCGCGGGCAGGAGACCCTCGCGACCGTCACCGCGGTGCAGCCGCCCGGGCGCTTCGGCGCGCTGCAGATGGACGACGGGCGGGTGCGCGGCTTCGAGGAGAAGCCGCACGGCGACGGCGGCTGGATCAACGGCGGCTTCTTCGTCCTGTCGCCCGAGGTGGGGCGCTACATCGACGGCGACGCGACGATCTGGGAGCGCGAGCCGATGGAGCGGCTCGCCGCGGAGGGCCAGCTCGCGCCCTACCGCTACGACGGCTTCTGGCACCCGATGGACACGCTGCGCGACAAGCGCTACCTCGAGGAGCTGTGGGAGTCGGGCGCCGCGCCCTGGAAGAAATGGGAGTGAGCCCGGAGTTCTGGCGCGGCCGCCGCGTGCTCCTCACCGGGCACACGGGCTTCAAGGGATCCTGGCTCGCACTGTGGCTCGAGCGGCTCGGCGCCGAGGTGACGGGCTACTCCCTGGCGCCGCCCAGCGAGCCGTCGCTGTTCGAGCTGGCGCGCGTCGCCGAGGTGACCGCCTCGCTCCACGCGGACGTGCGCGACCTCGCGGCGCTCGAGCAGGCGATGTCGGAGCACCGTCCCGAGGTCGTGATCCACATGGCGGCCCAGTCGCTCGTGCGCCGCTCCTACGCCGACCCGGTGGAGACGTACGAGACCAACGTGCTCGGCAGCGTGAACGTGCTCGAGGCCGCCCGCCGCGCCGGCGAGCCGCCGCGCGTCGTGATCAACGTGACCACGGACAAGGTGTACGAGAACCTCGAGCGCGACGAGCCGTTCCGCGAGGACGAGCCGAAGGGCGGGCACGACCCGTACAGCAACAGCAAGGCCTGCTCCGAGCTCCTCACCGCCGCGTACCGCAACTCGTTCTTCGCCACCGGGTCGCCGACCGCGGTCGCCAGCGCGCGGGCCGGCAACGTGATCGGCGGCGGCGACTGGGGCGCGGACCGCCTCGTGCCCGACATGGTCCGCGGCGCGCTGGCGGGCCGGCCGGTTCCGATCCGCAACCCCGACGCGATCCGGCCCTGGCAGCACGTGCTCAACCCGCTCAGCGGCTACCTGCGGCTGGCGGAGGCGATGTGGGAGTCGCCCGCGCTCGCGCAGGCGTGGAACTTCGGCCCCGACGAGCGCGACGAGGTGTCGGTACGGCACGTCGCCGACCGCCTGTCGGAGCTGTGGGAGGGCGGGATCGACTGGCGCCAGGACGAGGGCGAGCACCCGCACGAGGCGCACTACCTGCGGCTCGACTCCACCAAGGCGCGCACCCAGCTCGGCTGGGCGCCGCGCTGGGACCTCGACCAGGCGCTCGCCAGCATCGCCGCCTGGCACGCCGGCCACATCGCCGGAGAAGACCCACGTACGCTCGTCCTGCAGCAGGTCGAGAGCTTCGCGGGCGCGGCCGCCCCGCGTAGGTGAGGACCACGCGAATTCGCGCGCGGGGCAGTGGAGCGGCGCGGCGCCGCGCCGAACTTTGGCCCCTGCGTAACGAGGGGTGTTACGGACGGGCCAAAGTTCGTGGAGCGGCCGAGTAGCCCACCGCGGCGCCGAGGCGCTCGCGCCACCACGCCAGCGTGTCCGCGAGCGTGCGTGACAACGGGATCTCGGGCGACCAGCCCACCGCGCGCGTCAGCTTGGCGTGCGAGCCGCGGATCTCGTGCATCTCGCGCTCGCGCAGCTGCGCCGGGTCCGTGCGCGTGACCACCTCGACCTCCGCGTGCTCGGACAGGCCGAGCACGATCGAGCGGATCGTCGTGGAGCGGTCGCTGCACACGTTGTAGGCGCCCGGAGGCGCGTGCTCCAACCCCGCGCGGTATGCGCGCACCACGTCGCGCACGTCGGTGAAGTCGCGGCTCACGTCGAGGCCGCCCGTGACGATCTCGACGGGAGCACCGTCCTCGGCGCCCAGCTCGCCCTCGACGATCTGCCGCGCGAGCCACGAGACGACGTGCGAGTCCGACTGCCCCGGCCCGGCGTGGTTGAAGGCGCGCATCCGCACGACGTGCATGCCGTGCGCCTCGTCGTACAGCGCCGCGGCGTGATCGGCCGCGGCCTTGCTGACCGCGTAGGGATTGCGCGGGCGCAGCGGGTGCTCCTCCGTCACGGGCAGGTCCACGTGAGAGCCGTACTCCTCGCCCGAGCAGGCGATCATCACGCGTGCCCCGGGCGCGTGACGGCGCAGCGCCTCGAGCAGGTGGATGGTCGTGCCCAGGTTGCCGCGGATCGTGCCGGCCGGGTCCTTCCAGGAATTGCCCACCGAGGCCTGGCCCGCGAGGTGGAAGACCAGGTCGGGCCGTGCCGCAGAGATCGCCGCGGCCGCCTGGCGCTGGTCCTCGAGGTCGCAGCACAGGTAGCGCTCCAGCCCGGGTGGGAGGTCGGCCGGGGAGAGATCGCGCCTGCCGAGGCCGGTCACGCCGATGCCGTCGGAGGCGAACAGGGCGCACAGATGGCGGCCTGCAAAGCCGCCCGCGCCCGTGATCAGCACGCGCATGACGCGTCAAGGTACACGAGAGGCGACAGCTATTCTCTCGGCCCGTGCCTCGCGAGAGCCAGTGCCGCTTTTGCGGCGCCCCGCTGGTCCATTCCTTCGCGGACCTCGGCATGTCGCCGCTCGCGAACCGCTACCTGACCGCCGACCAGGTCAACGCGATGGAACCGTTCTTCCCGCTGCACGCCCTGGTCTGCGAGCGCTGCTTCCTGGTGCAGCTCGAGGAGTTCGAGACACCGGACGCGATCTTCTCGGACTACGCGTACTTCTCGTCCTTCTCCACGAGCTGGCTCGAGCACTGCCGCAACTACGCCGAGACGGCGATCGGGCGCTTCGGGCTCGGCGCCGGGTCCCAAGTGGTCGAGCTGGCCTCCAACGACGGCTACCTGCTCCAGTACTTCAAGGCTCAGGGCGTGCCCGTGCTCGGCGTCGAGCCGGCCGCAAACGTCGCCCGGGTCGCCGAGGAGGAGCGCGGCATCCGCACGGTGGTGAGCTTCTTCGGCCGCGAGACGGCGGGCACGCTGGCAGGGGAGCTGCGCGCGGACCTCCTGATCGGCAACAACGTGCTCGCCCACGTGCCGGACCTGAACGATTTCGTGGCCGGCATGAAGACCCTGCTGGCGGACAACGGCGTGATCACGATGGAGTTCCCGCACCTGATGCGGCTCGTCGAGGACCGCCAGTTCGACACCATCTACCACGAGCACTTCTCCTACTTCTCCTTCCTGACCGTGAAGCAGGTGTTCGCGGCGCACGGCCTGGAGCTGTTCGACGTCGACGAGCTCCCCACCCACGGCGGCTCGCTGCGCATCTACGCGTGCCACGAGGGCGCGCAGGAGCCGCGCGGGTCCGTCGCCGAGCTGGAGCGCCGCGAGGAGGACGCCGGCTACCGCAACCTCGAGACCTACACCGAGTTCTCGGAGTTGGTGAAGAGCGAGAAGCGCGAGATCCTGTCGTCCCTGATCGCCCTCAAGGGCGACGGCGCATCGATCGTCGGTTACGGAGCGCCGGCCAAGGGCAACACGCTGCTGAACTACTGCGGCATCGGCACCGACTTCATCGACTACACGGTCGACCGCAGCCCTCACAAGCAAGGGCACTTCCTCCCCGGCACGCACATCCCGATCCGGGCGCCGGAGGAGATCGACCGCACGCGGCCGGACGTCGTGTTCATCCTGCCGTGGAACCTGCGTGAGGAGATCATGGACCAGCTCAGCCACATCTCCGATTGGGGCGGCAGGTTCCTGGTGCGCTCGCCGGCGCTCGAGCTGCACGCGTGAGGTTCGTCCCGACCCCGCTCGCGGGCGCCGTCGTGATCGAGCTGGACCTGCTGGAGGACGAGCGCGGCCATTTCGCGCGCACCTATGACGCGGAGGAGTTCGCACGCCACGGGCTCGACCCCGCCGTCGTGCAGTGCAACACCTCCTTCAACGCGCGCGCCGGGACGCTGCGCGGGATGCACTACCAGGCCGAGCCCGACGGCGAGCCCAAGCTGATGCGGTGCACACGGGGTGCGATCTACGACGTGCTGGTGGACCTGCGGCCGGAGTCCGAGACGTACTGCCGGTGGTTCGGCGCCGAGTTGACAGCCGACAATGCGCGCATGCTGTACGCGCCGGTCGGGCTCGCGCACGGCTTCCAGACACTCGTGGACGCTTCGGAGGTGCACTACCAGATGTCCCATCACTACGTCCCGGAACAGGCGCGCGGCGTGCGCTGGGACGACCCGGCGTTCGGGATCGAGTGGCCGCTGGCCGACCCGATCGTCTCCGACAGGGACAGGCAGTACCCAGACTTCCGGCCGTGACCCGGGTGCTCGTCACCGGCGGGACGGGGTTCGTGGGCCGTCAGGCGCTGCCGCTGCTGGCGGCGCGCGGCGACGAGGTGCACGCCACGTGGTCCTCGGCGCCGGGCGACGAGCGGGGCGGCGTCACCTGGCACCGGTGCGACCTGCTCGACCGCGCGGCCGCCGCGGCGCTGGTGGAGAGCTTGCGGCCCACGCACCTGCTGCACCTGGCGTGGTATGCCGTGCCGGGGAAGTTCTGGGACGCGGAGGAAAACGCCGCGTGGGTCGCGGCCAGCCTCGCACTGCTCTCTTCGTTTGCCGAAGCCGGCGGGCGGCGCGCGACCTTCGCGGGGAGCTGCGCGGAGTACGAGTGGGCGGACGGCGTGCTGTCGGAGGCCTCCACCCCGCTCGCGCCCGCCACCTACTACGGGAAGTGCAAGAACGCGCTGCGCGAGGTCGCCGAGGGCTTCGCCGCGCGCCGCGACGTGGGCTTCGCCTGGGGACGCATCTTCTTCGTCTACGGCCCGCACGAGCATCCCGACCGCCTCGTGTCCTCGCTGGCGCGGGCGCTGGTGCGCGGCGAGCCCGCTCCGACCTCGGAGGGCTCGCAGCGCCGCGACTTCCTGCACGCGCGCGACGTGGCGGGGGCGTTTGCCGCGCTGCTCGGCTCCGACGTGCAGGGCGCGGTGAACATCGGCTCCGGCGAGGCCGTGCCCGTGCGCGACGTGGTGAGCGCCGTGGCAGACGCGGCCGGCCGCCCCGACCTGGTGCAGTGGGGCGCGCTGCCGCAGCGGCCGGGCGACCCGCCGCTGCTCGAGGCGGACGTGCGCCGCCTCCGCGACGAGGTCGGGTGGCGGCCCGGCATCCCGCTCGCGGAGGGCATCGCGCGCACGGTGGAATGGTGGAAGGCGCAGCAGTAGACGTCCTCGACTCGCCCGAGGCCGGCGGGGCGGCGATCCGGGGTGGAGTCCTGCGGCTCGCCGGCTACGCCGGCGGGATGGCGCTCGCCCTCGCCGTCGCGCCACTGCTGATCCGCCACCTCGGCGTGGTCGACTTCGGGCGCTACACGCTCGTGATCTCGCTGATCGCGATGGTCCAGGGCCTGACCGAGGGCGGGCTCGCCGCGGTCGGCCTGCGCGAGTACACCGTCTTCGATCCCGCTCACCGCCGGCGGCTGATGCAGGAGCTGCTCGGCCTGCGCATCGTCCTCACCTTCGCGGGTGTGGCGCTGGCCGTCGTCTTCGGGCTGGTCGCGGGGTACGACGGAGAGCTGATCGCCGGGACGGTCGTGGCCGGCGTCGGGTTGCTCCTCCTGGTGCTGTTCAACCTGCTGACGATCCCCCTCCAGGCCGACCTGCGCTTCGGCTGGATCACGGTGGCGGAGGTCCTGCGCCAGGCGATCGCCGCCGTCCTGATCGTGGCGCTGGTGATCGCGGGCGCCGGGATCGTGCCCTTCATCGCCACGCAGATCCCGGCGGGGATCGTGGCGCTGGCGATCGCCGCCGTGCTGGTGCGCAAGGCGATCTCGCTGCGGCCGGCGTTCCAGCCCGGCGCCTGGTGGACGCTGGTGCGAGAGACCCTCCCCTACGCGATCGCGATCGCGATCGCGGCGCTGTACTTCCGCATCGTGATCGTGCTGATGTCGCTGGTCTCGACCGAGACCCAGACCGGCTACTTCGCCACCTCGTACCGCGTGATCGAAGTGCTGGTCGCGATCCCGGCGCTGCTGGTCAGCGCGACGTTTCCCGTCATGTCGCGCGCGGCCCGCGACGACGCCGACCGGCTGCTCTATGCCGGACAGCGCACGTTCGACGCGATGCTGATCGTGGGCGTGTGGCTGACCCTCTGCGTGGCGCTGGGAGCGGACTTCATGATCCAGGTGATCGGCGGAGAGGACTTCGAGGCGTCGGTCGACGTGCTGCGGATCCAGTCGCTGGCGGTCATGTGCACCTTCGTGACCGTCACGTGCGGCTTCCTGCTGCTGTCGCTGCGCCGGCACACGGCGATCCTCGCGAGCAGCGTGGTCCCGCTCACGTTCGGCGTGATCCTGACGCTCGCGATCGCTCCCTCGGAAGGAGCGGAGGGCGCCGCGATCGCGACGGTCGTCGCGGAGGCGGGGTTCGCGGCCGCCGTACTCGCGTTCGTGAAGCGCCGCTCGGTCGCGCACGTGCCGTTGTCGCTGCGCGTCTTCCTGCCCGTGGGCGCGGCGGCCGCGCTCGCGGCCTCCGTCGAGCTGTTGATCCCGGACGTGCACGAGGTGATCACGGTGGGGCTCGCGACCGCGATCTACTTCGCCGTGCTGACGGCGCTGCGCCAGATCCCGCCCGAGCTGCGCGGCGCGCTGGCGCCGGGACGGGAGCGCGATGGGTGAGCTAGCGCGGCAGCCGGTAGAGCGCTTCGAAGAACTGCCGCTGGACCGGGTGACGCCGGTCGTAGACCGTCTCCCACTCCGGCGGGATCGGATAGTCGTCGCGCTCGATCACGAGGTTGTCGTGCGGGTTCAGCGAGCGGATCCACTGCTTGGAGTAGAACCAGCCGCCCGGTGCGGTGTGCCTGCCGACCTGGCCGATGTAGTGCGCGATCTGGTCGGGGCGCATCTCGTGCAGCGAGCTGATGTTCAAGAACAGGGTCGCGCCCGCCGGGTCGATCAGGTCGAGCTGGTTCGGGGTCAGGAAGGCAAGCTCGGCGTCGTCGAGCTCCGCCGCCACCTCCGCGTGGCTGTCGAAGTGGCGAAAGCGGAACGCTCGCCGTTCCGGGAACAGGCGGGTGAGGTATTCCTGCGCCACCGCCAGCGCCGGCGGGATGTCGCACAGGACATAGCGACAGCCCGGCACCGCCGTCAGGTACACCCACGCGACGCGGCCGTACCCGGGGCCCAGCTCGAGGATGCGGCTGCCGTCCAGCGCGCCGGACGGCAGCGCGTCGGCCACGCTGTAGAACTCGAGCACCGAGTTGCACAGGTCCTGGCTGATCCGCCGGCCGCGGTACAGCACCGACACGGGCGCCCCCAGCTCCGGCTCCTCGAGGACGTCGAGCAGGCGCAGCCGGTCGACCGCCCGGACCCGCTCCCAGAACAGCGCCACGTACACCGCGTAAGCGAGGCGGCTGGAGCGCGACTGCAGCATCTCCTCGCGGTCTCCGCCGACCTCGATCGCGCCGGCGTCCGCCAGCCGCGCGGAGAAGATCCGCGGGGCCGGGCGCCGCAGCCAGTGCCGCGCGACCGCGCGGAACTGCTCGTCGCGCAGGTGGCGCGTGGGCCAGTTGAAGTAGTTCTGGTTGACCGTGCGCTTGAACCGCTCGAACCCGGAGTCGCCGAGCTGCGCCAGGTTGAGGCCGTTGAGGAACTCCCAGTACGCCGACGGGCGCACGATCTCGGGCGCCTGCTCCATCTCGGCCACCATCGCCTCGAGATCCGGCAGGCCGGTTGCGGGGCTCACCGGCACCGGCTCAGGTTATCCATTGGCCCCGCGGCAGCCGGGAGCGCCGGATGAGCGAGCGGCGCTGCCCGCTGTGCGGAGGGCGCGCGGAAACCGCGTTCGTGGCCCGCGACCGCAACCGGGGTGTCGGCGACGAGCGGTTCGAGTACGCGCGCTGCACCGCGTGCGGGTCTTTCCACCTCGTGAACGTCCCCGCCGACCTCGGGCCCTACTACGGCGGCGAGTACTTCGTGCTGCCGAGCCGGGAGGAGCTGGACGCGGTCGCCCGCGGCGAGTCCTACCGGCTCGAATTCCTGCGGCCCCGCGTGCCGGCCGGCCGCGTGGTCGAGATCGGCGCGGGGTACGGGGTGTTCGCGCGCCTCGCGAGCGAGGCCGGATACGACTACACGGGCATCGAGATGGATGCGCGCTGCTGCGAGTACATGCGCTCCGAGCTGGGCGTCGAGGCGATCCGCAGCGACACCCCCGGAGCCGTGCTGGACGAGCTGCCGCCGAGCGATGCGATCACGCTGTGGCACGTGCTGGAGCACCTGCCGGATCCCTGGGACGTGGTCCGGCGAGCGGCGGCGAACCTTGCGCCGGGCGGCATACTGGTCTGCGCGATGCCCAACCCCGAGGCATTTCAATTCCGCCTGCTCGGGCGGCGCTGGCCCCACGTCGACGCCCCCCGGCACCTGTACCTGATCCCGGCCCGCGAGCTCGAGGCCCAGGCCGCGCGCGCAGGGCTCGAGACCGCCGAGGTGACCGGCAACGACCCCGGCGGGCGGCACTGGAACGTGTTCGGATGGCAGCACGCGCTCGTCCGGCCGACCGCGCACACGGCGGCGAAGCTGGCCGCGCTGCAGGCCGGCCGGGTGGCGGCCGCGCTGCTTGCGCCCGTGGAGCGGCGCCCGCTGCGGGGCAGCACCTACACGGCCGTGCTGCGCAAGCCGGCATGAAGCTGTCCATCGTCCTTCCGACCCGCAACGGCGGGGAGCTGCTCGAAGGCTGCCTGCGGTCGATCCTCGACCAGGACTACTCCGACATGGAGCTGGTCGTGTCCGACAACGCGTCCGACGACCGCACGCCGGACATCCTCGAGTCGTTCGCGGGCGATCCGCGCCTGAAGGTCCTGCGGCTCGACGAGCCGGTCGAGGTGACCGACAACTGGATCAACGGCGTGAACGCGACGAGCGGCGACTACCTGCTGCTGATCGGCGACGACGACTGCCTGCTGCCCGGCTACTGCGAGCGCATCGACGGGCTGATCGAGAAGTACGACCGGCCGGACTGCATCACGTACAACGGCTATGCGTACGCCTTCCCCGGGGCGCTCGCCGGCCACCCGCACAGCCACTACTCGGATCCCTTCTACGAGTGGGGCTCCGGCCTGCCCGCCGCGGGCCCGCTGCCCGCGGACCTGCGCCGCGAGATCGCGCGCGACTTCTTCCGCTTCCACTACCGCATCCACCTGAACCTCCAGACCACGATCGTCTCGCGCCGCGCGATCGGGCGGATGCGCAAGGGATTCCTGCGGCCGCCGTACCCGGACTTCTACGCGCTCAACGCCCTGATGCTCGTCGCGGACTCGTGGGTCTACTCGCCCGACAAGCTGATCGTGATCGGGATCTCTCCCAAGTCGTACGGGCACACGGTGCACGGAGACGACCGCGCCGAGGGCGAGCAGTACCTCGGCATCTCCCTCGACTTCCCCGGCCAGCTGCCCGGGCACGCCGTGATCAACGGGACCTACGTCTGCCTGCTGGAGCTGAAGGAGGACTACGGGCCCGAGCTCGCGGGGATCGAGATCGACCGCGGGCAGTACCTGTTCAACCAGATCTACGCCTGGTACCTGCAGTGGCGGGTGGGCTCGCTGCCGCGCCGCACGTTCCTGCGCCGCCTGCGCGCGCTGCCGGCCAGGGACTGGCTGCTGTTCCTGCGGGGGCTGGCGCCGCACCTGAGCCCGAAGCGCGTGCTGCGCAACGTGCGCATCAGCCGCTCCGAGCCGGTGCAGCACCTGTGGCCGGGCCTGCGGCCGCTGCCGGAAGTCAGCGACATCGAGGGCTTCCGCGACTGGGTCACCCGCGCCCGCGTGCCGGCCGCCGGCCCTTAGACCGAATGGAAAAGAGCGCGGCACCCACCATCACGATCGTCACGCCTTGCCTGAACGGCGCCGCGACGCTGCCGCTGGCGCTCGCGAGCGTGCGCGAGCAGGACTACCCGGGGCAGGTCGAGCACCTCGTGATCGACGGCGGGTCCACGGACGGCACGCTCGAGATCCTCGAGTCGGCACCCGGCGTGCGGTACATCTCGGAACCCGACCGCGGGCTCTCGGACGCGGTCAACAAGGGCTTCCGGATGGCGCAGGGAGAGGTCGTCGGCTGGCTGAACGCCGACGACGTCTACCTGCCCGGCGCGCTGGAGCGCGCGGGCGCGGCCTTTGCCGCCGACCCCGACGCGCTCTGGGCGACCGGCACCTGCCTGATCCTGGACGGCGACGGCCAGGAGATCCGGCACGCGGTGACCGCCTACAAGTCGTTCTTCATGCGCCGCTACAGCTTCCGGCTGCACCTGGTGCAGAACTTCGTCGCGTGCCCGTCGACGTTCGTCCGCCGCAGCGCGTTCGACCAGGTGGGCCTGCTCGACGAGCGCTTCAAGTACTCGATGGACTACGACCTGTGGCTGCGGCTGGGCCGGCTGCGCCCCCCGGTGGTGATCGACGCGCCGCTGGCGGGCTTCCGGATGGCCGAGGGGTCGCTCAGCATGTCCGGGTTCGAGAGCCAGTTCGCCGAGCACGCGCAGAACGCCCGCGAGCACGGTGCCGGCCATCCCGTCGCGGTCGCGGCAAACCGGGTCGCGAGCGCGCTGATCGTGGCCATCTATCGGATGCTGCGCCGCCTGCGCAGCCGCCGATCGTGATCCGTACCTAGAGTATGGGCGTGGGCGACCGCAGGGCATTGATAACCGGGGTCGGGGGACAGGACGGCTCCTATCTCGCGGAGCTGCTGCTGGAGCAGGGCTACGACGTGTTCGGGACGGTCCGCTCCGGCTCGGCGGCCGACTATCCGAACCTGGCCGCCGTGTGCGACCAGGTGCAGGTGATCGAGGCGGACGTGCTCGACCAGGACTCGATGGTGCGGGCCCTGCGGGCCTGCGCGCCCGGCGAGGTCTACAACCTCGCCTCGGTCTCGTTCGTCCCGGCTTCCTGGGACCAGCCCGCGCTGACCGCCGAGTTCGCGGCCGTCGGCGTGACCGTGATCCTCGAGGCGATCCGCGAGGTCGACGCTGCGACGCGCTTCTACCAGGCATCGTCGAGCGAGATCTTCGGCGAGCCGGCCGAGTCACCGCAGAGCTCCGACACTCCGCTCTCGCCGCTCACCCCGTACGGCGTCGCAAAGGCCTACGGCCACTTCATCACGCGCAGCTACCGGCGCCGCTACGGCCTGCACGCCTCCACGGGCATCCTCTACAACCACGAGTCGCCGCGGCGGCCACTCGAGTTCGTCACCCGCAAGATCACCCACGGGGCCGCGAGCATCAGCCTCGGCCTGCAGCAGGAGCTGTCGCTGGGCGACCTCGACGCGCGGCGCGACTGGGGCTACGCACCGGACTACGTGCGCGCGATGTGGCTGATGGTGCAGCAGGACGTGCCGGACGACTACGTGGTGGCGACGGGAGAGGCGCACAGCGTCCGCGAGCTGGTCGAGGCGGCGTTCGGCCACGTGGGGCTCGACTGGCGCGAGCACGTCGTCACGGACAGCTCGCTGAAGCGCGGCAAGGCCGAGCTGCACAACCTGATCGGGGATGCCTCGAAAGCGCAGCGGCAGCTGGGCTGGACGCCGACGCTCGGCTTCGAGGAGCTGGTGCAGACGATGGTCGAGGCGGACGTCGCGACCCTGCGACGACAAGCGCGCCCAATAGCATGACGCGGATGCGCAAGGCGCTCGTGACCGGGATCACCGGCCAGGACGGCTCCTACCTCGCGGAGCTGCTGCTGGAGAAGGGCTACGAGGTGCACGGGATCGTGCGCCGCTCCTCCAGCTTCAACACCGACCGCATCGACCACCTGTACCACGACCCCCACGAGCAGGGCGTGCGCCTGTTCACCCACTACGGCGACCTCGGTGACCCGGTCTCGCTCGCGAAGCTGCTGTACGAGGTGCAGCCCGACGAGGTCTATCACCTCGGCGCCCAGAGCCACGTCCGCGTGTCGTTCGACATCCCCGAGTACACGTTCGACGTCACGGCCGGGGGCACGCTGCGCATCCTGGAGGCGATGCGGGAGTCCGGCCTCGAGGCGCGCTTCTACCAGGCCTCCTCCTCGGAGATGTTCGGCGCCGCCCCGGCGCCGCAGTCGGAGGCGACGACCTTCCACCCCCGCAGCCCGTACGCGGTGTCGAAGGTCGCCGCGTACTGGGCGGTGGTGAACTACCGCGAGGCGTACGGCATGTTCGCCGCCAACGGGATCCTCTTCAACCACGAGTCGCCGCGCCGCGGCGAGACCTTCGTGACGCGCAAGATCACGCGCGCGGTGGCGCGGATCAAGGCCGGCCTCCAGAGCAAGCTCTACCTCGGCAACCTCGACGCGAAGCGCGACTGGGGATACGCCCGCGACTACGTCGAGGCGATGTGGCTGATGCTCCAGGCCGACGAGCCCGACGACTTCGTGATCGCGACCGGCACCAGCCACAGCGTGCGCGAGTTCCTGGAGGCGTCGTTCGAGCGCGCCGGCCTCGATTGGGAGCCGCACGTCGAGATCGACCCGCGGTACTTCCGCCCCTCCGAGGTGGACGACCTGCGTGGCGACCCTTCGAAAGCGCGCGAGCGGCTCGGCTGGGAGCCGAAGGTGGGCTTCGACGAGCTGGTGGCGATCATGGTGGACGCCGACGTCGCCGCGCTCGAAGAGCAGCTTGCAGGAAGGGTGACTCGATACAGTCACGAGGGAACGTGACCCGGCCGACCCCCCATTTCTGGCAGGGCAAGCGTGTCGTCGTGACGGGCGGCACCGGCTTTCTCGGGCGCTCCATGGTCGGGCAGCTCGAGGATCTCCAGGCGGCCGTGTCGGTGCCGACCTCGGCTGAGCACGACCTGCGCGACCCCGCCGCCACGCGGGCAGCCGTCGAGGGCGCGGACGTCGTCATCCACCTGGCCGCGCGGGTCGGCGGCATCGGCTTCAACCTGCGCAACCCGGCGCCGCTCGCCTACGACAACCTGATGATGGGATGCAACGTCTTCGAGCAATGCCGGCTCGCGGGCGTCGGGACGCTGGTGGCTGCGTGCTCGGTGTGCGGCTATCCCAAGTTCGCCCCCGTGCCCTTCTCGGAGGACGGCATCTGGGACGGCTATCCGGAGGAGTCGAACGCGCCCTACGGGCTCGCGAAGCGGATGCTGATCGTCCTGTCCGACGCCTACCGCCGGCAGTACGGCTTCAACTCGAGCGTGCCGGTGGTCGCCAATCTCTACGGGCCGTACGACAACTTCGACCTCGAGGACTCGCACGTGATCGCCGCGATGATCCGCAAGTTCGTCGAGGCGGCCGACAGCGGCGAGCGGCAAGTGGTCCTGTGGGGCACCGGCAGCCCCAGCCGCGAGTTCCTCTACGTCGACGACGCCGCCCGCGCCCTGATCCTGATGGCCGAGCGCTACGACAGCTCCGAGCCGGTGAACATCGGCACGGGGCGCGAGACGACGATCAAGGAGCTGGCCGAGACCTTGGCCGCCGTGACGGGCTTCGAGGGAGACATCGTGTGGGACTCGAGCCGGCCCGACGGCCAGCCGCGGCGCGCACTCGACGTCTCGCGCGCACGGGAGCGGTTCGGCTTCGAGGCGGAGGTCGGCCTCGCGACCGGGCTCCGCGAGACGGTCGCCTTCTACCGCAGTCAGTACGCGGCGGCGGCCACCTAGCCGGCCAGCGCCCGGGCGTACGTCGCGAGCGTCTCGTCGGCGGCGCGCTCCCAGGTGAACTCCAGGCAGCGCTCCCGCCCGCGGGCGACCAGCGCCGCGCGGTGCTCCGGGCTCTCCAGCAGGCGGCGCACGGCCGCAGCGATCGCGTCCACGTCGTAGGGATCGAACAGCTCGGCGGCGTCGCCGGCCACCTCGGGCAGCGCGCTCACCCCGGAGCAGGCGACCGGCACCCCGCGCCGCATCGCCTCCAGCACCGGCATGCCGAATCCCTCCATCAGGCTCGTGAACACGAACACCTCCGCCGTGGCGTAGAGGCCCTCGAGGTCGCTGTCGTCGATCCAGCCCGTGAACGCCACGCGGTCACCGATGCCGAGCGCGGCAGCGCGCTCCCGCAGCGCCTCCTGGTCGAGCCCGCCGTGGCCGACCAGCACCAGCATCTCGGGGCGGTCGCGCGCCACCTGCGAGAACGCGGCCAGCAGGCGGTCGAGGTTCTTGTGGCGCAGCGCCGACGAGACGGTCAGGACGAGCGGATGGCCGTCGACCCCGAACCGCTCGCGCACCTCCGGCGCGGGAGTCGGGGCGGCGCTCTGCTTCATGCCGAAGCCGAGGTGGACGACGTCGATCTTCGCCGGGTCGATGCCGAGCGTCCCGGCGACGTCGCGCTTGCCGGCGTGGGAGATCGCGATCACGCGCTGCGCCCGCCGCGCGCCCGCGGGCACGACCGCGCGCAGCCCCCACCGGCTGGCCCGCGGGAAGGTCTCGGGGAAGTGGTGGTAGATCACGTCCAGCACCGACACCACCGACGGGACCGGGCAGAAGATCGGCGTGGTGGTGCCGAGGCTGTGCAGCAGGCCGACGCCGTCGCGGCGCACGCGCGCCGGCAGCCACGTCATCTCGGCCGCCACGCGCAGCGGCTTCACGCGCGAGCGCACGGGGCTCACGACGAAGCGCATCCCGTCCGCCCACGGCTCGCCGCGCAGCGACTCGACGGCCTCCGGCCCCACGTATGCGACCAGCTCGAGGTCCGGGCGCTTGGCGCGCAGCGCCGGGATCAGGTTGCGCGCGTAGATCTCCGACCCGCCCACCTCGCCCGGGACGAGATACAGCAGGTTGAGCCCCAGCCGGGGAAGCGCGCCTGCGGCCTGCACCACCGAGAGGCTAGCTCTCGGCCCGCGTGACGAGCTCGGGCGCGCTCTCCTCCTGCTGCGACGCCGCCGCGGCCTCGTTCAGCTCGCGCACCTCGCGGTCGAGGCGCGCGAGGTCCTGGGCCAGGACCTTGGTCTCGTTCGAGAGCCGCGAGATCGCGATCGAGAAGTGGAGCAGCAGCAAGAGGACGAACGCGAACGCGATCATGAACAGCGCGTTCGGCGGATAGACGATGCCGAGCGTGTCCGCGATGATCTCGAGCAGGCCCGTCCAGGACGCGAGGACCAGCAGCACGATCGAGCTCAGCAGCCACAGCAGCGCATAGCGCTCGATCAGCCGGCGGCGCCGCAGCAGCTCGAAGATCACGAGGAACAGCAGCCCGCTCGCGGCGATCGCGAAGATCTGGAGCTTCACCGCCATCAGGCGGCCATTCCCGGCAGGACCACTAGATGCCCCGCTCCGCGGTGACCGGCGCCTCCGCGCCCGCCTCCGGCACCGGCCGGCGGCGGAACAGCCCCACGATGATCGCCAGGAACACCTTGATCATGTAGTAGATCGACTCGCCCGACGTGATCGATGAGCGGCCGTCGCGGCGCGGGTGCATCCGCACCGGCACCTCCTTCATGCGCAGCCGGTGCGCGTGCACCATCAATATGGCCTCGACTTCGGGGTAGTCATGAGGGTAATCCCGCGCGAACAGCTCGATCGCGCGGCGGTTGCACAGGCGGAAGCCGGACGTCGGGTCGGTGATGCGCTGCCCGCAGATCGCCGACAGCACGACCGAGAACAGGCGGATCCCGATCCGGCGCCCGAGCGGCGCGCGATAGCCGGAGTCCTCCAGGAAGCGCGAGCCGGCCGCCATGTCGACGCCGTTCGAGGCCATCGCCGCGACCAGGTTGAGGATCTCCTCCGGATCGTGCTGGCCGTCGCCGTCCACCTGCACCGCGGTGCCGTACCCGCACCGGAACGCATGGCGGAAGCCGGACTGCATCGCGCCGCCGATGCCGAGGTTGAACGGGTGGACGATCACGTCCGCGCCCGCCTCGGCCGCGTGGCGCGCGGTCGCGTCCGTGGACCCGTCGTCCACCACCAGCACGTCGAAGTCCGGGCACTGGCTGCGGATCGAACGCACGACCCACTGGATCGTGCCCTCCTCGTTGTACGCGGGGACGATCGCGAGCTTGCGCGAGATCCGCGGCTCGTCGATCAGGTTGGAGTGCACTTGGACGGCATCCATGGCGCGCTCGTCAGGGTAGTGGTCTCATTCGACGTGATTGAAACACCTCGCGGGCGCGGGCGATGCGCTGTCGCCCTCCGGAAACGGCAGCTCGCGCGTGGAGCCGGGCGGTTCGAAGAGCTGCTCGATGTGCCCGCTGTCGGCAGTGCGCGGCAGCGGATGGCGGTTGGCGTATGCGATCGCATCCTCCGCCGATCCAAAGCCCACCAGGCCCGGCGGGATGCGGATTCCGGCCCGCGCGGCGCGGTCGGCCAGCCGGCTGCCCAGCAGGCGCCGGGCGGCGCCGATCGCGATGCGCCCCAGCGACCGGCCGCCGCTCCAGGCGCGCAGCAGCGCGCCGAACAGCCCCAGCGCCGCGTCGTAGCGCGCCCGCGGCGCGCCGACCCAGCCGTTGTCGCGCAGCACGCCGAGCATCTCGCGCCGCAGGGCCGGGCTCTCGATCTGCGAGAAGTCCTCCAGGATCGCCGCCATGTAGGCCCGCGGGTCGACCTCGGGGAACTTCCCGGAGCCGCTCTCCGCCTTCACGAAGCAGTACTCGTGGAAGATCGCGTTCCTGATCGTCTGGAACTGCGGGACCGGCGCCGCGTAGTTCATCTGCGTCTCCCCGAGCTGGGATGCGAAGTCGAGCCGGTCCGGCGAGTCCTCGCCGCGCGCGTAACTCGCGCCCTGGCTGCGGCTCATCGAGAACTGCACGATCAGCGGCTTGTCGTAGTAGACGATCGAGTCGACCGTGTCGAGGCACCTGTACGTGAAGCAGAAGTCCGGCGAGATCGAGCCGAAGACCGCGCCGAAGCGGCTCGCCACCGCGTCCAGGACGGCGCGCGGCGCGATCGAGTTCAGCATGCGCGGCAGCGGCGGCCGGATCACGCCGCGCGACGACAGGTACAGGAGGTGGCGCGCATCGACCTCGAACAGCTTCCCCGTCCAGGGGAAGAGCTGCAGGCCGGCCGGCACCTCGCGGTCGTCGACCGCATCGTGGTTGTAGCTCACCACCTTGTCCGGCACGCGGCGCACGGCGCTCAGCAGGCGCGGCAGCTCGCCGTCCTTGAACGCCATGCGGTCGGTCAGGTACGCGAAGTGCGTCGCGTTCGACGCGCCCAGCGCGGCGTCGAGCGCCCACGCCCAGTGGGCGGGCATCGGCAGCGGCTCGGGCGGACGCACGTACCGGACCCGCTCCAGCGCGCAGAAGTCGCGCGCGGCGTCGCGCGCGTCCGGGTCGGTGGAGTTGTCTGACACGAGCACGTTCACGTCGGGGCCCGCCTGCCGGAGGATCGAGCGCACGGACACCGCGAGGGTCTCCGGGCGGTTGCGAGTCGGTACGACGATCGTGGCGGACTGAAAGGTCATGCGGAGGGCGCGCGCGGGCGTACGATACCGGCCGCCCTGCGCCGCCCCTTCAACCCTGCGCCACGGCGGCGCGGGGGCCGATCCACGGCTGATCCGGATCCGACGTGTCGAGGGCGTCCTTTCCCCAGGCCAGCTCGAACAGGAACCGGCGGCGCTCCGGGTCCGCCGTCTCGAACTCGCGCGTGCGGTTGTCCGACACCAGCAGGTTGGGCTGGTCTCCGCGCCGGAAGGTGTTGCTCTCGTAGAACTGCTCGCGCCCGTAGGCGCGGCCGTCGCGCCCCACCACGACCGCGTCGAGGCCCCGCTCCCACACCTGGCGCGTGATGTTGTGCCGCCCGCTCTCGAGCTTCCAGGCGTCGATCTTGCGGGTGACCCTCCCCCAGTCGAGCCGGAGCATCAGCGTGCGCGGCAGCGCGAACGCGTTCGTCCGCACGTGTGCGTTCGGGAACAGCGGGAACTGCCTTTTGCGCAGCGGCCGCGTGACGAACGGAGCGTGCGTCGAAAAGCTCTCGTAGGAGCCCGAGGCACCCGCCAGCCCGATGCCCGGCGCGGCCAGCTGCGCAGTCAGCTTCGCCAGCCAGCCGGTGTCGCGCACGACGCTCCCCGTGTTCACGAAGCAGAGCGCCTCGGCCTCGACGCGCTGCGCGATCTCTGCGTACGTGCCGAGGTCGAGCGGCTGCGAGCCGACCTCCAGCAGCTCGGCGTGCGGCG
The DNA here is from genome assembly GCA_035650255.1 of Solirubrobacterales bacterium. Lineage (GTDB taxonomy): Bacteria > Actinomycetota > Thermoleophilia > Solirubrobacterales > JBBDJG01 > DASRIA01. The sequence continues at coordinate 49,129 of DASRIA010000041.1, forward strand.
CATCACCGGCAAGGCTCCTGCAGGCCTCCAGGACTCCGGGGTCCTGCACGTCCTTCAACGCGATCACCAGGCGATGGCCGGAGCCGGCGGGGTGCGCCCGGTAGGACGCCGCGAACTCCTCCACGGGACGCCGGCCGAGGGGGCCCCAGCAGAGGTAGGCGACGCAGACGCCGCCGCCGCTCATCCGCGGAAGGCGCGTGCGAGCGCGGCCGCCAGCAGCACCGGTATCCCCGCGACGACCGCGGCCAGCAGGACCCAGAAGAGCCACTCCCCCGCCCAGCCCGGGTGCCACAGCGCGGCGCGCTCGAAGGCCGTCGGCAGCAGCGAAAGCGCGGAGCGGCTGTCCCCGCGCTCGAACACCATGGCGATGTCGGTCGGTTGCTCGCGCCGGTTGACGTATGCCGCGCTGGCACGAGCGGCCAGCGCAGGGCCGCCGAACAGCGCCACGCGGCGGTCACCGCGGTTCAAGACACAGACCGCGATCCGCTCGTCGGCGACTTCCCGGTCAAGGCGCACTTCCTGCCACGTGAGGTCGCGATAGCCCGCCGGCAGCGCGCCGGCCGCGGGCTCACCCGAGGTGGACACCCGGAACTCGAGCGGTGGCCCGGGCCGCCTATATGTCCCCACCTTGACCTTCACGCTGCGCGCTTTGGCTGATGCGTCGATCGGGAACTGGCAGGCAGCGTCGCCGCGCCCGATCACGGCTGCCGGCTGCGAAGCCTGCACGCCGAGCGTGAAGGCCAGGTCGCGGTCGTCGGTGAGCGCCACCGCCAGCAGGCCCACCACCGCGCAGGCGGCGACGGCTGCGAGCGCGACGATCCCGGACCTGGCGCTAGGCATAGAACCGCCCCGCGACGATCGCCAGCGAGAACAGCTGCAGCGCGAACAGCCCGCCCAGCACCAATCCGATCGCCGGCGCGCGGCGCCGCTCGGGCACGAGCGCGAGCGCGGCCGCGACGGCGGCGCCGAACAGTGAGACGAGCGGCAGCAGGTAGCGGCCCTGGTTGAAGGGCCCGGTGCCGCCCACCAGCGTGCGGAACTCCGTCCAGTGCAGGCCCGCGAGCAGCGTCAGCACGACCAGTGCCACGAAGGCCACCACGGCGAGGTCCACCTGCGCGCGGTTGCGCAGCACGAAGGCGAGCGCGCCCGCCAGCGCCGCGACCGTGAAGAGCGCGAGCAGCACGTACACCCACGGCGGGAACTTCACCTCCAGCCAGCCGAACGCGCCCCACCCCGTCTTCAGCCACACGTTGTAGACCGGCAGGTCGGGCATGCCGCCGAACTGCTTCTGGAAGGAGAGCCGCGGCAGGTAGAACTGCCACAGGTAGCTCCCCAGCTCGCGCACGTTGAAGCTGGTCAGGCCCGGAGCCTGCTGGCCGGTGTTCGTCGCGACCTGGTTCACCGCCGGGCGGTCGAGCGCGCGCGCCGTCACGAGCCAGCCGCCGACGGGCACGACCAGCGCCAGCAGCGCGACGACGGCGATCGTCGCGACCCGCGGGCTGCCGGCGCGGCGCAGCCGCAGGAGCCCGATGCCGAGCGCCAGCAGCGAGGCCGGCAGCAGCGCGTAGCTGGAGGCCTTCGTGACGATCGCCAGCGCGACGATCGCGAGCAGGGCCGTGCCCTGCGCCAGCGTCAACCCGCGCTTCAGGATGCGCACGCCGAGCCACAGCGCCAGGCTCCACAGCGCATACAGCAGGGCGTCGGGGGTCAGCGACGCGCTCAGGAAGCTGACCATCGGTTGCAGGCCGGCAAAGGCCGCCGCGACGAGCTGCAGGGGCCGGTTGCGGTTGAAGAGCTCCCCCGCCAGCAGCCAGGCGCCCGTCGCGGTGACGAGCAGCAGCAGCGCCGACCACAACCGCATCAGGTACAGCCGGTCGAACAAGTCTCCGCCCTTGGCGACGACATAGGCCGGCGCCGCGTACAGGTAGTAGAGCGGCGGGTTGGTGGTCGCCGGGTTGGGACCGCCGCCGTCCGAGCGCGCGGAGTCGGGCAGGCGCGCGTTCTCGTCCTGCCACCGCTGGTAGGCCGCCCGGCTCCACTCCGGCTTGCTCTCGAGCAGCGCGGCCGCCTGCTCGGAGTTGGACCGGTCGTGCGCCAGCTGGGCCTCGGTCGAGAAGACCTTGCGGTCGGCGTCTCCCGGCAGCTCGAACTTCTCGGCCACCTCCTGGGCGTAGCCGAAGTGGCTGTTCTCGTCCGGGGACTGGAACGGCGGCACGATCAGCGCCCACGCGGCGCCCACCACGGCCACCGCGAGCAGCAGGAAGAGCAGTGGGCGGGGTGGAGAAAGTCTGGCGCGACGCGCGCTGTCGCGAGGGGCAGCCGGAGGCACGAGCGCGGCGAGGCTACCAGTTCGACCCACGCCCATCGCCTTTCAGGCGGTCGCTCACCGGGCGAGGGCGCGGCGCTCGAAGCTAGTCTGTCGGCGTCGTGCGACTCGACGAGTCCCAGACAGCCGAGCGCGCCTCGACTGACGCCCCTCCCTCCCAGGGCACCGGAGCCGCCAAGCCAGGCGGTTCTGCGTGGCTGAGACGGGTGAACCTGCCGTTGCTGGGCATCGTCGCGGCCGGCTCGATCTTCATCGCCTACTGGACCCTCCAGGTGGAGGAGTGGGGCCTGATGACGGACGAGCTGCTGTATGTGAAGTTGTCGCTCGCGCTCGGCGACCTGTCGCCGGTCCCCACCGTGCGCGGGACCTACTACGGCCAGTTCACGCCGGTCTACCCGCTCCTGATCGCTCCGCTGCTCCAGGTCATGGAGACCCCGGCGGCCTACAAGGCGGCGCACGGGCTCAACGCCGTGCTGATGGCGAGCACTGCCATTCCGGCATACCTGCTCGCGCGCGACATCTCCCGCTCGCAGCTGATCGCGTACGCGTGCGCCGCGACGGCGATCGTCCTGCCGTGGGTCGTCTACTCGAACATGCTGCTGACGGAGTCCGCCGCGTACCCCGTGTTCATGTGGACCATGCTGGCGATGACGATGGCGGTCGTCCATCCGAGCCCCAAGCGGGACGCGATCGCCGTCGGCGCCATCCTGCTGGCCACGCTCACCCGCACGCAGTTCGCGCTGCTCGGTTTCGTGCTGCTGCTCGCCGTGCTGGTGCACGAGCTGAGCTACCGCCCCGGCTGGGTCCGCGGAGGTTCCCGGTTGCGGAACCTGCTCGGCGAGCTGCAGCGCATCGGGCGCGAGCACCCGGTGCTGATCGCGGCCGTCTGCATCGGCGCCGTGGGACTCGCGGTACTGGCCGCGACGGGCGGAGTCCAGCGCGGCGCGGGCGCCTACGGGAACACGCTCAGCGAGGACCTGCTCCCGCACGGCATCAGCAGGAGCTTCCGTGCGCACCTCGCCGTGATCGCCGCGAACATCCTGGTGGTGCCGCTCCTGCTTGCGATCGCGTACGGCGTCACGACGCTGGTGCGGCCCCCCGGGAAGGTGGAGCACGCATACGCCGTCCTGCTGGGGCTGGTCGTCGTGGGCATCGTGCTCCAGGCCGCGTCGGTGAACCTGCGGACGATCGGCCTCGTGCAGGAGCGCTATGCGTTCTACATCGCGCCGCTGCTCGTGATCGCGGCCGCCGCCTACGCCCGCCGCCCGCAGCTTCCGCTGCTCGGGCTGGGCGTGGGTGCGGTGGTCTCGCTCTGGGTGCTCGCCAAGCTCGACTTCGGCTTGACCAACAGCTACTCGTTCGTCTCGCCCTTCTACGCCGTGATGATCGGCCGTGCGCAGGATGTCGGTGACGTCATCGGCGCGGACGCGTTCACGCCGGGCGACCTGTTCACGTGGATCGCGCTGCTCGGGTCGGTCGCGCTGTTCTTCCTGTTTCGCGTGCTGTCGCCCGGATGGCGCGTCGCCGTCGTGATGGTGCCCGTGTTCGCGTACTGCGTGGCCGCGACGGGCTACGACTTCGACCACCTGCTGCCGGCCCAGAATGCATCCCAGGCGCGGCTCGGCCTCGGGACGCCGCTGGAGCGCGACCGCGGCCTCAACTGGGTCGACGACGTGCTGCCCGGCGACGCCGAGGCGGCCTTCGCGCCCGCCGTGATCGGCGAGACGGACGTGACCCGGAGGGCCTGGTGGGACCTCGAGTACTGGAACAAGTCCGTGACGCGGATGTACGACTACGAGCCGGCCTGGCGCGACACCGCTCTGCCGATGCAACGCCTGTCGCTCGACTGGCGCACCGGTGCGATGCAGGTCCCGGACCGGCGCGAGTACGTGGTGGTGCCCCGCCTCGATCGCCGCTTCCGCCCGGCCGGAGAGCTGGTCGCCGGCACGTCGTTCCTGCACCTGTTGAAGCTGAAGGACCCCTTCCGCGCCGAGTGGGCGATTCGCGGGACCGACGGCAACGGGTGGACCGCGGCCGGCAAGCCCGCATTCGTGCGGCTGTACAGCCCGGCGGCGGGCGCGAACAGCCGGGTCCGCGTGGCGATCGAGCTGACGTCGAGCCCGCACATACCGCGGCGCAAGTCGTTCCGGATCGACGGCGGCACGCGCCCGGTGCGGGGCTCCGTGCCGAGCGCCGGCGTCGTCGTGTCCCGGCTGACCGCGTGCGTGCGCGGCGGCCGGCCGGCCGACCTCGCGATCCGGGTTCCCGGGACGTCGACGCTGCCCGGCAACCTGCAGGTCGGGCTGGCCGTCACGGCGGTGCGCACCCAGCCGGCCGGCACCTGCCCCGGAAACGCTTAGGCCCGCGCCGGCCGGGACGGCGGGTCCGAAGGGCCGCGGGGCTACCATGAGGGCCGCCGCCGCGGCCTCATGCGGCCTGCGCCGCCCCCATGTCCGACACCGCGAGCACAACACCGCCGGCGACGCCGGCCGAGCAAGCCGTCGAGCGATTCGATCCGCGGTCCTTCCGCGGCGAGCTGGTCGAGGCCGAGCACATGGCCCGTTACCGCTGGGCAGCCGGGCTCACCTCCGGCCGCGAGGTCTTGGACGCAGGCTGCGGTGAGGGCTACGGCAGCCGGCTGCTGATGGACGCCGGCGGGGCGTCGCGCTGTGTGGGCGTGGACGTCGACGAGTCGACCGTCGCCGCCGCGCGCTCCGCGTACGGCGACCGGGAGGGCCTCGAATACGCGGTCGCCGACGTGACGGCCCTGCCGTTCGAGGACGACAGCTTCGACATCGTCACCTGCTTCGAGACCATCGAGCACCTGACCGCGCAGTCCGTCGCGGTCGCCGAGCTGCAGCGGGTCCTGCGCCCCGGCGGCTTCCTGCTCATCTCCTCCCCCAACCGGGGCGTGTATCCGGCCGGTAACCCGTTCCACGAGCACGAGCTGACCGCCGCGGAGTTCGCGCAGCTGCTGGCCGGCCGATTCGCGCACGTGCGGCTGCTGCGCCAGCACAACTGGATCGCGAGCGCCGTCCTCGACGACCCCTCGTTCGCCGCCGACGGCGTCGACACCACGCTCGACATCGACGTGGCGAAGCTGATCGGGCGCGAGCCCGGCAGCGAGCTCTACACGATCGCCGTCTGCGGCGACGAGCCGCTCGACGTGCCGCGCCAGGTCGCGCTGCTCACGCACGGGCTGGAGGTGCAGCGCTGGATCGCCCAGATCGAGGAGCTGGCGCAGGTTCGCCGGACGCTGGCGGACACCGAGCAGCAGCTGCTCGAGCTGCGCGACCGGCGGTCGGTCGAGATGGCCCGCCTGGAGCGCCAGGCGTACTGGCTGGAGCGCGCGCAGATCGACCTCGACTCGTGGATGAAGCGCCGCCCGCTGAGGCTGGCGCTCCGCGCCGGCGCGCTGCTGCTGCGGCTGCGGCGGCGTCTCACCGGACGGCGATAGTGACCCCGGGCGTGTCCGTCGTGATCCCCGTGAAGAACGGTGCCCGGTGGCTGGCCGAGGTGCTGGCAGCCGTCGCGGCGCAGCGCAGCGACGCCCCTGTGGAGGTGGTGGTCGTCGACTCGGGCTCGAGCGACGGCTCCGTCGAGATCGCGCGCGCGCACGGCGCCCGCGTGATCGAGATCGACCCGCAGGAGTTCGGCCACGGCCGCACGCGGAACCTCGCGGCCGAGCGCTCCTCCGGCGACGTGATCGTGTTCTTGACCCAGGATGCAACGCCTGCCGGCGACACCTGGCTGGCGCGCCTCGTCGCGCCGCTCGATGCCGGTGCCAAGGTCGGGCTGGCGTTCGGGCCGCACCTGCCGCGGGCCGAGACCAGCCCGATGATCGCGCGCGAGCTGAGCGAGTTCTTCGGATCGTTCACAGACGCCGAGGTGCGGCTCGACGACCGCCCGGATCCCGCGGAGCCCGCGACCGGCTTCTTCTCGAACGTGAACTCGGCCGTCCTGCGGTCATGCTGGGAGGAGGTGCGCTTCCGCGACGTGCCGTACGCCGAGGACCAGGCGTTCGCACGGGACGCGATGGCGGCGGGCTGGCGGAAGGCGTACGTGCCCGGCGCCGCCGTCCTGCACGCCCACGACTACCCGTTCACCGAGTTCATGCGCCGCTATTTCGACGAGTACCGCGGGCTGCGCGAGACCATCGGCCATGTCGAGCCGCTGCACCCGGGCCGGGCCGCCCGCACGGTGCGCGCGCAGGTGGCCGGCGACCTGCGCCACATGCGCGCCGGGGGCGCCGGCGGGCCCGCCCTCGCAGCGGGCGCCGTGCGCTCCGCGCGCCATCACGCCGGCCGCGCGATCGCGTCGGCCCTCGGCTCCCGCCACGACCGGCTGCCGTCCGGGCTCTCCCGGCGGCTCTCGCTCGAGGGGCGCGCAGACGTGACTCCCAAGCAGGGCGGCTCCCGCGCCCGGCGGGCCTACCCCTACGAGTCGGTGCGCGAGTATGCGCGCCGCGGCCCGGCGCCGCTCGCCCTCCCCTCTCCCCACGACGGCGACCGCGCGCTGTGGCACATCGCGTGGATCGTCCCGCCCTTCCGGCGTGGGAGCGGCGGTCACATGGCGCTCTTCCGGATCGCATTGGAGCTGGAGGCGCGCGGCCACTCGTGCTCGATCTGGATCCAGGACGACGTGGGGATGATGGACCGGCGCGCCGCGCTCGCGCAGCGCGAGGTCGTCGAGCACTTCGCGCCCCTGCGGGGCGGCGTCTTCAACACCTTCGACGACTGGCACGGGGCCGACGTCGCGTTCGCCACCGGCTGGCAGACGACATACCCGGTCGCGATGCTCCCCGACTGCAAGCTGCAGGCGTACCTGGTGCAGGACCACGAGCCCGACTTCTACCCGGCGTCGGCCGAGCGCATCTGGGCCGAGCGCACCTACGGGCTCGGCCTCGCGTGCGTGGCCTCGAGCCCGTGGCTGGAGCAGGTGCTGCGCGACCGTTACGCGGTCGACCGCACGGCGGTGTTCGAGTACGGCGTGGACTTCGACGTCTACCGGCCCCCGACCGGGCCGCGTGACGACCAGACCGTGCTGTTCTACGCCCGCCCGGCGACCCCGCGCCGCGCGACGGCGATGGGGATGCTCGCGATCGAGGAGCTGCTCGAGCGGCGGCCGGGAACGCACGTGGTCGTGTTCGGCGACTCGAAGCCTCCGCCGGCGCCGTTCGAGTACGAGTTCGCAGGCGTGCTCGAGCCGGCGGCGCTGGCCCGGCTCTACGGCCGCGCCACGGTCGGCCTGGTGCTGTCGCTCACCAACTACTCGCTGGTCCCCAAGGAGATGATGGCCTGCGGGCTGCCGGTGGTGGACGTGAGGGGCGCGAGCGCGGAGTCCGTGTTCGGGCGCAGGCAGGGCGTGATCGAGCTGGCCGACGCAGACCCGCCGGCGCTGTCGGCCGCGCTCGAATCGCTGCTCGCCGACGCGACGCGCCGGGAGCGGATGGCCGCCGCCGCGCAGAGCTTCGTGGCCGGCATGACCTGGACCGCGGCGGCAGACCAGATCGAGCGTGCGCTGCGCGGCTGGATGCACGGCCGCTGGAGGCAATACATGCAGGACGCCAGATCCCACGACGGGGCGCTCGCCGAGGCCCGCGCCCACCTGTCGTGATGGAGGCGCAGGCCCTCCCGGCGCGCTCCGGCGCCGTCACCGGCTGGCAGCACTTCGTCTACGTCACCCGTGCGCTGACGGTCACCGAGTTCAAGCTGCGCTACTTCGACTCGGTGCTCGGCTACGTGTGGACGCTGCTGCGCCCGCTGATGCTGTTTGGCGTCCTGTACGTCGTGTTCACGCACGTGGTGCGCTTCGGCGACGACGTGCCCCACTACCCGGTGGTGCTGCTGGCGGCGATCGTCGTCTACAACTACTTCTCGGAGGCGACGGGCGGCGGCCTCACCAGCCTCGTCGCGCGCGAGAACCTGCTGCGCAAGGTGTCGTTCCCGCGCGCCGCCGTGCCGATCTCGGTCTCGATGACGGCAGCGGCGAACCTCCTGCTCGGGCTGGCGGTCGTGTTCGTGTTCGCGATCATCGACGGGGTCGAGCCGGGCATCGGCTGGATCGGCTTCCTGGCCTGCGTGGCCGGCGTGGTGGTGTTCGCGACGGCGCTGGCGGTGCTGCTCTCGGTGCTGTACGTGCGCTTCCGCGACGTGCAGCCGATCTGGGAGGTCGTGCTCCAGCTGATGTTCTGGGGCACGCCGATCATCTACACGATCGAGTCGGTGCCGGAGGACTTCCAGGAGCTGGTGATGATGAACCCCCTCGCGGTGCTGGTGCAGCAGGGTCGCCACTGGCTGGTGCCGGAGAGCACGGTCAGCGCCGCCGACGCCGTCGGCAGCACGGCCCTGCTGCTGGTGCCGCTCGCCGTCTTCGCGGCGCTCGTCGCGATCAGCTGGCGGGTGTTCCGCCGCTCCGAGGGCCGCGTCGCGGAGGAGCTCTAGGCATGAGCCTGCCTCCGACCGTCGGAGCGCCCATGTCGGGCAGCGTGCGCGACTACTGGCTGGCGCGGATCGCCCAGCACACCGAGGACTCGTACCTGGGCCTCCCGCTGTCGAAGTTCCCCGAGGACCTGCGGGTGTACGAGCACCTGCTCTGGGAATCGCGCGCGCAGGTCGTGATCGAGATCGGCGTGCAGCACGGTGCCAGCGCGCTGTGGTTTCGCGACCGTCTGCGCACGCTGCACTCCTACGGCCGGATCCCCTCCTACCGCGTGATCGGGGTGGACGTCGACATTCGCGCCGCCGGCGCCAACCTCGAGCGCACGGACCCGGCCTGGAACGAGTCGATCGAGCTGATCGAGGACGACGTGCTCGACCCGGGCCTGCCCGCGGTGGTCGGCCGATTCGTGCCGGACGGCACGCCGTGCCTCGTGGTCGAGGACTCGCTGCACACCTACGAGACGACCAGCGCGGCGCTGCGCGGGTTTTCCTGGTTCGTGCAGCCCGGCGGCTACTTCGTCGTCGAGGACGGCTGCGTCGACGTCGAGGAGCTGCGGCCCGCCCCCGACTGGCCGCGCGGCGTGGTCCCGGCGATCGAGGAATGGCTGCAGACGGAGGAGGGCCGCAACTTCACGGTCCGCCGCGACCTCGAGCTGTACGGGGTCTCGTGCCACCCACACGGCTTCCTGCAGCGGGCGGCGGAGTAGGTTATCCGGCCGTGCCGCAGGTGGTGAGAGAGATCCCGACCGAGCTGGAGCGCAAGCGCGTGCAGGCGGCGCTGGCCGCGCACGACGACTGGTTCTACGACTTCAGCTTCGCCAACGGCGCGTCGTCGGGGCTCGACGACCCGTTCATCGTCGCGACCCACACGACGCGCGCGGAGCTCGTGTTCCCGGTCCTCGACGAGACGTTCGGCGGGCGCTGGCAGCACACGAGCTGCCTCGACATGGCCTGCCACCAGGGCTGGTTCGCGATGCAGATGGCGCTGCGCGGCGCCCGCGAGGTACGCGGCGTCGACATCCGGCCCGCGCACATCGAGCGCGCCCGCCTGATCTCCGAGCTGGCCGACCTCGACAACGCGCGATTCGACCTGGGCAACCTCTTCGACCTCGACCCGGAGCGCGACGGGACGTTCGGCCTGACGCTCTTCCTGGGCATCCTCTACCACCTCGAGAACCCGGTCGGAGCGCTGAAGACGGCCCGCGCGCTGACCGAGGAGCTGTGCGTGGTCGAGACGCAGGTCGCCCACTCGGTTCCCCCGATGACCTACAGATGGGGCCCGGACCCGAACCGCCGCACCGGGTCCGCGATCGCGGTCGGCCGGGTCGACGAGCTGCATGCCGCGGAGGGCGGAGCGGTCGTTTTGGTGCCGACCCTGGAGGCGCTCTACGACATGCTCTACGCGGCCGGCTTCTCCAACGTGCGCCGGGCGGAGCCCCCGCCGGGAGCGCAGGAGCAGTACGCGAGCGGCGACCGCGTCATCCTGTTCGCGGAGACCTGACCAGGCTCGGGTCCGCGACGCGCTTCACGTGCACCTCGTGGGGCAGGTCGACGAGCCCGCCCGAGAAGCGCGGCGCGCGCACAGCGAGCGTCAGCACGTCCTCGCGCCAGTCTGCGATGCGGTGCACATCCTGATGTGACACCGCCAGGGTGACCCCGTGCCGGCCGTCGGCCAGGTGCGCGTCGAAGGTCACCTCGTAGAGGACCTCGTCGCCCGCCCCGAAGGACCCCGTGGGGGTGTCGGTCAGCAGGGTGTTCGTGGCCATCACCTGCTCCCCGCCCTCGCCCTTCACCACGAGGCCGAACACCGGATCGTCCATCGCCTGCGCGAACGTGACCCGGGCCCGCACGGTCACCCGCTCCCCCTGCGGGAAGACCGCGGTGCGCTCACCGGAGGCACCCTCGATCCAGGCTTCCTCGATCGTCGCCGCCCCGTCCCCGACCCGCCGGCCCGCGCCGTCCCCGTCCGCGTCGCCCTTGCGCTCGTGCTCGAGGTCGTGCTCGCGATACGTGAGGATCGTCTGATGCGGATCGCCGTCCGCGGCGACCTCGCCCTGCTCGAGCAGGACCACCCGGTCGCAGAAGCGCTCCACGCTCGCGAGGTCGTGGGTCACGAAGACCACCGTCCGGCCTTCCTTCTTCAGCCGCCGGAAGGTGTCGAAGCACTTCTCCTGGAACCGCGCGTCGCCGACCGCCAGCACCTCGTCCACGAGGTAGATGTCGGCCTCCGCCTGGATCATCGATGCAAACCCGAGGCGCACCTGCATGCCCGAGGAGTAGTTCTTGAGCTTCAGGTCGACGAACCGCTCGAGCTCCGCGAACTCGATGATGGCGGGAAAGCGCGCGACCGCCTCCTCGCGCGGCATCCCGAGCAGAGCCGCGTTCACGATCACGTTGTCGAGCGCGGTCAGTTCCGGGTTGAACCCGACCCCCAGCTCGATGAACGGCGAGACGCGGCCGGACGTCGCGAGCGTGCCGCGATCGGGCTGGTAGATCCCCGCGAGGCACTTCAGCATCGTGCTCTTGCCGGAGCCGTTGCGGCCGATGACGCCGAAGAACTCCCCGTCCCGGACCTCGAAGGACACGTCGCGCAGCGCGTGCAGCTCGCTCGCCTGCCGCGAGCGCCGCGGATGGAGCAGGCGCTGCTTCAACGTGTAGGGGCGGTCGTGCGGGAGCTTGAACGTCTTCCAGACGCCCTTGCAGATGATGGCGGCGGGCTGCATCGGCGAGTGACGGTACCAACACGCCCCGGCGCCGAAGGTTTTTGCGGTATGTGTATGCGGTGGACACGGAGGTCACTGCCGCGCGCGACCAGATCGACGTGGTGCTCGTGTGCGCGCCGGAGGTGCTGCGCCTGGGCCTCGCGCGCCTGCTCGCGCAGTCACCCGGGCTCGCCGTGCGCGCCACGCCGGAGCTGCCCGCCGAGCGGCAGGAGCCGGCCGCGGTGGCCGTCCTGTGCGAACGCGGGCTCGGCGACGTCGCGGCGGCGTGCGCAACCGCGCGCGAGCACCTGGCCGCGGAGGTGGTCCTGGCCCTCGCGCAGCCCGACGTGCATCTGATGCTGGACTGCGTGGCGGCCGGCGCCTGCGCGTTCGTCGTGGAGGGCGACGCGTCCGCCGAGCTCACCGCCGCCGTCCGCGCGGCCGCCGCGGGCGATCACTTCGTCACGCCGCCGCTGCTCGGCCTGCTGCTCGCGCTGCACCGTGCGCAGCGCACGCCGCCGGACGCCGACCGCGAGCTGCTGCGGCTGCTGGCCGGCGGGCGGCCGGTCACGGAGATCGCCGCCCGGCTGGGCGTGTCGCCGAAGACGGTGCGCAACCGCTCCTCCCTCCTGTACCGCCGGCTCGGGGTGCGCTCGCGCGCTCGCGCAGTCGAGATGGCAGAGCGGCGCGGCCTGCTGGACTGAGGGACCGGCCGGGAGTAGAACACGCCCTGACGACCACGACGTACGGAGGTGCCGGATGGACGTGCAGGAAGCTCTCGCAGAGGCGAGGGACGCAGTATCGGTGAGGCGTGTTTACGGCGACCCGTACGAACGCGACGGCCTCGTCGTGATCCCGGCCGCGAGCGTGCGCGGCGCGGGAGGCGGCGGTGGCGGTGAGGGGAGTCAGGCCGACCGGAGCACCGGTTCGGGCTCGGGCCTCGGCTTCGGGTTCAAGGCTCGGCCGGTCGGAGCGTTCGTGATCCGGGCTGATCGGGTCGACTGGAAGCCGGCGGTCGACACCACCAGCATCGCGCTGCGCACGCAGGGCGCGCTGATCCTGCTGCTGACGATCCTGCTGCTGCGGCGGCGCTGAGCTACAGGTCGCGCTCGGCGCGGCGGACGCTCTCGGGCGGGATCGACAGCCTCCCCTGCCCGTAGTCGACCGTCGCGGCGGTGCGCCGCCCGGCCGGCTCGCGCCACGACAGGGTCAGGGTGGCCGTCTTCCCGGGCTCGATCTCGGCCAGCCGGCCGAGCCGCGAGAGCTCGGAGTCCGGCAGCGTGGCCGGCCCGCGGGTGGGCGGATACAGCGAATGGAGGTATCCCTCCGCGAATGTGGCCGAGGCCTTGACCGGGCGGCCGCGCTCGTCGTACACCTTGATCGCCGCGGCCTCCACCCGCACCTCTTGGTCCGAGTCGTTGCGGACCTCGGCGCGCAGGATCCGATCCTGCTTCAGCGTCGGCGGGACGATCACCGTCGGCGTGTCGAACCAGGCGAGCGCATCCCTGGGCGGGTCGTCGTCGCCTCCGCAGCCCGCCATCATCAAGGCCGCGGTGATCACGAGCGCTGCCGCGCGCGAAGCATCCATGCCTCGCACGCTAACGGCTGGGGGGCGCCGGGCCTACGGCTCCGGGGGCCGCGTGAACCAGTCGCACCCGGGCGGGTCTGTGTTGTCCTCCGGGTTCCAGGTCGCGCACGGCACGAGGGTCGCCTGCTTCGCGCTGTTGCCCGTGCGCAGCGAGTCGAGGCCGGGGCAGGCCGGCAGGAGCAGCGCGATCGGGTCGCTGGTGTACGTGCCACCGAAGCCGGTGTTGTTCTCCCAGCAGTTGCCCTTCACGCTGTCGTCCTCGACGCAGCCCGGCTGCTCCTCGATGCAGTCCTGGCCCTCCTGCTCGTCCCACCAGAAGTCCACGCCGTTGCGGTCCTGCACGCCCACGCACGTCGCGAAGTTGACGTTCGAGAGGTTCGCCGGACGCGTGCTCACGCAGTTGCGCGAGTAGCGGTTGTTGCTGGAGGTGTCGTATGTCCGCGCCGGGTCCTGCTCGCCGCGCAGCGCGGCGGGCACCCAGTGCAGCATCGTGCCGCGGCGCCAGTTGTCGAAGATGTAGTTCTCCTCGACGATGTTGTCGTTGCCGCCCGCGATCAGGATGCCCGTGCCGACCGGCACCTGGAACGTCGGGCAGACCTTCTGCGGGTCGCGCTCCTCCCACGGCACCTGCTGGCAGTACAGGTCGCGCTCGTTGTTGAACAGGTCGTTGTTGTTCGAGTAGATCAGGTTGTGCGACCACTTCGAGTTGTCCTGCGGCATGCCGGGGTGGCCGCCTGCGAACGAGTCGGTCGTGACGCCGGTCGAGTTGTCGCGGAAGCGGTTGTCGTGCGCCCACGTCCCGTTGCCGGCGGTGCCGGACATGCCGATCGTGTTGTGGTGCGACTCGCAGTTGCGGATCTCGATCCCGTACACGTGACCGTGGATGTCCGGCTGGCCGTGGCGCCCGTTCGGCCCGGAACCCGGGTAGACGCCGGAGTCCCCGCTGTAGGACGCGTCGCAGTTCTCGTAGATGCCGTGATCGGAGGCGAACGACAGGATGCCGTACTCGCGGCTGTAGCGCGAGACGATGTCGTCGATGCGGAAGCCGTTCGTCTCGAGCACGTAGATGTTGTTGAAGTCCGAGAACTCGACCTCGAAGTTCTTCAGGTAGATCCCGTCCGCGCGGTCGGCCCTCACCACGTTCAGCTTCAGCTTCTGGCCCTCGAGCTGCACGTCGGCAGGGTCATCCCCCGTGCCCTCGATCTGGATGTTGCACTTGGAGTCGCAGATGCGGTCGCCGTTCGTGTCGCCGAGGATCGCGATCAGGTTCTGCGCGTTCGGGCACTGGCGATGCTGCTCGTAGGAGAGCGCGCCGGTGTTCAGGTACTCGTCCTCGCAGCCCGGCGGCGGGGTCTGCCAGCGCTTCTCCTCGTAGATGCCCGGGAGCACCTTGATGCGGTAGCCGTTGCGGGAGCGGTTGACCGCGGTCTGGATCGAGTCGAACTGGCAACGCGAGCGCAGCCGCTCGTTGGCCCGCCGCACGCTGGGGTCCTCGATCTTGTCCTTGATCCAGCGCTTGGACTCGCGTGCGCAGACCACCAGCTCGGGACCGTACGTCCGGTACTCGGGGAACGCCCCCTGGTTCGGGTCGGGGAAGAACGTGGCGCGCTCGGCGTGCGCGCCGGCGTTTGCCGGCATCAGCGCCGCCGCGGCCATCAGTGCCACGGCCGCGATCAGGCCTGTGATCCGTCCCCAGCGCATCGAAGAAGCGTGAACCTGTCCGGCTGCAGTCAACTGTCCCCCCTGATCCATCGACGATCGTTACCCGACGCGCGCCCGCCGGCCGGCCGGCGCAATTGCTGAATGCCGGTTTACCCCGAGCGGCGGAAAAGTAGTCACCCGGCTCACTGGGGCTCGGGCGGGGTCTCGAACCAGTCGCAGCCGGGCGGGTCGGTGTTCGTCCGCGGGTTCCACTCCGCGCACGGCACCAGCTCGAGCAGCTTGTCGATGTTCGGGAACTTGAAGCCGTTGTCGAGCCCCGGGCAGATGGGCAGCACCGACAGCGGCGGGTCCGCGGTGGGCGTGGCGCCGTTCGGACCGACATTCCCGATCCAGCAGTTGCCCTTCTGCGTCTCGAGGTCGACGCACCCCGGGCCCGGCGCGCAGTCCGTGCCCTCCTCCTCGTCCCACCAGAAGTCGACGCCGTTCGCGTCGCGATAGCCCTGGCACGTGCTGTAGTTCGGCACCCAGACCGACTTCGGCCGGACGCCCATGCAGTTGTTCACGTACGCATTGTTGTTCGAGGTGTCCGATCCCTTCGCGGGGTCGGGCTCGTTGCGGAAGCTGGCCGGGACCCAGTGCAGCATCGTGCCGCGGCGCCAGTTGTCGAAGATGTAGTTGCCCTCGACGATGTTGTCGTTGCCGCCCGCGATCAGGATGCCCGTGCCCACCGGCACCTGGAAGGTGGGACACACGACGGTCGGGTCGCGATCCTCGGCGGGCTGCTTGCAGTACTCGTCGCGATCGTTGCTGAAGATGTTGAAGTTGTTCGAGTAGATCAGGTTGCGCTCGAACTTCGAGGCGTCCTGCGGCATGCCCGGGTGGCCGCCCGCGAACGAGTCGGTGGTCATGCCGATCGCGTTGTGGTGGAAGCGGTTGTTGTGGAACCACGTCCCGTTGCCCGCGGTGCCCGAGGATCCGATGTTGTTCTTGTGCGAGTTGCAGTTGCGGATCTCGATCCCGTACACGTGGCCGTGCGCGTCGGCAATGCCGTGCCGGTCGGGCCCCGAGCCCGGATAGATGCCCGAGTCCCCGCTGCCGTACGTCTCGCAGTTCTCGTAGATGCCGTGGTCCGAGACGAACGAGAGGATCCCGTACTCGCGACTCCAGCGCGAGAGCACGTTGTCGATGCGGAACCCGTTCGTCTCGAGCACGTAGATGTTGTTGAAGTCGGAGAACTGGAACATCATGTTCCGCACGTAGATGCCGTCCGCGCGGTCGGCGCGCAGGATGTTCAGCTTCGCGCGGTCGCCGCTCACGAGAGCGTCGGTCCGGCTCGGCCCGGTGCCCTCGATCTGGATGTTGCACTTGGCGTCGCAGATGCGGTCGCCGTTCGTGTCGCCGAGCACCGCGATCAGGTTCTGCGCGTTCGGGCACTGGCGGTGCTCCTCGTAGGAGAGCGCGAACTGGCCCGCCTCGGTGCGCTCGTACACGTCCTCGCACCCGGGCGGAGCGGGGGCCCGGCTGGGGGTCTCGAGGTAGGTGCCCGGCATCACGAGGATGCGCGTGTTGTTGCCGGCTGCGTTGACCGCCGCCTGGATCGTGCTGTACGCGCAGTCCTTCAGCAGCTTCTGGTGGCGCGCCCTGACCTGGCCCTTGAACGACTTGATGCGCTGCTTGGTGTCCGGTGTGCAGACCACCTTCGCCGGCCCGCTCGTCCGGTACTGCGGGAACGCCCCCTGGTCCGGGTTGGGGAAGAACGTCGCGCGCTCGGCGTGGGCACCGGCGGAGGCCGGCAATGACGCCAGCGCCGCCGCGGCGATCACGCTCGCGATCAAAACGGCGCGAACCGAAAGACTTCCCCGAAACCCCACGTCGAACCCCCGTGCTGTCGCTTGCGATGAACCCCCAGGTCGCGGCGGCACGCGGCGCCGCCACGCGACCCGGCGATCCTAACCCCTGCGGGCGACCGCTGCCAAACGCCGGTTTGCGGGCTCCGATGCGCTCGGATATGGTTCCGGCGCGCCCGGGAAGGGCGCCGTCGCAGCAGGATCCGGGGGAGGAACGGATCTACCCGCAAATCACGAGAGTCCTCGGTGTAGTGGCCGCCGCCTTGGCGCTGGCCCTGGTGCCCCCGGCCGCCGCCCAGGTGCAGCCCTACCAGGCCAACGACTACAAGGGCTTCCACAGCGTCCTGCCGCCCGGCACGCACGGCACCTTCAACGCCGTCGAGTTCGCGCAGTTCCAGCTCTCGGGCACGTATCCGCCGCATGCGCGGGACCAGGTGCCGCTGTACGAGAACCTGGTCTACGCCACGCCCGGCCTGACCGCGGGGCAGATCCCCAGCTACTTCAAGGACGGCAGCTTCGGCGTCCAGGCGGGCCAGGTCGAGCGCACGTACAGCCCGCGCGCCGGGGTCACGGTGCAGCGGGACAGCGGCTACGGCGTGCCGCACGTGTACGGCCTCACGCGCTCGGACACGATCTTCGGCGCCGGCTACGTGAGCGCCGAGGACCGCCTGTTCTTCATGGACGTGCTGCGCCACGCGGGCCGGGGCCAGCTGTCCGGCTTCGCGGGCGGGGCGAACAAGGCGATGGACGCCGACGTCTGGGCGAACGCGCCTTACACCGAGGCCGACCTGCAGGAGCAGATCGACTTGGCCGACGACTTCTACGGCGCCCAGGGCGCGGCGCTCCAGCAGGACCTCGTCGACTACGTCGCCGGCATCAACCAGTACATCAGCGAGGCCCGGTCCGATCCCACCAAGATGCCCTACGAATACGCCGCGATCGGCAAGCCGCTCGAGGACTGGCAGGGCACCGACGTGATCGCGACCGCGGCCCTGATCGGCGGGATCTTCGGTAAGGGCGGCGGCGGCGAGCTCGGCAGCGCGGTGGCGCTCGAGGAGGCGAGGGATCGCTTCGGCGGCGCGGCCGGAGAGCAGGCCTGGCGCGACTTCCGCCGCCAGGACGACCCCGAGGCCCCCACCACGGTGAAGAGCGGCAACGGGTCGTTCCCATACCCGACCGAGCGCGGCAGCGCAGGCGTGGCGCTGCCCGACGAGGGCTCGCTGGTGGACCCGCCCAACAACTCTTCGACGCCCTTGGTACCGGGAGCCGAGCCGCTGTTCGAGGGCCTGCGGCAGCTGGGCGGCTTCTCGAACGCGCTGCTGGTCTCCGGCGCCGAGTCGGAGTCCGGCCGCCCGGTCGCGGTGATGGGCCCGCAGGTGGCCTACTTCATGCCGGAGATCCTGCTCGAGCTGGACCTGCACGGCCCCGACCTCGACGCGCAGGGCGCGGCGTTCGCCGGGGTCAGCCCCTACGTCCTGCTCGGCCGCGGCCAGGACTTCGCGTGGTCGGCCACGTCGGCGGGCCAGGACATCATCGACACCTTCGCGGAGAAGCTCTGCGAGCCCGACGGCTCGGAGCCCGACGTGCAGTCCACGCACTACCTCTACAAGGGCGAATGCCGCGAGATGGAGACGCTCACGCGGGTCAACAACATCACCCCGAACCCCGGTGATCCCTCGCCGCCCGAGACGTTCACGCTCCAGGCCCAGCGGACGGTGCACGGGATCGTCGCGAAGCGCGGCACGGTCGACGGGCAGCCGGTCGCGTTCGCGCGCCAGCGCTCGACGTACTTCCACGAGGCCGACTCGGCGCGCGCGTTCGCCGACCTCAACCGGCCGTCGAAGGTCCAGAACGTCGAGGACTTCCAGCGCGTCGTCTCCGACATCAACTTCACGTTCAACTGGTTCTACGCCGACAACCGCGACATCGGGTACTTCAACTCCGGCGACAACCCGGTGCGGGCCGAGGGCGCCGACCCCGACCTGCCCAACTGGGGCACGGGCGAGTACGACTGGCAGGGCTGGGAGACGCACTTCAAGAGCGCCGACTACACGCCCTTCGAGGAGCACCCGCAGGTGATCAACCAGGACTACATCACGTCCTGGAACAACAAGCAGGCCCCCGAGTTCGACTC
Organism: Solirubrobacterales bacterium; assembly: GCA_035650255.1. Classification (GTDB taxonomy): domain Bacteria; phylum Actinomycetota; class Thermoleophilia; order Solirubrobacterales; family JBBDJG01; genus DASRIA01. The sequence continues at coordinate 67,828 of DASRIA010000041.1, forward strand.
CGCCGACGGCCAGTGGGGATACGGGCCGATCTACCGCTCCGACTCGCTGGACGAGGAGATCGACCCGCGCATCGCGGGCGCCGGCAAGATGAGCCTGCCGGAGGCGATCGACTCGATGGAAGAGGCGGGCACCGTCGACCTGCGCGGCAAGCAGACGCTGCCGCTGCTGCTCCAGGTCGTGGGCACGCCGAGCAACCCGCAGCTGGCGAGCGCCGTGAGCACTCTCCAGGCCTGGCTGGCCGCCGGCGCGCACCGGATCGACCGCGACCAGAGCGGCCAGTACGAGCATTCGAGCGCGATCCAGATCATGGACGCGTGGTGGCCGCGGCTGCTCGAGGCGGAGTTCGAGCCGGAGATGGGGTCGGCGTTCTTCGACGCGGTGCACTCGGTGCTGGCGTTCGACAACGAGCCCAACAACCACGGGCAGCACCTCGGCAGCGCGTACCAGGACGGCTGGTGGGGCTACGTCTCGAAGGACCTGCGCCGCGTGCTCGGCCAGTCGGCCGCGGATCCGTTCTCGCGCACGTATTGCGGCAACGGGTCGCTGACTGCGTGCCGCGACGCGCTGCGCCAGGCACTCGCGGACGCAATCGGCGTGCCCGCCACCGAGCTGTACGACGAGGACTCCGGCACCGCCGGGGTGCAGCGGGTGAGCGGATGCCCCGCAGGCAAGAGCGACCAGTGGTGCTTCGACTCGGTGCGCTTCCGCCCGATCGGCGCCGTCACAGTCCCCACGATCCACTGGATCAACCGGCCCACCTACCAGCAGGCGGTCGAGGTGCAGGGACACCGGCCGCGCGGATATGTCCGAACCAAGAGCGCTTCCCCCGTAGAGATCTCGCTCGTCCCGGCCTTCAAGGCCTGCGCCGCTCCCAACCGGCAGCATGGGCCGCCGCTCGCGTTCGGGTCCTGCAACCCGCCCGAGCAGCGCTCGTCGTACCTCACGGTGGGGGCGCCCGACGCCAACGGCCGGGTCGCGAACTCCACGGGCAGCGTGACCCTCCGCGTCGTCCCGGGCAACCCGCTGACGCCCGCCGACGAGGCGGACGTGAATCTCCGGCTGGCCCTCACCGACGTGCGCAAGCAGAGCGACCTCTCCGACTACACCGGGCAGCTCCAGATCGAGTCGGTGGTGCGCATCACCGACCGGGACAACGACGAAGGTGCAGGCGGAGGGTCGGATCCCGCGACGGTGAGCGACTTCCCGCTGGACGCGCCCGCGACGTGCACGGCGACGCCCGACACCACGATCGGGGGGACCTGCAACCTCGTCACGACGCTCGATGCCGTGGTGCCCGGCGTGATCGGCGAAGGCGACCGCGCCTCGTGGGAGCTGGGCGCCCTGCAGGTTTTCGACGGCGGCGCGGACGGCCTGCTGTCGACGGCGCCGAACACGCTGTTCGCCCGCCAGGGCGTGTTCGTGCCCTAAGCACCTCGCGCCGCGCCCGGCGCGGCCCGCATCGGCCTGCCTGCCACCATCTCCGGATGCGTAAGCGCGATCTGGCCGCCCGCGTCGGCCCCGGCGCCCGCGCGGGCCTCCCGCTGGGGGCGGCCGGACTGCTGCTGGGCGTCTCCTTCGGAGTGGTGGCGGAACCGGTCATGGGCCACGTCGCGCCGGTGGTGATGTCCGCAGTCGTGTTCGCCGGGGCGGCTCAGTTCGCAGCCACCGCGGTACTGGCCGACGGCGGCAGCGCGGCGGCGGCCATCGTCGCGGGCATCCTCCTCAACCTGCGCTTCGTCCCCATGGGCATCTCGATCGCGCCCTCCCTGCGCGGGCGGGCGGCCGCGCGCGCGGTCGTGGGCCAAGGCCTCGTGGACGCGTCGTGGGCGATCGCGCACCGCGGCGGCGGCCGGTACGACGTGCCCTACATGCTCGGCGCCACCCTGATGCAGTACCCGGCCTGGGTAGCCGGGACGGCGATCGGCGTGCTGGCCGGCGACGTGATCGGCAACCCCGACGACCTCGGGCTGGACGCCGTCTTCCCGGCCTTCTTCCTGGCGCTGCTCGTCAACGAGCTGCGCGACGGGATCAGCGTGGGCGCCGCGCTGATCGGCGCGGCGCTGGCCCTCGTGCTGATCCCGGTCGCCCCGCCCGGCGTGCCGGTGCTGGCGGCGTGCGCCGGCGCTGCGCTGGGGCTGGTGCGGCGATGACGGAGGTCTGGATCACGATCGCCGCCCTCGCGGCGGCGACGGCGGCGATCAAGGCATCCGGCCCGGTCGTGTTCGGCGGCCGCGCGCTGCCTGCGCCCGCCCTGCGGGTGATCTCCCTGCTCGCGGCGGCCCTCCTGTCGGCGCTCGTGGTGACCCAGACGGTGGCCGAGGACCAGGACCTGGTGCTCGACGCCCGCGTGGCCGGGCTTGCCGCAGCGGCGGGAGCCCTGGCACTGCGCCGGTCGCTCGTGGTGACGATGGTCAGCGCCGCCGCCGCGACCGCGCTCGTGCGGGCGCTGACGTAGGCGCACCGCGCGCGCCCTCCGGGCGTGTGCGCCCTCCGCGGCGACGCGAGGTGAGAGCGTTGAGGGTCGTACTACAGCCACAAACGCTCTCACCTCGAATCGGCCGACAAAGGTTCTCCCCCAATCCCATGGAAAAATAGGGACATGCGTGTTTCCGCAAAGGTCGACTACGCCGTGCGCGCGGCGGCCGAGCTTGCCTCAGGAGGCGAGGGCCCGATCAAGGGCGAGACGCTGTCGAAGGCACAGGGGATCCCGCTGAAGTTCCTCGAGAACATCCTCGGCGAGCTCAAGCACGCCGGCCTCGTTCGCAGCCAGCGCGGCACCGAGGGCGGCTACTGGCTCGCGAAGCCGGCGGACGAGATCCGCATCGCGGACGTGATCCGCGCGGTCGAGGGCCCCCTCGCGAGCGTGCGGGGCGAGCCGCCCGAGACCGTCAAGTACGAGGGTGCCGCAGAGCCGCTCGGCAAGCTGTGGGTGGCGGTCCGCGCGAACCTGCGGGCAGTGCTGGAGGAGACCACGATCGCCGACATCGCGAGCGGCGAGCTGCCCGAGGTGATCGAGCAGATCACGAGCGACCCGCAGGCCTGGACCACCCACTAGCCCTGCGCCAGGATCTCGTCTCCGTCATCGGGCGCCTTGCGGTCGCCCGGGTCGAACACGCGGGCCTCGCCCTCGCGCACGTAGACGATCTGCCCGCTGGTGAGCTCGAGCTGGTCGGCCTCGGCCTTGGTGAGCTGCGCCCAGCCGGTCTCGCCGTCATGCAGCGTGTACTCCACGCGCACCTCGAAGCCCAGGTGCACGATCCTGTCGACCTGCGCCTCCTTGCTGGTCCCGTTCGGCTCCAGCATCACCTCGATGTCGTGCGGGCGCACGAACGCGTCGCCCATCCGGTTCACGGGCCCGATGAAGCTCATCACGAACTCGTTCGCAGGCTCCTCGTACAGGTCGCGGGGCTTTCCGATCTGCTCCACGTCGCCCTCGTTCATCACCACGATCTGCTCTGAGACGTCCATCGCCTCCTCCTGGTCGTGGGTCACGAACACGGTCGTCACGTGGACCTCGTCGTGCAGCCTGCGCAGCCAGATGCGCAGGTCCTTGCGCACGCGCGCGTCCAGGGCGCCGAACGGCTCGTCGAGGAGCATCACTTTCGGCTCCACCGCCAGGGCGCGGGCCAGTGCCATGCGCTGGCGCTGGCCGCCCGAGAGCTGCGACGGATATCGGTCGGCAAAGCCGTTCAGATGCACGAGGTCGAGCAGCTCGTGGACCCTGTCCCTGGTCTGATTCTTCTCCCGCTTTCGGATCTTGAGTCCGAAGGCGATGTTGTTGAAGACGGTCATGTGCTTGAAAGCCGCGTAGTGCTGGAACACGAAGCCCACGCCGCGGTCCTGCGGGCGCATGCGGGTGGCGTCCTGCCCGGAGATCAGCACCCGGCCGCTGTCGGGCTGCTCGAGCCCCGCGATCACGCGCAGCAGCGTCGACTTGCCGCTGCCGCTGGGGCCCAGGAGGGCGGTCAGCGAGCCCTCCGGAACGGTGATCGACACGTCCCGCAGCGCCTGGAAGTCCTCGAACGACTTCGAGACCCCCTGTACCTCTATGCCTGTGGCAGCCATCCCTACGACCTCCTGCGCGAGTTGACGAGATTCATGGAGAGCAGCACTGCGAGCGCCATCATCGCCAGCACGACCGATGCGGCATATGCGCCCGTGAGGTCGAACTGGTGGAACCGTTGCTCGACGAACAGGGTCGCGGTCTCGGTCTCGCCCGACAACTTCCCGGAGACGACCGACACAGCCCCGAACTCCCCCAGCGCGCGGGCGGTCGCCAGCACCACGCCGTACGTCAGGCCCCACCGGATCGACGGCAGCGTGACCCGCCAGAACGTCTGCCACCAGGTCGACCCGAGCGTCGAGGCGGCCTGCTCCTGCTCCGTCCCGATCTCCCGGAGGACGGGCACGACCTCGCGCACCACGAACGGGAGGGACACGAAGATCGTCGCGAGGATCATGCCCGGATAGGAGAAGATCACCTGGATCCCCTGCTCGGTGAGCCAGCCGCCGAACCAGCCGTCGTTGCCGTACACGAGGATCAGCGCGAGCCCGATCACCACCGGGGAGATCGCGAACGGCAGGTCGATGGCGGCATTCATCAGCGCCTTGCCGGGGAAGCGGTGGCGCACGAGCACGAGCGCCGTGATCACGCCGAAGACGGTGTTGATCGGGACCGCGACGATCACCATGAACAGAGTCATCCAGAAGGCGTGCTGCGCCTCCGGCGTCGTGACGGCCTCCCACGCGGGCCCGAGGCCGTTCTCGAAGGTCCGCCAAAACACCAGGCCGACCGGCGCGGCGAGCAGCAGGAAGAGATAGCCGAGCGCGACGAAGCGCAGCGCGAGCCTATTCCTCATATCTCGACCCCCAGCGCGAGACGAACGTGATGCCGAGCAGCACCACGAACGAGATCACGAGCAGCACGACGGAGACAGCGGCCGCGCCGACCACGCGATCGCTTTCGATCTGGCCGAAGATGAACACGGAGGAGACCTCCGTCTCGAACGGCAGGTTGCCCGTGATCAGCACGAGCGACCCGAACTCCCCCACCGCCCGCGCGAACGCCAGCGCCACGCCGGCCAGGATCGCCGGCACGAGGTTCGGCAGGATGATGCGCCGGAAGATCGTGAGGTCGCTGGCGCCGAGCGACGCGGCCGCCTCCTCCATGTCGCGGTCGAGCTCCATCAGCACCGGCTGCACGGTTCGCACGACGAACGGCAGCGTCACGAACAGGAGCGCCAGGATCACGGCGACCTTGGTATAGGCGATGTCCAGGCCCACCGGGCTGCGCGGCCCGTAGAGCGCCAGCAGCGTCAGGCCCGCCACGATCGTGGGCAGGGCGAACGGCAGGTCGATCAGCGAGTTGACGATCTTCTTGCCGCGGAACTCGTCGCGCACGAGCACCCAGGCGATCAGCGTGCCGGCCAGCGCGTTGATCGCGGCCACGACGAACGACGCGATGACCGTGAGGCGGAGCGCGGCCACTGCCTGCTCGTTCGTGACCGCGGTCCAGAACTGGTCCCACCCGAGCTCGAGTGACTTCGCGACCACGGCGGCCAGCGGGATCAGCACGATGATGCTCAGGTAGAGCATCGATATGCCACCGGCGAGTGCCGCGCCAGGGATGCGCGGCACTCGCCAGCGAATTCCGGACGGAGCCGGTGCGGCTGTGGCGTTACTTCTCAGTCGGGAAGCCCTCGTCCTGGTTGATCGACGCCATCACGCTGTCCTCGGGGTCGAAGAACTCCTTGTTGACGGCCGGCCAGCCGCCGAGGTCGTCGATCGTGAACAGGTTTTTCGGCTGCGGATACTTGGTCTCGTCGACCAGGTCCTCGCGGACCGACCGGTAGCCCTTCTCGCCGAAGATCCGCTGGGCCTCCTCGCCGCGCGCAAACTCGACGAACTTCGTGGCCTTGTCGCTCGCACCCGTCACGACGGCGATCGGGTTCTGGATCAGGATCGTCCCGTCCGGGATGACGTAGTCGACCTTCTCGCCCTTCTGCTGGGCGGTGATCGCCTCGTTCTCGTAGGCGAGCAGCACGTCGCCCTTGCCGCCGACGAAGGTCTGCAACGCCTCGCGCGCGCTCTTGTCCTGTACCGGAACGTGGTCGATCAGCTCGCGCAGGTACTCCTTGCCCTCCTGCTCGGTCTTGCCGGCCTCGAGCTGGGCGCCGTAGGCGGCCATGATGTTCCACTTCGCGCCGCCGGACGTGAACGGGTTCGGCTGGATCACCTCGACGCCGGGCTTCAGCAGGTCGTCCCAGGTCTTGATGTTCTTCGGGTTCCCCTCTCGCGTGAGGAGCACCACCACCGAGTTCGTCACGAAGCCGTCGAACTCGTCCTGGTTCCAGTCCTTCGCCACCTTGTTGGCTTCGACCAGCTTGTCGACGTCGGGCGCGAGCGAGAGCGCCACGACATCGGCCTTCAAGCCGGCCTCGACGGCCCGGGCCTGGTCGCCGGACGCCCCGTAGGACTGCTTGAAGCCGACGCCTTCGCCGTCACTCGTCTGCTTGAAGGCGGGAATGATCTCCTCGTACGCCTCCTGCGGCGTCGAGTAAGCGATCAAGCTGACGCTGCCTCCACTCCCGGACGACTCCGAGGTGCCGCCGCATGCCGTCAGCCCGATGGCTGCCAGCAGCAGCAACGGAAGGGTCGCGATCGAAACTCGCTTACCGGCGCTCATGAGTGGTCATTCCCCCTTTTGTCTATCGTTCCTGTAGGAAAACTTGGCGCGGCACGATAGCACAAACCCTCAAAGTCGATTGACAAAGACGGGTATGGGCCTGCCTGTGCTAGTCTCGGGTCCTTGTCCAGCAACCTCATGGAGAAAGAGGTCAAGATGATCCCGGCGCCTTCCCCCCAGCTCACGCGAACGGTGCACACGCTCCGCGACGTGCGCGATCTCGAGCGCTACGTGCGCGAGTCGCTGGCCGCGATCGGGGTCGAGCCGGCCTCACCCGCCCACGGGCCCCTGCTCGAGCACGGGATGCGCGCCGCCTACCGCGTCGAGCGGGCGCTCCCGCCGGAGACTTCGCTGCGCGCCGTGCTCGACGAGGTGCTCCCCGGGCGGCTCGGCGCACTGCTGCGCCGCGTGGCGCTGCCCGATCGGGCCCTGGCTGCCTGACCGCTCCTAGAATCGGCGCATGGAGGCGCCGTCCCCCTATCGCGTCGCCTTCCTCGACTGGCTCGCGTGTGCGGCCCGTGGATCAGAGGAGCCGGCGGCGCTCGCGGCCCGCGCCGCGGGCGACGGCCTGCTGGAGCGCGTGACCTGGGCCGGCACCGCCGGCCACGTGCTCGACTACGACGACACCTGGTCGCCCGGCCTGGTGCATGCCAGCGCGGCCGTCGCGCCGGTCGCGTTGCTGGTGGGAGCCGGGCTGGACCGCGACCTGGGGGCGGTGCTGGACGCCTACGCGCACGGGTTCGAGGCGACCGCGACGCTCGCACGGGCAGGGCACCCGGCGCTGTACGAGCAGGGCTGGCATCCCACCGCCGTCTGCGGGAGCGCCGGCGCGGCGGTCGCGGCGGCGCATCTGCACGGCCTCCCGGCGGAGCAGGCGGATGTCGCCGTGGCGCTCGCGCTGCTGCGCGCGGGCGGCCTGCGCGCGGCGTTCGGCTCCGACGGGAAAGCCCTGCAGGTAGGGCTCGCGGCCGCAACCGGCCTGCACGCGGCACTGCTCGCGCGCCACGGGGCCCGCGTGCCGCTGGCGGACGTCCGGAGCGCCGCGGCCGGGTTCGAGCAGGTCTTCGGCGTGCCGTGGCCGGCGGGCGGCGACGCGCGCGCGATCGCGGAGAACTGGATCAAGGCCTACCCGTGCTGCCTGGCCACGCACAGCACGATCGAAGCCGCGCTCGCGCTCCGCGCACAGGGTCCGGTGCCGGACGAGGCCACGGTCCACCTGCATCCCGTCGCACGGGCGGCCGCGGCCCGCTCCGACCCGGCGGACGGCTTGGAGGCGAAGTTCGCGCCCGCCTACCTCGCCGCGTTCGCGCTGCTGCACGGCGCGCCGGGAGTGTCCGACTTCACGGGGGTGGACGCCGGCGCGCGCGATGTCGCCCGGCGGATCACGGTACGCACGGACCCGGCGCTCGGGGAGATGGCGGCCCGCGTCGAGGCCGCCGACGGCCGCGCGGCGCAGGTCGACTGGCCGCTGGGCTCGCCGCGGCGCCCGATGGACGAGGCGCAGCTCTTGCGCAAGGTCCGCGACCTCGCCGGGGACCGCCTCGACGGCGTTCTCGACGACATGGGCACGCCGGCCACACGGGTCGTGGCGGCGGCCGGGCTGGGCCGCACCGCGGCGACAGCGGGCTAAGCGGCCGGCTCGGGGTCGCCGTCGAGCAGCGCCGCCCGGAAGACCCGTTCCTCGTCGTCGAACAGCGCGCCCCACGTCCGCTCGCCGTCGAACAGGATCCGGCGCTTGGTCTCCTGGATGGCGGCGCGCGGCATGCGCGCGATCGCCTGGCCCTTCGCCAGCGCGGCGTCCTGAAGGTCGTCGGGCGGGGTCACCTCGAGCACGATGCCGAGCCGCAGCGCCTCGGCCGCGTCCAACACGCGCCCCGTGAGGCACAGGTCCCGCGCGACGCCGGGGCTGACTGCCGCGCGCGCCGCCGCATAGCTGGGCGGGATGCCGATGGGCAGCTCGGGATAGCCGAAGGTCGCCCGCTCGGAGGCAATCCGCACGTCGCACAGCAGCGCGAGGGCGAATCCGCCGGCGAGCGCGGGCCCGTTCACGGCCGCGACGACCGGCTTCGGGCAGCGGCCGACGGCGTGGAAGGCTTCCGTGCTGGTCTCGACCAGGCGGCGGCGGTGCTCGCGGTCCCCGCCGAACTGCGTCGTGTCCATGCCCGAGCAGAACGCCGTCCCGGCGCCCGTCAGGACGATGCAGGCGACGCCGTCGTCCCGGGCCAGCCGCGCGAAGGCGTCGGCCAGCTCGACGCGCAGGTCGATCGAGAGCGCATTGCGCTTCTCGGGACGCTGCAGCGTCACCACGGCCACCTCGCCGTGCGGCTCGATCGAGAGCAGGCCCGGCACGGCGGCCAGCCTAGCGTTCGCGCCAGCCCGAACGGGCGGCTATGTCGACAGCGGGCGCCCGGTCAGCCGGGACTCACGGGACGAACAGCCCCTGCGTGGCAAAGAGCGTGTTCGGAGTCGTGGCGACGATTCCGTCGGCACCGCCGTCGTTCACGCGAATCCGGTCGAGCTCCCACACGGACCGCTTCCCCTCGGGAACCGACCCGGGCGTGACGGCATCGAACGTCGTCGTGACGCTGCAGGTGGAGCCGATGCTCGTGCTCGCGGTCACCGTGCACGGCGCGGTCACGGGCAGCTCCAGATCGGTGCCGGTCCCTGTCTCGGTCTGGGACGGCCCGTTCAGCCTGTCCGTGATCCGGACCGTCGTGGTGCCCTGGAGCTGTCCTGCGTAGTCGGCCAGCGTGCCCTGTACGCGCACGTCGAAGAACCGCAACGCGAAACTCACGTCGGAGTCGTCCGGCCCGCCGGCCGTGCCCGCGATCGCCTTGTACTTCGCGCTGCCCGTCGCGTTCGCCACCTGGCCGTTGACCTCGGGTGCACCCACGGTCAGCTGGCTCGAGGTGACTGCCGGCGGATTGCAGGACCCGAACACCAGCGGCGGCCCGTGGGTGCGGTTCGGCGCAGTGCACTGCTGGAAGGCCGGCACCAGCGCCACGTTGATCGTGGCCGCGGACTTGGGCCGCGCGTACGCGGCGATGTCGGCCGCGTACACGTCGCGCGCAGTGTCCGTGTCGCTCGACATCAGCGACTCGCGGGTGTCGAAGAAGATCCGCGCCCCGGTGTCGCTGATGCCGGCGAAGAACGCCGCAATCGCCGCGTTGCCCCCGGTTGGGCCGGTCGAGATGTGCGTGGTCGTGCCGAGGAAGCGCTCGTAGACGTCGTTGACCGAGTCCGAGTCGCTGACGACGAGCGACTCCGTCGTCTCGATCAGCACGCGCGTGCCGTCCAGGGATGTCCCGGCGAAGCTCGCGTCGATCGGCGCGTTGCCCCCGCCCGGCCCTGACGAGAGGCGCGTGGTGGTCGTGCCGTTCGCGCGCTCGTAGACGTCGAACGCGGAGTCGGTGTCGCCCGCGGCGAGCGACTCGCGCGTCTCGAAGAAGACGAGCTTGCCGTCGGTGGAGCTGCCCGCATAGCGCGCATCGAAGCTGCCGTTGCCCGGCGTGCCCGCGGACACGAGGCTGGTCGTGCCGGCCGAGCGCTCGTACACGTCCACGAAGGTGTCCGTGTCGCCCCCCGCCAGCGCCTCGGCGGTCTCGAAGAACACGCGGCTGCCGTCGCCCGAGTTCCCGACGTAGGTCGCCGGGAAGGCGCCGTTGCCCGGAGCGGACACGAGGGTCGTCGTGTTGCCCAACCGCTCGTACACGTCACTGCTCGTGTCGCTGTCCGACGCCGAGAGCGACTCGTCGGTCTGGAAGAAGACCCGCGTGCCGTCCTGCGACGATCCCCGGAAGAAGGCGTCGTGCGGCCCGTTCCCGCCGGGACTGCCCGTCGAGATCAGCGTCGTCGTCCCGCTCTGCCGCCGGTAGATGTCGAAGTTGCTGTCGGCGTCGCCAGCGCCGAGCGACTCCTCGGTCTCGAAGAACACCCGCGTCCCGTCCTGCGAGATGCCCGCGAACACGGCCGGGAAGTTCCCGTTGCCGGTGGAGACGAGCGACGTCGAGCCGCCCGTGCGCTCGTAGATGTCGGCCTGGGTGTCGGTGTCGCCGGCGACGAGCTGCTCCTCGGTCTCGAAGAACACCCGCGCCCCGTCGATGGAGACGTCGTGGAAGAACACGTCGAACTGCCCGTTGCCTCCCGTGGGGCCGGTCGAGATGAGCGTCGTCGTGCCGCCCGAGCGCTCGTAGATGTCGAAGAAGCCGTCGGTGTCGCCCGCGACGAGCTGCTCCTCGGTCTCGAAGAAGACGTGCAAGCCGTCGGCCGATACGTCCGCGGGGAAGACGTCGAAGTTGCCGTTGCCCCCGGCGGGCCCGGTCGAGATGAGCGTCGTCGACCCAGCCTGGCGCTGGTACAGGTCGTATGCCGCGTCGGTGTCCCCGGCCACGAGCGACTCCGGTGTCTCGAAGAACGCGCGGGAGCCGTCGCTGGAGCTGAAGCTGAAGAACGCGTCCACCGCCCCGTTACCGCCACTCGGCCCGATCGACACGTGGTCCTTGGTCGAATGGTTCGCCATCGCGGCCGGTGCCGCCGCCAGCATTACCGCCGCCGCGACAAGCAGCGCCTGTACGACCTTCCGCGCGTGAAGCGTCACTTGGTTCCCTGCCTCTCCCCCGTGCCGCAGCCACCGTGGCTGGAGCTGTCGGGCCGAATAAACACAAGCGCGACGGCCGTGTCAAGGCCGGGCGCGACTATTTAGGCGGCATCCGGGGTAGTGCTACAGGACGGGGAGGACCAGTACCGGCAGCCTCAGAGCCCGCCGTTTCCTGACATTGAGGTCCAGAAAACACTTTCGCCCAACCATCGGCCGAGGTCACGGATGACCGCGTGGAAGTTCCTCACCAATCACGCGCACGTCCTGCTGTGCGTGGCGCATCAGCCTCAGATCCGCCTGCGGGAGATCGCCGATGCCGTGGGCATCACGGAACGCGCGGCGCACCGGATCATCGCCGAGCTCGAGGAGGGCGGCTACATCTCGCGGGAGCGCCGCGGGCGCCGGAACCACTACCGGTTCTTCCCCGACGCCGTCATGGCGCACCCGAACTTCCAGAACTCCATGCTGGGCGACCTGACGCTCAGCGAGCTGGTCGCGCCGTTCACCGATCCTCAGGCCCACGGGGACGCGTCCGGGCAGTTGAACGGGGCGGCCCGGGAGCGCATGGCGAGGCTGCGCGCCGTCGACTCGCCCGGCTAGCCGCTCAGCCGCCCCGCTGCCACCGCTCGAGCTGGCGGATCTGGAACCGCGCCAGATCGGTGATGTCGCCGGACATGCGGCGCAGCTCCTCGTGTATGCCGGCGCGGCGCTCGGCGGCCGACATGCGGATCGCCGCCTCGTGGTGGGCGATCATCTCCGTCGCGTAGGCGGCGTCGAAGTCATCCGCCGCGCGGAGCTCCGCGGGGTCCAGCTCCGACCGGGGGACCCCCAGGTCGCCGGGCTCCACCCCGCCGTCGGCGAGAGTGCGCCGCACCACCCGGAGCACCTGGGTCTCGGGCGATTGGAGCAGCACGAGGTCCTGTGCGGCCCGGCGGATCTCCCGGTCCTCGGCGAGGCGGGGCGCGAGGTCGGCCGCATCGATCGCCCGCTCGTGATGGTCGAGCATGTCGGTCGCGAAAGCCATGTCCGTCTCGTTTGCCTTGAGCTTGGGCTTGTCGTCGTCGCTCCCACCACACCCGGACAGCAGCAGGCACGCCGCCAGCACGAGGGCGGCGGGACGCGCGGCGCGAACGGACGGGAGCCCGGCCATCGGTCCCCTAACCCCTGCCCGCGGCCTTTGTCTCGGCGTCCGGCCACACCGCCAGGCGCGGCCGCACCGTCCCGGACTCGAGCTTCCACGCGGCGACCGCGCGCGTGGGCGGGCCGACGGGATCGTTCGGGAGGATGATCATGAAGCGCTCGTTCAGGATGCTGATCACGACGTCCGGGCGCTCCTCCTCCGCCAGCTCGTAGTCGAGCGCCGCCGTGTGTGCGAACACGAGGCGGCGGAACGACGGCGCCAGGAACGTGAGCATTCCGTACCCGTACGAGTCCGACACGACGAGGCATCGTGCATCTGTCTCCGCGTCGGACTCGGTCACGATCATGGACCCGCTGTTCGACACGCAGTTGTCGAACACCAGGCGCGTGCCGCGGCCACCGACCGACGCCCAGACGTGAGGCGACGTCTCCGGCGGGCGCGTCTTGTAGCCGAGGTCGCCCGTCTCTTCCGCCGTCCTGAAGACGACCTCCGACTGCTGGACCTCGTCGACCGGCACCTGCTCCTTCACGGCCTCCATCACGCGCCGGTAGGCGAGGAACTGGCCGTAGTCGGTCCAGTGGGTCTCGGTCCGCGGGTAGACGGGCAACTCGCCGCCCTTGGCCGCCATCAGCTCCTCCAGCGGATACACGACGCGGGCGAACGAGCCGGTCTGCTCCAGATGGGACAGCAGCTGGTGGATCGGCCGCTGCGGCCCGCTCGGGACGTCGTCCGGCAGGTCCTCCGGGAAGACGGAGTGTGCGTTGGGAGGCACGACGTGGAGGTACGACGCCCCGACCGTGTGATCCAGCCAGGCGGCCCGGCTCTCGAGGATGCGCCGCCAGGCGGCCACCTCCTCGTCGCTGAAGCGCACCTCCCCCGAGTGCTGCCCCAGGACGCGGTTGGCGTCGTTGGCGAGGAACAGGCGCCCGTTCTTGCCCCGCAGGAACTTGTCGTCGGTCTTGAAGTGGGCCCGTCCACCCTGGGCCGCGGTCGCCGCGCCTGCGTGGTCCGGCTGTGCTTCATCGGTCACCGCAGCGCAAGAATAGTCAGCGATGGCGGACCCCCGTGACACCTTCAACGCGCTCGTCTCGGAGCTCGACTACCCGATGTTCGTCGTGACGACCGCCAGCGGGAGCGAGCGCTCCGGCTGCCTGGTCGGCTTCGCCACCCAGTCGAGCATCGACCCGCCGCGCTTCCTGGTGTGCCTGTCGAAGCAGAACCGCACGTACCGGGTGGCCCGCGAGGCGGATGTGCTCGCGGTCCACTTCCTCCCGGCCGACGCGGGGGACCTGGCCGAGCTGTTCGGGGGAGAGACCGGCGACGAGATCGACAAGTTCGCGCGCTGTGAGTGGACTGCGGGGCCCGGCGGCGTCCCGCTGCTCGATCGCTGCCGCAACCGGTTCGCCGGCAGGGTGCTGGAGCGCACGGACGCGGGCGACCACGTCGCGTTCGTGCTGGAGCCCGTGACCGCGGAGAAGGAGCACGCGGGCGGCCAGTTCCCCTTCCATCGGGCCAAGCGCATCGAGCCCGGCCACGAGGCGTGAGGTGGGGGCCGGCTAGTAGCGGCTGTCGACGACGTCCGGGCGCCGCCGCCCGGAGGTCCGCAGGTCGTCCCCGAAGAACGCCTCCAGGATCGTGTTGACCAGCCACACGATGATGGTGGCGAGCACCGCCCACCAGAAGCCGTCGATCGTGAAGTCGTCGACGACCCAGCTCGTCAGGTAGAGCATGAACAGGTTGATGAAGAAGAGCGCGATGCCGAGCGTCACGATCACGAGCGGCAGCGTGAAGAAGATCACCACCGGCCGCACGAAGATGTTCACGACGCTGAACACGAGGCTGGCCACGATCAGCACCCCGATGCCGTCGTAGTCGATGCCGCTGAGGAGCGCGGCCGCGGCCCAGAGGGCCACGAAGTTGAACACCCAGGTGACGAGGAACCGGCGCAGCATGCCCGTGACGATAGGCCGTCCGGCGGTCTGAGGCAATTAGGCTGCAAGCGCGATGGCGAAAAGCACCGTCGAGGACCTGCTGAGCGCCGCCCGCGCGCGGCTCGACCGGCTCGACCCTGCCGGTGCCCGGGCCGCGGTCGCGAGCGGCGCATTGCTCGTCGACATCCGCTCCGAGTCGCAGCGCGAGCGTGACGGCGTCGTGCCCGGGGCGATGTTCATCCCCCGCAACTGCCTGGAGTGGCGGGTCGAGCAGATGCAGGGCGCAACCCGCGTGATCTTGATGTGCGACGAGGGCTACCAGTCGAGCCTCGCGGCAGCCACGCTGTGCGACCTCGGCCTCGACGCCACCGACCTCGCCGGAGGCTTTCAGGCCTGGCGCACCGCCGGGCTGCGCGTCGAGCCCAGCTAGCCGAACGCGGGCGCGGCGACGACTCCGGGCTCCGTCCCGCTCAGCCAGCACTGCGGGCAATCGTCACGAACGCCGAACTCGAGCCACGCGCACGGCGCGCTTGGACCGAAGAGCGTGTCGACTACGGCGATGTCCACGAACCTGCCTCCATCGCGCAGTCTCAGCGACGTGTCAGTGATGAGCGACGTGACGAATGACTCCACGTCCGCCGGCGACATGAAGCCGATCCGCGTCAGGTGCTCATCCCGGCAGAACGTTTGGTTCGGGCACGCGCGCGCGTAGCCCTCGACCCCGCCGGGATACCGTTCCTCCAGCGCCCGGACGGGGACGATCACGTTCAGGAACTCGGCGAGTACTGCCACGCCGGCGGCCCCCTCTCGGCCCCCTGAGCGCTAGCTACCCGCAGCCGGTGTTGTTTCCGCAGCTCGAGCACGTGTAGCACGAGCCCGTGCGCTGCATCATCCCGCCGCACTGCGAGCACGCCGGCCCCAGGTCCAGCCCCTCGATCTTCGCGGGCACGACCGGAGGACTGTCGGTCAGCGCAGCCGTCGGCGCCTGCGACTCGGCCTTGGCCTCACCGTTGGCGTGGCCGTTGCCGCCGTTCGAGTGCCCGTTCCCGCCGCCGTTGCCCGCGATGCCGGCCTCCTCCGCCATCTTCTTCTCGCGGACGTCGGTGCTCATGATGCCGAGCTCCTCGTGGACCGACGGGTCGAGGAACCGCGACGCCAGCCACCGCATGATGTAGTCCGGCAGCGACTTCGCGAACGGGATCTCCGGGTTGGTCGTCATGCCCTCCGGGTCGAAGCGCATGTAGCTGAACTTGCGCACGAACGTCTCCAGCGGCACGCCGTACTGCAGGCCGATCGAGATCGCGGTCGCGAACGCGTTCATCATGCCGCGCAGGGTCGAGCCGTCCTTCCCGATGTCGGTCAGGAAGATCTCGCCCAGCGAGCCGTCCTCGTAGCGGCCCGCGGTGATGTAGCCCTCGTGGCCCGCGACGGAGAACTTGTGCGTGAGCGACTCGCGCTCCCGCGGCAGCCGCTTGCGCGCCGGGGCTGCAGCCTCGGCGGGCGCGTCCTTCGACTGCTTCGACTTCGCGTCGGTGCGCAGCGCCTGCGCCGTCTTCGAGCCGTCGCGGTAGATCGCGAGCGCCTTCACGCCCAGGCGGCCGGCGTCCATATATGCGTCACGGATGTCGCCGACGGTCGAGTCCTCGGGCATGTTCACGGTCTTGGAGATCGCGCCCGAGATGAACGGCTGCGCGGCCGCCATCATCTGGATGTGGCCCATGTGCGAGATCGCGCGCTGGCCCACCGCGACGTCGAACACCGGCAGGTCCTCGTCGCGCAGCCCCGGCGCGCCGATGATCGTGCGGTGGTCGTTGACGTAGGCCTCGATCTGCTCGACCTGCTCGTCGGTGTAGCCGAGCTTGCGCAGCGCCCGCGGCACCGTGCGGTTGACGATCGTCATCTGGCCGCCGCCCACCAGCTCCTTGAGCTTCACCAGTGAGAAGTCGGGCTCGATGCCGGTCGTGTCGCAGTCCATCAGGAAGCTGATCGTGCCGGTCGGCGCCAGCACGGTGGCCTGCGCGTTGCGGTGGCCGTGGCGCTCGCACGACTCGACCGCGGCGTCCCACGAGCGGTGCGCCGCCTCGAGCAGGCCGGCCTCCACGTGCTCGTCGATCTCGTGCGCCGCGTCGCGGTGCTTGCGCATCACGCGCAGGTGCGCGTCGCGGTTCTTCGTGAACTCCTGGTACGGCCCCATCGCCGCGGCGATCTCGCCGGACGTGCGGTAGGCGCGGCCGGTCATCAGCGCCGTGATCGCGGCCGCCACCGAGCGGCCCTCGTGCGAGTCGTACGGGAGCCCGCGCGCCATCAGCAGCGCGCCGAGGTTCGCGTAGCCGAGGCCCAGCTGGCGCATCGCACGGGCGTTGCGCCCGATGTCGTCGGTCGGGTAGCTCGACGGGCCGACCACGATCTCCTGCGCCGTGAACACGACGTCCACCGTGTGCTCGAAGGCGGCCGTGTCGAACGTGCCGTCGTCCTGCAGGAACTTGAGGAGGTTGATCGACGCGAGGTTGCAGGCCGAGTCGTCGACGTGCATGTACTCGGAGCACGGGTTCGAAGCGTTGATCCGGCCCGTGTTCGGGCACGTGTGCCAGTCGTTGATCGTCGTGTCGTACTGGATGCCCGGGTCCGCGCAGCGCCAGGCCGCCTCGGCGATCTCGTTCATCAGGTCACGTGCGTTCAGCGTGTCGATCGTCTCGCCCGAGACGCGGGCGATCGTCTTCCACTCGTCGCCGTTGTCGACCGCGTCGAGGAACTCGTCCGTGACGCGCACCGAGTTGTTCGCGTTCTGATACTGGATCGAGTGGAAGCCCTCGCCGTCGATCGACATGTCGAAGCCGGCCTCGGCCAGCGCCGCGGCCTTGTCCTCCTCGCGCGCCTTGCACCAGATGAAGTCGCGGATGTCCGGGTGGTCGACGTCGAGCACGACCATCTTGGCCGCGCGCCGCGTCTTGCCGCCGGACTTGATCGTGCCGGCCCACGCGTCGGCGCCGCGCATGAAGGAGACCGGACCGGACGCCAGCCCGCCCTTGGAGAGCTGCTCCTTCGACGAGCGGATCTTGGACAGGTTGATGCCGGAGCCGGAGCCCCCGCGGAAGATCATCCCCTCCTTGGTGTTCCAGTCGAGGATGGACTCCATGGAGTCCTCGACCGAGAGGATGAAGCAGGCGCTGCACTGCGGCTGCTCCTCGAAGCCGACGTTGAACCAGACCGGGGAGTTGAAGGCCGCAAGCTGGTTGACGAGGATGTGGCTGAGCTCGGCCTCGAAGGCGTCGCCGTCGGCCGCGGTCGCGAAGTAGCCGCCCTCGCGCCCCCAGCCGGCGATCGTGCCGGCCACGCGGCCCACCATCTGCTTGACGGAGTGCTCCCGCTCGGGGGAGCCCATCTGGCCGCGGAAGTACTTCTGCGCGACGATGTTGGTCGCGTTCTGACTCCAGGTCTTCGGGAACTCGACGCCGCGCTGCTCGAACGCCGGCTTCGCGGGGTCGCCGATCAGGGCATCGCGGAGCTCCCACTCGAGCTCGTCGAAGGGGTGTACGTCAGGGCGGGTGAAGCGCCGCTCGATGGCCAGTCCCGCGTCGCCTGCGTGGACCCCGTGCACCGTGCCGATTCCGTCTCTCACTCTGGCCATCTACCTACTCCTCCAACTCTCGAAATTTCCCTCGGTCAACTCCTGAAAAGCGCCTCCGTCAAGCGGATTTCCGGCCTCAGGGGGTAACACTGCAGACTGACGCCGGGTTCGGACGGACTTGGGCCTGCCGGCACCTCCGCGGATGCGCTCGCGGGCCGGCTCGAAGAGGTGCTCGTGGTGCAGCGGCGGCTCCGCGCCGAGGCGCTCCAGCTCACGCTCGAACTCGGCCACGTCCTCGAACTTGCGATACACCGACGCGAAGCGCACGTACGCGACCTCGTCAAGCTCGCGCAGCCCGCGCAGCGCGAGCTCGCCCACCTCCTCCACGCCCGGGGTGCCCCCGCGCGCCCGCAGCTCGGCGACGATCCGGTCGACCAGCGCCTCCAGCTGCTCGCGCTCGACCGGGCGCTTGATCGCGGCCCGCTCGAGGCCGCCGAGGACCTTCGCGCGGTCGAACTGCTCGCGCCCGCCGCGGCGCTTGCGGATGTACAGCGGCCCTTCGTCGTAGCGCTCATATGTGGTGAACCGCCGCTCGCAGGAGCGGCACACCCGGCGCCTGCGGACCGCGTCACCAGGATCGCTCAAACGGGAGTCGGCAACCTGGGATTCGCCGTGGCCGCAGAAGGGACAACGCATGTGTGCAGTCTACTAGATGTAGTCCGATTTCCCTACCCGGAACCCCACATATTGTGTTCCGGCTCCCGAAATTGCGCGATCGGGACGTGTTTCCCCCGATCGTCCCGGTTTTCGCCCCCGAAACGCGCTGGTTGCGGACCGCCTGTACAACCTCCGGCCGCAAAATGTGGACACCCGGCCGTAGAGCCGCACCCCGGCAGGCTCCATCCTGAGGTGCATGGCCACCCCCGACTCCCGCCGCCCCAGCGCCCGCTCGGCCTCCGACCAGCCCCTCGTGCGCGAGGTGCGCTGGCAGCTGTTCCGCCGCGAGGAGCTGCCCGCCCGGCTGCGCCGCCTGCAGCGGCTGGAGGAGGTGGCCGACGCGGCGCCGCACCGCAACGGCACCGATCCGGCGAACCTCACGGACGGCCGCTAGCGATCATCTAGCCTTGGGCGCATCGCCTGGGACGTCGTCATATCGGGAGGCGGGTTCGGCGGCTTCTACGCGGCCCGCACGCTCGAACGCCTGCTGCCCCGCCAGAGCGCCCGCATCACGCTCGTCAACGACGTCAACTTCCTCCTCTACACGCCGTTCCTCCCGGAGGCGGCGGCCGGCACCCTCGAGCCGCGCCACGTGGTCACTCCCCTGCGCGACGTGCTGAGTCACTCCCGGCTACGGATCGGCGCCGTGACCGCGCGCGATCCTGCCCGGCAGGTGATCACGATGGTCGACCAGGAAGGGCACGAACACGAGTGCCGGTACGACCGCCTGGTCGTCGCACACGGGTCCGTCTCGCGCGTGCTGCCGATTCCGGGGCTGGAGGAGCACGCGATCGGCTTCAAGTCGCTGTCGGACGCGATCTGGCTGCGCAACCACGTGATCCAGTGCCTGGAGATGGCCGACGCCACGGACAGCCCGCGCGAACGCGACGAGCTGCTGACCTTCGTGGTGGTCGGCGGCGGCTACGCCGGCCTGGAAGCGCTGGCGGAGGTGCAGGACTTCGCCGCGGACGCGATCGAGCAGTACCCCTCCGCGCGCCTGCACGGGATGCAGTGGATGCTGGTGGAGGCCATGGACCGGGTGCTGCCGGAGATCGACTTGTCCCTGGCGGAGTACGCGGTCCGCGAGCTGCGCAGCCGCGGCATCGACATCCGGCTGGGGACCACGCTGGAGGAGCTGACCGCGAACTCGGTGCGGCTGGCGACCGGCGAGGTGCTGCCGACGCGCACCGTGGTGTGGACGGCGGGCGTCACGGCACATCCCTCGATCCGCAACCTGGGGCTGCCGACCGACGTGCGCGGGCGCATCGTGGCCGACGAGTACCTGCGCGTACCCAGCGAGGACAACGTGTGGGCGCTCGGCGACTGCGCGGCTGTCCCCGACCCGCGGCCCGAGGTGGAGTTCTGCCCGCCCACCTCACAGCACGCGGTACGGCAGGGTAAGACCGCGGGCCGCAACGTGGCGGCCTCGCTCGGCATCGGCGCGCCGCGGCCGTTTCGCTACAAGTCGATGGGGCAGTTCGCGAACCTCGGTCGCTACAAGGCGGTCGCCAAGGTCTTTCGCTTCCAGTTGCGCGGCTTCCCGGCCTGGTGGCTGGCGCGCACGTACCACCTCAGCCAGATCCCCGGCACCGCGCGCAAGGTGCGGGCCGTCATGGACTGGACCGTCGGCCTGCCCTTCCAGCGCGACATCGCGGAAGTGGGGACGATCGGGCAGCCGCGCCCGCTGCGCGCGGACGCGTACGAGCGCGCCGGCACGCACCGGGCTTAGCGAGCAGATTCGCGGTCGAGTGCATCACCGGTCGGGCATGTGACTCGGGGAGAGTGAACGCGCCCCCAATCACGACAGCCGCCCGCGCAGCCACGCGAGCCGCGCCTCGAGCCGCGGCGCGATCTCCGGGCGCTGTGACATGAGCACCGCTGCAAAAGCCGCGCCCTGAAACGTGCGCGCCAACACGCAGCGCTCCAGCCGGTTCGCGTCCCACTTGCCCGGATACGCGCCCAGCGCCGCCTCCGCCCACCCGAAGTCGTCACCGAACACGCGCGCCGAGCCGACCAGGCAGGCCAGGTCCCACTCGAGCGGCGCGAGGTGCGCGTCCTCCCAGTCGATCAATAGTGGACCGCCAGCTGTCCACATGAAGTTGCCCGGGTGCGGGTCGCCCTGCACGGGGCGCAACTGGTCCATGTCCTCCACGGCGGCAGATATGACATCCCCGAGCGCGCCCAGCTCGCCGCGCAGGTCCGCGGGCGCTCGCGGGACGAACACCTCGCGCGCCTCGCGCAACATGTCCCATGGCTCCAACGGTTCGTCCACATCCACGAGTGCCTCATGACACACGGACAGCGCCGCCGCGCCCGCCTGCGGTTCCCCCGCTCCGGAGCCCGCGTCGATCCACTCCCACAGCGTGACCACGCGACCCTCATGCTCGAACGGCGCGTTGCCCAGCGGCGTGGGGACCGGCGCTCCTGCCTCGGACAGCACGCGGCAGATGCGCGTTTCGCGCCCGAGGACCTCCTCGACGTCGCGCATGCCCGACAGCACATCGGACACCCGGGCCGCAACCGGCCCCGGCTCGAGGCGCACCAGGACATTCGCCATCACCGACACGACCTCCGCATGCTCCACGTCGAGGCCGGCAGCGCGGGCGGCCTGGATCGCGGCTTCTTCCGGAGCAGCGGTTACTTCGAGCGGGCCTTCGGGCGCGCGGGCTTGCGCGCCTGCTGGGCGGCGCGCGCCCGGCGCGTCGCGGTGCCGTCGCGCGAGACCGCTGCGCGCTTGCGCGCCTCCGCGGGCGGCCGGGCGCCGTTGCGCGCGGGGGGCTCGGGCTCCAGCGCCTGCGCGAGCACCTGCTCGATGCGCTCCACCCAGATGAACTCGATGTCCTTCAGGAGGTGCTTGGGGAAGTCCTCGGCATCCGGCTCGTTCAGCTTCGGCGCGATCACGCGGGTCAGCCCGGCGTCCTGCGCAGCGAGCGCCTTCTCCTTCAGGCCGCCGATCGGCAGCACCTGGCCGGTGAGGGTGAGCTCGCCCGTCATGGCCGTGTCCTCGCGCACCTTGCGGTCCGCGATCAGCGACGCAAGCGCCGTCGCCATCGTGACGCCGGCGGAGGGCCCGTCCTTCGGGATCGCTCCGGCGGGCACGTGGATGTGCAGGTCGTGGGTCTGGAACCAGTCCTCGGCCAGATCCTTCTGGAGCCGCGCCGCGCGTGCGCGCACGAATGACAGCGCCGCCTGGGCGGACTCCTTCATCACGTCGCCCAGCTGGCCGGTGATGATCAGCTTGCCGGTCCCCGCGTAGGCCGTCGCCTCCACGAACAGGACGTCGCCGCCGACCGGCGTCCACGCCAGGCCGGTCGCGACGCCGGGCTCCTTGAGCCGGCGCCGCACCTCGGAGAAGTACCGCCGCCGCCCGAGCATCGCGCGCGCCTTGGCGGGAGTGACCGTCACCTTGCGCTTGGCCCTGCCCTCCGCGAACTCGCGCGCCACCTTGCGGCAGATCGTGCCCAGCTCGCGCTCGAGGTTGCGCACGCCGGCCTCGCGCGTGTAGTCGCGGATCACCACGTCGATGACCTCGTCCTTGATCTCGATCTGCTCCTTGGCGAGGCCGTTGCGCTCGATCTGGCGCGGAACCAGGTAGCGCCTGGCGATCTCGTGCTTCTCCTCGGCCGTGTAGCCCGAGAGCTGGATCACCTCCATGCGGTCGCGCAGCGGTGCGGGGATCGTGTCGAGGATGTTCGCCGTCGTGATGAACATGACGTTCGAGAGGTCGAACGGCAGGTCCAAGTAGTGGTCGCGGAACGACGAGTTCTGCTCCGGGTCGAGCACCTCGAGCATCGCGCTCGCCGGGTCGCCGCGGTAGTCGGCGCCCATCTTGTCGATCTCGTCGATCATGAACACGGGGTTGTTCGAGCCCGCGTCCCGCAGCGCCCTCACGATCGTGCCGGGCATCGCGCCGATGTACGTGCGGCGGTGGCCGCGGATCTCGGCCTCGTCGCGCACGCCGCCCACGGAGATGCGCTCGAACTTGCGGCCGAGGGCCCTCGCGATCGACTTGCCGAGGGACGTCTTGCCCACGCCCGGCGGCCCGACGAAGGACAGGATCGAGCCGCGCGCGTCCGGCTTCAGCTTGCGCACCGCGAGATGGTCGAGGATGCGGTCCTTGACCTTCTCGATGTCGTAGTGGTCGGCGTCGAGCACCTTGCGGGCGTGCCGGATGTCGAGGTTGTCCTCCGTCGACGTGCTCCACGGCAGGTCGAGGATCCATTCCAGATATGTGCGGATCACGCCGTGCTCGGCGGCCGCGGGCGGCAGCTTCTCGAGCCGCGACAGCTCGCGCTCGGCCTGCCGCTGGGCCTCCTCGGGGAGACCCGCCTCCTCCATGCGCTGCCGCAGCTCGTTGATCTCCGCCTGCGCCTCGTCCTCCTCGCCCAGCTCGCGCCGGATGGCGTTCATCTGCTCGCGCAGGAGGTACTCGCGCTGCGTCTTGTCCATCTCGGACTGCACCTCGGACTGGATCCGCGAGCCGAGCTCCATCACCTCGAGCTCGCGCGCGAGGATCTCGGACAGCCGCCGCAGCCGCTTGGTGACGTCGGTCTCCTCCAGCAGATCCTGCTTCTCGTCCACGCGGATGCGCAGGGAGCCCGCGATCAGGTGGCCGAGCGCCTCCGGGTCGTCGAGGTTGGCGACCGCGATCTGCAGCTCCTCCGGGAGGTATGGAACGCCCTCGATGATGGTCGAGAAAGTGGTCTGTATGTGGCGCGTGAGCGCTTCGAGCTCGGACGACAGCTCGACGACGTCCGGCTCCTCGTGGAGGCGGGCCATCAGGTAGGGCCGCTCGGAGACGAAGTCGTCCAGCCGCACCCGGGACCCGCCCTGCACCAGGATGCGCAGCGTCCCGTCCGGCATCCGCAGCATCCGCGCGATCGTGCCGGCGACGCCGACGCGGTAGAGGTCGCCGGGCCCGGGCTGCTCGATCTCCGGGTCCTTGCTCGCGACCATCACGAGCATGCGGTCGCGGCTGAGGGCATCGTTCACGAGCTGCACCGAGCGCTCCTGGCCGACGGCCAGCGGCGTCATCGAGTTGGGGAACGCGACCGTCTCCTTCAGCGGCAGGACCGGCAGGACCTCCGGGAGCTTCGCGTCGGGCTCGCGGATCGCGTCCTCGAGGCTCTCCACTACCTCGATCGTCACTGCTCCACCGTTCCTTCGTCGTCCCGCGCCGAGATCGGCACGTTCCGTCCTTCCTGCGCGGCCGCCACCGGCAGCTCCACCCGCAGGATCCCGTCCTCGTACGTCGCGCGCGCCTGGTCGGCGACCACGTCCGCGCCCAGCTGCACCTCGCGCCGGAACGGCCCCTGCTCGACCTCCAGCTGCTGGTAGACGCGGCCCTCTGTGTCATGCGCCTTGCGCTCGCCGGACAGCACCAGCACGCGGCCGCGGATCTCGAGGTTGACGTCTTCGAGCGCGACGCCGGCGAGGTCCACCCTGACCACGGCCTTCGGCGGGTCGCCGCAGTAGTAGACGTCCACCCGGGGGCTGAACGCGCGCCGGTGCGGGGACAGGCCCGCCCGGGTCCAGACGTCGCCGAACAGCTCGTCGATCTGGCGCCTCATGCGCTCGAAGTTCGCGAAGGGATCTCTGGGCGGAGTCATCCGGCGGCCTCCGGCTAGGTTAGCGAGTGGATGCGGGTTCGCCCGAGCCGCTCAGGGCGCGCTGACAGCCGCCGCGGGGGCGGTGTCGGCGACGCTTGGAGCGGGTGCCGACGCATTGTTCGCGGCGGGTTTCTCCTCGGCCTCCGAGGCCGGCGTCGCGGTCTCGTAGACAGCGCCCTCGCGGGCCACGGCGACGGGCCCGGAGAAGACGCGGCAGGCGCACTTGCGCACCCACAGCTCGTCGAGCTCGTCCGACACGTGGGTGAGGAGCACCCGCTTCACGTTCGCGCGGGAGGCGTGCTCGGCCGCCTCGGAGGGGGTCAGGTGCCCCCGGATGCCCGTGCGCTCGGGCCGCGGCAGGGTGGCCTCCACGATCAGCAGGTCGGTGTCGCGCGCGAACTCGACCAGCTCCTCGTTCGGGGAGCAGTCGGCACCGTACGTGATCCGCCCGCCGCCGTTCGTCGAGGCGATGTTGATCGCGAAGGTCTCGGTGAAGTGCGGGACGTCCTGGAAGGTGAACCGCATCGAGCCGACCTCGAGCTCGTCGTCCGGGGAGAACTCGTGCAGGTCGAACGCCTTCTCGATCAGGTCCTCGTTGCCCCAGGCACCGACGACGCGGCGGAAGGTCTCGGTCGCGCCGCGCGGCGCGAACAGCTTGGGCCGCGCCGGCGAGTCGGTCCCCGGCCACCGGTCGACGGGGTTGGGCTGCTGGCGGGGCGCATACGTGAGCGCGTAGGAGAACGGCACGAGGTCGAGGAAGTGATCTGCGTGCAGATGGGAGATCACGACCGCATCCACCTTGGTGTAGTCGCGGTAGCGGCGCAGCTTCGAGAACACTCCGTTGCCACAATCGAGCAGCACGGTGCTCCCGCCCTCTTCGAGCAGGTAACCGCTGCAAGCCCCGTCCGCGTCCTGCCAGGACGGAGACTTCCCGAGCACGGTCAGCCGCAAAGGTCCCTCACCTCAAGTGCATTCTGACACCAAACCCCGAGACCCAACCACCGGTGTGACCGTCGTCACACATAGGTCATCGAGGTATGTATACTTAATGCATGGCCGCGAACAACAGGAACCGTCCGACAAACCGTCCCTCCTCAGAAGCGGACTTCTCGCTGGTCGAATTCATGCAGGCGTATCCGGACGACGCTGCCTGCCTGGATCGTCTCTGGCGGGACCGCTTCGCCCCTGACGGCCACCACACGCATTGCCCGAAGTGCGACCGGGAACGCAAGTTCCACCGCACCAAGACCAGGGCTGCCTATACGTGCGACTCCTGCGGGCTCCACATTCACCCGATGAAGGGAACCATCTTTCAGGGGTCTTCGACTTCCCTCCAGCTTTGGTTCTACGCGATGTACCTGATCGCAAGCACTCGCTGCGGAATCTCCGCTAGGCAGCTAGGACGCGAGCTTGGCGTGACGTACAAGACCGCGCACCGCATGTTCAAGAAGATCCGGACCGAGCTGATGCACGACGAGGGCGACGAGCCGCTGTCGGGCGACGTAGAG
>DASRIA010000042.1:0-6922 GCA_035650255.1 Solirubrobacterales bacterium
ATGTCCGCGTCCGAGACGTTCTTGGCGTCCTCGGTGACCTTCTGGGTGAGCCGCTGCTGGAGCTCGTTCAGCTTCACGCGGAACAGGACGTCCTTCTCGGTCATGCCGGAGGTCTTCAGGAACTGCTGGTACTGCTTGTCGTTCGGGAAGACCTGCTTCTTCTGGTCCTCGAGCGCCTTCTGAAGCTCGGCGTCCTTGATCTTCACGCCGCGCTTCTCGGCCTCCTGCTGGACCCACTCGCCCTGGATCAGGAACTGCATGACCTCGCGCTTGAGCGTGTCGTACTCGCTCTTGCACTGCTTCTTGAGCGCTTCGTCGGAGGGCTTCTGCTGGCCCTTCGGCACCGGCGTCTTCTTCTTCGCGGCCACGCACGCCTCGTAGTCGGGCGGCTTCGGCACGGCGGAGGCGCCGCCCGAGGACTGCGACTGGCCCTTCACGGCGATGCCCATCCACTTGTCGAACTCGTCCTGCGTGATGGTCGAGTCGCCGACCTTGGCGACCGCGCCGGCGGGCACGTCGTTGCCGCAGCCGGAGAGCGCGACGAGCCCCAGAAGGGCCGCCGCGACGGCGCACAGAGAGAGTGTGAAGGCACGTGTCATCGCCAAGCGGCGGCGAAGGGTAGCGAACGAATTTGGAGCGTCTCTAAGGTTCGTCTTTAGGTTCGGTGGCTACCTCGAGAATCGCCTCCGCGGCGGTGACCACCGCACGGAAGCGCTCTTCGGGCTCCTCGGGAAGCCGCACGCGCACGGTCTCGCGGCCCGATTCGTACATCGCGTCAGGCACCTGTTTGCGCAGCGCCTTCGCCCCGGTCGAGTCCAGCTCGATCGGCGTCACGGACATGCGGTCGCCGGTGAAGCCGACCGATCGGGCGCCCGCGCGGCCCAGCTTGATGCGCGCGTCCTGCAGGCGGATGAGGTTGTCGAGCGGTGGCGGAATCGGTCCGAAGCGGTCGGCCAGCTCCTCGCGCAGCATGATCAGCTGGGCGACCTCGCGAGCGCCCGCCACGCGCCGGTGGATCTCGATCTTGGCCGCCTCGTAGGGCACGTAGTCGCCTGGCACGAAGGCGTCCACCGGCAGGTCCATCCGCACCGGCTCGGCCGCCTCCTCGGCTGCGTCGCCGGCCAGCAGACGGACCGCTTCGTCGATCATCCCGACGTACAGCTCGAATCCCACGGCCGCCACGTGCCCGGACTGCTCGTCGCCGAGCAGGTTGCCCGCGCCACGGATCTCGAGGTCGCGCATCGCGATCTTGAAGCCGGAGCCGAGCTCCGTGTAGTCGGACAGCGTCGCCAGCCGCGCGGCCGCATCGCCGCTCAACGCCTCGGATGCCGGATACAGCAGATACGCATACGCGCGCTCGGCAGAGCGCCCGACGCGGCCGCGGATCTGGTAGAGCTGCGCGAGTCCCAGCCGGTCTGCGCGCTCGACTATCAACGTGTTCGCCTGCGGGATGTCGAGCCCCGACTCGATGATCGTGGTCGAGACCAGCACCTGCGTCTCACCGCGCAGGAACTCCATCATCGCCTGCTCCAAGCCCTCGGAGTCCATCTGGCCGTGCGCGACGGTCACCTTTGCGTGTGGCGCAAGCGCGCGCACGCCCTCGGCCGCCTCCTCGATCGACTCCACGCGGTCGTGCAGGTAGAAGACCTGCCCGCCGCGCCGCAGCTCGCGCTCGATCGCGCCCTTCACCAGGTCGTCGTCGTACTCGCCGACGTAGGTGTGGATCGGGCGGCGTCCCTCCGGCGGAGTCTCGATCACGGAGATGTCGCGCAGCCCGGCCAGCGACATCTGCAACGTGCGCGGGATGGGCGTGGCCGAGAGCGCGAGCACGTCGACCGTCAGCCGCAACTGGCGCAGCAGCTCCTTCTGCTTGACGCCGAAGCGCTGCTCCTCGTCGACCACCACGAGGCCCAGCTCCTTGGGCTGCACGTCGCGCGACAGGAGGCGGTGCGTGCCGACCAGGATGTCCACCTTCCCTGCGGCGAAGTCGCGGATCACCGCGCGCTGGTCGGCCGCGGACCGGAAGCGCGACAGCAGCTCGATCCGGAACGGGTAGTCGGCCAGTCGCTCCGAGAACGTGCCGAAGTGCTGCTGCGCGAGGATCGTCGTGGGGGCGAGCACGAGCGTCTGCTTGCCGTCCCCGGCCGCCTTGAACGCGGCGCGCAGCGCGACCTCGGTCTTGCCGTAGCCGACGTCGCCGCAGATCAGCCGGTCCATCGGCTGGGCGGACTCCATGTCGGCCTTGGTCTGCTCGATCGCCTCGAGCTGGTCGTCGGTCTCTCGGTACGGGAAGGCGCGCTCGAACTCGAGCTGCCACTCGGAGTCCTGCTCGTAGGCGTGGCCCGCGCGGCGCTTGCGCTCCGCGTAGAGGTTGATCAGGTCGCCCGCCATCTCGGCCGCGGCGCGCTTGGCGCGGGCCTTCATGTTGTCCCAGGTCTTGGAGCCCAGCTTCGACAGCGCCGGCGCGGCGCCGTCGGCGCCGACGTACCGGGACAGGCGGTCGAGCTGGTCGGTCGGCACGAACACGCGGTCGCCGTCGCGGTACTCGACCTCGAGGTAGTCGCGCGTCACGTTCGCCACGGTCTTCGTGTCGAAGCCCGTGAAGCGGCCGATCCCGTGATCGGTGTGCACGACCACGTCGCCGGGACGCAACTCGGTGAAGGCCTGGAAGGCGCGCCCGCGTGTGCCCTCGGGGCGCTCGGCCCGGCGCCGGCGCAGCAGCCGGTGGTCGGGGATCACCGCGACCTTCAGCTGCGGTGCGATGAACCCCTCGCGCAGCCGGGCCTGCGCGAACCACAACCCCTCGCCCAGGTGCTCGTGGCCGTCGACGAACTGGGGCCGCAGCCGCGCGAGGTTGTAGGCGGCGCGCTCCGCTTCCCCGCGCCGGTCCCACGCGACCGCCGCGACGTAGCCCGAGCGCACGAGCTTCTCGAGCTCCGGCTCGGCCTCGCCGATCGTGCGCGCCGCAGTGTCGGCCGCCTGTGCGCGGAACTGGTGCGGCTGGTCGGCCGACACCGCGGACAGCGAAACGTGCGCACGCCGGGCGATCTCCTCCTCGACGCCCTGCGGCGGCAGGTAGAGGTTGTGCGCGTCGTCGGAGTGGAGGCTCGTCGTGACGTCCTGCCAGTGGTCGGCAAGGGCCGGCTTCAGCTCCTCCTCGGCTCCCACGACGACGGTCGCGTCTTCCGGCACGAGGTCGAGGAAGGAGCGGAAGCGGTCGACGGGCAGCACTTCGGCGATGTCGGGGCGCTGTTCGGACTCCTCTTCGGCGGCGAGCTCGGCCAGTTCGCGGTATTCCGGGCCGAGCTCGGCGGCAGGCGCGATCTCGACGCGCTGCGCGTCGGAGAGCGAGCGTTGCGTGAATGTGGAGAACCAGCGCAGCGACTCGACCTCGTCGCCGAACAGCTCCACCCGCACGGCCCGTTCCTCCGTCGCCGGATACACGTCGAGGATGCCCCCGCGGACCGCAAACTGGCCGCGCTCGAAGACCTGTTCCTCGCGCTCGTAGCCGCAGGCGACGAGGCGCTCGAGCGTCTCCTCGAGGTCGAGCTCCTCGCCCACCTCCATCGCGAAGCCGTGCGGGCGCAGCTCCGGGTCCGGGACGCGCTCCATCAGCGCGACGGCGCTCGCGACCACGACCGGCGGGTCGCCGCCCCCGGCATCGAGGAGGGAGTCGAGCGCCGCGATCCGCAGGCCGACGAGGTGCGGCGGCGGTGCGAGGTGCGACTCGTAGCGGACCCCGCGGGCGGGATAGAAGCGCACCGGCGCCGGGGCGCGGTAGGCCCGCAGGTCGAGCGCGAGGTCCCGCGCCATGCGGTCGTCCCCGGCCACGACCAGCGCGGGCCGGCCGCCGATGCCGGGCCCGTCGAGCAGCGCGGCAGTCAGGAAAGGGCGCAGGGACGCGGACACGAAGGCACGCTGCGGCGCCGACGCGGCCTCACGGGCGAGGCGCTCGACGTCCTCGTTCTCGACAGCCCGATGTAGAAGCGGTCTCAGCATGCGCAGCAACCGGACGCAGAGGTCCGGCGGCACTCAAGGATAGATACGCTCGCTCCTGCATCCACTTGCCCTGACCCGAGGAAGGAGCTTTCGATGAGCAAGAAGGACAAGGAGAAGGCGGCCACTGCAATCGCCGCGGGCCGCGTCGCGATCGGTGCCAGCGCCTACCTCGCGCCCAACCTCTCGGGCCGCCTGTTCGGGCTCGACCCGGACGGGAACCCGCAGGCCTCGTACCTCGGCCGGCTGTTCGGCGCCCGCGACGTCGCGCTCGGCGCGGGAGTGCTGCGCAGCCCGCGCAAGCAAAAGGACGCCTGGGTCGCAGCCGGCATGGCGTGCGACGTCGCAGACGTGGGCGCGGGAGCGCTGGCCGGCATCCGCGGGACGCTGCCTCCGTCGGCGGCCGCGATGGTCACCGCGACCGCCGCGTTCTTCGCGCTGACGAGCGCGTACCTGCTGCAGCAGTGACGGGGGAGTGACGCAGAATCGCTGGTAGGTAGGAGAAGTGCCTCAAGCGCGGTCGATTCACAACCGTATGGGTGGTCAATCGACCACGGTTGGCCGTCGGCCGGTAGCAGTCAGCCTCGTAGCGTGTCGCGGAGCACCCACGCAATTGCGATCGACGCGGCGGCTGCCGCCGCGGCCGCGAGCAGCGCCTCGCGCACGCCCGCGCTCTCGACCAGCACGCCGCTGAGCACTCCGCCGAGGGCGAAGCCCGCGACCACCGCCGTCATCTCCCACGTGTAGGCCTCGGTCACCGCGCCCTCGGGAGCGAGGCGGCCCACCAGCGCCGCGCTGGTTGCCGCCCACGGCGCGACGAAGAAACCCGCCAGCGCCATCAGCACCAGCATCACCACGATCGAGCCGGCAAAGGCGAGCGGCAGCAGTGCAGCTCCGAACACCGCGGCGAAGCAGATCATCTGCGTCGACAGATGGGCGGACAGCGAGCGCGATCCGTACCACACGCCCCCCAGCATGCTGCCCGCGGCCAGCGCCGCGAGCAGCACGCCGCCCACGGCGTTCGAGCCCCGCTCGTCGGCGAACGCCGGCATCGTCACCTCGAGCGTGCCGAACGAGAGGCCGAACGAGGCGCTGACGACCAGCAAGGTGCGCACCCCCGGGGATGCGAGCGCGCCGAGCAGGTGATCCGGTCCGGCATTGGAGCCCGCTTCGCGCGAGGCGCGCGTGGCCGCGAACGCCAGCGTTCCCACCGAGGTCACGACGGCGACGAAGCCCAGCGCCGCCTGGGGCGACGCGATCGCGACGAGCAGCGCCACCAGCAGCGGGCCGGTGATGAAGAAGGCTTCCTGCACGATCGCCTCGAACGCGAACGCAGTCGCGGCCAGGTCCTCGGTGCCCGCCATCGACGTGAGGAGGGCGCGCGTCGCGGCGAACAGCGGCGGGTAGGTGACACCAAACGGGATCGCGACTGCGATCAGCGGGAGCAGGTCGTCCACGGTCGATCCCACGATCGCGAGCGCCGCGACGGACAGCGGGAACGCAACGCCGCAGAAGACCAGCACCGGCGTCTGGCCGATGCGGTCGATCAGCCGGCCGAGCAGGGGTGATGCGATCGCACCCGCCAGGGCCTGCGTGGCGGCGACCGCGCCCGCAGTCGCGTACGAGCCCGTCTCGTTGCTGACGAGCAGGACGATGCTCAGCGACATCATCCCGATCGGGAGCCGGCCGACGAACGCGGCGACCAGCACCGGGCGCACGCCGGGCAGCGCGAGCACCGTCGCGAACCGCCGGAGGCCTGCCGGTGCGACCGGGCGGGCGGTCAGTCCTGCGCCTCTTCGACCGAGACGCCGGCTGCTGCCAGGGCTTCCTCCTTGGTCTGGAAGAGCTTGCCGGACAGGATCCGTCCGTCGCGGAACCGCCACAGCCACGCCCCGCTCGCCTCCATTTCGATGCCGCTCCCGCGGCCGCGGGCGCGAACCGCGGCGACGGTCATGAGCCAGTCCGAATCGAGGTCGACGGGATCGAGGACTTCGACGCTGAAGCTCTCCCACGCCTCGAGCTGGTCCGTCCAGTGGCGAATCAGGCCCTCGTGCCCCCTGTAGACGCCGCTCCAGGGAGATCGTGAGGCCGACCAGTCCCACACGATCTCGGGATCGACGCACTCGAGCACACCGTCGAGGTCCTGGTCGGTCCACCTCGCGAAGAGCGTTCGCACGATGTCGACGTTCTCGCTCATTCGCCGGCAGACTCAGCGTATTCGCGCTCGAGCAGCCGCTCGGTCTCCTCGGCGGCGCGCTCGATCAGCTCGCGCACCTGGCCGGGCGGCTCCGCGAACCGCGAGAGCACGTGCGCCGAGACGATCTCGGGATCGGTGGAGTCCGGCCGGCCGACGCCGACGCGCACGCGCCAGAAGTCCGCGCCGCCGACTCCCTGCTTGACGCTCTTGAGCCCGTTGTGACCGGCGACGCCGCCGCCCTTCCGGGCGCGCACCTCGCCGAACGGGAGATCGATCTCGTCGTGCACGACGACCAGCCGGTCGAGGTCGAGTTTGTACTGGCCGCGGGCGGGGCCGATCGCGCGGCCCGACTCGTTCATGTAGGTCTGCGGCAGCAGCACCGCGACGCGCGGCATCCCGGGCCCGATGCGGCCGTCGGTGATCAGCCCGCCGAACTGCTTTCGCGCGCGCGGGAGTCCCCAGCGCTGCGCCAGGAGGTTCGCCACCTCGAAGCCGAGGTTGTGGCGGGTGCCGGAGTAGCGGGACCCCGGGTTGCCGAGGCCGACTAACAGGAAGTCGACGGGAGCACTCGGCCGGCGGCCGCCGAACAGACGCAGGGGCTAGCCCTCGTCGCCGCCCTCGGAGGCGCCCTCCTCGGCACCTTCCGCCGGAGCCTCCTCGCCCTCCGGAGCCTCCTCGCCCTCGCCGACCAGCTCAGCCTCTTCCTCGATCTCCGCCTCGGGCTCCTCG
>DASRIA010000043.1:0-37007 GCA_035650255.1 Solirubrobacterales bacterium
AGACGGCCCTTTCCCCACCGACGCGTGCGTCTCCGGGGCTCAAACGACGCGTCGCCCGCGAGTCTTTGCAGCGATCGGAAGCCCATTTCCCTACCCAGCCGGTTTTCGCGCCCTCCCACCCGCAACGCGATCCACTCGGGACGCGCGCAACAGAACAACGTCCTTGGGAACCACCGCCAGCGGCCCCTGGCGGGAAACCGCGTCCACGCCGCACTTCAGGCCTAAAGGACCCCGGGCAGCAGTCGATACATCGATGGTCAGGTCCAGGCTCTGCGCCTGCCTCCACACCGGGGGCGGACGCCAGGTCTGGGCCGCTGTACAGCCCCCTAAAGGAGGAAGTCCACATGTTGCGGAATCTCCGCGAGCGCGCCCAGGCAGAGGAGAGAGGTTTTACCCTCATCGAGCTCCTGGTCGTGATTCTGATCATCGGCATCCTTGCCGCGATCGCCATTCCCTCGTTCCTGAACCAGCGGAGCAAGGGTAACGACGCCGAGGCGAAGTCCACGGCCGTCACGGCGGCTGAGGCGATGGAGACGTGTGCGACCGACAACAACGGCTCGTACTCGAACTGCACGCTGGCGACCATCCGGTCGATCGAGCCCACGCTGAACGACGCAGGCACGCGCCTGACGGTCACCCCGGGTTCGAACACCTACACGGTCAACGTCGTCTCGAACCGTGACAACAACGCGGCCACGTTCACGCTGACCCGCGCTGCGACTGGTACGACGACGCGTACCTGTTCGACCGGCTCCGCCGACAAGGGCGGTTGCTCGGCAACCAGCGGCGGCACCTGGTAACCCGGGAACGCTGCAAGTCGTACTAAAGGCGGGCCCGCGAGGGCCCGCCTTTTTCATTGCCGCTTGCACGCGGGCACGGCGGGGTCAAGCGCCTCCGGCGCCGGACCGATATTCAGGGCGATGGCCCGCCCGTGCATAAGAGGAGCGGTCCCGCGCCTTGAGAGGGAGGAGCGCGGGTTCACGCTGATCGAGCTGCTCGTCGTCCTGATCATCATCGGGATCCTGGCGGCAATCGCGATCGCCGCGTTCGCGAACCAGCAGAACAAGGCGCACGACGCGGACGCCAAGACGCACGCTCGCTCGGCCCAGACCGCCATGGAGTCCTTCTATCTCGAGAAGCGCACCTACGCCGGCGTCACCACGGCCGACCTCGAGGAGCAGCAGACCGCGCTCCAGGACGCCAACGGCCTCGCAATCCTGGTCGCCACGGGCAACGAGTTCGAGGTCGAGACCAAGTCCACCTCGACCGAGCCCGTCACCTACAAGGTCCACCGCCTCCCGACCGGCACGATCGAACGCACCTGCGCACCACAGAACACCGGCGGCTGCAAGGCCGACGGCGTCTGGTAGGGATGGACCTCACACCGGCGGAGCTGGCCCTGCTCGGCGTCTGCGGCGCCTCGTTCGGCAGTTTCGTGAACGTGCTCGCCTACCGCCTGCCGCGGCGCGAGTCGATCGTCAAGCCTCGCTCGCGCTGCCCCGAGTGCGGCACGACCATCCGCGCCTGGGACAACATCCCGATCGTGTCGTGGGTGATGCTGCGCGGGCACTGCCGTGACTGCGGCACGTCGATCTCGCTGCGCTACCCGCTGGTCGAAGCCGTGACCGCCGGGCTCTTCGTGATCGTCGGAGCGAAGCTCGGGCGCGAGGCCGCGCTGTGGCCCGCGCTGGCGCTGGCGGTGATCCTGGTGGCAGCCGCGGCCACCGACCTCGAGGAGCGGATCATCCCGAACCGGCTGATGGCCGCGGGGGCGGTGCTCGCGCTGGTCCTGTGGACCATCGCCGACCCGGCCCGGCTGCCGGAGAACCTGATCGCAGGCGCCGCCGCCGGCGGCCTGCTGCTGGCGGCGGCGCTCGCCTACCCCGCGGGCATGGGCATGGGCGACGTGAAGCTCGCCGCCGTGATGGGGCTCTTCCTCGGGAAGCTGGTCGGCCCCGCGCTCTTCATCGGCTTCGCGGCCGGCGCCCTGGTCGGCATCGCGCTGGTCGCGGCTCACGGACCGGCGGCCCGGAAGCAGGGCGTGCCGTTCGCGCCGTTCCTCGCGCTCGGCGGGGTGCTCGCGCTGCTGTTCGGCGGCGGCCTGATCGACTGGTACACCGACGTGTCCGGGCTGTCGTCGTAGGCGCGCGCGGCGGCCGGGAAACGGGTGGGTATGGCGGGAGTGCCGGCCGCGGCTGAACTTCCGCTAGGCGGGTGCTGATGGAGCACCCAAGACGCGGAAGTTCGCGCAGGCGCCCCCTGCCTACCTGGACTTGCGGGTTCCGCTACTCGCCCTCGAAGAGGTTCTCGAGGAAGGAGCGCTTCTTGCTCTTCTTCTTGTGCTCGCGGGGCTGGTCCTCCCGGCTGCCGGACCAGTGCCGCCCCTCCGCGTCCACCAGGCGCTCCAGCTCGCCGCGGTCCAGGAAGATGCCGCGGCACCCGGTGCACTGGTCCACCACCACGCCATTGCGCTCGTAACTCCGCATGTCGCTCCCGCACTTCGGGCAGACCATGGCCGCAGCTTCGCTCACGGCCGCGAAAGATAGCGGCCCCCGGGGCCCCGACGACGCACCCGCCACGCCCGGGCGGCAGCAGACCGGCCCCACTTCGCCGCCTCGGGCATCAGGGGCGCTTCGTCGCCGGCCCTAAAGGAAGGCCCCACCGGCGTCGATAAACGGTCCGGGTAACGAACGGCACCGGGCGGGGAACGGGTGGTGCACCCGGCCGCACGCTGGCCGTCTCACGGAATGGGACTTCTAGACTCAAAGACGCGATCGGTGGTGGGGCTCGACATCGAGCCCGGCTTCCTGGCTGCCACGGAGTTCTCCGGCGGGGGTTCGCCGGAGCTCGTCCGCGCGGCCACCGAGACCCTCGGCCCCGGCCTCTTCCACGAAGGCGAGGTGGTGGACGTCGACGGTCTCGCGGACCGCGTGCGGGCCTTCTTCCGCGAGCACGACCTCCCGAAGCGCATCCGCCTCGGTGTGGCGAGCCAGAAGATCGCTCTGCGGGTCCTCGAGCTGCCCGTCATCAACAACGAGCAGGAGCTCGAGGCCGCGGTCCGGTTCCAGGCCCAGGAGGAGCTTCCGATGCCGCTCGAGCAGGCGGTGCTCGACTACCGCGTGCTGGAGCGAGTCGACAACGGCGAGGGCGGCAAGATGCGCGTCGTCGTCGTGGGCGCGCGCCGCGACACGGTGGAGCACCTGCTCGCCGTGGCCCGCAAGGCCGGCCTGCAGCCCGAGTTCGTCGACCTGTCGGCGTTCGCCATGATCCGCGCGCTGTACGTTCCGCCGGGACCGGTTCCGGAGGAGCTGGCGGCCGCAGACCCGGCGCCCCTCCCCGAGATCGGCCCGGACGGCGAGCCGCTGGCGGCGCCGGAGGGCGAGGCCGCGGTCGCGGAGGCCACCGCCGCCACGGTGACCTCTGAGGAGACGGACGTCGCGACCCTCTACTGCTACGTGGGCGGGCTCACCAACCTCGCGATCGGGGTGGGCCAGAGCTGCGTGTTCAACCGCGTCCTGCAGAACGGAGTCGAGTCGATGGCGGCGACGCTCGCCGAGCGGCGCGGGCTGACACTCGACCACTCGCGCGAGTGGCTGCGCTACGTCGGCCTGAACCGCGAGATCGACGGGCTCGAGGGCGAGCGCGAGATCATCGAGGAGGCGCGCGAGGTCCTGTCACACGGTGCGCGCCGCATCGCAGACGAGATCCGGCTCTCGATCGAGTACTACCACACGACTGTTCCCAACGCCTGCCGTGTCGAGATGACCGTGATGGCCGGTCCCGGCATCGCGATCGAGGGTCTCGCAGGGTTCTTCGAGCTGGAGCTCGGCATGCCGGTGCAGCCGCGCAGCATGGGCCAGGTGGATGTCAGGCCCGGCGCGCTCGACGGCGTCGAGGCGTCCGAGCTGACGGTGGCCACGGGCCTCGCCCTGGACAAGGTGCCGAAGTGAGGCCAATCAACCTGATCCCGGTCGAGCAGCGCCGCGGCTCTGCGCGCGGCCCGGGCGGCCGCCCCAGCATGGGTGTGTACGCGCTGCTCGGCGGCCTCGGCGCCGCCGTCCTGTGCGTGCTCGCCTTCGTGCTTCTGTCGAACTCGATCAACGAGAAGACGGACGAGCTGGCCGGCGTGCAGGCAGAGGTGCAGGGCGAGAAGCAGGTTGCCGACGCGCTGCGTCCGTACGGCCAGTTCGCGGCGATGCAGCAGGGCCGCCACCAGCAGATCGCCGACCTCGCGGACACTCGCTTCGACTGGGAGCGCGCGCTGGCGCAGCTCTCGCTCGCGATTCCCCGCAACGTGTACCTGCTGAACGTCGCGGCGACGGGCTCCCCGGACGTCGAGATCGACTCCGGAGGCGGCAGCGGCGAGCTCGCGAACATCCGTGACAAGACGGACGCGCCCGCATTCGTGATGACCGGCTGCACGTATTCGCACCACGCCGTCGCGCGGATGATGACGCGCATGCGCAACCTCGACGACGTGACCGAGGTGAACCTGTCCCGGTCGGAGCGCAAGGAGGACACGACCGCGGCGGGCACCGGCGCGGCCACCACCGACGCGCAGACGTCCGAGGACGTCTCCGACTGCGTGGGCTCCTCGCGCGTGACCAAGTTCGACCTGCTGGTCCAGTTCGGCGGCGCCACGGGTGTGGCTCCGGCGAGCGCCGACGGTGCCGCCGCGGCGGCGACTGCAGCGGGCGCGACCGGCGC
Source organism: Solirubrobacterales bacterium (assembly GCA_035650255.1). Classification (GTDB taxonomy): domain Bacteria; phylum Actinomycetota; class Thermoleophilia; order Solirubrobacterales; family JBBDJG01; genus DASRIA01. The sequence goes on from DASRIA010000043.1 coordinate 4,708, forward strand.
AGCTGCGCCGGTGCCCGCAGGAGGTGCGGCGGAATGAACATCACCGCACGCGACCGGTACATCCTGATCGGGATCGTGATTCTCGGCGCGCTGGCCGCTTACTGGCTGGTCGGGCTCTCGCCCAAGCGCGACGAAGCCGCGCAGCTCGACAAGGACATCGCGGCCGCGCAGCAGGAGCTCCAGCTCGCCAAGCAGGAGAAGGTCAGCTTCGCGCAGGCGCAGCTCTCGTTCCCGCGCATGTACGCCAGCCTCGGCCGCATGGGCAAGGCGGTCCCGCCCGACGAGGCCGTGCCGTCGCTGCTCGTGCAGATGAACCACGCTGCGGCCCAGGCGAACGTCGACTTCCGGTCCGTCGCGCTGAAGCTCGACAGCAGCGCTAATGCTCCGGAGGCGACTCCGCCCGCGCCCGCCCCGGCGGCCGGCGCGACCGGCGCCGCGGGGGCGACCGGCGCATCGGGTGCCGCAGGCGCCACGATCAGCGGCACGACGCCCGCACCCGTCGAGTTCAAGAAGGTGCCCTTCGAGTACAAGTTCGAGGGCAACTTCACCAAGCTCCGGCGCCTGATCGAGGGCATCCGCGAGTTGGTCGAGGTGCGCAACCGCGGTCTTGCCGTGTCGGGTCGCCTGATCACGATCGAGGGCTTCGCGATGACGCGCGGCAAGGTCACGATCCTGGCCACGAGCTACATGCTGCCCGCGGACCAGGGCCTCTTCGGAGGCGCGACCCCCGAGGCGCCGGCGAACGCCGACCCGGCTGCGCCCCAGGCGGCATCGGCCGGCGCTGCGGCACCCGCTCCTCCGACCGCGGCGGTGACCCCGTGAATCAGCTGAACTCCGGCCTCCGGAACATCTTCCAGGACCTCGTCGAGAGGCGCCTGTGGCCCGTTGCGCTCGCGCTCGTGGTCGCCCTGATCGCGATCCCGATCCTGCTCTCCAACCCTGCTTCGGAGGATGCTGCCGGCCCGGCGCCGGCGATCCCGCCCGTGGCGCCGGCCACCGGCGCGGGCAGCGCGCTGCCCGCCTTCGAGCCCGTCGTCACGACCGAGGGCTCCAAGTCCTCCGAGATCCGCAAGAACCTCGCGGGCTTCAACGCCAAGGACCCGTTCAAGGTCCACGGCCTCTCGTCCGGCGGCGGCACGGCCGGCGCGGCGGCTGTGACGGCCGGCGGCGACACCGGCACGACCCTCGACGCCGGCAGCGGCACCGGCACGCCGCTCGGGTCGTCCGCCGGGTCGGGGTCCGGCAGCAGCGGCGACTCGGGCTCGCAGGGGACCTCCGGCTCCGGCGACAGCACCCAGAGCGGCGGCATCACCTACTTCACGTGGACGGCGACGGTCCGGTTCGGCACCGGCGAGAACCCCGACAAGAAGCGACTCGAGCGCTTCCGGGCACTGCCCAGCTCGGAGAACCCGGTGGTCGTGTTCATGGGAGTGACCACCGACGGCGAAGACGCGGTGTTCCTGGTGTCGGCTGCCAGCGGCACGACGGGCGACGGCGACTGCGAGCCGGACGACACCTGCACCTTCCTGTACATGAAGCCGGGTCAGACGCGGACCTTCGAGGCCGTCGACGAGAACGACGCCGTCGTGACGTACACGCTGAAGCTGATCGAGACGAACGTCGAGAAGACGGATCCGCCCAAGGACTCCGGTTCGAGCACCAGCTCGAGCTCCAGCCGGCGCGCCACCCGCGCCGAGCGCCGCGCCCGCCGCTTGGAGCGCATCCGGCGCGACCGCCGTGACGAGGGCTTCGGCGCTCGCATCGAGGCCGTCGGCTTCTAGCCCCGTTCGCGGTCGCACGGCGCTCCCGTCGGAGACCGAAAACCGCTTGGGAGTCTCCGCCGGGGAACACCGGCCGCCCGCGGCGCGGGTAGCGCCCCTCAGCTTTCGCGTTTCGGTTCCACCCCCTGGAACCAACTCGCGAAAGTTCGCCCGGGGCCAGCCCGGCTGAGTGCCGCTCCTCGCTGAACTCGGTGCCCTCGGGGCCGCGAAGTAGCCTTAACCGAATGGCGACCCTGCGCTTCACCACAGCCGGGGAGTCCCATGGGCCCGGCCTGGTGGCCGTGCTTGAGGGGCTCCCGGCCGGCCTCGAGGTGACTCGCGAGGACATCGACTCCGACCTCGCGCGCCGCCAGCTCGGCCATGGGCGCGGCGGGCGGATGAAGATCGAGTCCGACCGCGCGCAGCTGTGGGGCGGCATCCGGCACGGCCGCACGCTCGGCAGCCCGGTCGCGCTCCTGGTGGAGAACCGCGACCACGCGAACTGGTCCGAGCGCATGAACCCCTGGCCCGTGGACGCCGAGGTGGAGGAGGTGCACCTGCCGCGCCCCGGGCACGCGGACCTGGCCGGGGTGCTCAAGTTCGGCCACACCGACGTCCGCAACGTCCTGGAGCGCGCGAGCGCCCGGGAGACCGCCGCCCGCGTGGCCGTCGGCGCGCTGGCCAAGGTGTTCCTGCGAGAGCTGGGCGTGAGCGTCCACAGCCGGGTCGTGCGGATCGGCGGCGTCGCGGCGCCCGCCGCCGAGCCCTCCGGTCCGGCGGGCTTCGAGGGGGTGGACGAGTCGCCGGTGAGGTGTCTGGACGCCGCGGCGAGCACCGCGATGGTGGCCGAGATCGACCGCGCGCGGAAGGCCAACGAGAGCCTCGGGGGGATCTTCGAGGTGCACGCCTACGGCGTGCCGCCTGGTCTCGGGTCGCCCGTCTCGTGGGAGGAGCGCATCGACGCCCGCATCGCCTTCGCGATGATGTCGATCCACGCCATGAAGGGTGTGGAGATCGGCGACGGGTTCGACCTCGCGTTCCGCGACGGCTCCCAGGCGCACGACGAGATCTTCTGGGACCAGGACCGGGGCTACGTGCGCGAGACGAACCGCGCCGGCGGGATCGAGGGCGGCATGACCACGGGCGCGCCCGTCGTCGCGCGCGTTGCGATGAAGCCGCTCCCGACCCTGACCAAGCCGCTGCGGTCGGTCGACACCGAGACGAAGCAGCCCGCCGAGGCGCTGCGCGAGCGCACGGACTCCTGCACGGTTCCCGCAGCCGGGGTGGTGGGGGAGGCGATGCTCGCGCTCGAGCTGGCGCGGGCGGCGCGCGACAAGTTCGGCGGCGACGCCATGAGCGACGTGCACGCGGCCCTCGCCGCGTACCGAGAGCGCCTGGATCCAGGTTGGGGAAGCTCGTAGTCATCGGCTTCATGGCCGCCGGGAAGTCCACCTTCGCCCGGCACTCCGCCGAGCGCCTGGACTGGCCGCTGGCGGACTCGGACCTCGTGCTGCAGGAGCGCCTCGGCGAGTCGATCCCGGAGTTCTTCGATCGCGAGGGAGAGCCCGCGTTCCGGGAGCGGGAGCGCGAGGTCGTGCTCGAGCTGCTCCAGTCGCCGGGACCGGGCGTGGTTGCGCTCGGGGGCGGAGCCGTGGAGGCCGAGGAAGTGCGCGCGGCGCTGGCCGAGCACCTGGTCGTCCACGTCGACGTGGACGTCGAGACCGCCTGGGCGCGCGCGCTGAAGTCGTCGACCAAGCGGCCGCTGGCGCGCGACCGCGATCGCTTCGAGGCTCTCTACGAGCGCCGCTTCCCGCTGTACGAGTCGCTCGCGCGGGCGTCCGTCACCGGCGGCAAGGACGTCGACGGCGCCGGCGAGGCCGCCGTCGCCCTGACTCGTGCCGGCGTGCCCGAAGCGGTGCGCATGGTCTGGTCGCGCGCCGGCGAGGGACACCCGGTGTACGTCGGTCCCGGGGCGCTCGGGGCCGCGGGGGCGCTGTGGACCGGCCAGGGACGCGGCTTCGTCGTCGCGGACGAGGACGTGCTGGCCCTGCACGGAGACCAGCTGCTCGCGTCGCTGTCGGAGGCGACCGAGGTTGCGGAGCCCGTCACGGTTGCTCCCGGGGAGCAGCACAAGAACCTGGCCGAGGCGGAGCGGGTGCTGCGCGCGCTCGCCCAGCGGGGCATGCAACGCGGTGACACCCTGGTGGCGCTCGGCGGCGGGGTGACGGGCGACCTGGCCGGGTTCTGCGGTGCGACCTATCAGCGCGGCGTCGCAGTGATGCAGGTCCCGACGACCGTGGTCGCGCAGGTCGACTCCGCCTACGGGGGCAAGACCGGCGTCGACCTGCCCGAGGCCAAGAACTACGTGGGGGTCTTTCACCAGCCGGCCGCGGTCCTGACGGACCCGACCGTGCTTGCGACGCTCCCCGTCGAGGAGTTGCGCGCCGGCTATGCCGAGGTCGTCAAGACGGGGCTGATCTCCGGCGGCGCGGTCTGGGAGCGGGTGCTCGCGATCGGGACCCTGGAGCAGGCCGTGTCCGACGACCTCGCGGCGCTGGGCGCCGTGATCGAGGACTGCGTGCGCACGAAGCTGGCCGTGGTCGCCGCCGACGAGCACGACACCGGCGCGCGCGCCGCGCTCAACCTGGGCCACACGCTCGCCCACGCGCTCGAGTCGGCGACGGGTTACGGAGAGTTTCGCCACGGGGAGGCGGTGGCGCTCGGCCTGCTGGCCGCGCTGCGGATCTCCGAGCGCGAGCTGGGGCTGGACGGGGGCGTGCGCGAGCGCGTGCACGACCTGCTGGCGGCGAACGGCCTCCCGGTCAGCTTCGAGGGCCCCTCCACCGACAGCCTGCTGGCGCACATGGACCGTGACAAGAAGCGTCGCGGTGCCCAGCGCAACCTCGTCCTGCTGCGCGCGCCCGGCGACGTTGCAATCGGCGTCGAGGCCCCCGACGATGTGATCGTGAACGCCGTCGACGAGCTGCGCCGATGAGCGGCACCCGCAACCGCGTCGAGGTGCTGCACGGCGTCAACCTCTCGATGCTCGGCAAGCGCGACGCGAGCCACTACGGCACGCTCACCCTGGTCGAGCTCGAGGTGCGGATCAGGCACTGGGCACGCGAGCTGGGGCTCGAGACGAGCTTCTTCCACACCAACTCCGAAGGCGACTTCATCGAGCGCCTGCACCAGGCGCCGCAGCTCACGGACGGGCTCGTGGTGAACCCGGGCGCGTGGACGCATTACAGCTACGCGATCCGCGACGCGCTCGAGATCGCCGGTCTCCCGTCGATCGAGGTGCACCTGTCCGACGTCGACAAGCGGGAGGAGTGGCGGCGCGTGTCCGTCCTCTCTGACCTGGTCCTCGGGCGCGTGTCGGGGAAAGGGCCGGACGGCTACCGGGATGCGCTCGAGATGCTGGCGCAGGAGCTCGGCATCGACCCGCCGGAGGCGGCGTGACCGACTGGGCGGGACGCGCCGAGCGGCTCGGCGAGCTGGTCGCCGAGGGCGGCCTCGACCTGCTGCTCGTCACCAACCTGCTGAACGTGCGCTACCTGACCGGGTTCCGCGGCACCAACGCGGCGATCCTGATCGGTCCCGGGCGGCGCGCGTTCGTGACGGACTTCCGGTACGTCGAGCGCGCAGAGCGCGAGATCGCCGATTACGACATCGTGCGCGGCCGCGACGACCTCCTCGAGACGGTCGCCGGCCTGGCGCGCGAGTGGGACGCCCGGCGCGTCGGCTTCGAGGACTGGCACATGACCGTGCGCGCGCACGGCAAGCTCACGCAGCACCTCGGCGACGCTGTCGAGCCGGACCCCGCCAGCGGGCTCGTCGAGCGCCTGCGGGCCGTGAAGGACGAGGACGAGCTGGCGACCATCCGCGATGCGGCGGCGCTGGCCGACGAGGTGTACCGCTGGCTTGCGGCGGAGCACGGCCTCGCCGGCCACACCGAGCGGGAGGTGGCGCTCGCCATGGAGCTGCGCGCAAAGGAGCTCGGCGCGGAAGGCATGTCGTTCCCGCCGATCATCGCGGCCGCCGACAACGGCGCCCTGCCTCATGCCGAGCCGCGCCCTGCGCCCCCGATTCCGCGCGACACGCTGGTGGTCGTCGACTTCGGCGTCGTCGATGCCTCCTATTGCTCCGATTGCACGCGGACGTTCGCCACGGGCAGCATCGACGAGGAGAGCGCCGAGTGCTACGAGCTCGTGCGCCGCGCCCAGGCTGCGGCGCTGGCCGCCGTGCGCTCCGGGGCCGAGGAGCGCGCCGTGGACGCGGTCGCACGCGACCTGATCGCCGGTGCGGGGCGAGTGGAGCAGTTCGGCCACGGGCTCGGCCACGGCGTCGGCCTCGACATCCACGAGGCGCCCCGGCTCGCTCCCTCCGCCGACGGAGCGCTCGAGACCGGCAACGTCGTGACCGTGGAGCCCGGCGTGTACGTGCCGGGCAGGTTCGGCGTGCGGATCGAGGACCTCGTGGTGGTCGGCCCGTCGGGCCCCGAGGTCCTGACCTCGTTCCCCAAGGAGCTCACGACGGTCTGAGCCCGGGCCTGACCGCCCGTTGATCCGGTCACGGGCTGACCCGCGTACGTGAGCTTCGGGACCCGCCGGGGGAGCCGCGGGTTACCTGAGCTCGCTCACGGGGTTATGTGACATTAGTTACGAAAGGAGGAACCATGGACTCTGCTGATCGAAAGACCCCGGCCATGCTGTACGCCGGAGTCGTGGGAGCGGTCCTGGTGCTCGCCGGAATAATCGGCTTCTTCTACAACGCCGAATTCACCTCCGACGAGTCGGTCCGGGACGCTGTGTTCGGAATCCTCGACGTCAACGGATGGCACAACGTCGTGCACATCCTGACCGGCGCACTGGGCCTGCTGGCTTACGGGGCCGGCGTCTACGCGGCACGCAGCTATGCGTTCGCGCTGGGTGCCGTGTACCTCGTCGTCGCGGCTTGGGGATTCATCGTCGGCGACGGCGACTCGATTCTGAGCATCATCCCGGTCAACACAGAGGACAACATCCTGCACCTGCTGCTGGGAGTCGCCGGAGTCTGGGCGGGGGTCAAGACGCCCGCAGCTCAGGCTGTGCGCCCCGCTGCACAGCACTGACCGTCTGATCGGCAGACGGGCCTACCACGGACGCCCGGCTCGACGAGCCGGGCGTCCATTCATCCAGGACTGTGGGAGAGCGCCGGTCGCTAGTGTTTGGGCCCCGTGATCTCCACCAACCAGTTCAAGAACGGCAGCCACATCGAGCTCGACGGGCAGGTCTTCCGGATCGTCGAGTTCCAGCACGTGAAGCCCGGCAAGGGGGGCGCGTTCGTGCGCTCCAAGCTCAAGAACGTTGGCAGCGGCGCGGTGATCGACAAGACGTTCCGGGCCGGGGAGAAGGTCCGGCCGGTGCGGACCGAGGTGCGCCGCATGCAGTACCTGTACGAGTCGGGCGACGAGGTCGTGATGATGGACATGAGCGACTACGACCAGGTGCCGCTGTCCCGCGCGGTGGTGGGCGACTCGCTCGACTGGATCCTGCCCAACGACGAGGTCGACGTCCTGTTCGTCGACGAGCAGCCCTCGGATCTCCAGGTTCCCCTGGCGGTCGAGATGGAGGTCAAGCAGACCGAGCCCGGCGTCCGCGGCGACACCGCCTCAGGCGGCGGCAACAAGCCCGCCACCCTGGAGTCGGGCGTGATCGTGCAGGTGCCGCTGTTCGTCAACGAGGGCGATCGCGTCAAGGTCGACACGCGCACCCGCGAGTACATGTCGCGAGCGTAGGGAAGAGCTCGTGCGCCGGACCGACCAACGCAGGGCTGCAGTGTTCGCCGGCTATCAGCACGAGGTGACGGGCACGCCGCTCGCAGAGCTCGTCGAGCGGGAGTCGTTCACCGACTTCGCGCGGGACCTGATGTTCGGCGTCGATGCGCATCGCGAGGAGCTCGACCGGCTGATCGGCGAGCACGCCGTCGACTGGTCGATCGACCGCATCGCGCCGCTCGAGCGCTCGATCCTGCGCACCGCGCTGTACGAGATCCTGTACCGCGACGACGTGCCCGAGGAGGTGGCGATCGACGAGGCCGTCGAGCTCGCGAAGGTGTTCTCGGGGTCCGAGGCGCCCGGCTTCGTGAACGGCATCCTGGGAGCGGTCGTGCGCGACCTGGCGAGCAGCCGCGGAGGCGCCGCATGAGCGAGCACGAGCAGGTGCAGGAGCGGCTCGCGGACCTGTCGCGCCGGCTGGAGGAGAGCGCCGGCCGGCTGGGCGCCGACGGGCTCGATCCGGACGAGGCGATGCGGCTCGCCGGCGAGTGCGCAGAGCTCGCCTCGCAGGCGGCGGTCGAGCTCGACCGCCTCACGCGGGTCTCGCCGGGCGACCCGGTGCCCGGGCAGGAGGAGCTGCTGTGAGCAGCGCGGCATCCGAGGCGGCGCCCGCTGCCACGTACCCGGACGACCTGCGCGACCTGGTCGACGGCTACATCGAGTCCCTGCGCTTCTCGGCGGAGTCCGCGACCGACGGGCTGGAGGAGGCGATGCGCTACTCCTTGCTGGCCGGCGGCAAGCGGATCCGGCCCGTGCTGGCGCTCGCCACGGCGCGGGCCGTCGGCGGGCGGCCGCAGGACGTGCTTCCGACGGCCGCCGCGATCGAGCTCGTGCACACCTATTCCCTGATCCACGACGACCTGCCCGCCATGGACGACGACGACCTGCGCCGCGGGCGGCCCACGTGCCACATCGCGCACGGTGAGAACGTCGCGATCCTCGCGGGGGACGGCCTGATGGCCGAGGCCTACCGCCTGATGCTGGAGCGTCAGGAGGGGGACGCCGAACGCGTCCTTGCCGCGCTGCGCGCGATCTCGGACGCGATCGGCGTCGGCGGCATGGTCGGCGGCCAGTACGTGGACGTCGCGGGCGAGGCGGACCTCGACGCGGACGGGCTGCGCCGGATGCACTCCCTGAAGACGGGCCGGCTGATCGGCGCGAGCATCGCCGTCGCACCGCTCCTGCTGGGCGCGCCCGAGCCGGCGCGGGCGGCGCTCGACGGCTACGCCCAGGAGCTGGGCCTGCTGTTCCAGATCGTGGACGACATCCTCGACGTGACGGGCTCGGAGGCGGAGATGGGCAAGGCGTCCGGCAGCGACGAGCGGCTCGGCAAGCGCACCTACGTGAGCGTCTACGGGCTCGATCGCGCGCGGGAGCTGGCCGCCGCCTCGCACGCACGGGCGCGCGCGGCGCTCGACGGAGCGCAGCTCGTGCTGGCGGGCGACGCGTCCGACCTCGAGCTGCTGACCGACTTCATGTACGCGAGGAATACGTAGATGATCGAACCACCGAAGAGATTCCGCGTCACCCGCGAGTGCGCGGTCGAGGAATCAATCATCTGATGGCGGACCTGCTGGATCGCATCGACGGGCCCGACGACCTGCGGGGGCTCGACGAGGACGAGCTGCAGCAGCTCGCGCAGGAGGTGCGTGAGTACATCATCGACACGGTCGGTGAGATCGGCGGCCACTTCGGCGCGAACCTCGGCACGTGCGAGCTGGCCGTCGCGCTGCACAGCGTGCTCGACTCGCCGCGCGACAAGATCCTCTGGGACGTGGGCCACCAGGCCTACCCGCACAAGGTGCTGACCGGCCGCCGCGACGAGCTGCCCACCATCCGCCAGTACGGCGGCCTCGCGCCGTTCTGCTCGCGGGAGGAGTCGCCCCACGACATCATGGGCGCCGGCCACGCGTCGACCGCCGCCAGCTACGCGGTCGGCATCAAGGAGGCGATGCGCAGGCGCCGGGAGCTCGGGATCACAGCGGAAGGTGATGAGCCGGAGGGCAGGGTCGTGGCCGTGGTGGGCGACGGCGCGATGACCGGCGGCGTCAACTTCGAGGCGCTGTTGAACGCGGGCGGCCTCGAGACGCCGGTCGTGATCGTGCTGAACGACAACGGCATGTCGATCTCGCCCAACGTGGGCGCGCTGTCACGCTACTTCAACCGGCTGCGGCTGAACCCGCGCGGCTGGCAGGCGCGCGAGGCGGTCGAGGCGGGGCTCACGCGGCTGCCGGCGGGCATCGGCGAGCGGATCGAGCGGCTCGGCCCGCAGCTGAAGGAGTCGATCAAGGCGTTCTGGGCGCCGGGCCTGTTCTTCGAGGAGCTCGACGTCGCCTATGTCGGCGTGATCGACGGCCACGACGTGAAGGCGATCCGGCGGGCCATGAACCAGGCGCTCGGCGCCAACCGCCCGGTCGTCGTGCACGTGAAGACCGTGAAGGGCAAGGGGTTCGCGCCCGCGGAGGAGGGCGGCCTGGAGGGCATGGAGAAGTGGCACGCGGCCAAGCCGGGAAGCGTTGAGAAGGGAGGCCGGCTCGCGGACAAGGGCGCGCCGGGTGCGCCAACGCCGCCGCAGTACACGGAGGTGTTCGGCCAGGCGCTCGTCGACGAGGCTCGGGCCGACCCGCGCGTGATCGGGATCACGGCGGCGATGGCGGGCGGCACCGGTCTGTCTGTGCTCTGCAAGGAGCTGCCCGACAACTACTACGACGTCGGCATCGCCGAGCAGCACGCCGTGCTGTTCGCGGCCGGGCTGGCCCTCGAGGGCATGAAGCCGGTGTGCGCGATCTACTCGACCTTCCTGCAACGCGCGTACGACCAGATCATCCACGACGTGTGCCTGCAGAAGCTCGACGTCGTGTTTGCCATGGACCGCGCCGGGCTGGTGGGCGACGACGGCCCGACGCATCACGGCTCCTACGACATCTCCTACCTGCGCGCGATCCCGAACATGGTCGTGATGGCGCCGCGGGACGAGGCGATGCTCGTGCACATGCTGCGCAGCGCGATCGCGCATGACGGCCCTGCCGCGCTGCGCTACCCGCGCGGCACGGCCGTGGGAGTCCCGCTGCCCACGCGGCCGAGCGAGATCCGCATCGGGACCGGCGAGACGCTGGCGAAGGGCGAGCGCGTCGCCTTCGTCGGCTACGGCGCCGGCGTGCAGATCGCGCTCGGCGCCGCCGCCGTGCTGCGCGAGCGCGGCGTGAACCCCACCGTCTGCGACGCGCGCTTCGCGAAGCCGCTCGACCGCGAGCTGCTGCACTCCCTGGCAGCGAGCCACGAGCTGCTCGTGACCGTCGAGGAGAACGTGCTGGCCGGCGGCTTCGGGTCCGCCGTGCTGGAGCAACTGTCGGACTCGGGCACGCTGGCCGCCGGCCCCGGGGTCCTCCGCTTCGGCCTGCCGGACCGCTACGTGACGCACGGCAAGCCGGCGCTGCTGCACGAGGAGGTCGGCCTCACGCCCGAGCGCATCGCCGAGCGCGTGGCGGCCGCCCTCGACCGGCGCGAGTCGATTCGCAGCGCGTAGAGAATCCTTGAACGTCCTCGGCATCCATGACGGCGAGGAGGCCGGCGTCGCCCTCGTGGCCGACGGCCGCGTCGTCTTCGCGGCGAACGAGGAGCGCTACTCGCGCCAGAAGATGCACTTCGGCTTCCCGTTCCTCGCGCTCCAGAAGCTCTTCCAGTACACGGGCGTCGAGCCGACCGACATCGATCACGTGGCGGTCGGCTTCGAAGCCATGGTCGGGCGCCCCGGAGAGGGGTACGACTACGAGGCCGAGCCGCAGCTGCACCGGAAGGTCTACTCGGCCCTGACCCGCACGTTCGGTGGCGTGATGGACACGAAGGCCGCCACCTACGGCTCGCTGCAGGTGCTGAAGCTCCTCAGCCGCAACAAGGCGGAGCTCAAGCAGAACCTCGAGAACGCCGGCGTCGCCGCGCCGGTCCAGTTCTTCAACCACCACCTCACGCACGCGGCGTCGGCGTATTACACGTCGGGCCGCGACGAGGCCCTGATCGTCACCTCCGACGGCGGAGGCGACGCCGTCTCGGGCGGCGTCTACGTGGCCCGCGGCGGCACGATCGAGAACAAGACGTCGTTCTCCAAGCTCAACTCCGCCGGGATCTTCTGGGAGATCGTGACGCAGCTGTGCGGCTTCGATCCCGAACGCCACGGCGGGAAGATCACCGGCCTGGCGGCGTACTCGGACGGCGAGGAGGCCTATCGGATCCTGGGCGAGATCTACGGCTACAACCCGCGCGCGGGCGGCATGGAGAACCACCGCAAGCTCGCTTTTCGCGACGCGTTCGAATACGTCAGCACGAAATGCGGGCACCTCAGCATCGAGGAGCTGTCGGCGGGCGCGCAGCGCATCCTCGAGGAGACGTTCGTGAGCACGGTGCGCGATTCGCACGACCGATACGGTCTCTCGCATGTGCTGCTCGCAGGGGGGACGTTCGCGAACGTGCGGCTCAACCAGAAGATCCTCGAGATCCCGGGGATCGAGAGCGTCTACGTGCACCCCAACATGGGCGACGGCGGCATCGCCGTGGGAGCGGCGCTGCTGCTGGCCGCCGAGCAGGGGGAGGCACGCCCGTACGAGCTGCGCGACGTCTACTGGGGCGACGACTGGAGCGACACCGCGATCCGGGCCGAGTTGGAGCGCAGCCGCGGCGTGCGGTGGCGGCGGCTCGACGACCCCGCCGACGCGATCGGGGATGCGATGGCCCGCAAGCAGGTGGTGGGCGTCTTCCAGGGTCGCATGGAGTACGGGCCGCGCGCGCTGGGCCACCGGAGCATCCTCGCCGAGCCGACCGACCCGACCATGATGGACTGGCTCAACAAGCGGCTCAGCCGGACCGAGTTCATGCCGTTCGCGCCGATCGTCGTCGAGCCCGAGGCGCCGCGCTTCTTCGAGGACTTCGCGCGCTCGGCGTACCCGTCGCGGTTCATGACGATCTGCCTGGACTGCACCCCGTACTGCGTCGAGAAGGCACCCGGCGTCGTGCACAAGGACGGCACTGCGCGGCCGCAGTCGGTGCGCGAGGACACCGACCCGTACACCTACCGCGCGCTGCGCGCATACGAGCGGCGCACAGGCCTGCCGCTGGCGATCAACACGAGCTTCAACAAGCACGAGGCGCCGATCGTCGGCAGCCCGGCGGACGCGCTCGACGAGCTCAAGCGAAAGAGCGTCGACGTGCTCTTCCTGGAGAGCTACGAAGCCGCGCTGGACTGACGCGGACGCCTCATGAGACGCCTCGAGGATCACTTCAGGGACGCGCTCGGCCCTGCGGACGGGGCGAACGGCGCGGTGACGGCCGAGCGCGAGCACGGCCGGCCGCCGTTGCGCCACGGGCGCTTCCGCGGCCTGCCGCTCTGGTACCACGACGGCGTGCCGTCGGGCCCGTCGAGCGACGCGGGCGAGCCGTTCGACCCCGACGACGCGATCGCGTGCGTGCAGTTCGAGCACTACGTCGACGGCGGTGCGGAGACCGGCGGCGAGGACCACCGGCTGAAGCAGCTCTATTACCTGCTGAAGCCGCTGATGCCGCGCCCGCTGCAGCTGGGCCTGCAGCGGGTCAACGCGCGGCGGCGCCTGCAGTCGGTCGAGTTCCCGGCCTGGCCCGAGGACGCGACCCTCACGCGCCTGCTGGGCGCCCTGATGGCGGAGCGGATGCGGGCGGCGGACGTCGACAGCGTGCCGTTCGTCGGGTTCTGGCCGCACGGGAGCACCTGGGCCTGGTGCCTCACGCACGACGTCGAGACCGAGGCGGGCCAGGTCCAGCTCGAGTCGATGGCCGCCGTCGAGGAGGCGCACGGCGTGCGCTCCAGCTGGAACTTCGTCCCGGAGCGTTACCCGGTCGATCGCGGCCGGATGGAGGCGTTGCGGGACCGCGGCCACGAGATCGGAGTGCACGGTCTCCAGCATTCGGGAAAGCTCTTCTCCAGCCGCAGCGAGTTCGAGTGGCGCTGTCGCAAGATCAACGGCTACGTGCAGGAGTGGGGCGCGGCCGGCTTCCGCTCGCCCGCGACTTACCGCAATCCGTTCTGGCTGCCCGAGATCGACGTCGACTACGACAGCTCGTTCATGGACAACGCCACGCTCGAGCCGCAGCGCGGCGGCGTCTGCAGCGCCTACCCGTACATGCTGAGCGAGCGGATGGTCGAGCTGCCGATCACGCTGCCGATGGACCACACCCTGATCAACATCCTGCGCACCGACGTCGTGCCCGCCTTCGCCTCGAAGCGCGAATGGATCCGGCGCCAGAGCGGCCTGGCGGTCGCCCTGTTCCACCCGGACTACAACACGAGCCGGGAGGCGATCGGCCGTTACGGCGCCGTGATCGACGACCTCCAGGACACGCCCGGCGGCTGGTATGCGCTGCCGCGGGAGATCGCCGCCTGGTGGCAGCGGCGGCGTGCCTCGCGGGTCGTCGTGACGGACGGCACGCCCGCCATCGAGGGGCCTGCCGCCGCCGACGGCTCGATCTGGTGGGCACACCGCGAGGACGACACGATCCGCATCGAGCCGTCGGCGTGAAGGTCTGGATCGACCTCGCCAACTCGCCTCATCCGCCGCTCTTCTCCCCTGTCGCGCGTGAACTGGAGCGCCGGGGCCATGACGTTCTCCTGACCGCGCGCGACAACGCGCAGACGGTGGAGCTGGCGCGAGAGCGCTGGAGCGCCTTCGACGTGATCGGCGGCGTCAGCCCGCGGAGCCTCGCGCCGAAGGCGGTGGCGCTCACCCGCCGGACGATGGCGCTGCGGCGCTGGGCCCGGGCGCACCGCCCGGACGTCGCGCTGTCGCACAACTCCTATGCCCAGATCCTCGCGGCGCGCGCGCTGCGCATCCCCGTCGTGACGGCGATGGACTTCGAGCACCAACCCGCGAACCACGTGGGCTTCCGCGCAGCGCACCGGATCCTGGTGCCGGCCGTGCTGCCGCAGGGCGTGATCCGCCGCCAGGGCGCCCGCGCCGCGAAGGTGCGGCGGTACCAGGGGTTCAAGGAGGAGCTCTACCTGGGCGACTTCGAGCCGGACCGGTCGGTCCTGGCGCAGGTCGGCCTCGACCCCGAGCCGGAGCAGGCGGTGGTCGTCCTGCGCACGCCGCCCGGGCGCGCGATCTACCACCGTTTCGAGAACCACCTGTTCGTGGACGTCCTGAAGACGCTCGGCACGCAGCCGGGCGTGCGGGCGGTCGTCCTCACGCGCGTGCCGGAGCAGCGGCGCGCGATCGCCGCGCTCGGGCTGCCCAACTGCCTGATGCCGGACCACGCTGTCGACGCGCGCTCCCTGATGTACGCGGCCGACCTCGTGATCGGGGCGGGGGGCACGATGACGCGCGAGGCCGCGCTCCTGGGCGTGCCGACGTACAGCGTCTTCGCGGGCCGGTCGCCGGCCGTCGACCGGCAGCTGCGGTCGCAGGGCCGCCTCCGGCGCCTCACGCGTGCGGATCAGGTGGCGGCCGTCACGAAGCGCGCCACCGACCCTGCGTCCGTGACGGACCTGCGCGCCCGCGGCGCGCGGATCGTGGACGTGTTCGTCACTGAGGTCACCCGGGCAGGGGGCGGTTAGGATCAGCTCCGGGGAGGCACCTGGGAAGGCACGTAGGAAGGCAGGGATGGTCAACGGCGCCGGTATCAACAAGAGCCACGGCTCGAGCCTTTGCCTGGTCGACGAGGACGGCCGGCCCGTCTTCTGCGCCATGGAGGAACGCTTCACGCGCGTGAAGCTGCAGCGCGGGATGCCGCACCTCGCGTTCGAGCACGCGGCGGCGCACCATCCGCTCGAGGGCGCGCCGCTTGCGATCGCGCGCCTCGGCACGCGGGCGCGCATCCGGCGCGAGCTCGAGTACGTGCGGACCAGCGCCCGCAAGGGCAGGTTCGCCCAGCCGCTGCACGAGCGCCTTTCCGAGGTCGCTCGCCTCTGGGCGCGGAAGAAGCTGCTCCGCGACCGCGAGCTGCACCGGCTGTCGATCGACACCCGTTACTTCGCGGGCCGCGAGGTGGACCTCGCCTTCGACCATCACCTCTGCCACATGGCATCGGCCTACTACTGCTCCGGGCACGACGACGCCGTGATCGTGTCGGTCGACGGGGTCGGGGACCTGCTGTCGGCCGTCGTGGGCCGCGGTCGCGGGACGGAGATCGCGGTCACCGGACGCTGGTTCCAGAGCGAGCAGATCTCGGGCCAGGCGTACGAGGTCGTGACGGCGCTGCTCGGCTTCCATCCGGACAGGCATCCCGGGAAGGTGACCGGCCTGGCCGCGTATGCCGATGCGCCGGCCGAGCTCGTCGGCCAGCTCGACGAGTGGTTCCGCGCGCAGTACCGCCGCGGCTCGAAGGAGAACTGGTTCCACCTGATCCACACGCCGGATCGCGACCGGCGGCTCGAGCGCTTGCGCGAGCTCCGCCACTCGCGCTTTGGCCAGTGGACGCGGGAGGAGATCTCGTCCGCGATCCAACACATCCTCGAGCGGGACGTGCTCGCGCTGGTTCGCGGTCACGTGCCCGACCCGCGGGGCCGCCGCATCGTGCTGGCGGGCGGCGTTTTCGCGAACGTGAAGCTGAACCAGCGGATCAAGGAGCTCGGATTCGAGAGCGTCTTCGTCCAGCCCGGGATGGGTGACGAGGGGACGGGGCTGGGCGCGGCGATCCTCGCGGCGCACTCCCGCCGGCCAATCGCTCCCTACCGCCTCGAGCACGTCTACCTGGGGCCGGAGTACCCGGCGGACCGGATGCGAGGCGCGCTCGAACGCGCGGGCCTCGCGTTCGAGGAGCTGCCCGGCGGCCGGCTCGAGCGGCGCCTGGCGGAGCTGCTCGACGCGGGCTACATCGTGGGGCGCTACCAGGGCCGCATGGAGTTCGGGCCGCGCGCGCTCGGCAACCGCTCGATCCTCTACCACGCAAAGGACCCGGCGACCAACGACTGGCTGAACGATCAGCTGCAGCGCTCCGAGTTCATGCCGTTCGCGCCCGTCACGCTCGCCGAGCACGCCCACTCCTGTTACTCGGGGCTCGCCGGCGCCGAGCACGCGGCGCAGTTCATGACGATCACGTTCGACGCGACGCCGGCGATGCGCGAGCAGTCACCCGCCTGCGTGCACGTCGACGGGACCGTCCGGCCGCAGCTCGTCACGCGCGAGAGCAATCCGTCGCTGCACGCCACGCTGACCCACTACCACGAGCTCTCCGGCATCCCGTCGATCATCAACACGAGCTTCAACATGCACGAGGAGCCGATCGTCTGCACGCCGGAGGAGGCGGTCGAGGGGTTCCTGGCCGCACATCTCGACGCACTCGCGATCGGCGACTATCTCGTCGTGAACGACTCCGAACAGGCGCGCGCGCGGCGCGAGGCCGGCGAAGCTGTCGCAAGTGGCGGCTGAGCGCGGGGACTGGATACCGGCGCGCCGCGAGCAGCTCGGCGAGCTGCTGCGGCGCCACGACTACCGCGGCTGGGACCCGTTCGACCTGCCGAACGCCCCGCTCTTCCGGTTCGTGCGCGACGGCTGGTGGCTGCCGCAGCTGGCGCTGACGAAGGCGGGCGCGCGGGCGGTCCCGGGCCGGCTGCGCCGTCTGCTGCGCGTCCCCGCGATCGAGGACCCGAAGACCTACGCGTGCGCCTATTTCGGCTATCGCGACCGGGAGCCGGCCCGCGCCCGCGAGATGATCGACCGGCTCGCTGCGCTGGCGGCCCGCACCCCCGACGGCGCCGCCTACTGGGGCTACGACTACACGTGGGCGACCCGCACGGGCGAGGTCAACCCCCGCGGCGCGTCGACGCTCGTCCCCGGCGCGTTCGCGTTGTTCGCACTGCTCGACGACCACGCCGCGCCGGGGGGCGGGGGACACGCCGGCCTGATCGCGGCCGCGCTCGACTACTACCGCACGCGGCACCGCTCGACCGGTGAGCGGGGCGAGTTCCTCGGCTACTTCGCCGGCGCGACGGCCAACACGCACAACGCGAACATGCTCGGCTGCGCCGCGCTGACCCTCGGGGGCCGTGCACTCGGCCGCGACGACTGGCTTGCCGATGGCGCGCGGGCCGCGGAGACCAGCGTGCGCGCGATCGATGCCACGGGCTACCTGCCCTACGCAGACCACCCGTCAGGGGACTGGACCGACTGCTTCCACCATCTCTACGTGATCGCGTGCTGCACGGTGCTCGAGCGCGTGAATCCGCACGTCGACAGGGCGGAGCTCGGCGCCGCGCTCGAGCGCCTGCGCGGCTACCTGCGCGAGCACTTCGTCCGCGACGACGGCCTCGTCAACTACTACCCGGGCCGGCTCCACCCGATCGACCCCCACAACTACGCCGCCGCGGCCATCTTCGCCGTGTCGTTCGGCCGCGACGACGACCTGCCGCCCGCGATCGCAGAGCCGCTCCTGCGGCGGGTGGACGAGCTGATGTGGGACTCACGCCGCGGGCGGTACAGCTACCGGCGGCACCGTCGGCGGAGGGACTCGCGTCTCTTCCTGCGCTGGACACAGGCGTGGATGTTCGCCGCGCTCAGCATCGTCGATCACGAGCGGACGCGTTCGCGCAGCAGCAGCGAGTCGACCAGGAACTTCGTCGCCCAGTTCGGGAACTGAAGCGGCGCGTACCGGCCGTAGACCGGGTACGAGCCCGGCAGCGCGCCGTCGATCGCCGCCCAGCCCGACCGCGCCTGCCCGGCGGCGGCTCGCTCCACGGCCGCGATGCCGGCCGAGCGATAGCGCGGTTCGCCGGTCAGCTCGTGAAGGCGCAGCCACACGCCGCCGAGCTGCGCGATTCCCGTGAGGCACTCGTAGCGGGCGGTCGGGGCCCAGGAGGAGTCGAACGTCCCGGGCAGCCGGCCTCGACCCGACTCGAGCCGCGGGATCAGCGCGTCGGAGGTGCGTCGCACCGCCGCCAGCCACGGCTCGTGCCCGAGCAGCGCGGCGCTCTCGAGCAGCCCCCGCAACGTGTAGGCGATCCCATGGGTGTTCGGGTCCCGTCCCGGCTTGAAGTTGCAGGCGGCGAACCAGCCGTTGTCCTGCTGCATGCCCAACACCCAGTCGAGCTGGCGCCGCGCCGCCTCGCGATAGGCGTCCCGGCCGGTCGTCTCGGCAAGGCGGACCAGGGCCCATGAGACACGCGCGCAGTAGGTGTGCGGGATGCCGCGGTACTCGGCCTGCCCGCGCCACGCTCCGTCGGCGTCCTGGTGGTGCAGGAGGAAGTCGCCCGCTCTGACTGCTGCCGCGAGGCGGGCGTCGCTCGGCGCCGGCTCTTGCAGGTCGAGCCAGCCGTGGATGACCATCCCCGTGTTGAAGACGGTCGAGGGCTTCGGGTCCGCGGCCAGCAGGCCCTCCATCACGCCGCCGTCCGCGCACTGGACCTCCACCTCCCAGTCGCCCATCTCGATCGCGCGGCGCTCGTACGACGTGTCTCCCGTGCGGCGGGCGTAATCCAGCAGCGTCCCGATGATGTAGCCGGTGGTCTCGGGGAACGCGGGGAACCACCCGCGCAGCAGCGAGTACCCCTTCGAGGAGCCGCGCCGCCCGGTGACGTCGTGGGTCAGGCACAGCCAGCGAATGCCGGCTTCGATCGCGTCGTCGCGAGGCGTGCCGCGCCGCCCAGCCGTGTCGCGCGCGCTGCGCGCGACCAGCTCGGCGAAGCGGCGTGTCCTTCCGTCCCCATGCATGGAGACGGAAGTAAACCGGCCCCGGGGTCAGCCCGGAGCGCCGACCAGCTCGCGCTCCTGCGCGTGCACGCCGGGAGCGACGACCGCGGCGACGGGCTCACGACCTCTGTTCCGGGTCGTGGAGTACTCCCCGAACAGCGCGACCAGCAGGAACGGCGTGAACCACACGATGTAGAGATAGAACCAGTGGATCGCGATCAGCTGCGTCGCGAGCAGCACGGCCGCGCCGAGTGCAGCGACCTGGAGCGCGTCCCGCCGCCGGGGCACGAACGCGACCAGGACGCCCAGGGCGACCACCGCGACCTTGACGATCGTCAGCAGCGGTTCGAGGCCGGGGTTCTGCCCCCAGATGCTGAACGGCCCCTCGCGCGCGAGCTGGAAGCCGATCGTCTGGTCCCAGAACACGCGCCAGCCGCCCTCGTCGGGCACGTACGGGACGACCGTCAGCAGGCCCACCAGCACCGCGGCCAGCGTGAACGACGTCCACGCGCGCAGGCGCGAGCCCTCGCCCCGCCCGGTCGCGAACAGCGGCGCGAGTGCCAGCGGCGCGAACTTCGCTGCGCCCGCGAGCGCGATCAGCGCGCCGCGCGCGGGGGCGGACGTCAGTCCCAGGAGCGCGTAGACGACGAGCATCGCGATCAGCGTGTCGTTGCCGTTCGTCATCAGCGGGAACAGCGTGTAAGGGAAGCTCACCCACCCATAGGCGAGCGCCACCCCGAGCAGGCGTCCCGCGCGACCGGGCCGGAGCCGCACGCCCAGCAGGAACAACCCCAGGATCGTGAACGCGTCGAACACCAGCGCCGCGGCGCGGGCGGCCGCCGGGTCGGAGTCCTCCGGCGCGGCGACGTCTTGCTGCGAGGGCTGCCAGATCCGCACGAAGGGGTCGTATGCGAGGTAGTTGACCGGTCCGTACGTATCGAAGTGGCGATCGGTCTCGCCGCTGTCCACATACAGCGGCTCGTCCTCCTGGATCCTGGTCGCGCCGATCGCGCCGGCGTCCCCGACGTCGCCCACCTTGCCCTCGGTGAGGTCGAGGCCGATGCGCAAGCCGCCCAGCAGCGCGATGCCGGCCACGAGGACGGCGATCGGGACGAGGGGCACGAGCGGCTCGCCGGTGCGCCGCGGGCGGAAGCCGGCGACCAGCATGCGCACCACGAAGTAGGCCAGCACCGGGTAGACCAGCGGGACCGACGTTCCCACCTCGCCTTTGTTGAAGAAGAAGTGCGACGCGCCGAAGCCGGCCAGCAGCACGAGCAGGTCCACGTGCAGCATGCGGAAGGGGCGGCGGGGATCGAAGAACGGCGCGAAGAACAGCAGGCACATCGGCAGCCAGACGTACCACTCCTGAAAGCGCTTGCCGAAGTAGCCCTTCTCGCCTCGCGCCATGCTCCACTCGGCCTGCGTTCCCTCCCAGACCTTCACCACGCGGCCGGTGCGTGAGTCGACATGGACGTCGACGAGCCGACGGGAGTCGGACAGGTAGCTGATGGACCAGTTCCCGCTCCCGGTGAACAGCACGACGTGCTCGGCGCGCAGGCCTGGATGAGCCTGCCGCGCCTCGTGCACGCCCGCTGTCCCGTCCGCGATCCGGATCGCCCGCCGGACCGAGACGGGCGGCATGTCGTCCTGCAGGTCCGGGGCCACCTCGAGCTGCGGCGTGGGCGCGGCCGCGAAGGCAGGCTGGCGCCCGGCCGCGAGCACGAGCGCCGCGAGCACGATCAGGACCATGGCCATCCTGCCGGGGGAGCAGGTGCTTCGGCTCCTCACATGAGTGCAATCGGCTTGCTCGGCGGCCGACTTGACCGCCGGCGCGAGGTGGCAGGGCGACCGTCATCGGGGCGGCACGAGCCCCGGTGATTCCGGGTAGGCAGGGGAGCAGGTCACCGCAGCGGTGGCCCGGCGGCATTCCGACACGATCCCGTGAGACATGTCGCTGTCACGACGCGAAGGGACGGGCGGCCGCCGGATCCCCGTTCCGGCGATGCCGGTTGCTCGCCATATAGGCGACCAAGGTGCATCGGCGAAAGGCCCTGTCACCGGAGTCGTCCCGCCAGTAACAGGACGAGCGCGAATCAGCGGCGCTCGGACCTCCCTGCCTTACCTACGCGGAAGGCGGCCCGGCCGGCATCTCCATCACCGAACCCCGCCCCCACAAAGGGAGAGCGCCCCGCTTTCGCGAGGCGCCCTTGGGGAGGAGAGATTCGCTATGTGATGTTGCGCGGAAAACTCGTTGCGCTGTCGTCTATCCCCGCGCCGAGTAGCGCGTGATGGACGTCAACAGCCCTTGCGCGATGGCGATCGTCGTGAAGAACGCCGCCGCCGCAAACTCGTCCACGATCGCGAATCCGAGCGCTGCGAGAGCGGAGGCAAGGGCGATTCCAAGATCGACGTCGACGTGCGCGGAGACCCGCAGCCCGGAGGGCGCGCCCCGTCCGCTCAAGAGCGTCGTGGTGGCGAGCCCCGTGCCCATCAGCAACACGCCGATCGCGACAGCGACGACGTAGGCGACGCCGTCGAGACCGAGCACGAAGGGCGCTGCGATCACGACCGGCGCCAGCGCGACTTCGAGAGCCGCGTGGATGGGAAGGGGTACGAGCCTTGCGAGGGTCATGTCGAAATTCATTGTGACCGTCGAACACGTGTTCCTATGTGAACGTGGTCACAGAGGTCTGTGCAAGTACCTTTTGCGGCATGCGGGAGAGGATCAGGCTCGATGCGTTGCTCGTCCGGCGAGGGCTGTTCGAGAATCGCAGCCGGGCCGCCGCGGCGGTGATGGCCGGCGAGGTTTCGGTCGCCGACGTGACGGCGTCGAAGCCCGGCTCGCTCGTCCTGCCGGATGTGGATGTCTCCGTCGCGGATGCCCCGCGCTACGTCTCGCGCGGCGGGTTGAAGCTGGAGCGGGCGCTCGAGTGCTTCGTGATGCCGGTCGAGGGCCGGATGTGCCTCGACGTGGGCGCGTCGACCGGCGGGTTCACCGACTGCCTGCTGCGCCACGGTGCTGCCCGGGTCACATGCGTGGACGTCGGCTACGGCGACCTCGACTGGCGGCTGCGCGAGGATGCCCGGGTGACCGTGCTGGAACGGGTGAACGCGCGCAACCTGGAGTCGGACGCGCTGCCCTACCGGCCCGACCTGATCGTCATGGACCTGTCGTTCATCTCCCTGGGGAAGGTGCTGCCGGCCGTCGCATCCGTGGCAGCCGCGCGGTTCGACCTGCTGGCGCTGGTGAAGCCGCAGTTCGAGGTGGGCCGCGGGAAGGTGGGGAAGGGCGGAGTCGTGCGGGATCCCGATGACCGCATGGAGGCACTGGTGGGCGCCGGCGAGGCCGCCCGGGAAGCAGGGTTGAGCGTCCAGGCGTACTGCTCCTCGGGCCTGCCGGGCCCGGCCGGCAACCGCGAGAGCTTCATGTGGTGCACCGAGCCCGCGCGCGCGGGGGTGGAGGATCTGCCGGCAGCGGCCCGCGCGACGGAGCTCGAGGTTGCTCCCTCATGAGCGGCACGACTGTTCCCAGGATCCGGACCGTCGAGGTCTTCCGCCACGACCGCCCGCACGAGACCGACGAGGCGGTGCGCCTCCTGACCGACGCCGCGCGCGAGGCCGGGGTCGAGTTGGTCTTCGATGCCGATGGGCCCGTGCGGGCGGACATCTGCCTCGTGCTCGGCGGAGACGGCGCGACGCTCCGCGCACTGCGCAAGCACGCGGGCACCGGCGTGCCGGTGTTCGCGATCAACTTCGGCCGCATCGGGTTCCTCGCGACCGTCGACCGGGAGGACCTGCCGCGCTCGATCGAGATCGCGCTGTCGGGGCAGTTCGAGGTCGTGAGCCTGCCCGCGCTCGTGGCGGACGGGCGCTCCTCCTCCGAGCGGTTCGCGATCAACGAGATCTCGTTCCAGCGCCGGCCGGAGATCAACATCGCGCATCTCTCGTACTCCCTGGCAGGGGATTGGGTCGCGCGCGTGCCCTGCGACGGCCTGATCGCGGCGACGCCCGCGGGCTCGACCGCGTACAGCCTGTCGGTCGGCGGCCCGATCGTGGCCTGGGGGGTGAAGGGCTTCGTGGTCAACGTGATCGCCCCGCACGCGCTCAGCTCGAGGGCCCTGGTGGCAGCGCCCGAGGACGTCCTGCGCGTCGTGAACGACGGGGCCGACCCGGTGGACGTCGTGATCGACGGCATCCGCACGGGCGAGCTCGCGGCCGGCCAGGACTGTGAGATCAAGTTCACGCCGGACGTGGTCGGCTTGGCCCAGCTGCCGGACTCGAGCTTCTACCGCCGCTTCCGGGAGAAGCTGCTCCAGCTCACCTCCTAGCCGAACTTCGTTGATCCGCTCACGACAGGTGTGAGCGACTTCACGAAGTTCGTCAGGGGGCGAGGGTGCGCAGCGTTTGGAGGGTGCGCCGGCCGGCGTCGTCACCGGCGGTCGCCGGCACGAGCACGAGCTCGTCCAGGCCGGCGTCGAAGTATTCGGCCGCACGCCGCCGCGCGTCGACTTCCGTGCCTACCAGCCCCACGGCGGCGACAAGATCATGCGGGAGTTGCTCCAACAACTCCGCCGGATGCATGCCACCTCGCGCCGCCTCCACCGTCTCACCGAACCCGGCTGCGGTGAACATGTCGGAGTAGCCCTCGGCTCCCAGGTAGGGGATCAACCCACGGGCAAGCTGCGCGCGCGTCGCGGGCGCCGGGTCGACGGCCGCCGGTACCCAAGCTGCCAGCCGGGGTGTGCGGCCTGCCATCTCGGCGACCAGCGCCGGCGTGACGAGGTTCAGCACCATCCGGTCCGCGACCTGTGCCGCCACGCGCACGGTCGCCTCACCGAACGCGGCGACCGTCAGCGAAGTCTCCGGCGCGGGGAGCCGCAGCCGGTACCCGTCCGTGCGCACCAGCTCGCCCGCGTACCGGCCCTTTTCTCCCGCCAGCAGCGGCCGCAGCGCCTCGGCCGTCTCGCGGATGTGCCGCGCGGTGCGTTCCCGGCGCCGCCCGTGCCAGCGCTCGACCAGCACGTGGCTCGAGCTGCCGATCGCGAGGTGCACGGGCCGCCGCGCCACCGCCGCGACGCTCGCGATGCCCATGGCCATCGCGACCGGGTCCCGGACCGCGGTCGCGAGCGGTCCGACGCACAGCTCGATGGCGCGGGTCTCGCCCGCGATCGCGGTCGCGAGCGCGAACGCGTCCCAGGTCGCCATCTCCCCGATCCACAGCTCCGGGTAGCCGAGCTCGTCCGCGATGCGCGCGGTCGCGAGCGCCTCCAGCGGGTCGCGGTCCTGCCAGAAGCCGAGGCTGACGCCGACGCGCGTCAGGCCGAGCCGCCGGGCAGCGACCCGCCCGGGATCCAGGTGGCGTGGAAGCCGAGCGGGACGCGCACCGGCAGCCGCAGCCGGCAGACCGGCCCGCCGGTGATGTCGCCCGCGTCGAGCACGTGCACCTCCGAGGCGCCGTCGCGCTCGTCGTGCACGTACGACACGAGGTAGCCGTCGTCCTCGGCGGTCGCGCCCGGCCGGGGCGCGAACGGCGCCTCGCTGCCCCAGCGCCCGTCGCCGAACCAGTGCGTCTCGGCCGTGCCCTGCTCCACGTCGTACTTCATGAGGCCGTCGAACAGCAGGGTCTTCTCGGGAGAGATGTGCATGTTGTACGTGTGGCGCGCGGGCCGGCCGACGAGCCCCTGGTTCATGGAGGGGAACTCGCTGTTGTCGTCGTCCATCACCTGCTCCGTCGTGCGGCCGGTGCGCAGGTCGAAGCGGTAGCGGTGCAGGTGCGCGTCGAGCCGCAGATACGTGAGCATCTGGGCCAGCGGCCCGGCGTCCGCCGGGACGGGCTTGGGCTGCTTCACGCGGCAGACGTCGAGGACGATCTCGTCGCCTTCGTCGCGCGCGTTGATCGAGTGGTAGATGTAACACGGGTCGGCCTCGAACCAGCGCACCGCGTCGGCGTTGCCGTAGCGCGGGATCACGCCGAACCGTGCCGGCAGGTCGCGCCGGAACTGCAGCTTGTGGCGCCCGCGCGCCGCCGCCTCCGGGTCGGCCACGAGCGGGAGGTCCATCAGGATCGAATGGCGCTCCGTGATCGCCATGTCGTGCGGCAGCCGCGGGCCCGGCATGTCGATCGGCACGAAGTGGCGCACGGTGCCCTCGGGGCCCACGACGCCGTAGCGCATGTAGGGCGGCCTCACGCCGAAGTCGAAGAACATCAGCTCACCCGTGCGCTCGTCGACCTTCGCGTGTGCCGACACCTCGCAGCGCAGCGTGCCGCCGAAGTCCTCGGGCCCGAGCGTCTCGAGCGTCACGGGATCGAGCGCGTACGGCTTCCCGGCCCGGTACCACAGCGCGAGCAGCCGGTTGCCGTGGAACAGCACGTCCGTGTTGGCCGTGTCCTTCTCGGGAGCGTCGGGCGGGTTCGCGCCGAACGGCTCGATGATGCCGCGCCAGATCGCACGGCCCGCATCCCGCTCGGCGAGGAAGCCCTCGGTGCGGACCCAGCGGTTGCGGTACGTCGCCTCGCCGTCCGCGAAGTGGACGGAATGCACCATCCCGTCGCCGTCGAACCAGTGGTAGCGGCCGACCGGGTGGTGCTGGGGGTTCGGCCCGTTGCGCACGTACACGCCGTTCAGGTCGTCCGGGATGCGGCCGGCGACGACGTCCAGGCCGCGCAGCGTGACCTCGTCGTGGGTCGGCGCGTAGGAGCCCTCGAGGTAGGGGTTCGTCTCGGCGGCGGCCGGGGTTGCTTCCACATGCAGGCTCATTGCCGCGTACTACACCAGACGACCGGGTCGCTTGCTAGAGGTAGCCCATGCTCGCCGAGCTCCGCGTCCGCAACCTGCTGCTGATCGAAAGCGCCGAACTGGCGCTCGGCCCCGGCCTGAACGTCCTCACCGGGGAGACCGGTGCGGGCAAGACGATGGTCGCGCACGCGCTCGACCTGCTGCTGGGCGGCAAGCCGCGCCGTGGCATCGTGCGGCCCGGGGCCGAGGAGGCATATGTGGAAGGCGTGTTCGAGCCGCCCGCGGGCCTGGCCGACGATCCCGGCCTCGCGGAGCTGGCGGAGCGGGTACCGCTCGGCGACAGCGAGCTGGTGCTCGCGCGCCGCGTCGTGCCGGACGGGCCGACGCGCTCCTACATGCAGGGTCGCTCGGTGTCGGCCGCGGAGCTGGGCCTGGTGGGCTCGCGCATGCTCGCGTTCTTCGGGCAGCACGAGCACCGCAAGCTCATGCTCACGTCGGCGCAGCTGGAGATCCTCGACGCGTTCTGCGGCAAGCAGCACCTCGAGGCGCGGCAGCAGTTCGCGCGCGACCACGCGCGGGCGCGCGAGATCGAGCGCGAGCTGGAGGACCTGCGCGCGCGGGTGGGCGCGCGGGACCGCGACATCGACTTCCTCGACTTCGAGCTGGAGGAGATCGAGAGCGTCGCCCCGGCCGTGGAGGAGGAGGCGGAGCTGGAGCGCGAGCGCTCCCGGCTCGGCGCAGTGGAGTCGCTGCGCTCCGCGGCCGCCGTGGCGGCCGAGGCGCTCGACCCCGCCGACGGCGACGACGGCGCCGTCGCGCGCATGGCCACCGCCGGTGCGGAGCTCGACCGCGTGGCGGGCACCGACGACGCGCTCGACACGCTCGCGTCGCGGTTCGGCACGCTGACGTTCGAGCTGCAGGACGTCGCCGGAGAGCTGCGCGGCTACCTCGACCTGCTGGAGGCCGATCCGGAGCGGCTCGCGGCGGTGGAGGAACGGCTCGACCAGCTCAGCCGCCTGAAGCGAAAGCACGGCGGCACGGTCGAGGCCGTCCTCGAGCACGCCGAGCGCTGCCGCGCCGAGCGCGACCGGCTGGCCGGCGCGGAGGAGACGACCGGCCGGCTCGAGCGCGACCTGGCGGCGGCCGCCGGGAAGCTGAAGGAGGCAGCCGCGCAGCTGCACTCCGCGCGCGTGAAGGCGGGCCGGAAGCTGGCGCAGCGCGTCGTGTCGGAGCTCGGCGAGCTGGCGCTCCCGGATGCGACGTTCGAGGTCGTGGTCTCGGAGCGCGACATGACCGCGTCCGGCACCGATTCCGTCGAGTTCCTGATCGGCCCGAACCCGGGCGTCCCCGCGGGACCGCTGCGCGAGACCGCGTCGGGCGGCGAGCTGTCGCGCATCATGCTCGCGCTGATGAGCGTGGCGACCGCGGGCGGGTCCGGCACCGTGGTCTTCGACGAGGTGGACGCCGGCGTCGGCGGCGCGACCGCGCGCGCCGTGGGAGAACGGCTGCGGACGCTGGCGGGCGAGCGCCAGGTCGTCTGCATCACGCACCTGCCGCAGGTCGCCTCCCTGGCGGAGCGCCATTTCCGGGTCGCGAAGCGGGCGCAGCTGCGCGAGGCAGGCGCTCCCGAGGTCGCCCGGACCGAGGTGGAGCGGCTGGACCGCGCGGAGCTGGTCGAGGAGCTGTGCCGCATGCTGGGCTCCGACGGAGGTGACGAGGCCGCCCGCCGACACGCCGAAAACCTGCTCCGGGCCGCGTAGAATCAGCCCTTCGGCGCGCGCCGGGGGCCGGAGGAGAAGCACCTGGAACCACCGGCATCGTGCCCCAGCCCTTGTCCGCATCGAAAGCGACAACCCGCCTGCCCGCCACGACAGGCCTCTCGCCGTTCGCGGCGCTCCTCCCCGAGGTGCAGGGCACCGCGCGCCTGGGCAAGCGCACGAAGCACCTGGTGCGGCGTCTGACGCCGCAGGACGTCGCCGTCATCGACCACGCCGACCTCGACCGCATGGCAGCCGAGGACCTCGTCGAGTCGGGCGTCGCGGCCGTCGTGAACGTGGCCTCCTCGATGAGCACGCGCTATCCGAACCCGGGCCCCCTGATCCTGGCGCGGGCGGGCGTGCGGCTCGTGGACGCGATCGGCGCCCCGCTGTTCGACAAGCTCTCGGACGGCGACCCGGTCACGATCCGGGGGGGAACGGTGCTCGGCCCCGACGGTGTGGTCGCGGAGGGGCGCCTCCTGACAGTCGAGGAGCTGACGCGCACCGCCCGCGAGCAGCAGCACCTGATCGGCGAGGCGATCCAGGACTTCGCCGAGAACACCCTCACGCACATCAGGGAGGAGGGCGAGATCCTTGCGGGGCGGCTTCAGATCCCCGACCTGCGCACCGAGTTCCGTGACCGGCACGCGCTGATCGTCGTGCGCGGCACCGACTACCGCCGCGACCTGCGCATGCTGCGTCCCTACATCCGCGACCTGCGCCCCGTGCTCGTGGGCGTCGACGGCGGGGGCGACGCGCTGATCGAGGCCGGCCTGAAGCCCGACCTGGTGTTCGGCGACATGGACTCCGCCTCGGACCGCGTGCTGACGAGCGGAGCGGAGCTGGTGGTGCACGCCTACCGCGACGGCGCGGCGCCGGGGCGCGAGCGGCTCGAGCGGCTCGGCCTGGAGCACGAGATCCTGCCCGCGGCCGGGACGAGCGAGGACGTAGCGATGCTGGTCGCGCACGAATTGGGGGCGAGCCTGATCGTCACCGTCGGCTCGCACTTCAACCTGATCGAGTTCCTCGACAAGGACCGCGAGGGAATGTCATCGACCTTCCTCACCCGGTTGCGGGTCGGCGACAAACTGGTCGACACGAAGGGGGTCAGCCGGCTCTACCGTGCCGGATCCAGCCGCCTGCTGATCCTCGCGCTGGTCGCGGTCGCGCTGGTGACGCTGGTCGTGGTCGCGCTCAGCTCACCGCAGATCGAGCGGCTGATCGATCTGCTGGTGTTGAAGCTCGAGGTCCTGCTCGAGGGCAACTAGCGCCGCCGCTCCGCGCGCACCTTGTTCACGCCCCGTTATCACGCGATCTCGCTCGTGGCCGTGTTCCTCGCGCTCGGCATCGGCGTCGTGCTCGGCGTGGCGGTCGGCGAGGAGGGAATCGTGTCGAGCGCCAGCCGTGACCTCGAGCAGTCGCTGCGCGGCGACCTCGACCAGGCGCGCGGCCGCGCGTCCGAGCTGCGGCAGGACCTCGCGCAGCGCCGGGAGTTCGAGCGCCAGGCCTACCCGGCACTGGTCGGCAACCTGCTCCCGCAGTGGCGCATCGGGATCGTGGCGATGAACCGGCTGCCGTCGGGGTATGTGTCCGAGATCCGCGACGCCGTCGAGCCGGCCGGGGCGACGATCGAGGCGGTGTCCGTCGTCGAGGCGCCGCTGCCGCTGGACCGCGTCGAGGGCGAGCTGGACGGGACGAAGCTCGAGCGGGTGGAGCGCGACGACGAGGTGCTGGAGCGCTTCGGCCGCCGCATCGGCCGCCAGCTCGCGGAGGGTGGGCAGCTCGTGCGGCGCCTGCGGCAGGAGCTGTTCTCCACGTCGCGCGGGAACTACGAGGGAGTGGACGGGATCGTCCTCGTGCGTGACCCCGACGAGCTGCGAGGCGAGGAGAAGTCGACGCAGGACCGCTTCGAGTCCGCGCTCGTGGACGCGGCCAAGGACGGTGACGTGGAGGTCGTCGGCGTCGAGCGCTCGGACACCGACCCGTCGCAGATCTCGTGGTTCTCCGACCAGGGCGTGACCAGCGTGGACTGCATCGACCTGATCGAGGGGAAGACCGCCCTGGTCTACGCGCTGCTCGGAGAAAGCGGCCGGTTCGGGATCAAGGACTCCGCCGAGCGGCTGCTGCCGCCGCCCCCGGAGCGCCCCGCGGGCTGACGATGCGCTGGCTGGGCCTCGCCACCTCGCTGGCGCTTGCCGCCCTGCTCGCGCCGAGTTTGCTCGCCCGGCTGCGCGCGGCCGGAGTCGTGCGTGAGAACTACCGCGGGCTCGTGCTCCCCGCCGCCTCCGGGATGCTGATCGCCGTCACGGCCGCGATCGCGGTCGGCCTCCTGGCCGCGCTCGAGGAGCTGGCCGACGCCGACACGCTCGCCCCGGAGGTCGGCGCCGCGCTCGTCTTCGTGCTCGGCGTCGGGGTCCTGGGCCTGGTCGACGACCTGCTGGGCGGGCGCCGCCCCGCCGGCGCCGGCGCAGACCCGAACGCGCCGCGGGGGCTGCGCGGACACGTGCGCGCCGCCTCGCACGGCGACTTCAGCACCGGCATGCTGAAGGCGGCCGGAACCCTCGGCCTGGCGCTCTACGTGCTCGCCGGGGACGGGCGCTCCACGGCGGACTACCTGGTCGGCGTGGGTCTCCTGGTGCTGAGCACCCACCTGTTCAACCTGCTCGACCTGCGCCCGGGGCGCGCGGGAAAGGTGTTCGTCGCGCTCGGCGTCGTGCTGACCGTCGGGTCATGGGACACCTACGCGCTGCAGGCGCTCGGCCTCTTCATCGGGCCGGCGCTGGTGCTGCTGCCCTACGACCTGCGGGAACGCGCGATGCTCGGCGACGCCGGCTCGAACGTGCTCGGCGCGGTCGCGGGGCTGTGGCTGATCCTCGCGCTCGGGCCGACCGGGGAGGCGATCGCGCTCGGCGTGCTTGCGGTTCTCACTCTTTACGGGGAGTTCCGCTCGATCAGCGCGGCGGTCGACCGGAACCCTCTGACGCGTTGGCTAGACTCACTCGGCAGGCGCTCTCGGGCATGGTCAAATACATCTTCGTGACAGGCGGCGTGGTCTCGTCCCTCGGCAAGGGGATTGCGTCAGCCTCCATCGGCCGCCTGCTCGTGAGCCGCGGCCAGCGGGTCCAGATCCAGAAGTTCGACCCGTACATCAACGTGGACCCGGGCACCATGAGCCCGTTCCAGCACGGCGAGGTCTTCGTCACCGAGGACGGCGCCGAGACCGACCTCGACCTCGGCCACTACGAGCGGTTCACCGACGAGAACACCTCGCGCACC
Organism: Solirubrobacterales bacterium; assembly: GCA_035650255.1. GTDB lineage: Bacteria > Actinomycetota > Thermoleophilia > Solirubrobacterales > JBBDJG01 > DASRIA01. The sequence continues at coordinate 35,698 of DASRIA010000043.1, forward strand.
TCGAACGTCACCTCCGGCGCGGTCTACTACTCCGTGATCCGCAAGGAGCGCCGCGGCGACTTCCTCGGCGGGACGGTGCAGGTCATCCCGCACATCACCGACGAGATCAAGCAGCGGGTGAGGCTGGTGGCCGAGTCGCAGGATCTCGACTACGTCATCACCGAGATCGGCGGCACAGTGGGCGACATCGAGTCCCTGCCGTTCCTCGAGGCGATCCGCCAGTTCCAGACCGAGCTGGGCCGCGACCGCTGCATCTTCGTGCACCTCACGCTCGTGCCCTGGATCGGGCACGCCGGCGAGCTGAAGACGAAGCCCACCCAGCACTCCGTGAACGAGCTGCGCCGGATCGGCATCCAGCCCGACATGGTCGTGTGCCGCTCGGAGGGCGCGCTGTCGCGCGAGATCCGGCAGAAGATCGCCCTGTTCGCGAGCCTCCCCGTCGAGGCCGTGATCTCCGCGCGCGACGTCGACGACATCTACAAGGTGCCGCTGATGTTCCGGGCCGAGGGCGTCGACGACCTGATCCTCGACCACTTCAAGCAGGAGGCCCCGCCGCCCGACCTGGCCGACTGGGAGGCGATCGTGCGGCGCGCCGGCGAGGCGCAAGAGCACGTGCGCATCGCCCTGGTCGGCAAGTACGTGCAGCTCGAGGACGCCTACCTGTCCGTGGTCGAGGCGCTGAAGCACGCGGGCATCCACAACGGGGCGAAGATCGAGGTCTTCTGGGTCGACTCCGAGTCGCTCGACGACGAGGAGGGACGCGAGCTGCTGCAGCAGGCCGACGGGATCCTGATCCCGGGCGGCTTCGGCGTCCGGGGGATCGAGGGCAAGATCAACGCCGCGCGCGTCGCCCGCGAGCGCAAGATCCCGTTCCTGGGCATCTGCCTCGGCATGCAGCTCGCCGTGGTCGACTTTGCCCGCCACGTGGTGGGCATGGAGGGAGCCAACTCCGCCGAGTTCGATCCCGAGACGCCGTTCCCCGTGATCGACCTGCTGCCGGAGCAGAAGGAGGTCGACGACATGGGCGGCACGATGCGCCTCGGCGCCGACCCCGTGAAGCTGCACGACGGGACGCGCGCCCGCGCCGCATACGACGAGCCCGTGATCTATCAGCGACACCGTCACCGCTACGAGGTGAACAACTTGCTGCGCCGCCGCCTCGAGGACCACGGCATGGTGTTCAGCGGTACGTCGCCCGACGACCGCCTGGTCGAGGTCGTCGAGCTGCCGGACCACCCGTTCTTCATGGCCTCGCAGTACCACCCCGAGTTCAAGTCACGGCCGAACCGCCCGGAGCCGATGTTCCGCGA
>DASRIA010000044.1:0-57249 GCA_035650255.1 Solirubrobacterales bacterium
GAGCCCCTCGATGTTTCCAATGGTAGATGCTCCTGCTAGCCTGGAAGTGCGGGTGGCGACGCTGCCCGCGAGGTTCTTGTCTCGTGCGCTCCCAGCGATCCGGGTCAGTCGAATCTCCCCGAATCGTCCGGCGACGCCCCAAGCGGCGCGCCAGCAAGGAGTCACATGTCCTCGCAGTCCTTTGGTGATCTCGGTGCTTCGCGTGCCGTCGTGAAGACGCTCGCCGAGCGCGGCATCACCGCACCATTCCCCGTGCAGCACCTGGTCGTTCCCGACGTGCTGGCGGGCCGCGACGTGCTCGTCAAGTCGCCCACCGGGTCGGGCAAGACGCTGGCGTTCGCAGTCCCGCTGGTGGAGATGATCGAGCCCGGGGATCCCCGTCCGAGCGTGCTCGTGCTCGCGCCCACCCGTGAGCTCGCCATCCAGATCACCGACGAAATGCAGCCGCTTGCCAAGGCGAAGGGCCTATCGGTCGCGCCCGTCTACGGCGGCGCGGGCATCGAGCCGCAGATCAAGCGGGCACGCCGCGCCCACGTGCTGGTCGCGACCCCCGGCCGCCTGGAGGACCTGATCGAGCGCCGCGCGGTATCGCTCGGCGAGGTTCAGGTGCTGGTGCTCGACGAGGCCGACCGCATGCTCGACATGGGCTTCCGCCCGCCGGTGGACCGCATCGTCAGCCGGCTGCCGCGCAAGCGCCAGACCCTTTTCTTCTCCGCCACTCTCGACGGCGAGGTCGGCCGGCTCGCGAGCGTCTACACGACCGATGCACGCAGTCACGAGCACGCTCACCCCGCCGAGCAGCGCGGGGAGGTCCAGCACCGCTTCGTCGGCGTCAAACACGAGACGAAGCTCGATGCCCTGGTGCGCGAGCTGCACGACGACGAGCGCGGGCTGACCCTCGTGTTCGTCCGCACCAAGCGCGGCGCCGACCGGCTGGTGAAGCGGCTGGGCGCGCACGACGTCGAGGCGCTGGCGATGCACGGGAACAAGTCCCAGTCACAGCGTGAGAAGGCGCTCGCGCGCTTCGAATCCGGCCGGGTCGACACCCTCGTCGCCACCGACGTCGCAGCCCGCGGCCTGGACATCGACGACATCACCCACGTGATCAACTTCGATGCCCCCGCCGACCGCGAGGGGTATGTCCACCGGGTGGGACGGACCGGGCGCGCCGGCCGCAGGGGGGTTGGCGTGACTTTCGTCGAACACGAGCAGGCACGGGACGTTCACCGCATCGCCAAGGGGCAGGGCCTGGAGAAGGAGTTCGCAAAATCGGGCCTCGCACCGGCGGCGGTCCGGGGCGGCCACCATAATTCCGGGGCGAAGTCCTCCTCCGGCAAGCGGATTCGGCGCTCGCGAGGCCGGTGATACTTAGAATTGCCCCACTAGACACGGAAGGGACCCAAAAAGACGTGAAGACGCAGAAGGAACGATCAGAGGAACGCCGGCAGGAGAAGCTGGCAGCGATGCAGGACCAGATCGAGCAGGGCACGCTCAAAGTACGGAAGATGACTCCGGAGGAGCGCAAGGCGCTCCCGCCACGCCCCACCGCACCCAAGCGGCGCCCCAGGTGAGCGCCGGACCGGCTGCAGTCACCTCTGACGTTCAGCCGGTCTCCAACGAGACCCGCGATCGGATCATCACGGGCATCGTCACGGTCGTGCCGTTCCTGGCGGTCGGCGTGGCGGGCTGGCAGCTGTGGGCCGACCTGCTGCGCTGGAGCGACATCGCGGTCTTCCTGGTCATGTACACGCTCACGGGGCTCGGCGTGACGGTCGGGTTCCACCGCCTCCTGACCCATCGGAGCTTCGCCACCAGCAGGCCCATGCGCGCGATCTTCGGAGTGCTCGGGTCGGCTGCGATCGAAGGCCCCGTGATCTCGTGGGTCGCCGATCACCGCAAGCATCACGCCTTCGCCGACAAGGAGGGCGATCCGCACAGCCCGCATGTCGACCATGGCGGCGGGTGGAGCGGCGCGATCAAGGGCCTGTGGCACGCGCACGTCGGATGGTTGTTCATCCACACCCACCGCGGCGCGAAGGTCCGCTACGCACCCGACCTGATGAAGGACCCGGTGATCAGGTTCGTCGACCGGACGTTCCTGTTGTGGGCCATCGGTGGACTGGGGATGGCATTCGGGCTCGGCTACCTCATCGGCGGCAGCTTCTACGCCGGCCTGACGGGTCTGCTGTGGGGCGGCGGAGTGCGCATGCTGGTCGTCCACCACGTCACCTACAGCATCAACTCGCTGTGCCACTTCTTCGGGTCGCGGAACTACGCGACTCCGGACGAGTCGCGCAACCTCCTGTGGCTCGCGCCGTTCACCTTCGGCGAGTCCTGGCACAACAACCACCACGCCTTCCCGACCTCGGCCGCGCACGGGTTGCGCAGGCGGGAGATCGACATCTCCGCGATGGTGATCCGGGCGCTCGAGTCCGTCGGGCTGGTATGGGACGTCGTGCGGGTCGATCCCGCCCGCCGCGCCTCGAAGGCCGTCGCCGAGACGACGTAGTACGTAGCATTCGCGCGTGCCGTTTGCGCGTACAGCCCCTCTCCTGACCGAGTTGGAGCGGGCCCTCCCGGATCGCCCCTTCTCGATCTCGATGTGGGACGGGACGGGGCTCGCATCGACCAACGGCAACGGCCCGACCTTCCACGTCCGCTCGCCCGCTGCCCTCGCGCACGCGCTGCGCGCGCCGGGACAGCTCGGGATGGGACGCGCCTATGTGTCCGGCGAGCTCGAGGTGGACGACCTCGACGCCGTGCTCGAGACGCTCGACAGCTGGCAGCCGCCGCATCTCGACCGGGGCGCGCGGGCGCGGTTGCTGGTGGCCGCCGCCCGGGCCTGCGGGGTGCGGCGGCCCCCGCCGGCGCCCGCGGCCGAGCTGCGCCCCCGCGGCCGGCGCCACAGCCGCGCGCGGGATGCGCGCGCGGTGCGCCACCACTACGACCTGCCGGCCGAGTTCTTCCGCCTCTTCCTCGGGCCCTCGATGACATACAGCTGTGCCCTCTTCTCGCGCGGCGCGACGACGCTGGAAGAGGCGCAGGAGCAGAAGCTCGAGCTGGTCTGCACGAAGCTCGGCCTGCAGCCCGGCAGGCGCGTGCTCGACATCGGCTGCGGCTGGGGGAGCTTTGCGCTCCATGCCGCCGCCCGCCACGGCGTGCACGTGACCGGGATCACGCTGTCCCGGCCGCAGGCGGAACTGGCGCGCCGCCGCGCCGCCGAGCAGGGCCTGGACGACAAGGTCGACATCAGGGTCGCCGACTACCGGGAGCTGGACGATGCGCCCTTCGACGCGATCGCGAGCATCGGCATGGTGGAGCACGTCGGGGCGAGCCGGATCGACCTGTACGCGGAACAGGTCACTCGCCTGCTGCGGCCCGGCGGGCGGCTCCTCAACCACGGCATCACGCGCCTGCGGCACGGAGATCCAGAGGCCGGCCCGTTCTCGGAGCGGTACGTGTTCCCGGACGCAGCCCCGCTGCATCTCTCGCGCATCCAGTCCGCGCTGGAGCGCGCCGGCCTCGTGACCGACCACGTCGAAGGCCTCCAGGACGACTACGCGATGACGCTGACGCACTGGCTCCGCGGGCTCGAGGACAACCTCGACGAGGCGGTGCAGCTGGCCGGACCGGAGCGCGTGCGCGTGTGGCGCCTCTACCTCAGGACGGCGCGGAAGGGCTTCGAGAGCGGGTTCCTCTCGATCTATCAGGTGCTGGGGCACAAGCCGGCGGGATAGGATCGCGCCCTTGAGCGGATACACGATCAAGCGCCTCGACGAGGTCCCGGACCAGTTCGGCGGCAAGTACCCCGGGGTCATGCGGATGCTGTCGGATCCGCTGGAGACCGAGCAGGTCGCGATCACCCACCGGCACATGACGCCCGGATCGGGCGGCAAGGGTGGCTACGGCCACCGCCACAAGACCCAGGAGGAGATCTACTTCGTCGTCTCCGGCAAGCTCGAGTTCAAGCTCGACGACGAAGTGCTCGAGCTGGAGGGCGGGACCGCGATCCGCGTCGCCCCCGAGGTCGTGCGCTCCGTGTGGAACGAGGGCCCCGGGGACGCCCAGCTGATCATCGTCTCGACGCGCGTCGCGGACGTCGAGGCGGACGCCGAGCTGGTCCCCGACTTCTGGCCGAGTTGAACCCCTCTTGATATTCCGGCCGAAGGATCGCCCCGGCGTCCTACCCGGCATCGGGCTCCCTTAACGGGCAGAAGTCAGAGCCACGACACCCTTGCCCCGCGCCTGATCCGGCGGCCGCGTTTCCTCGTAGTGTGCGTTCATGGGATCCCGGTCCTCAGTCGCCCATGCCTTCGCAGCCGCGCGCATCGCCTACGGCGTCGCGCTCGTAGCCGACCCGCGCCGCACGGCGCGAAACTGGCTCGGGGAGGGGCTGGAGCACGGCGCCGCCCGCGTGGGGGCGCGAGCGCTGGGCGCCCGCGACGCGCTGCTGTCCGCCGGCTTGGTGGATGCGCTGCGCCGGGACCGCGACCCTCGCCCCTGGCTGCTGGCGCTGTCCGCCTCCGACCTCGTCGACATCGGCGCGACGGTGTCCGACCGCGAGCATCTCCCGACCCGGGCAGCCACCGCCACCGCGCTGGTGGCCGGCGGCTTCAGCCTCTGCGGCCTGGGCCTGGCCCTCGCCTTCTCGTAGATGCGCATCGCTGTCGTCGGAGCCGGGATATCCGGGCTGGTTGCTGCGCACCAGCTCAGCATGGACCACGATCTTCACGTTTTCGAGGCCGGCGATTGGGTCGGCGGGCACACTCACACGGTGCCTGTCGAGACCGAGGGTGGAGCGGTCGCGGTCGACACCGGATTCATCGTCCTGAACGACCGCAACTACCCGGGGTTCGAGCGGCTGCTGGAGCGTCTCGGCGTGCCGACCCAGCCGGCGCCGATGTCCTTCTCGGTTGCGGACGGGGACGGAACGTTCGAGTGGTCGAGCGGGTCGGTCAACGGGATGTTCGCGTGCCGCGGTCACGTGGTCGATCCCGCGTTCCATCGCATGCTGCGCGACCTGCTGCGCTTCCAGCGCGACGCCCGCAGTTTGATCGGGCTGAACGGCTCGGGGCCGACGCTCGGTGACTGGCTCGACGGCAGCGGGTATTCCTGCGAGTTCGTCGAGCGGCTGCTCGTGCCGCAGGCCTCGGCCGTGTGGTCCTCGAACCCGCGCGAGATGTGGTCGTTCCCCGCCAGCTTCCTGGCGGAGTTCTTCGACAATCACGGCCAGCTCGGTCTGCGCGGGCGCCCGCGCTGGCGCGCGGTGACCGGGGGCAGCGCCCGTTACGTCGAGCGCTTGGCGGCGCCGTTCGCAGAACGCATCCGCACGTCGACGCCGGTCGAGTGGATCGAGCGCCACAGGGAGCACGTCGCCTTAAAGGCCCGCGGGCAGGAGCCGGAGCACTTCGACCACGTGGTGCTCGCGCTGCACTCCGATCAGGCGCTGGGCCTGCTGCGCGATCCCAGCGACCGGGAGCGCGAGATCCTCTCGGCCATTCCATACCAGCCCAACGACGTCGTGCTGCACACCGACCGCACCCTGCTTCCGCGCCGGCGGCGGGCGTGGGCCAGCTGGAACTTCCACCTGCTGGACGACCCGCCGCCGCGCACGACGGTCACCTACGACATGAACCGGCTCCAGAGCCTCGACTCGGCCGAGCAGTTCTGCGTCACGCTCAACCGCACGGAGCAGATCGACCCCGGCCGCGTGCTGGGCCGCTGGACCTATGACCACCCGGTGTTCACTCGTGAGGGCGTGGCCGCGCAGGCCCGTCACGCGGAGATCAGCGGCGTGCGCCGCACCCACTACTGCGGGGCCTATTGGGGCTGGGGCTTTCACGAGGACGGGGTGCAGAGCGCGCTGCGCGCCTGCGAGCGGTTCGGCCGCGGGGCGCTGGCGTGACTGCGAGCTGCGCCTACGTGGGCGACGTTCGCCACCGGCGGTTCGAACCGATCGAGCACGAGTTCAGCTACCCGATGTTCCTTCCGTATCTGGACCTCGAAGAGCTCCCTGGGGTGCTGGCTCGGACGAAGCTGTGGTCCGCGACCCGCCCGGCGCTCGCGCGCTTTCGGCGCTCCGACTTCCTCGGCGACCCGGACGTGCCCCTCGACGACGCCGTGCGCGAGGTCGCCCGGCGGGAGGCCGGCGCGACAGGCGAGGGGCCGGTCCGGATGCTCGCGAGCCTGCGGTACTTCGGCCATGCCTTCAACCCCGTCGCGTTCTACTTCTGCTTCCGGCCCGGCGGGACGGCGCTCGAGAACGTGGTCGCGGAGGTCACCAACACTCCCTGGGGCGAGCGCCACGCCTATGCGGTTGCGGCCAATGGCGGCCGGGTTGCGACTGCGCGCCTCCGCAAGGCCTTCCACGTCTCTCCGCTGATGGGCATGGAGCACGAGTACGACTTGCGTGTCACCCTGCCGGGCGACCGCCTTGCGGTCCACATCGTTTCCTCGCAGGAGGGCCGGCGCGTGTTCGACGCGACCATGTCGTTACGGCGCCTGGAGCTCGGGACGGGTACTCTGGACCGGCTGCTGATGCGCTACCCCGCGATGACGTTGCGTGTCCTCGGCTCGATCTACTTCGAGGCCGCCCGGTTACGTCTGAAGGGCGCGCGCTACCACTCACACCCGGAGCGCGCGTGACGGAGCGTGCGGCACGGCGGCTTGTTCTCGCGCTCGCGAGCCGCGTGCGCGGCGGGCGGCTCACAATCGTCGAGGCCGGCGGCACTCACGAGTTCGGCGACCCCGCGAGCGGACTGCGCGCGTCGATCGCCGTGCACTCCCCGCGGGTTTGGCCGGCATTGCTGAGCGGGAGCGTCGGGCTCGGCCGCAGCTATGGGGCGGGGTGGTGGGACACCGACGACCTCGTCGCGCTCACGCGGATCTGCGCGCGGTCGTTTGGCCCGCTGGATGCGGTGCGGCGCAGGATCTGGCCGCTGCTGCTGCCCTTCCAGGCGGGCGTCGCTTCCTTGTCGCGCAACGGCCCCGTGCGTGCGCGGCGCAATGCCGCGGCCCACTACGACCTCGGCAACGACCTGTACCGGCTGTTCCTCGACGAGTCACTCACGTACTCCAGCGGCATCTTCATCCGTCCGGGCATGACGCTCGAGCAGGCGCAGGAGGAGAAGCTCGACCGTGCATGCCGTCGCATCGGGCTGCGCGCCGACCATCGAGTAGTCGAGATTGGTACCGGGTGGGGGAGCTTCGCGCTCCACGCGGCGTCGCGCTACGGCTGCGAGGTGCTGACCACGACGCTTGCGTCCGAGCAGCACGCGCTGGCCACCGATCGGGTCGCGGCCGCCGGCCTCGGGCAGCAGGTCGGGGTCGTGATGCAGGACTACCGCGACCTGCAAGGGCGGTTCGACCGGCTCGTCTCCATCGAGATGATCGAGGCGGTCGGCTGGCGTCACTTCGACGAGTACTTCGAGGCGTGCTCGCGGCTGTTGGCGCCGGACGGGGCGATGCTGCTCCAGGCGATTCTGATCGACGACCGCTGGTTCGAGGCGGAGAAGCGCATGCGCGGTTTTGCGAACACGCTCATCTTCCCGGGGGGCTGCCTGCCGTCGGTTGCGAGCATCGCCGCCTCCGTCGCGCGCGTGACGGACCTGCGCATTGCCGGGATCGAGGACATCACCCCTCACTATGCGGAGACACTGCGACAGTGGCGCCAGCGCTTCCTGGCCCGTCGAGAGGATGCGCGCGCGCTCGGTTACGACGAGCGGTTCCTGCGCCTGTGGGAGCTGTACCTGGCGTTCAGCGAGGGCGGGTTCCGCGAACGGCGCCTGCGGGACGCCCAGATCGTGCTCGGCAAACCCGAGTGGCGCGGCGAGCGCGCGCTCCTAGCGGCGGAAGAACCGCGCGGCGATGAGGTCCACGAACCTCGCCGGCCCGCGCGAGGCAAGCTTGCCGAGCGCGAGGATGCCACCCGGGCCGAGGATGCTGTCCCCCTGCTCGATTGATCGCACTACCCGGGCCGCCCACTGCTCGGGAGTGAACTGGCTGCGCAACTCAGCCCGCGCGAGCCCGCCGTAGGCATCGCGCGTCGCCTCCAGCATGCCGGTCTCGATGCCGGGCGTCACCAGGTGCAGGACCTCGACGCCCGTACCGCGGAGCTCGCGGCGCAGCGCCTCGCTGAACGCGACGATGCCGGCCTTGGTGGCGGCGTAGGTCGTGCTGCCGGGCAGGTGCAGATAAGCCGAGATGCTCGCGTTGTTGACGATCAGGCCGCGACGGCGGGCGAGCATGCCGGGCAGCGCCAGTCGCGTGAGCTGCATCGCGGCGGTGAGGTTCACCTCGACCATTTGCTCGATCGCCTGCGGGTCCTGGAGCTCGAGCTTGCCGCCCACGAACTGGCCGGCGTTGTTGACGAGCACGTCGACGGCGCCCACGCGTGCCCATCCTGCATCGATCGATCGGCGGCCCGCCAGGTCCAGCTCGACCGGCTCGACCCGACCCGGAATCGGCTCGAAGCCTGCCGGATCCCGGACCCCCGCGATCACCCTTGCCACCGGTCGCGTGGCAAGCTCGGCTGCGATGGCACGCCCGATCCCGCGGCTCGCGCCGGTGACGAGGCAGGTTGTGTCGCGCAGGTCCATGCTGAGGAGACTACGCATGGCGGAGGGCCGCCGAGCATCGCAAATGATCTAATTTCTGCACGATGCTGGGGGAGAGTTGGTAGGCACGCGCGGGCCCGAGAGCCGGGAGCAGAAGCTGGCCTCGATGAAGGAGCAGGTCTACAAGGACCCGCGCCCGGCCGAGCATTTCGAGCGCTTCCACAAACGCGCCCGCACCCGCAAGCCGGATTGGGTGTACGGCGTGGTGCGGTTCCTCACCACGGCGTACGGCATGGTCGCGTTCCGTGCGCGGGGCATCCACCCGGAGCGGATCCCACGTGAGGGCCCGCTGATCCTCGCCCCCAACCACTTCTCGTTCATGGACCACTTCTTCGTCGGCATGTTCACCCGGCGGCAGGTCCAGTTCATGGCGAAGTCGCAGCTCTTCAAGCGCCCCATGCAATGGGTCTACACGCACGGCGGCGTGTTCCCGGTGCGGCGGGGGCACGACGACCAGGAGGCGTTCGTGACGGCGGAGTCCATCCTCGCGCGCGGCGGCTGCGTGGTCATGTACTGCGAGGGCGGGCGCTCGCGTACCGGCGAGCTCGCGGAGCGGCCGCGGCGGGGCATCGGCAAGCTCGCCCTGCGGTCCGGCGCGACGGTCGTGCCCGTCGCGATCTACGGCTCACAGCGCGTCCGCAACTGGAAGCGCCTGCGATTTCCCCAGGTGACCGTGCACTACGGCGAGCCCATCACGTTCGAGCGCCAGCAGGACCCGAGCCGTGACCGCCAGCAGGAGGTCGCCGACCGGATCTTCGGCGAGATCAAGGAGCTGTATGCGGCGGTCGACGACCCGGAGGCCAAGCTGCGCAAGAAAGCCGGCCGCGGAGCCGTCCGCAGCCTGATGCGCGAGGCCTAGCTCCCGGGCGACAGCCTCACGGGCAGCGTCTTGAGCTGGTTCAGGAACGGCGACTCGACGTACAGCGGCTTGCCGGCGATCTCCATCGCGGGATAGCGCTGCAGCGTCTCCTGGAGCAGGATCTGCAGCTCCAGCCGCGCCAGCGCGGTGCCGAGGCAGAAGTGCCGCCCACCGGCGCCGAACGCCTGGTGCTCGGGGTTGCGGCGCACGTCGAAGCGGTCCGGGTCCTCGTAGCGGGTCTCGTCGCGGTTCGACGACACGTACCACATGACCACCTTCTCGCCCTCCCGGATCTGCTGGCCGTTCAGCTCCGCGTCGTGCGTCGCCGTGCGGCGGAAGTGGGCGAAGGCGGGGAACATCCGCAGCGCCTCCTCGACCGTGCTGGGGACGAGCGACATGTCGTCGAGCAGGATCTGGCGCTGGTCGGGGTTCTCCATCAGCGCCCTCATCGCGCTGCAGTAGGTCGCCTTCGTGCTGTCGTTCCCCGCCGCGACCAGCAGGAAGAAGCCCATCACGATCTCGTGCTCCTCCAGCTTCTGTCCGTCGACTTCGGCGTGCACGAGCACACTCGTGAGGTCGTCGGTCGGGTGCTCGCGCCGCTCGGCGATCATCTTCCGGCAGCGCTCGAAGATCTCGGGGATGTCCCGCTCCAGGACGCCCTCGATGCCCTCCGGGTTGAGGTCCGGGTCGCCCGCACCGAGCGTCGAGTTCATGAGGTTCGCCCACACCGCGTCGTCCTCGGGCGGAATGCCCATGAAGCTGCCGATCACGCGCGAGACGACGGGCTGGGCCACGTCCACCACCAGGTCGCACGCATCGCGTCCTTCGAGCCGGTCCAGCACGTCGATCACGATCGCGCGGATCTCGTCCTCGTGCGCCGCGATCCGCTTCGGCGTGAACCCCGCCTGGAACAGCGCCTTGATGCGATCGTGCTTGGGCGGGTCCATGCCGATGAACATCGCCCGCGTGAGCTCGATGGGGAACACGTCGCTGACCGCCGTCACGCCGCCCAGCTCGGACGAGTAGGTCTGCCAGTCCCGGCTCACGGTGTGGACGTCGTCCGCCGTGGTCACCGACCAGTACCCCGCCTCCTTCGGGTACTCGCTGATCTTCCCCGTCCAGTGCACGGGGCAGCGCCCCCTCAGCTCCCGGAACAGCTCATGCGGCGGGCCCTCCATCCACAGATGACGTTCGCTGACCAGCACGTTTTCGAGATCGTTGCGAGTCGACGCCATGGGAGCCTCCGTAATCGTTGCACCGCTGCGGACCCCGCGATCGTATCGCTGCTCGCCTGACTCCGCCCGGAGCGCAACCGTGCGAGCATGCGGGGGTGGATCCCACCAATCCCGACGCCGAGCCGATCACCCCGGCGGGCCTCGAGGCGCTCAAGGCCGAGCTCGATCAGCTCCAGACGGAGGGCCGGCGCGCCATGGGCGAGCGCCTGCTTGCGGCCCGTTCGCTCGGAGACCTGAAGGAGAACGCCGAGTACCACATCGCCAAGGAGGACCAGGCGCATCTGGAGACCAAGATCAAGCGCCTGCGTCAGCGGCTCGCGAGTGCCGTGGTCGTGGAGAAGAACGTCGACGAAGCGACGTTCTCGCTCGGGCGCACGGCGGAGGTCTTCGACGAGGCGAGCGGCACGGTCCACATCTGGACGCTCGTCGGCCGCAGCGAGGCGGACCTGGGCAGCGGCAAGCTGTCCGCCGAGTCGCCGGTCGGCGGTGCCCTGCTCGGGCGCGCCCCCGGCGATGCGGTCGAGGTGGACACGCCGCGCGGGCCGCGGACGTACCGGGTCGAGAAGCTCGTCGCCTGAGCGTTGACGCTCGCGGAGCGCCTCACCGCGCAGCTGCTCGCGGGCAAGCCCGCCCGCGATCCGGTCGCCGTGGTGGAGCGCCTGCTGGCGGTCCAGGGCCAGGACCCGCGCGGCTTCCGGCTGGCGATCCGCGCGCGCAGTGCAGGGCTGACCGCGGCCGACGTCGACCGCGCGCTGACCGAGGACCGCTCACTGGTCGTGGCGTGGTTCAACCGCGGCACCCTCCATCTCGTGCGCCGCGAGGACTACGCCTGGCTGCACGTCGTGACGACGCCGCCGCAGCGGACCAGCACCCGCACGCGACTCCGCCAGCTGGGGGTCAGTGACAAGGCTGCCGATCGCGCGGTGCGACTGATCGAGAAGTCCCTCGCCGACGAGGGACCGCTCGCGTCGGCCGCGCTGCGCGAACGGCTCTCCGCCGCAGGCCTCCCCGGCACCGGGCAGGCGTTCGGCCATATCGTGTTTCTTGCCTCCCAGCGCGGGCTGATCGTCCGCGGGCCGATGATCGGCGCCCAGCACGCCTATGTCCTGGTGCGTGACTGGCTGGGCGCGCAGCCGCCCGTCGAGCGCGACCGCGCGCTCGCGGAGCTGGCCCGTCGCTACCTCGCCGGACACGGCCCCGCGGACGACCGCGATCTCGCGCGTTGGGCCGGACTGCCGTTGCGCGACACGCGGGCGGGGCTGGACGCGATTGCGCCGGAGCTGCGGCAGCGCGACGACGGCCTCGTGGACCTCGCCCGCCGCCGGCCCGCAGCCGAGATCCCGCCGCCGCGGCTGCTCGGCGCATTCGACCCTGTGCTGCTCGGCTGGGTCTCGCGCGAGCAGCTGCTCGACGTCGATCGGAACCTCGTCACGATCGGCGGCATGTTCCATCCGTTCGCGCTGGTGCGCGGACGCGCCGCGGCCCTGTGGACCCTGCGGGACGGCGACGTCGCAATCGAGCCGTTCGCCCGGATCACGAAGAAGGACATGGCTGCGCTCGATGCCGACGCCGGCGACGTGCAGCGCTTCCTCGAGCCCGGCTAGCCGACCGCGACGCGCCCGTTGCCGCCCGGCGCGAGCGCGCCGGCCTCTCCGCCACCGCGGTACGGCCCCGGCTTCGGGCGCGGCTGTCCACCGGGAAACGCCAGTCGCAGGATCGTGCGCTGCACCATGCCGAGCTGCTGCAGGAACGGCCCGCTGTTGTACGGGAGGCCGTACCGCTCGCAGATGTCCTTCACGCGCGGTGCGATCTCGGCGTAGCGCGTGCTGGGCATGTCGGGAAACAGGTGGTGCTCGACCTGGTAGCCGAGGTTCCCGCTTGCCACGTGGAACAGGGGACTGCCCTCGATGTTGGCTGCCCCCGCCAACTGGCGGACGTACCAGGCGCCGCGTGACTCGCCTTCGACCTCGTGCTGGCTGAACGTGTAGGTCTGGTCGGGGAAGTGGCCGCAGAAGATGATCGCGTACGACCACACGTTGCGCACCATGTTCGCGGTGAAGTTCGCCGTCATCGTCGACCGAAACGCCCGCGCGCCGCTGCGCGCCGCACGCCCGCGCCGGCCGCGCACGAGCTCCAGCGCTGCCGAGGCCAGCCCGCTCATCAGCGGCCACGCGACGTAATCCTTCACGACCTGGCTGCGCGCCTTGCCGAAGATCCCCTTCAGCTCGCGCTTGATCTGCGCCTTCGACTTCTCGCCCTTGCGGATCGCCTCGAAGTCGAGATCGTGGACGGCGACCCCCCATTCGAAGAACGCTGCCAGCGCCAGGTTGTAGAGCGGCTGGAACAGGTAGACGGGGTGCCAGTGCTGGTGGGGATCGATGCGCATGATCTCGTAGCCCAGGTCGCGGTCCCGGCCCCGGATGTTCGTGAACGTGTGATGCACGTAGTTGTGCGAGTGCTTCCATGCCTCCGCGGTCGACGCCGTGTCCCAGTCCCATGTGGAGGAGTGGATGTACGGGTCGTTCATCCAGTCCCACTGCCCGTGCAGGACGTTGTGACCGATCTCCATGTTCTCGAGGATCTTCGCCAGCGACAGCGCCGTCGTGCCGCCGAGCCACCCGGGACGGCTGCGCGAGAACAGCAGCAGCACCCGGCTCATCACCAGCAGCCGGCGGTGCATCTCGATCATGCTCTCGATGTAGCGGCGGTCGCGCTCGCCCAGGTCGGCGTACACGTCGTCGTGGATCGCGTCGAACTCGCGGGCGAGCTCGTCGATCTGCTCGGGACTCAGATGCGCGAGCGGGCTTTCGATCAGGCTGGTGGACATTCTTCGCGGCCCTCTTTCATGTGTGGTGGGTTCAAAGCTCGATCTCGATCGCGCCCTCGGGCGCGTTCACGCAGGTCCGGACCACCTCGCCCGGCTGGCCGAACACGTCGCCGGTGCGCAGGTCCCGCACCTCGCCGGAGCGCAGGCGCCCGACGCATGTGTGGCAGATGCCCATGCGGCAGCCGAACGGCAGCGTCGCGCCGGCCTCCTCGCCGGCCACCAGGATCGGTGTGCCGCCGTCGCACGCCGCGTCGACGCCGCTGGTGCAGAAGCGCACCGTGCCGCCGGCCCCGGCCCCGGCGTCACCGCCGATCACGGGCTGGAAGCGCTCCATGTGCAGGCGCGCGGGATCGGCTTCGCGCTCCCAGTGCTCGGTCAGCGCGTCCAGCATCGGGCCGGGGCCGGAGACGAACGCCTCGCGCTCGCGCCAGTCGGGGCACAGCGCGTCCAGGTCCTGCGGTGACATGCGCCCCTGCTGTCCCGTCAACCGCAGGTCGAGGCGGAAGCCCGGGTTGCGCGCGGCCAGCTCCCGCAACTGCGCGCCGAAGATCACGCCGCCGGCGGTTCGCGCCGAGTGGGAGTGCACCACGTCCGTCACGGCGCCCCGGCGGTCGAGGCTGCGCAGCATGCTCATCACGGGAGTGATGCCGCTGCCCGCGCTCACGAAGAGCACCTTCTCCGGCAAGGGCTCGGGGAGCACGAACGTTCCCTCGACGCCTCCCAGGCGCACGATCTCACCCGGCTTCGCGCGCGTCACGAAGTACGGCGACACCTTGCCGGAGTCGACCAGCTTCGGGGTGATGCTGATCCAACCGTCCGGCCGGTCTGGATCGGAGGTCAGCGAGTACGCGCGCCAGTGGTGGACGCCGCCTACCACCACCCCGATGCGCAGGTACTGGCCGGGCCGGTGTCCCATCCATTCGTAGCCGGGCCGGATCACGACCGTGACGGCGTCGTCCGTCTCGCGCTCGATCCGCTCGATGCGACCGCGCAGCTCGCGCGTCGACCACAGCGGGTTGATCAGCTCGAGGTAGTCGTCCGGGAGCAGCGGGGTGAACAGCGCGCGCACGGCGCGCAGCGCGGTGCGCTGCAGCGGAGGGACTCGGGGCGGGGCGCCGCGTTCGGCCACCCCGGTAGCATAGGGAGAAATGAGAACAAGTGTCAACCAGGTGTTCTCACCCGCACCGGCGGCTCTAGGATGGGCGGCATGGCCTCCCGGATGACTCCGCTGCGCCAGGCGCGCGAGCGCGAGCTGGTCGCCGCCACCCGGGCCCTGTTCGACGAGCACGGGCTGCAGGACGCCCCCGTGGAGAAGATCGCGCAGCAGGTCGGCATCGCCCGCGGG
The DNA here is from genome assembly GCA_035650255.1 of Solirubrobacterales bacterium. Taxonomy (GTDB): domain Bacteria; phylum Actinomycetota; class Thermoleophilia; order Solirubrobacterales; family JBBDJG01; genus DASRIA01. The sequence continues at coordinate 14,882 of DASRIA010000044.1, forward strand.
CTGATCTACCGGCACTTCTCCTCCAAGGAGGAGCTCTACGTCCTGACCGTGACCCATTACCTGGACGAGCTGGCGGGCGAGCTGGAGGCCGCGGTCGCCGAGGGTGGTGACCCCGTCGTGCAGCTCGAGCGCTGCACCGAGACCTACGCCGACTACTGCCTGCGCTTCCCGGCGTTCATCGACTGCACGCTGGCTTTGATGCGGCGTCCCGCGCGCGAGCTGCACGAGAGCGTGTCCGAGTCGGTCTGGCTGCGGCTCGGCCAGGGCATCGCGCAATGCTCCAACTACGTGGCCGACACCCTCCGGGCGGGCGCCGAGTCGGGTGCCTTCACCGTCGGCGATCCCGACTACATGGCGAACGTCCTGTGGACCCAGACGCTCGGCATCATGCACCTCGCCCGGATCCGGATCGGGATCCGGCAGCTGGCGCCCGGCGTGCCGGGCATCTTCAAGGTCGAGCCGCAGGAGATCGTGCGCACCTGCGTGGCCGGCGCGATGGCGGCCGTCGGCGCGCAGCCGCGTTAGGGCGCCCTACTCCTCGCGCGGCGGGTATTCGAAGACGATCCGCTTCAGCTCCGAGACCGACTGCCCGCCGACGCGCACGGCGGTCTGGAAGCCCTCCGCCCCGAGCTCGCCGGCGTCCAGGCGGCGGCGCAGCTCGTTGAGCGACGCGCGCTCCTCCTCCGGGACGTCGTCGCGGGGCACCTCCAGCAGGATCAGGTGCCGGGCGCGCTTGGCGGCCGCCGCGAGCCGCGCGTAGCGCTCGCGCTCCTCGGCACTCGTGCCCTCCGCGGCGATCACGACGGTCTCGTTCGCGGCCAGGCGCTTGGTCACCGCGGCGTCGAGCACCTCCTGCGCGCGGCTCGCGAGATCCTCCTCCGAGACGCGGCCGGCCAGCAGCGACCGGACCTTGTCGAGCGACAGCAGCGCGGCCTTGTTGGTGATCAAGCTGTTCGTGAAGCGCTCGCGCTCCGCGGGCGCCGGGCACACGATCACCAGCAGGCTCCCCGGCGAGTAGCGCAGGTGGTCGGAGGGGGTGAGCACCTTGCACCGCACGGAGATGTTCGGCGGGCGGGGAGGCCCGTCGGTGCGGCGCGGGCGCTCGGAAGACCATCCGGTGCGCTCGTCCTCTCCGATCTTCACGCTGCGGGTCGTGGGCTCGTCCGCCATGCCCACATAGTGGCCGATCCTGCCGCCGGACCGCGGCGCTCCCGGTAAGCTCGCGCCCCATGGCGGTCGCCCAAGTGCGCGGAATCGACGGGCTGAAGGCCCTGATCGGCAAGCAGATCGGGCCGGGGGAGTGGCGCGAGGTGTCCCAAGAGGACATCGACACGTTCGCCGACCTGTCCGGCGATCACCAGTGGATCCACGTGGATGTGGACCGCGCCAAGCGTGAGAGCCCCTTCGGGGCGACGATCGCCCACGGCAACCTGACGCTGTCCATGATCGACGGGTTCCGGCTCGACCTGATCTCCTCCAGCGGGTTCGCGCTGGGCGTCAACTACGGCTGGAACAAGGTGCGCTTCCCGGCGCCGGTGCCCGCCGGCAGCCGTGTGCGAGCGACGGCCGAGGTCGTTTCGGTCGAAGAGGTGGGCGGCAACTGGTGGCAGGTCGTGACGCGGTTCACCGTCGAGGTCGAGGGCTCGGACAAGCCCTGCTGCGTCGCCGACAGCGTCGGCCGCGCGCTGGTCGCCTGAGCCACCCCGCCGTCAGATCCAGCCCAGCACGCCGGTGACGAGCGCGAGCGCAGCCGCCGCGGCGGCCAGCTTCCCCACGAACATGAAGCGCGCGCGATCGGTGGGCAGGTCGTGCGCGTGCGCGGCCACGAGGAAGAACCACAGGTAGCCGAAGACGACGATCAGGGGGACGAACGGCCAGTCCCACCACCACCAGTGCCAGCGCAGCACGTCGAGCTGGTTCAGGATCACCTCGATGAAGACCGCGATGCAGCTGAACAACAGCGCGAGCGCGACGCGGTTGTTCATCCCCAGGATGCGCAGGTCGCGGTCGCGCGGCAGCGACTTGGCGTAGGCGAGCCCGAAGATCGCGAACATCAACGAGATCTCGACGTTCAGGCCGACGAAGATCTGGTAGGCGGTGGGCCCGGTCGTGGCCCAGAACGGCGCCGTGTCGTTCAGCTCCAGGAAGACGCTGTTGAGGATCTCGTTGATCCAGTCCGCCGACCACAGCGCCAGGCCTGCTGCCACCACGGGCCACGCGCGCCGCTCGATCTCGGTGCTGTACATCCAGAAGACCGCGACCAGCATCCAGACGGCGTACCACTTGAACTGGTCGCCGTCGCGCACCAGCTCCAGCGCTTCCCGGGTGGGCCCTGTGAGCTCGGCGAGCGGCATGGCGCGGGATTCTTCCAGGCGGGTCTGCGCATGTCGGCGTGGGGCCGTGCCCTCGCCCGGGCTCTCACGGAAATCTCATCGCGCTCTCATCAACCCGGGGTACAACCGGTGGGCGTCACGGATTCGGCGCACAACCCCCGAGCACGTTGGGAGACCGACAACGATGAAGAGATACGCCCTGATCGCCGCGATCCTGACGAGCGTCGCCGCCCTGGCGATCGCCGCATGCGGCAGCGACAGCGACGCCGAGTCGAATCAAGGACTGCCCCAGGGAAGCGAGCCGAGCGAGCTCGATCCGGCGGACTTCACGGTCGACATCGACAACCCCTACTGGCCGATGCGGCCGGGCAGCAAGTGGGTCTACAGCGAGACCGATACCGAGGGCACCAGGGAGCGCGTGGTCGTGACCGTCACGAACCGGACCAAGAGGATCGCCAACGGCGTCGAGGCCCGGGTGATCCGCGACGTCGTCACCGAGAACGGCACGCCGGTGGAGATCACGGACGACTGGTACGCCCAGGACAAGGACGGGAACGTCTGGTACCTCGGCGAGTACGTCACCAACTACGAGAACGGCAAGGTCGTCGATCACAAGGGATCGTTCGAGGCCGGGCGCGACGGGGCCCAGCCCGGGATCGTCATGCCCGCCGACCCGGAGCCGGGACTCGCCTACCGCCAGGAGTACTACGAGGGCGAAGCCGAGGACCGCGCGGAGGTGATCACGGTCGGGGAGGAGCAGGTCGAGGTGCCGGCCGGCTACTACCGCGGAGTGCTGATGACGCGCGACCTCGTGCCGCTCGAGCCGAAGGTCCAGGAGCTGAAGTTCTACGCCCGCAACGTCGGCCCGGTGCTGAGCGTCCACACCGACGGTGCCGGCGGCCGCGCCGCGCTCGTCAGCTACACGGAGGGCGGTTAGCTGCGCGCCTGCGCGTTCTTCCAGGCCCGGTGGCGGTCCGGCATGCAGCGGGCGCACGGGCGGTAGCCGGCTGCCACGGCCGTCTCCTCGTCGGCGAAGAACACGCGGTGGGTCACGTACTTGCCCTTCGCGATCCAGCGCAGCGCCCCCGCGCAGTCGAGGCGGCCGTAGACCTTGTTGCGGCGATGGCCGCCGAGCGTTCCGGGAGCGCGCGACTCGAACGGCCGCCCATCGGCGCCGATCAGCGTGTACGTGCGCTCAGAGGGCAAGCACGCCGGCCTCGAGGTCGAGGAGCAACCGCTTGCGCTCGAGCCCGCCGCCGTACCCGGTGAGGCTGCCGTCCGCACCGATCACGCGGTGGCACGGAACGATCACCGCGATCGGGTTGCGCCCGTTCGTCGCGCCGACGTTGCGCGGCGTGGCGGGCGGGCCCACGCGGCGAGCAAGCTCGCCGTACGAGATCGTCTCCCCGTAGGGGATGTCCCGCAGCGCCTGCCATACGCTGCGCTGGAACGGGCTCCCATCCATCGCGAGCGGCAGGTCGAACTCCGTGCGCCCGCCCGCGAAGTACTCGTCGAGCTGCTCGCGGACGTCGGCAAACGCCTCGTCGTCGCGGGCCCAGTCGCGCGGGACCGTGATCGCGGTCCGGCCCTCCTGCATGTACAGGCCGTGCAGAGCGCGGCCATCGCCGGCGAGGAGCAGCTCGCCCAGCGGGCTGTCAACAGTCGTGTAGAGCATGTCGCTCCTTCGGTTGCTTGCACGGGATGAACGGTCCACGTCCGCATAACGTGAGATCGCCGGGGTGGAGTCGAGTCACCCCAGCCGATCGACCACGAGGTGGCCGTTCTCGCCGACCCGGAGCGCGCGCTCTCCGCGGAGCAGGTCGAGCACCTCTTCGCCGACGATGTCGCGGCGCCAGCCGGTCAGCAGGCGGTTCTGCGGCTCCGGGCGTCCCTGCACCGTCTCCAGGACGATCTCGCCGACCTCGGCGCGCGTCGCGACCATCTCGGTCGCGATCTGCTGCTCCTCGCACCGCGCGCGGACGAGCGCGTCGCACAAGGCCGTCAGCGGCCCGAACCACGACGGCTGCTCGGGCCGCCGCGGCAGGTGCACCGGCGGCGCCTGCTCCCCCCGCCGGACCGCGGCCAGCAGCTGGTTGCCGTACCGGCGCGAGATGCCCTCGCCGACGCCCCGCTGCTTGCGCAGGGCCTCGACCGACTTCGGGCTGCGCCGGGCCAGCTGCGTGACGAGCCGGTCGGGCAGCACGGAGCGGACGGGGCGGTCCTGCTCACGCGCCGTGCTCTCGCGCCAGTGGGCGAGCTCGCGGGCGATCGCCGCCTCGGCCGGCGTCAGGCGCGTGGTGGCCGTGAGCCGTAGGAACACCTCTTCCGGGTCGCGCTCCTCGCCGCTGGTGGCCTCGAGCAGCCGGCACTCCTCGCGCGCCCACTCCACGCGGCCGGCGGACCGGAGGCGATCGTGCAGGACCGCCGCGACATGGAGCAGGTGCTCGACGTCCTGGGCCGCATACTTCAGCTGCTCCGCCGTCAGCGGCCGCTGGTCCCAGTGGGTGAAGCTCTCGCCTTTCTTGAGGGAGATGCCGAGCACCTGGCTGACCAGGAGCTGGTAGCTCGACTGCTGCGTGGTCGTCGTCAGAGCGGCCGCGATCTGGGTGTCGAACACGTTCGAGGGCCGGACGTCCCAGGCGCGCTCGATCAGGAACAGGTCCTGGCGGCCAGCGTGCACGACCACCTCGACCTTCGGATCGGTCAGCAGCGGCAGCAGCGGCCCGGGGCCCTGGCCCGCGAGCGTGTCGATCGTGCCGATCAACGGCTGCTCGTCGCGGCCGTCCACCGCGACCTGCACGAGGCAGAGCAGCGGGTAGTACCGCCCCTCGGACATGAACTCGGTGTCGAGTGCGAGCTGCCCCGTCTGAGTGGCCCGCTCGGCAATCCGCGCGAGGTCGTCGCTCACTGGCCGACCACCGCGTGCTCCTCGCCCAGCCACAGAGGAGATCGGTCGAGATCGATGAAGCGGCGCTCGTCCTCGAGCAACTCCGCCCCCGCGGCCTGCCCCGCTTCGCTCGAGTAAGCGGCCATCAGGTCGTCGAGGCTGTCCCACCACAGCTCCGCGACGCCGTCATAGGCGCGCGGCTCGCTTCCGCGCGAGGCAGACAGGGCTTCGTCGACGTCCGTATCGCGAGCATGGACCTGCACGTAGCGCCGGATCCGCAGCGTCTCGGCGTGGCGCTTCACGATCGGAGCATGCTGCTCGCGCCAGTAGCGCTGGAACTCCTCCCGCGTCATGCCCTCCCGGCGGCGAAGCGTGAACACGAGCTTGATCATCTCTCCTCCTCGGCGGTTCCTGGGCGCGCGCATTTTCACAGAGACTGTCGCGGGCACGAAGTAGGCTGGCCGCGCAGAGTCCGTTCCGACACGGGAGGAGATGCACGGTGCCGCCATTGCCAACGCTGGGCGCCAAGGACAGTCCAAGGCACCCCTACGCAGTCGCCTATCTCCGGTATCTCGCGGGTGAATCGAAGCGGCCCAATGCGCGCGCGCTCGGGATCTCGCCGGCCGTGGCTGCGACGACGGGGCAGAAGGTCGAGCAACTGGTCCGCAAGGCGGCCGCGCGAATGCTGATCAAGGACGCTCGCCGCTAGCGAGCGCCTCGGCGGCGGGCGTCTCGGCCGGCTTCTCGGTCTCCGCATCCCCGGCAGCCGGCTGCGGTGCGGCACCGGCTCCGTTGGAGGCCCACTCCTCGTCGAAGTCCACGCGCCACTTCCCCTCGTCGGCCTGCTCGATCTTCAGCTTGGCGCGGAACGTGCGCCCCGAGCGGCCCCGGAACCCGGTGACCTGCTTGGCCGTCCGCCCGGACGGTGGGTCGTCCCCGCGCGCGATCGACTCCTTCAGGCTGCCCATCAGCTCCTTGACCACGCTCGCGGGAAGCGTCTTGCCGGCCTTCTTCTTCCACACCACGAAGCCGCATCCGGGGTCCTCCTTGGACCAGCACGAGTAGCCCTTGCGGTTCTCGTTCACGTCGCGGCCGCACACCGGGCACGGGCCGAGGTTGGCACGCTCGATCTTCACGCCCTTGAGCGCGTCGAGCTGCTCCACCGTCGCCTGGGTGAAGCGCGCGATGTCGCTCATGAACGACGGGCGGCTCTCCTCGCCCTGCGCGATCAGCTCGAGCCGCCGCTCCCACTCGCCGGTGAGCTCGGGCGACGTCAGCTGGTGCTCCCCGAGCAGCCGGATCACCTGAATGCCCTTCTCGGTCGCGTGCAGGGCCCGGCCTTCGCGCTCGATGTACTCCACGGCGATCAGGCGCTCGATGATGGCCGCCCGGGTCGCCGGCGTGCCGATGCCGGAGTCCTTCATCGCCTCGCGCAGCTCGACGTCCTCGATGTCCTTGCCTGCCGTCTCCATCGCCGCGAGGAGGGAGGCCTCGGTGAACCGCCGCGGCGGTTGGGTCTCCTTGCGCAGCGACTCGACCTCGCGCGTCTCCACGTCCTCGCCGAGCTCGAGCTTCGGCAGCAGCTGGTCGCCGCCGGTGTCGTCGTCGGGGCGGTCGGGCGAGTCGGCCTCCTGCCCGTACACGGCGCGCCAGCCGGCTTCGAGCAGCACGCGCCCGCTGGTGCGGAACACGTGCTCGGACACGGTGGTCTCCACGCGGGTGCGCTCGAACACCGCGTCCGGGTGGAAGATCGAGAGGAACCGGCGCGCGACGAGGTCGTAGATCTTCTTCTCGTCCTCGCGCATCTTGGACAGGTCGTGCTCGGACTTCGTGGGGATGATCGCGTGGTGGTCGGTGACCTTCTTGTCGTTGACCACGCGACCCAGCGGCAGCTCCTTCAGCGAGGTCACGTACTGCGCCGCCTTTGCGTACTGGCCGTTGCGACCCACGAGCTCCGCGGTGGGGCGGATCTCGGGGATCAGGTCGCCGGACAGCCAGCGCGAGTTCGTGCGCGGGTAGGTGATGGCCTTGTGCTGCTCGTAGAGCTTCTGGGCGGCGGCCAGCGTGCGCTTGGCGGAGAAGCCGTACCGCGTGTTGGCATGCCGCTGGAGCGAGGTGAGGTCGTACAGCAGCTGCGAGCGCTCGCGCTCCTCCTTCTGCTCCAGCTTCGTGATCTCGCCGGGCTGGTCGCGGCAGTCCGCGACGACCTTGGCGGCCAGCTCCTCGTCGATCCGCTTGCCGCCGAGGTAGCGGCCCGCATACGTGCGCTTTGCGTCGGCTGCGAACTGCGCTTCCACGAGCCAGTAGGGCTCGGGCTTGAAGGCGCGGATCTCCTCCTCGCGGCGGGCCACCAGCGCGAGGGTCGGCGTCTGCACGCGGCCCAGCGACACGGCGCCGTCGAAGGCGGCCCGCAGGCGGATGGTCGCCGCGCGCGTCGCGTTCATCCCCACCACCCAGTCCGCCTCCGAACGCGATCGGGCTGCCGCCTCGAGCGCCTCCATCTCCTCGCCGGGGCGCAGCGCCGCGAACGCGTCGGCGATCGCCTTCTTCGTCATCGAGTTGAGCCACAGCCGCTGGACCGGCTTCTTCGCCTTCGCGGTGCTGTAGATGTAGGCGAAGATCAGCTCGCCCTCGCGGCCGGCGTCGCAGGCGTTCACGATCGCCTCCACGTCGTCACTGCCCATCAGCTTGTGGATCGCGTTGAGCTGCTTCTTGGACTTGTCGTCGTTGGGCACGAGCTTGAACTTGTCGGGGACGATCGGCAGGTCGGCAAACCGCCACTTCTTGAACTTGGGGTCGTACGAGTCCGGCTCCGCCAGGCCGACCAGGTGACCGACGGCCCACGTGATCACGTAGGAGTCGCCCACGAGGTGGGTCTTGTCCTTGCTCGAGGCGAAAGCGCCTGGAAGCGCGGACGCGATGTCGCGCCCGACGGACGGCTTCTCGGCGATCACGAGTGTCTTGGGCATGGGCCTAAAGGTAGTGCGGGCTCCCGACCGCTACCCTGCGGGGCCATGGCGGAGAACCAGAAGCCAGAGGTCGAGGTCCCTGCGGACCAGGCCCCGTCGTACCAGCTCGAGGTCGAGGACATCACGGTGGGCGAGGGCGACGAGGCCCAGGCCGGCCGCAACGTCGAGGTCCACTACGTGGGCGTCTCGTGGTCGACGGGCAGGCAGTTCGACGCCTCGTGGGACCGCGGGGACACCTTCAAGTTCGGCCTCGGCAAGGGCCAGGTGATCGCGGGCTGGGACCAGGGCGTCGAGGGCATGCGCGTCGGCGGCCGGCGCCGGATCACGATCCCGCCGGATCTCGCCTACGGCAAGCGGGGCGCCGGCGGCGTCATCGGGCCCGACGAGACACTGGTCTTCGTCGTGGACCTCGTGGGCGTGCGCTGAGCGCTCGGCCGCTGGTGCGGTTGTCCGCCGCGCAGGACGCCGGGTAGCCGTATACCCGCCCCGCGGCCGCGGGTTCATTCTTGGGGCCGATTACTTTCGAACCGTCCCGCGGTCGTATGTCTGGACGATTCGAAGGAGGAACCCGATGTTCGAGCACACCAACGCATACAGCGGCTTCTCGGTCGACGACATTCCCGCGGCGAAGAGGTTCTACGGCGAGACGCTCGGCCTGAACGTGGTCGAGGAGCACGGCATGCTGGGGCTCCAGCTGGCCGGCGGCGGCCGGGTCCTCGTGTATCCGAAGGAGAATCACGAGCCGGCGACGTTCACCGTCCTCAACTTCCCGGTGGACGACGTGGACAAGGCCGTCGCCGAGCTGAGCGAACGCGGCGTGCGCTTCGAGCGCTACGACGGCTTCGACCAGGACGAGCGCGGCATCATGCGGGACGAGGGCCCGGACATCGCCTGGTTCAAGGATCCCGCCGGTAACGTGTTGTCCGTCCTCCAGGAAGGGTGACCTGCGCTGAATTCCTACGACACACTTGCCATCGAGGCCTCGGGCCTCGTCAAGAGCTTCGGCGAGACCCGCGCGGTCGACGGCGTCGACCTCGCGGTGCGCCGCGGCTCCGTCTACGGCGTCCTCGGCCCGAACGGCGCCGGCAAGACCACGACGATCCGCATGCTTGCGACGCTGCTGCGCCCAGACGCCGGTTCCGCGCGCGTCCTGGGCCACGACATCGTCAAGGAGGCCGACGCAGTGCGCAGCGCCGTCAGCCTCACCGGTCAGCTCGCGTCGGTCGACGAGGATCTGACCGGGCGCGAGAACCTGATCCTGCTCGGCCGGCTGCTCGGCCTGAAGCGCGACGCGGCGAAGGCCCGCGCGGCGGAGCTGCTGGACGGCTTCGGGCTGACCGAAGCGGCGACGAAGCTGGTGAAGCACTACTCGGGCGGCATGCGGAGGCGCCTCGACATCGCGGCCAGCCTCGTCGTGACGCCCGAGCTGATGTTCCTGGACGAGCCCACGACCGGCCTCGACCCGCACGCTCGCAACCAGGTGTGGGACATCATCCGCGCCCTGGTGGGAGGCGGCACGACCATCCTGCTCTGCACGCAGTACCTGGACGAGGCGGACCAGCTCGCGGAGGGGATCGCCGTGATCGACCACGGCAAGGTGATCGCGGAGGGCACCCCGAGCCAGCTCAAGGCGTCGGTGGGGTCCGGCGCGCTGCACGTGCGCCTGCTCGACCCCGAGCAGCGCCCCGACGCGGAGCGCCTGCTCTCACGCGAGCTCGGCGGGGTCCACCTCGAGCCCGACCCCGCGGCGCTGTCGGCGCCGTGCGCGACGGGCGACCGCGCCGCCGAGGCGATCGCCGAGCTGGCGCGATCCGGCGTGCGGATCGCAGACTTCTCGCTCGGCCAGCCGAGCCTGGACGAGGTGTTCCTGGCCCTCACCGGCCACACCGCAGAGGAAAGCGCCGAGCAACAGGAGGAGCAGGCAGCATGAGCACCAATCCCGCCATCGGAGCCACTTCGACCACGGTCGGCGACGAGGTCGCCCTGCGCAAGGCGCTGGCGTCGACCCCCCGCCCGCCCCGGGCGAGCGCGCTGTCGGCTGCCCTCACGTTCGGCTGGCGCGGCATGCTGAAGGTGAAGCACGTTCCCGAGCAGCTGCTGGACGTGACGATCACGCCCGTGATGTTCGTGCTGATGTTCACCTATCTGTTCGGCGGCGCGATCGCCGGGTCCACGGGCGACTACCTCGACTACATCCTGCCCGGGATCCTGGTGATGTCGGTCCTGTTCACGACCGTGTACTCCGGGGTCGCGCTCAACACCGACCTGACGCGGGGCGTGGTGGACCGCTTCCGCACGCTGCCGATCTGGCGCCCGGCGCCGCTGGTCGGGTCGCTGCTCGGCGACAGCGTGCGCTACCTCGTCGCCGGCACGGTGATCATCGTGCTGGGCGTCGCGCTCGGCTACCGGCCGGACGCGGGCGTGCCGGGCGTCGTCGCCGCGCTCGCGCTGGTGGTCGTGTTCGCGTTCGCCCTGTCCTGGGTCTTCACCACCCTCGGCCTGCTGCTGCGATCGCCGAACGCGGTGATGAACGCCGGGTTCATGGGGATCTTCCCGCTGACCTTCCTGAGCAACGTGTTCGTCGAGCCCGAGACGCTGCCCGCCGGCCTCGAGGCGTTCGTCGAGGTCAACCCGATCTCCATCCTCGCGACGGCGTCGCGGGGACTGATGGAGGGCAACGCGGACGCCGGTGACATCGCCGTGGTACTGGCCACCGGCGTCGTGCTGACGGCCGTGTTCATGCCGCTCACCACGCGGCTGTACCGCACGCGCGGCTAGGCCCCGTACCTCTCCTCACCGTGATGGGTTCGTGTCCTCCTGCGACACCTACCCATCACGATGGGTGGGGTGGCTTCGCGTAAGCGTCACGTTCTACGCGAGGGGAAACCGGTGAGTAATGGAGTGCTGCTCCGGCGTGGGCGTGTGCGTCTCGTCGGATTCGTCACTCACCCGTGCGGCAGCCCCGATCGCCGTGATGGGTTTGTTACGTCCTGCGACACCTACCCATCGCTGCGGGCGGGCCGCGCCTGCGCCGGCAGCTCGGAGGGCAGGCCGAAGCGCTCGAAGATCGAGCCGTCGAGGAACGCGTTCACCTCGGCGATCTTTTCGCCCCGTAGCCTCAGCACGTCCAGCGCGAAGGCGGTGTAGACGCCGCGGTCCTCGTCCCACGTGTAGCAGCCGACCGCCTGCTGGCCGTTGGCGTGCGCAGGCAGATGGCGCCAGCGCACGGTGAACGGGCCCTTGTGCAGGAACCCCGTGATCGCCTCGCGCCCGCGGTACCAGTTCGGCAGCGGAGGCATCGACCACGTCGCGTCGTCCGTCAGCAAGGCGAGCAGCGCGTCGACGTCGCCCTGCTCCAGGGCCTCCGAGTAGCGCTCCACCAGCTCGCTCAACTGCTCGTCGCCGAGCGCGCGCAGCGTGGCCTGCTGCGACTGCTCGGGGACGCGCTCCTCGACCATCGCGCGGGCGCGCTGCAGGGCGCTGTTCACGGACACGGTCGTCGTGTCGAGCTGCTCCGCGACCTCGCGGGCGGAGAAGCCGAGCACCTCACGCAGGATCAGGGCGGCGCGCTGGTTGGGCGGCAGGTGCTGGAGCGCCGCGACGAATGCGAGCTCGACGCCCTCGCGCTGCTCGTAGCGCGCCTCCGGCGCGGCGTATCCGTCTTCGAGGCCGACCTTCTCGTCCGGGTACGGCTCCATCCACACCGTCTCCACCAGCGGCTGGTCGGGTGGCTCGAGGCTGTCATGCGGGTCGGCGTGCGGGCCGTAGTCCACCGGCAGCACGCGCTTCGGCCGCCGCGCGATCACGTCCAGCGTCGTGTTGGTCGCGATCCGGTACAGCCACGAGCGCAGCGAGCTGCGCGCCTCGAACCGCGGCAGCCCGCGCCACGCCCGCAGCAGCGCATCCTGGAGGGCGTCCTCGGCGTCGTGCACGGAGCCGAGCATCCGGTAGCAGTGGGCGTGCAGCTCCGGGCGGTGCCGCTCGACGAGGCTGCGGAACGCCGCTTCGTCGCCGTCCTGCGCGGCCTCGAGCAGCTGCTGGTCCTGGGTGGCGAGGCTCATCCTCCAGGAACGATACGGGGCGCACCCGGGACGATGAGTATCGAGCGATTCTGTAGTCATTAGGAGCAAGCGCAACCTCCCGAAAGGAGCACCATGGGACTCCCGGTAGTTCACTTCGAAGTCATTGGCAAGGACGGCGCCGCCCTCCAGTCCTTCTATTCCGAGCTGTGCGGGTGGACGGTCGACTCGAGCAACCCGATGAACTACGGCATCGTGCAGCGGGAGGAGAACCTCTCGCCCGAGGGCGTCGGGATCGGGGGCGGCATCGGTCCTGCGCCGGATGGCTACGACGGTCACCTCACCTTCTACCTCGGTGTCCCCGACGTCGAGGAGGCGCTGGCCAAGGCCGAGAGCCTCGGCGGCACACGGGTGATGGGCCCCGAGAAGATCATGGACCAGGTCGAGCTGGGCCAGTTCCTCGATCCCGAGGGCCATCTCGTGGGAGTCGTCCGGCCCATCCAGATGTAACCTCGGGCGATCGACCCGGGACTGCTCGAACACACACTCGCCGCCGGCGGCGAGCCGGCCTTCCGCGCGCGCCAGGTGTGGCGGTGGGCGGCGCGTGGAGCCGGCGGCTACGAAGAGATGACCAACCTGCCGCTGGCGCTGCGCGCGGAGCTGGCGGCGCGGGTCCCGTTCTCGTCGCTGACCGTCGAGCGCACGGCGCGTGCCCGCGACGGGACCGTGAAGGTCCTCTTCCGCACACACGACGGGCTGCCGGTCGAGGCGGTGCTGATGCGCTACCGGGACGGCCGCCGGTCCGTCTGCCTCAGCTCGCAGTCGGGCTGCCCGCTGACGTGCACCTTCTGCGCCACGGGGGCGATGCGCTTCGGGCGCAACCTCACGGCGGGCGAGATCCTCGACCAGGCGCTGCACTTCCGCCGCGACGAAGCGGTGAACCACGCCGTCTTCATGGGAATGGGGGAGCCGATGATGAACCTCGACGCCGTCCTGGCGGCGTGCCGGCGGCTGCCGGATCTCGGCATCACGCATCGCCGCACCGGGATCTCCACCGTCGGATGGGTCCCGGGCATCGAGCGGCTGGCGGGCGAGGCGCCACCGCTGCGCCTCGCGCTCTCTCTGCACGCACCCGAGGACACGCTGCGCTCACGGCTCATGCCCGTCAACGAGCGCTACCCGCTGGCCGAGGTGATCGCCGCCTGCCGCCGGCACTACGAGCGCAAGCGCCGCCGCGTCTTCGTCGAGTACGTGATGCTCGCGGGTGTGAACGACGACCCGGAGCAGGCACGCGCGCTGGGGCAGCTGCTCGACCCGTGGGCGTTCAAGGTCAACCTCATCCCGTTCAACCCGAGCGGGTCCTCCTACCGGGGATCGTCGCGCGCCGCGATCGAGCGGTTCCGAGGCGCGCTCGAGCGCGCCGGGCTGGAGGCGACCATCCGGCTCACCCGGGGGCGCGACATCGCCGCGGCCTGCGGCCAGCTGGCCGCCACTGCTTAGACTGCCCGGGATGCAAGCCTCCCGCGAGCTCGAAGGCCAGGTCGCCCTGGTCACCGGCGGCGGCCGCGGCATCGGCCGGATGATCGCCCAGGAGCTGGCCGACGCCGGCATGCGTGTCGCAGTGGCGGCGCGCACGAACGATCAGGTGGAGGACACGGCCCGCGAGATCGGCGGGCTCGCCGTCAGCGCCGACGTCAGCAAGCAGCAGGACGTCGAGGCGATGGTGGCGACCGTGGAGCGTGAGCTCGGGCCGGTGGACCTGCTCGTCAACAACGCGGGCGTCTTCGGCATGGGCGGCGGCCCCACCTGGGAGCAGGACCCCGCCGACTGGTGGCACGTGTTCGAGATCAACCTGCTGGGCGCCTACCTGTGCGCGCGGGCGGTGCTGCCGGGAATGATCGAGCGGGGGCACGGCCGCATCGTCAACACGGGCAGCGGCGCCTCGTACCTCCCGAACGCGGGCTCGACGTCGTACGGCCCGAGCAAGGCTGCGCTCGGCCGCTTCGGCGAGCTGCTCGCCGGCGAGACCGCCGGGCACGGCGTGTTCGTGTTCGTGATCAGTCCCGGCCTCGTGCGCACGGAGATGACGGATTCGTTCGGCGACAACGCGCCGTGGACGCCGCCCGAGCTTGCGCCACGCCTCGTCCGGGTGCTCGCGAGCGGGCGCGCCGACCGGTTGGCCGGGCGCTACATCCACGCCGAGCACGACGACATCGAAGACCTGATCGCGCGCGCGGACGAAATCGAGGAGCGCGACCTGAACGCGATCCGGCTGCAGCGCTGAAGCTCGGCGCCGGGATCGAGGTCGGCCGGATCGGCCTCGGCACGGGCAGGATCATGGGCTGCCCGGACGATGCAAGCGCCGGCGCGCTCATGCGCCGCGCCTTCGAGCTCGGCGTGAAGCTGATCGACACGGCTGACCTGTACGCGGACGGGCGCAGCGAAGCCCGCATCGCGAAGGCGCTCCGGCCCTACCCGCCCGACGTGGTGATCGCCACCAAGGGCGGGTACCTCGCCGGCAACGACGGCCCTGTCCCCGACGGCCGGCCGGCGCACTTGCGCGCCGCCTGCGAGGGCAGCCTGCGGCGGCTCGGCCTCGAGACGATCGAGCTGTTCTTCCTCCACACCCCGGATCCGGCGGTTCCGTTGAGCGAGTCGCTCGGGGCGCTGGACACCTTGCGCGCGGAGGGCAAGATCCGTCACATCGGCCTCTCGAACGTGAGCGCCGGGCAGCTGGCCGAGGCCCGCGAGGTCGTGCAGGTGGCCGCGGTGCAGAACGGCTACAACGTGCGGCGGCGCAGGCGCTTCGGGCCCGAGCCCGCGCTGGCGAGCTGCGAGGAGGCCGGCATTCCGTTCATGGCCTACGTGCCGCTCGGAACCGGCCGGCTGATTCAGGTCGACGACGCGTTGCGGCGCGTCGCCGCGCGGCACGATGCCACCGCCGCCCAGGTGGCGCTGGCCTGGCTGCTGGCCCAGTCCGAGGTCGCGCTCCCGATCCCCGGCACGACGTCGGTGCAGCACCTGGAGGAGAACATGGCCGCGGCGAGGTTGCGCCTCGAGCCGGCGGACCTCGAGGAGCTCGAGGCCGACGCCGACGCGGCCCGCTAGCGCTGCTGCGACTCGTCCCGGGCCGCGTCGGCCTCGAAGACGAATATCTCCATCGCCGTGTCGGTATGCGTGTCGACGGCGCTCATGAAGGACTCGACCCGCCGGCCGACGATCGCCGCCACGACTTCTCTGAACCTGTCCTCCGTTGCGGCCTGGAAGAAGAGGCGCGTCTCCCGCAGCCTCTGATGCTCGCCCAGCGCCACCATGTTCTTCTCGGCGGGGGTGAAGGTCTCGCGCAGGATGCAGACGAGGACGTCGGATCCCGCCCAGTGGCTACGGGCCTTGGTGGGCCCCCGCCCGAACTGTTCCTTGAACAGCTGGACCATCGCATTCGACACGTCCATGAGGATCGAGCGCTGCTCCTCCCCGCCCGGCTGATCGGTGCGCTGGGCGGGCTGGGTATCGGCGGTTGGCATCCGCGTCGAGGATAGCGATACACCCCTGGGCCGGGCAGGGGCTCGACCCGGATGGCCTGTTGCACCGCTGACCGGCCCCGGTTTGCAGGGTGTTGCACCGAAGTACCATCGGTGCAGCGCGGTTTCGCGCGGGGCGAAAGGAGACGGTTGTGATCGGTGCACTCTTGTTGGGGCTGGTAGCCGGGTTCATCGGCAAGGCGCTCATGCCGGGCGACGACCCGGGCGGCTTCATCGCCACGATCGTCCTCGGCCTGGCCGGCGCCGCCCTCGGATGGGTGATCTTCACCCTCGGGCTCGGCATCGGCGACGAGGATGCCTTCGACCTGGGCGGTCTGGTGGGAGCGATCATCGGCGTGATGATCCTGCTGGGCCTGTACCGCTGGTGGGCGGGACGGCGCTCGGGCCGCGTTGCCGCGTAGAGCGCCCGTCGCATAGCGCGCGCTGCCGCTCCGCGATACTTTCGCGGCCATGCTGCCCCCGCACGTCGATGCGATCCGCGCACGCTACGAGTCGGTCACGAAGCGCAACCTGGGCGCCGTCTTCCACGACGTCCATCCGGACTTCGAGCTGCGGACCGCGGCTCGCGTGCCGGGGGCAGGGACCTATCGCGGCGCGGAGGCGGCGACGCAGTTCTACGCCGACCTCGTGGAGCCGTTCGAGGAGGTCACCTACGCGCCACAGCAGTTCTTCGCACGCGGTGACCACGTGGTCATCTTTCTCGTGGTCCGCTTCCAGCCGCACGGCTCGACCGCGATCGTCGAGAACCAGGTGGGAGCGTTCTGGACCATGCGCGACGGGATGCCCGCCCGCTGCGAGATGTTCGCCAAACGCGAAATGGCGCTCGACGCGGCGGGGATGACGGCGGACGACGAGGTTCGCTGAGCGTCAGGCGCGCAGGAACGTCAGCACCGCGAGCACGCGCCGGTGGTCCTCCGGCGCGGGTGCCAGGCGGAGCTTCCCGAAGATGCTCGTGACGTGCTTCTCGACCGCGCGTTCGGTCACGACCAGCTGCTCCGCGATCGCCTGGTTGGAGCGGCCCTCCGCCATCAGCCCCAGCACCTCTTTCTCCCGCGGGGTCAGCTCCGCCAGGGGGTCGTCCCGCCGGCGCCGCCCGAGCAGGTGCGAGACGACTTCCGGGTCGAGGGCCGAGCCGCCCTGTCCCACGCGGCGCACCGAGTCGACGAAGCGCTCCACGTCCGCGACGCGGTCCTTGAGCAGGTAGCCCGTCCCCTCGGCGCTGTCGCTGACCAGCTCGAGCGCATACCCCTCCTCCAGGTACTGGGAGAGGACGAGCACGCCGGTCTCCGGCAGCCGCCGCCGGATCTCGAGCGCAGCGCGCAGCCCGTCGTCGGATTGCGTCGGCGGCATGCGGATGTCGACGACCGCGACGTCGGGCTTGTGCGCGGAGACCTTCCGCATCAGGTCTTCGGCATCGCCCGCCTGTGCCACGACGTCGAACCCAGCGTCCTGGAGCAGCCGCACGATCCCTTCGCGCAGCAGCACCGAGTCGTCGGCGACGACTACCCGCACGGGATCGTCGCCCTCACCGTCGTGCCATGCCCCGGCTGCGAATCGACCTCGAGCTTCCCATCGACCGCCGCGACGCGGTCGAGCAGCCCGCGCAGGCCCGTGCCCTGGGCGGGGTTCGCTCCGCCCACGCCGTCGTCCGCGACCTCCACGAGCACGCGCCCGTTCTCGCGCGTGACCCTCACCCGCGCGTGCGTCGCGTCCGCGTACTTCGCGACGTTGGTGAGCGCTTCGGACACCACGAAGTACGCGGTGGACTCGACGTTCCCCGGCAGGCGCTCGCCCGGTGTCGCCTCCAGCTCCACCGGCAGTGGAGCCCGGTGCGCGAGACCCTCGAGCACCGCGTCGAGGCCCCGATCGGAGAGCACCGACGGATGGATGCCCCGCGCCAGCTCGCGCAGCTCCTCGAGCGCCTGCTCGAGCTCCTTGCGGGCGTCCTCGAGCTCGGCTGCGGCCCCGGGATCCTCGGCCAGCCGCGACTGCAGGAGCCGCAGGCTGAGCGCGAGCGACACCAGCCGCTGCTGCGCTCCGTCGTGCAGGTCGCGCTCGATGCGGCGGCGCGCCGCGTCCCCCGACTCGACCAGCCGCGCGCGTGAGGCGCGCAGCTCCTCGACGTTCGCGCGCAGCTCGGCGTCCAGGCGCTCGTTCTCCAGGGTCAGCGAAGCAGCTGCGCCCACTGCCCGCACCAGCTCGCGGTGTGCCTGCAGCGACGGGTCGTGGATGATCGCCGCGAGCGGCTCCCCGCGCGACTCGACCGGCGTGCAGATCCGGCCGGACTCCGCTGTGGGGAGCGCCACGGGCCGCCCCGCGGCGTCCACGTATTCGTTGCGCTCCGGCAGCCAGTACGCGAGCTCGAGCGAAGGGTCGGCAAGCGTGTCCGCGAGCGCGTCGCGCAATCCACGGCGGCGGCCCTCCGGCTCGCCGAGCCGCGCCACCAGCTCACTGATCGCCGCGGCGCCCGCCACGCGGCCGCGGAGCACGCCGGCCAGGAACGCGAACGGGACGAGTGCCAGGGCGACGATCCGCGCCTCCTCGAGCCTTTCGATCAGGACCGGATCCCAGTGCGCCAGGATCGCGACGTACCAGGCCGCGAGCAGCAGCATCACGACTCCACCGCTGAGCAATGCCGCGAGCATCGTCTGCGACCGCACGGTGGGGGCACCGCGCCAGCGGCGGACGAGGATCACGGCAAGCGCCGCGATCAGGAACAGGCCGACCCAGAACCGGCCCCGGCTGACGGTGCTGACGAGGTCAGGCTCCGCGGAAATGAGGAGCGGGTTCTCCGGAAAACCCATCCGGCTCGTGTCCTGGAACAGCATCGACACTGGATGGACCAGCGCTGCGCTCACGTAGCTGGTCAGCACGAGCAGGCGCTCGAACCGCGTTCCCAGCGTGCCCGTCGGGAAGGCCAGGAGCATGTGGTAGAGCAGCGCCCACTGGAGCGTGATGACCAGCAGCCCCGTGACGAAGATCCACGGCTCGGTCGCGACTCGCAGCGACGCCAGGCAGGCCGCGAACCCGATCGCGGTCATCAGCGCTCCGAGGCTGTTCTCGGGCCGCCGCAGCCAGGCGAAGATGCCCGTGCCGATGAAGGCCCAGCCGGTGAGCGGCCCGCAGACGGCGATCAGCTCCCGCTGATGCCCTCCTTCGTATTCGAGTGCCAGGGCAAGCGGCACCGCGCCTGCCACGAAGCCCAGCGCGCCCAGGGCGAACAGCGCGCGCCGGAGGCTCCTCATTGCAACACGCCCTCGATCGCTTCGCGCGAGAGCTCCGCCTTCGGGACGAAGCCGCGAGCGCCGCTCTCCGACGCGCAGCGCTCGAACTCCGCGCCGTCGCGACTGGAGATCAGGATCACCGTCGGCGGGTCGGTCAGCAGCGCAATGCGCGACGTGAGGTCGAAGCCGTCGCCGTCGGGCAGGTAGACGTCCACCAGTGCGAGCTGCGGCTGCAGGGCGCGCGCGGCCTCCAGCCCGGTGGTGCAGTCACCCGCCTCCCCGATCACCAGATAACCCTCGCTCTCCAGCAGCCGGCGCGCCTGCGCACGGAAGCCGGGATGGTCGTCGACGATCAAGATGCTCGCTCCCATCGGCCCTAATTGTTCCCCTCCGGGCGCTGTCGTGGTGTACGGGCAACCGTACCCCGGCGGGCCGGAAAGCCGCCCGGCGATGAGTTTCGCGGCTCGCGACGGTCTTTTCCCGTGAACCCGCCCCTATCCTCACCGCCTTTGGGCAGGTAGGGGAAACCGAACGGCAAGACGCCAGCTAACCGCCTTCCACGCCTCGCGCTCCACTGAAAACCTCACCGTCAGCGAATCGATCCGTAGACCGCAGGAGGTAGTTCTTGTCCTCGCTCACCCGCTGGGTCCTCACACACAAGCGCACCGTGATCGTCACGTGGATCGTGCTCACGATCGCCGGCATCATGGCCGCCGGGCCCGCGACGGACGCGCTCGAGCCCGAGTTCTCGGTCCCCGACAAGGAGGGCTGGGAGACGAACGTCGCGATCGCCGATCACTACCGCGGCACCGGCGGCGACACCTATCCGCTCGTCCCGGTGGTCAGGCTCCCGCCCGGCCAGAGCGTCGACTCCCCCCGTGTGAAGTCCGACTTGGCGCGGATCGACGCGCGCCTCGACGAGGCGCTGCCGAACTCGCGGATCGCGTCCTACGCCTCGACGGGCGACAAGACGTTCGTCTCCGACGACGGGCGCGTCACGTTCGCGCTGGTCTACCCGCAGCCCGACCCGGATTCGGCGTTCGGTGAGAACCCGCGCGCCGAAAAGGCGGCCAGTGCCGTGCTGAAGGGGGCCACGGTCGCGGGCCAGCCGGTCCACCTGACCGGCTTCGACGCGCTCTACGAGGACTCGGGCGCCGACAACGAGGGCCCGGGCGTCTTCCTGGAGGCGATGCTCGGCGCGCTCGGCGCGCTCGCGGTGCTGACGTTCGTGTTCGCGTCGTTCCTGGCGCTCGTCCCGCTGATGATGGCGATCGCGTCGATCATGACGACCTTCCTGCTGCTGCTCGTGCTGACGGAGATCACGACGGTCTCCCCGATCGTCCAGTTCCTGATCGCGCTGCTCGGCCTGGGTGTCGCCATCGACTACTCGCTGATCGTCGTGTCGCGCTGGCGGGAAGAGCGGTCGCACGGAGCAAGCGGCGACCAGGCGGTGCAGAAGGCGATGGAGACCGCAGGCCGCGCAGTCGTCTTCAGCGGCATCACGGTCGCCATCGGCCTGCTCGCGCTGATCGCCCTGCCGCTGCCGTTCCTGCGCTCGATGGGCTACGCCGGCATGCTGATTCCGCTGGTGTCGACCCTGGCCGCGATCACGCTGCTGCCGGTCGTGCTGGCGAAGGCGGGCCCCAAGCTGGACTGGCCGCACCGCCGCACGGACGACAAGGCGAGCCGCGCGTGGACGCGCTGGGCCGAGGGCGTCGCGCGCCATCGCTGGCTGGCAGCCGGCGCCGGCATGGCGATCGTCCTGGCGCTCGTGGTCGCCGCGACCGACCTGCAGCTCGGCGCCGGTGACGCCGACAGCGTCGCCAAGTCGGGCGACGCGAAGGACGGGCTGGTGGCGCTCGAGGACTCCGGCATCGGCGAAGGCGCGCTGCTCCCGCACGAGATCCTGGTCGAGGGCGGCACAGACCCCCAGCAGGTGGCAGCCGACCTGCGCAGCGTCGACGGCGTCCACGGGGCGGTGGCGCCCGAGAGCGGTGACTGGCGTCGCGACGGAACCGCGATCGTCGAGGTGATGCCGATCCCGGATTCGGGCACCGACGAAGGAGGCGACACGCTCCAGGCCGTGCGTGACACGGCCCACGCGTCCGGCCCCGATGTGCGCGTCGGCGGCCAGCCGGCCTCGAACGCCGACTTCATCGATGCCGTGTACGGGAGCTTCCCGATCATGATCGCGCTGATCACGATCACGACGTTCATCCTGCTCGCGCGCGCGTTCCGCTCGCTGCTGCTGCCGTTGAAGGCGATCATCCTGAACATCTTGAGCGTGGCGGCTGCCTGGGGTGTGCTCGTCCTCGTGTGGCAGCACGGCTACGGCTCGGAGCTGATCTGGGACATCCAGGCGACGGGCTCGATCCCGTCGTGGATGCCGCTGATGATCTTCGCGTTCCTGTTCGGTCTCTCGATGGACTACGAGGTGTTCATCCTCTCCCGCATGAGGGAGGAGTACGACCGCACGGGGTCCACGGATACGGCGGTGATCCAGGGCATCGGGCGGACCGGGCGGCTGGTGACGAGCGCTGCGCTGATCCTGTTCCTGTCGTTCACCGCGATGGCGTCGAGCCCCGGCACCGACCTGAAGATGTTCGCCACCGGCCTGGGCGCGGGCATCCTGCTCGACGCGACGGTCATCCGCGCGCTCGTCGTGCCCGCGGTGATCGCGCTGATGGGCCGCTGGAACTGGTGGCTGCCGAGCTGGCCGGCGCGCATGTTGCGGGTGGAGCCGTCACCGCTGCGCGGCCGGCCGGCGCTCGGGGAGGCGGACTAGATATCTGATCGTACGGCCGGCGGCACGGGCCGCGCCCGAACAGGGATCGGGCGCGCTCCTGTCGCCGGCCGGCGGCTCGGCAACAAGGGCTCCACGCCGATGATGGGCGGCGAGGGGCCCGCCGGCCCGCGCGAACTGCCGGCGTAGAATCTTCCAGGCGATGGCCCTTCCCGACAGCGCAAAGGAGCTGATCCGGTCCGGCGCGATCGGCCATCTCGTCACGCTCGGCGGGGGAGGCGCTCCGCAGGTGACGTCCGTGTGGGTGGCCGTCGACGGGGAGGATCTGCTCACCGCGCACCTGAACCCGCGACTGCGCAAGCTCGAGAACATCCGCCGCGACCCGCGGGTGGCGATCTCATTCGAGGGCAGCACGGTCCGCCCTCCCGGCCTGAAGGAGTACCTCGTCGTGTATGGGACCGCGACGATCGAGGAGGGCGGCGCGCCGGAGCTGCTCCAGGAGCTCGCCCACGTGTACCTCGGTCCCGACGTGCGCTTCCCGCCGATGGACGATCCACCGCGCGGCGTCCGCGCGCGGATCGCGGTCGAGAGGGTGAGCGGAATCGGGCCCTGGGCCGACTAGGACGAGTCGCGTTTCTCGCGCTCGGAGCGCAGCAGCTGCTCGCCCATCGCAGTCACGACTGCAACGAGGGACGCCCAGCCCGGCGAGGATGTAGAAGACCGTGAAGACCTTTGACCCGTCGCTCGTGGGCGTGAGGTCGCCCTGCCCACGGTCGTGAGCGTCGTCACGCGCCGTCTCTGATATTTATCCGCACGCCGCACCGCCCTTGAGGAGGAGGAGTGTTGGAAGGTTCTGGGCGCCGCCCGCTGCTGGTCTCCAAGACCTGGGTCCAGGCTGTGATCCTGGTCGTGCTCACGGGGTTCTTCGTGCTCGGGTTCCTGGCGTACCGGACGTACCAGGCCAAGCCTCCGGTTCCGCAGCGCGTCGTCGACCCTCAGCAGCGCGTCCTCTACACCGACGACGACGTCGAGCGCGGGCAGAAGGTGTTCCTCAACAACGGCTTGATGGAGTACGGCTCGGTCTTCGGCCACGGCGCGTATCTCGGCCCGGACTTCACGGCCGACTACCTGCGCCGATCCGCGAACTTCGTGCGTCAGAGGTACGGCGGGGCCGGCTCGGACCGTGCGGTCCAGCAGACCGTCAAGGACTTCCGGACCAACCGCTACGACGAACAGACCAAGACCCTCCAGTTCACCGCGGCGCAGGCAGAGGCCCACCGGCGCCTCGTCGTGCACTACTCGCGCTTCTTCTCGGAGCCGACCTCGAAGAACGGGCTGCGCCCGGATGCGATCACCGATCGCAGCGACCTGGCCGATCTGACCGCGTTCTTCGGATGGACCGCGTGGGCGGGCGCCGCGGAGCGGCCCGGCCACGACTACTCGTACACCAACAACTGGCCGCCGGAGCCGCGCGTCGACAACAAGCCGACCGCGAACGTGGTGGTCTGGAGCGTCCTCTCGCTGATCGCGCTGCTGGGAGGCATCGGAGTGCTGTTCGCCGTGTTCGGGCGCTGGCGCCTGGGCTGGCACGGACGCGAGCAGGCGTCCCTTTCCTTCCGCGACCCGGGTGACGTTGCGCTCACGCCCGCGCAGCGCGCGACGGCGTGGTTCTTCTTCGTGATGGCCGCGCTGTTCCTGCTCCAGACGGTCGTGGGTGCGGCGAGCCAGCACTACCGCGCGGAGATCGACAACTTCTTCGGCCTCGACCTGGCCGCGGCGTTCCCCTTCAACCTGATGCGCACGTGGCACGTGCAGCTGGCGATCTTCTGGGTCGCGACCTCGTTCGTGGCCGCAGGCATCTTCCTCGCCCCGATGATCGCCAAGCGCGAGCCCAAGGGCCAGGGCAAGCTGGCGTTCGCGCTGCTCGGCGCGCTGGCCGTGGTCGTGTTCGGGACCCTGATCGGCTCCTACCTCGGCGTGCACGGCGTGCTGAAGGACGCCGCGTCGAACTGGTTCGGCCTGCAGGGCTTCGAATACCTGGACCTCGCGCGGTTCTGGCAGGTGCTGCTGAGCGCGGGCCTGTTCATCTGGGTGTTCATGTTGTGGCGCGTCCTGCGCACCCGCCTGCGCAGCGAGCACCCGGGCAACATGCCGTGGCTCTTCTTCATGGCCGCGCTCGCGATCCCGGCGTTCTATGCGGTCGGGCTGCTGGCTCGCACAGGCCAGCACTTCACCGTGAACGAGTTCTGGCGCTTCTGGGTCGTCCACCTCTGGGTGGAGGACTTCCTCGAGCTGTTCACGACCGTGATGGTCGCCTACATGTTCGTGCTGCTCGGTGTCGTGCGCGAGCGTATCGCCCTGGCCGTGATCTTCCTGGACATCATCCTGTACTCGGTCGGCGGTGTGATCGGCACGATGCACCACCTGTACTTCTCCGGCGAGCCGGCCGAGCACATGGCGCTGGGCGCGTTCTTCTCGGCGGCCGAGGTGATCCCGCTGACGTTCCTGACCGTCGAGGCGTGGAGCTTCCTGCAGCTGGGCGCCGCGCAGGAATCGCGGTCGCGCACCCCCTTCCCGCACCGGTGGGCGGTGATGTTCCTGGTCGCCGTCGGGTTCTGGAACTTCCTGGGCGCGGGCGTGTTCGGCTTCCTGATCAACCTGCCGGTCGTCTCGTACTACGAGATCGGCACCGCCCTCACGGCGAACCACGGGCACGCGGCGATGATGGGCGTCTACGGCATGTTGGCGATCGGCCTGGCGCTCTTCTGCCTGCGCTACCTGATCCCGGGCGACCGATGGCCCGAGCGCTGGGCGCGGATCTCGTTCTGGTCCACGAACATCGGGCTGGCCTGGATGTGCTTCGCCACGCTGCTGCCGCTCGGCATCGCGCAGCTCTACAAGTCGGTGGGGGAGGGATATTGGGAGGCGCGCGACCTCAAGTTCCTGACCGAGGACACCAACACGCTGATCGAGTGGCTGCGGCTGCCCGGCGACGTCGTGTTCATCGCCGGGGGAGCCTTACCCGTGCTCTACATCACGTACATCGGGATCCGACATACGGTGAAACGCGTGACGCTCGAGGAGCCCGAGGACATCCTCTTCACCGAGATCACCGAGCCCGAGGGCATGGCGAAGACGGGATCCGAGGAAGCCGCGGCGGCGAGGCGGACATGAGCGCCGAGGCGCTGCTGGCCGCGGGGTACGCGCTGGCGCTCACCATCGGGGTGGGCGCGCTCGAGTGGCTGTCGGCCCACACGCACCGGCGGGCGATGCTGTGGCGCACTGCCGGCTTCGAGTACGACGCGCACCACGACGCTTGGGTGTGCCCCGAAGGTGAGCATCTGTGGCCGCACGCGTATGAGCACGAGCGCCGGATCGTGCGCTACCGCGCCCGGCCGCAGGTCTGCAACGCGTGCCCCGCGAAGGGGAGCTGCACCGACTCCGACGAGGGGCGCGAAGTGGTCAGGGCGCTCGATCCCTGGCCGCACTCCGAGGCGGGCCGGTTCCACCGCGGCATCTCCCTCGTGCTGATCGCGCTCGCGGTGCTGGTGCTCGCCGTGGCGGCGGTCCGCAACCGGGAACCCGCCGAGCTTGCGCTCGCCGGCGGCGCGCTGGCGCTGTGCCTACTGGTCGGCCGCCTGCTGCTGCGCGACTTCCGCGCGCACCCGGCCGGCTTTCCCGCTCCCACGCCGTCCCACGGCCTGGGAGAGCGGAGGCTGGCGGGGATCGGTCAGCGTCCGGTCCCGCGGGTGCGAGATCCCTTCGTCGCCAGAGAGGAGTAGCTGGGCGGCGCGGAATCCACTGCGCGCTTGTGCCTGGCGCGCGGAACCGACACGGTCACGGATCCCTTGCAGACGGCACCACGCGCATCCCGCTGGGTGAACTTGACCCGGTACACGCGTCCGTCGCCGCTGGGGCTGCGGTGAGCGCGGAGCAGCACGAACCGTCCGCCGGGGAGCACGGCGTCCCGGCGCAGCCCCCGCGACCGCTTGCGCTGCAGGGGCTCGTCCTGCGTGACGCTCGCCACCGTGGTGCTCACGCTGTCCCCGTCGGGATCGCGCGTGCCGCCGAGTCGCACGACTCGGAGCTTGGAGTTGGGCGGCCACAGCACGGCAGGATCGGCCGACACGCGCGAGCACTCGGGCGGGCGGTTCCGGACGTTGGTGACCGTGCACAGGACGTCGTCGCCCTGTCCCAAGGACACCTGCAACGGGCCGGAGCCGGCGGTCTGCGCGACGACTGCTCCGGTGCCGGCGGCCGCGCGACAGGAGATCGCCGAGCCGTAGTCCGCCAGCCGCGTCGCGCCGGACGCCTGCTCCGCGACAGTGTGAGCCCCGAGCGCGAGCAGCACCTTCCCCGTCGTCCCGCCGTGACCCACTGCCGCGGCGCCCGGCACGGTCGCGCCGTCCAGCTGGAGCGCGAACCGGCCCGCGTCGCCCGCGGGCTGCAGGGACTTGCGGATCTCGAGCCACGCTCCCTGGACCGACCGGCCGGCCTCGTCCTGGGGTTCTGCGGCATCGCGCACGGCGTCGCGGTCGGTGTCTGCGTACGCGACGATCGCGTCGGTGCCCGGTAGTCCGCTGCGGTAGCAGAAGCGCGCCGTCCCGGCAGCCGCGGTCTCGGCCGAGCCGCCCGCGGTCGCGGTTCCCGATACGGAGAAGCGCACGAGCCGGTTCTGCTGCGGCCGGTCGAGCCCGTCCCGCACCTCGGCTTCCACGCAGTGCTCGCTGTCGAACGGGCCGCCGGCCGAGCTGGGGGTCAGGGTGAGGGCCGTCGGGGGCTCCGTGGTCCAGACGCTCGTCGCAGTGGCGATGCGCTCGTCGCCGTCCTGGAAGTCGTTGCCGTTGACGTCGATCACGACCGTGATGGTGTCGGTGCCCGCGACCGCGGCCTGGTACTCGAAACTCGCGCGGCCGTCCCGGTCGGCCGTCTCGATGTGCGAGGCGATGCGGTTCGCGCCGGTCACGCCGAACAGCAGCTGGACTCCGGCGGCGGGCCGTCCCTGGTCGGCCACCTCCACCGTCAGCGTGTGCGTCGTCCCGATCGGGCTGACCGCGGTCGCCGGGTCGAGCTCGATCGTGTCCGGCTGGCCGGAGAGCCACAGTACCTCGGCGGCGTCCTGCGGCTCGCCCGGATCGCCCGCGCTGTCGCCGTCGTTGTCGGCGAACGCCGTGATGGTGTCGGCACCCGCGGTCCGCCCTTCGAGGCAGTAACGCGCCTCCCCGCTCGAGTCGCTGGTCCGGGTGGTCGTCCCCGGGTTCGCGCCGCTCACCTCGAACACGACCGGCAGGTCCCTGACGAGCCGATCGTCGGCATCCTTGGCCGTCGCGGTCACGCAATGGAACTCGAACGACCCGGCGATCGCAGTCGCGTACGCCGGGGTCACCTTCAGCGACGTCGCCACCCGCGGAGTCCACGTGCGCGTGGCGGCGGCGTCCGGCTCACCGGCGTCGTTGAAGAAGTTCTCGTTCAGGTCCACGAACGCCCGGATCTGGTCGGTGCCCGCCGAATCGCCCGTGTACGAGCATTCGACCTGCCCGCCGGCGTCGGTGCGGCCGGTGCCGTTCTCGCAGAAGTCGAAACTCGGCCCGCCCTCGTCGAGGAAGTAGACCGGCGCGCCCGCCAGGGGGCTGCCGTCCGCGAGCTCGACCGTCGCCGTGAGGCTGTGCGTCGAGCCGATGGGCCCGGTGGAGGCGCCGGGCTCCACTGAGATCGTGGGCGGCTCGGCGATCCAGGTCGCAGCCACCAGGTCGTCCGGCTCGGTGTCGCCGTCATCGGTGCCGTTCCCGTTGTTGTCGGCGAATGCGCCGATCTCGTCTGCACCGCCGGCCGCAGGCGTGTAGCAGAACTCGGCCCGCCCGTTGCTGTCGGTGCGCACGGTGCCGCCGCTCGCGTTGGCGCCCGTCACGGCAAACCGGATCGGCGTGTCGATCACCTGTACGGGACCGAGGTCGTCGTCCAGCTGCTCCCACGCGCTCGCCGTCACGCACCGCCGTGTCCCCACCACCCCGAACAAGGTGCGGGGATCCAGGCGGAGGGTGTCAGCCGGGCCGGAGAGCCACGTGAACGTCGCGCTGGCCCGCGCGGGCTCCGAGCTGAAGCTCACATCGTTGTCCAGGTCGGCCGAGGCCCGGATTTGGTCGGTACCGGGCTTCCTGCCGCGGTACGTGCACCGCACCACTCCGTCCGCATCGGTCGGTCTGGTGAAGGCGAAGTCGTCGCACAGCACCTGGTTCGGCGACGGGGCGTCATCGCCGAACCCCACCGGTATTCCGGCGATCGGCGTCCCGGTCGCAGTGGTCAGCCGCGCGGTCAGGGTGTGGGTCCCTCCGGTCTGGCCGCTGCCGCTGGCAGGAGTCAGCGTGAGCAGTGGTGCCTGAGCGAGCCAGAGCCTCGTCGCCGTCGCGTCGGGATCGGACGCTCCGTCGTCGACCCCGTCCTCGTCGTTGTCGACGAACGCGGTGACCTGTTCGTCGCCCGCCGTGGTGCCCGTGTAGCAGACGAACGCATTCCCGAACTGGCTCGTACGGGCGGTGCGAGTCGCCGGGCTGGGACCGCTGAAGGCGAGTCGCACCAGCTTGTCGGCTGCCGGGCGGCCCTCCCCGTCCTCGACGTTCACCGCCCACACGCAGGTCTGGTTGCCGACCCGGTGCACCGCGAAGCCCGGGCTGAGGCCCATCGTCACGGCGTCTCCTGAAGTCCAGCGGTGGTGTGACAGCGCGGATGCCGCTCCGCCGGCGTCCACGTCCGCGGTCACGCGCACGTTGAGCAGACCCGGCTCCTGGCTGCGCTCGACGCAGACCGCGCGGCCCGTAGAGTCGGTCACGTCCTCGCGCAGCACGTTGCATCCCTCGAAGATCAGGTCGAACGAGTCGAACCGGACCGGCACCCCCGCGAGCGGCACGCCTGCCGCGGTGGTGACCGTGATGCTGATCGTGTGATCCGTCCCGACCGGTGCGCTGGACTGCTCCGGCGACACCGTGATCACGGCCGGTTGCGCGAGCCATGTCCTGGTTGCGCTTGCACCCGGCTCCGACCCGTCCTTGACCCCGTCCTCGTCGTCGTCCACATAGGCGGTGATGGAGTCTTCCCCGGCGAGCAGGCCCGAGTAGCACCAGCGGGCCGAGCCGGCGAACTCGGTGCGCTGGCTGTGAACCGTGGGGTTGGCTCCGGTGACCACGAAGCGCACGAGGCGGTCTGCGGCTCGCACGCCGAGGGCATCGCGTGCCACGGCTTCCAGGCAGCTCTCGGTGTTCACCACCCTCACTTGCGCCGCCGGGTCGAGCTCGAGCTCGGTCGCCGGCCCGGCCACCCAGTCCACCGTGGCGGTATCGCTGGGCTCGCCCGGATCCGACTGCGAGTCGCCGTCCAGATCGCCGGAAGCGGTCACGAAAGCCGTATGCGCGAAGGTCGAGGTGAACACGCAGGTGGCCTCTCCGAGCGAATCGGTCACGAGCCGCGATGCCGGCGTGCAGTCCGGCCACAGGAAGCGCACGGGCACGCCGGCCAGCGGCGTGCCGTCGTCCTGCGAAACGGTGGCCGTGAGTGTGTGATCGTCGCCCACGACGGCCGTCGAGGCCGCGGGGCGGAGGATGAGCTGCTCGGCGTGTGCAGGCCAAGCGCACATCGTCGAGACCAGCAGCACGCCCGCCAGTGCGACGCCGAGCCGTCCAGCCCGGCGCCCGAGACCGACCGTCGCTCCTTGGCGGCCACTCACCCCGCGGTGACACTATCCCGGGTAGTGGGCGCGGCGCAACCCAGGCGGGACGCGGCGCAATCGCGTCGTCGACCCGGGCTCGGGCCGTCCTGTCGAGCTGCTGTTCCCGGTGTAGGCTGGCGGGCCGGTTGACCGTTACGAGCTCGACACTGAACGAGTCGTACTACCCCGCGGACCAGAGCGAGCGGGTCCTGGACACCACGGTCGGCGGGATCCTGCGCGACGCGGCGCAGGCAGTGCCCGATCAGCCCGCGCTGATCGGTGGGCATCCCGACCCGGACCAGCGCCGGCGCTGGACGTACGGCGAGTTGCTCGATGACGCCGAGAGTTGCGCCCGCGCGCTGCTCGGGCGCTTCGCTCCGGGCGAACGGGTCGCGGTGTGGGCGCCCAACATCCCGGAGTGGGAGGTGGTGGAGTTCGGCGCGGCCCTGGCGGGCCTCACGCTGGTAACTGTCAACCCGGCGTACAAGCCCGGCGAGCTCAAGTACGTGCTGGAGCAGTCCGGCTCGGCCGGGGTCTTCCTGCTGCCCGAGTTCCGGGGCAATCCCATGGCGGAGTCGCTCGAGGCCGTCCGCGGCGACCTGCCCGGGCTGCGTGAGGCGATCGCCTTCACCGACTTCGCCGCGTTCCTCGCATCCGGCGCGCCGACGGAGCAATTCCCCGACGTCGGTCCGGACGACCCGGTCCAGATCCAGTACACGTCGGGCACGACGGGCTTTCCGAAGGGCGCGCTGCTACACCACCGCGGGCTGACGAACAACGCCCGGATGACGCTCGGCCGGTTCGATTTCGCGCCAGGCGAGGCGTACGTGAACCCGTTCCCGTTGTTCCACACCGCCGGATGCGGCCTCGGCGCGCTGGGTTGCGTCTCGCATCAGCTCGCGCATGTTCCGGTCCTCGCGTTCGAGTCCGGCCTGATGCTCGATCTCATCGAGACGGAGCGGGCGGCCGCGCTCGCCGGTGTTCCGACCGTCCTGATCGCGCTCACCGAGGATCCCGGGTTCGAGACGCGCGATCTCTCATCGGTACGCGCAGCGCTCTCGGGCGGCGCGGTCGTGGCTCCCGATCTGGTGAAGCGCATCGAGGACCGGCTGGGCGTGCGCTTCTCGATCATCTACGGCCAGACCGAGAGCTCGCCGGTGATCACCCAGGGCCGCCTCGACGACAGCTTCGAGGATCGTGCCACCACGATCGGCCGCCCGCTCCCCCAGACCGAGGTGCGGATCGTCGATCCCCTCACCGGCGAGACGGTGCCCTGCGGAATCGTGGGGGAGCTGTGCACGCGGGGCTACCTGGTGATGCACGGTTACTACGAGATGGCGGACGCGACAGCCGAGGCGATCGACGACGACGGCTGGCTCCACACCGGCGACCTCGCGTCGATGGACGATCGCGGCTACTGCCGCATCGAGGGCCGGCTGAAGGACATGATCATCCGCGGGGGAGAGAACATCTTCCCGCGCGAGATCGAGCAGCGGCTGTTCACCCACGGGTCGGTCGGCGACGCGGCCGTGGTGGGGATCCCCGACGAGAAGTGGGGCGAGCAGGTGTGCGCCTTCGTCCGGCCGGCGCCGGGCACGACCCCGGAGAAGGACGAGCTGGTCGCCTACGTCCGCGCGGAGCTTGCGGCCTACAAGGCGCCACGCATCTGGGTCTTCGTGGACGAGTTCCCGATGACGCCGTCCGGCAAGGTGCAGAAGTTCGTCCTGCGCGACCGCTTCCTGGCGGGCGACCTGCCGCCGGACTGAGCACCTTCGGGCCCAGTAGGGTCAGCCGGCCGCCGACGAGTCGCGTACAGCCGAGACGTTCAGCCGCACGTAGTCCAGCGGCAGCCGCACTCCGGCCACGACCGCGGCGGCGAACTGCTCGCGCCGCGGCTCGGGCAGGCGCGCGAGGTGGGCCGGCAGGATGGAGGTGCGCACGAACGCATCCACGTCCTCGGGATGGGTGGGACGTTCCTCCAACCAGCACCGGATCCCGGTGAAGCCCGACTCCCGCAGGCGCCGCTCGGTCTCCTGCGGCCCCGCGAACGTCCACGGCGACCAGCCGAGCAGGTCCGGAGCGACGTCGCGTGCGACCGCCTCGATCACCTCCCGCACCCCGTCGATGTTTCCCTCGCCTCCGCATTGGACCTCGAGCATGCCGCCGGGCCGCAACGCGTGGGCGAGGCGCGGCCAGAGACGGTCGTGGTCGGTGACCCAGTGCAACGCCGCCGTCGACACGATCGCGTCGACCGGCTCGTCGAGATCGAGATCGAGCACGTCCTGGCACCAGACGTGGGCGCGGTCCCCAAGCCGGTCCGCGGCGAGCGCCACCATGTCCGCCGATGCGTCGATCGCCAGCACGCGGCCGCGCGGGACGAGCATCGCCAGCGTCTCCGTGACCCGCCCGGTCCCGCAGCCCACGTCCAGCACGGTCGCGCCGGGCGCGATGCCCTCGAGCCGCGCGACGACGTCGGTGGCCCACTCCTGCTGCGGGGCGCTCGACCGGTCGTATGTGCGCGCGTCCCATGGATTGCTCGGCGTCGTCCGCGGGTGATCGCCCGCGCGCCGGGGCAGGCGGCTGGACACTTGGAAGAGGTTAGGGCCTTAGGGTTCGCGATCGACGCGCCGCACCATCCGGATGATCATCACCTTTCCAGTCCTGGCCAGCACCCGCCCGATGGGCGGAGCCATCGCGATCTACGAGATCGCCAACGCCATGTGCCGGCGGGGGCACTCGGTGCACGTGATGCATGTCGGAGTGAACGGGCCGATCTGGAGCCTGGACGACCTGCCGTGGATGAGCTTCGAGGACGGGATACAGCACATCTACCCTGGCGGGGACGCCCCCGCGGATGCCGTCATCCCGCAGGTGCGCCGCGACGAGAGGGCGCCGATCGACGGCGTCGAGGGGTACCGGCTCGCCTGGTTCGCGGATGACCTGCCGCCGTCCGACTTCATCGCCGCCTACGACGATCAGCTCCCTCCGCGCCATGGGTTGCCGTTCATATTCGTGCAGGGTTTCTTCCCGCACGCTCCAGGGCTCGGCGACGCTCTGTTTCGCATCCCCTGCCCCAAGGTCTGCGTCTCCAGGTGGCTCATCGATGCGGGACGGCAGAGGGGCGTTCCGGAGGAGCAGCTCGTGCTCGTCCCAAACGGGGTCAGACACGAGAAGTACCGCCTCCTCTCGCCGATCGAAGATCGTCCCCCGCTCATCTCGACCGCCTACCACAACCATCCGCAGAAGGGACCGGCGGAGAGCCTGGCAGTTTTCGCGGAGGTCAAGAGACGCGTGCCGGAGGTCGACGGGATCGTCTTCACGCAACTACCTCCGGTCCACGAGACGGCTCCGTGGATGACGGTCGTCACCGATCCGCCTCAGGAGTTCATCGTCAACGAGATCTACAACCGCAGTCGCATCTATCTGTGCGCGAGCCGCTACGAGGGCTTCGGGTTCCCGTGTGTCGAGGCGATGGCATGCGGCGCCGCGCTCGTCACCACCTCGAACGGCGGATCCGGCGATTACGCCATCCACGAGGAGACCGCACTCGTCTGTGAGCCCGACGACGTTGCGGGGATGGCCGGCCAGGTCGAGCGCCTGCTGCATGACGACGAGCTGCGCATCCGGCTGGCGAAGCAGGGCATGGAGTACGTTCGTCGGATGTTCGACTGGGACGCCAGCGCCGAGCGGCTCGAGACGTTCCTGGACGAGTACGCCGGCGCCCCGGACCGGTACCTCCGCCCAGCTCCGAGCTCGACCGCAGGCCCATAAGCACGAGCTCCGATGCCGTCCGGATGACCGTCACCTTTCTGGTCCTGACCAGCGCCGACCCCATCGGCGGAGCCCTCGCGCTCTACGAGTTCGCCAATGCGATGAGACGACGGGGGCACTCGGTGCACGTGCTGCACATGGGCCTGACCGATCCGATCGCGGGACTCGACGAACTGCCGTGGATCACCTTCGAGGACGGGATAGAGCACGTCTTCCTCGACGAGCAGCGCCCGATGCTGCGGATCACCTTCGAGGACGGGACTCGGCACGTGTTCCCCGGCGAGCCGCGCAGCTCGCATGCGGAGCATGACTTGCCCGACGCCGACTTCATCGCCGCCTACGACGACGAGATTCCCTTGCGCCATGGGCTGCCGTTCGTATTCGTGCAGGGCTATCAGACACTCTTTCCCTCGATCGAAGACGCCGTGTTCCGCGCGCCCTGTCCAAAGGTCTGCATCGCCAGGTGGCTCGTCGACGTGGGAAAGGAAAAGGGCGTTCCTGCCGACGAGCTGGTGTTCGTTCCCTACGGGCTCAAGCACGAGAAGTATCGCCTCGTCGCTTCGATCGAGGAGCGCCCCCCGCTCGTCTCCATGGCCTACCACAGCCACCTTCAAAAGGCGTCGGCGGAGGGACTCGCAGCACTTTCCGAGGTCAGGCGGCGGGTGCCCGGGGTTGAGGCCACCGTCTTCTCACGGCTGGCTCCCACTCACGAGACACCGCCGTGGATGAGCGTCGTCGCCAATCCGCCACAGGACGTCATCGTGAACGAGATCTACAACCGCAGCCGCATCTTCCTCTGCTCGAGCCGCGTCGAGGGCTTCGGGTTGCCATGCATCGAAGCAATGGCATGTGGTGCGGCACTGGTCACGACATCGAACGGCGGATCTGACGACTACGCCATCCACGGCGAGACAGCCCTCGTTTGCGAGCCCGACGACGTAACTGCGATGGCCGACCACATCGAGCGCCTGCTGCATGACGACGAGCTCCGCATCCGAATCGCCAAGCAGGGCATGGAGTACGTTCGTCAGACGTTCGACTGGGACGCCAGCGCCGAGCAGCTCGAGACGTTCTTGAACGAGTACGCGGCGGAGCCAGGCCGGTACCTGCGCCGATGAGCGACCCCGGCGAGGCTTCTTCGGCGAAGCTGGAATTCCAGTGGGGCGGTGAAGCGTCGGAGTTCGTGTGCTTCGACAACCCGCTTTCCCGGCTGACCTGCGAGGCGATCCTCAGCGGCAGGACGTATCCGCTGGTGCCGTTCGTCCGCGACGTCGATGTGGTCATGGACGTCGGCGCGAACGTGGGTGCTGCGTCGGTCTTCTTCTCGCTTGCGTACCCGGACGCAACGACTTTCGCATTCGAGCCCGCCGGCCGGCCGTACGGCCTTCTGAGAGCGAACACGGACGCGCGGCCCAACGTCCGCGCTCACAACCTCGGGCTGTACTCGGCCAACTTGCAGGTCCCGCTCTATCGCGGCATTTACGACAGCGTGATGTCGTCGGTTGCCGAGAGTGAGAGCACCAGAGAAGAGAGTGAGCAGATCACGCTCAGATCGGTGCGCGAGTGGCTCGACGAGAACTCGATCGCCACGATCGACATCCTCAAGATCGACTCGGAAGGCTGCGAGGTGCCGATCCTCGAGGCCCTCGGCGATCTCCTTCCCGGCATCAGAGTGGTCTACCTCGAGTACCACAGCGACGACGACCGGAAGGCGTTCGACCGGCTGCTCGGTGACACGCACCTTCTCTTGCACGGCCAGATGCTGGTGCACCTCGGCGAGGTGACGTACGTGGCAAAGGACGCGTACCAGTCCGAGTCCGAACTGGACCGGAGACCGATCAAGCTCGAGCTCTGACGCGCGGGTTACTGCGTCCGCGCCGGCGCGCTTCCCGGTGCGAGCGCACCGGCCGGCAGCACGAAGCGAAGCGGTGCCCGCGGTGTTGCCTCACCGCCGTCCATCAGGCGCGAACCGTGCAGGCCACCCTTGGGAGCGGTTGGTGCCGCGGCTTCGGCCTTGCCGCCGTGGGCCATGATCCAGGTCATGATCGCCGCGAAGTTAGGCCCCTCGGCGAGGATCGCCGCGCGCTCGATGACGTCACCCCCAGAACCGTGCGGACGGGCCAATCGCGTGACAAGAGTGCGGATTGCGTCGTCGTCCACGCTCTCCACACTAGTCGCTCTTGGGAGGGATGCGCCCGCGGTCACAAGAAAAGGCCCGCCGTAGCAGGCCTTCCGCGAGGGGGCGGAGGCCCCGATTCGACCTTATGGGGCCTGCCCGGCATATCGATGGGCCAAGCCACCTACAATTGGGGCCGACCGTCCGCTCGCCCCCGCAGCAGGCAGCGTGAGCGGTATCCCGTCGCAGTGCTCTGTGGAGAGCAAACTTGGCCGCTTCATCAGTTCGCCGCATCTCGTTCGCATTCACGATTGCCCTGCTGGCAACCGCGCTCGCGGTCGCGCCCGGCACCAGCCCGGCGGCGCCGAAGGACATCTCCGTCGACTTCGGTTGGTCGCCGACGGATCCCACCCCCGGTCAGGTCGTCACGTTCACGGCAGCGGCGGATCCTGCAGAGGGGGCCTTGAAGTACGAGTGGGACCTGAACGGCGACGGCACCATGGACCAGCGCGGCAAGACCGCAACCTGGAGCTATGCGGTGCCGGGCCCGGTCAGCGTTCGGCTGGTCGGGAAGGGGAAAGGGAACCGCCGTGGTGAAGCCGTCCACACGGTGTCGGTGCAGGACGCGGGCGGCGGTGTCACCCCGCGGCCACCGACGGCATCCTTCGCGATCGCGCCCGCCACGCCGGTCGTCAACCAGCCGGTGCTGTTCACGTCCACTTCCAGCGACCCGGACGGCACGATCGCCGCGGAGGTCTGGGATCTCAACGGCGACGGCAGCTACGACAACGGTGGCGGCGCGACGGCCCTGCGCGCGTTCGCCGACGCCGGGGACCACGTGGTCGGGCTGCGGGTGACGGACGACGCCGGACTCGTTTCGTTCGACTCCCAGTCGCTGACGGTCGTACCGGCGCCGGCGCCTCGTGTCATGACGCAAAAGCTGGGACTGCGGCTCTTGAGCCCGTTCCCGGTGGTGCGGATCGCAGGCCGGATCACGAGGCGCGGGACCCGCGTGCGGCTTGTGCGCGTCGAGGCGCCCGTGGGGACGACGATCTCGGTCCGCTGTTCCGGTCGCGGCTGCCCGTTCAGGAAGCAGGTGCGGGCCGTCCGGGCGAGCGCCAAGTCGGGTGCGGCGGCCAGCGTGCGCGTGCGCCGCCTCGAGCGGCTGCTCAAGCCCGGCGTTCGGGTGCGTGTCTACGTCACGCAGCGCGGAGCAGTCGGGAAGTACACGAGGTTCCGGTTCCGCGCCGGCCACGCGCCTGCACGCACGGACCGCTGCCTGATGCCGGGGTCCTGGGCGCCGACCGTGTGCTCCGCGCTATAGGAGCGGACTCTCGCTGGGCTAACCGCGGTCGCGGGCCCGCCCGGCGATCAGCTGTTCGAGCTTGTCGAAGCTGTCTGTCCAACCATCGCGGTGAAGCGCACGACGGGCTTCGGTCTTGAACGGGCCCTGCGTCAGTGCAACCTCCGTGGCTTCACCGCGATCCCGGAACGAGAGGCCGGCCAGTGTCGGGACGTCGTCGGGGTCAGGGTCCTCCCACACGAACGTAAAGGTGAGCCGGGCCGGGGGATCGACTTCGCGGAACTCACCCGCCAGATAGAAGGGCTCGCCTTCCGGCGGCTCCATCTCGATCCGGTAGCTCTCTCCCACACGAGCCTGGAACCTCAGGCTCGGGATTGTGAATCCCTCCGGCCCCCACCACTTCGCCAGCTCGTCCCGATCGCTGAATGCCGCGAACACGGCCGGGCGAGGTGCCGGGAGAACGCGCTTTATCTCGAGCATGAGCTCGTCCGATCGCACCTCATGGTGATCTGACGGTCCCATCCCTCGTAGTATCCTGGCATCCAGCGGGGACCGGTCATTACGTGACCGCCGGGGTCAACCAGGAGCAGCAGGGGGCATGGGAGTTCGTAGCGCACTCACGCCAATGACGAGCGGCCGTGGGGCCATGCGCGCGATGGTCGCGATGCTGGCGGCG
The DNA here is from genome assembly GCA_035650255.1 of Solirubrobacterales bacterium. Classification (GTDB taxonomy): domain Bacteria; phylum Actinomycetota; class Thermoleophilia; order Solirubrobacterales; family JBBDJG01; genus DASRIA01. Next base: position 52,164 of record DASRIA010000044.1, read on the forward strand.
ATCGCGATCTTGAGCATCCCGCCGCCAGTGGTGCACGCCGCCTTCCCGGGCGTCAACGGGAAGCTCGCATTCGGAAGCGCGCGCAACGGCTACCCCGCCGACAACGATCTCTACGCGATGGCCGACGACGGCACCGCCGTGACGCGCATCACGGCGCTGAACCGGGACGAGCTGAACCCTTCGTGGTCTCCGAGCGGCACGCAGGTCGTCTTCGAGCGCAACACCGGGCTGCGCTCCGACATCTGGATCGCAAACGCCGACGGCTCGAACCCGCGCCAGCTGACTACGCATCCCGGCAACGACACTCACCCGGCGTTCTCCAACAACGGCACGAAGATCGTCTTCGCAAGCGACCGCAACGGCCTGTATCGCCCATCCGACATTTTCGTGATGGACACGAACGGTGCCAATCAGGTCGCCATCACGAACACCCCGGCGATCGACGAGAACTATCCGGCCTGGTCGCCCGACGGGACCGCGATCGCGTTCTCGCGCGACGGCGACATCTACAAGATCTCACCCGGCGGCACCAGCCTGACGCAGTTGACGAGCGGCGCGCTCACGGAGCTCGAGCCGGACTGGTCGCCCTCGAGCACCCAGATCGTGTTCCGTCAGGGCATCAACGGCAACGACGAGCTCTGGAAGATCAACGCGAACGGCAGTGGCCTCGTCCAGCTCACCCAGAACGGGAGCACGGTCGAGGAACACCCCGTGTGGTCGCCCGAGGGCGACCAGATCGCATTCATTCGCGGGGCGTTCAAGGATGCCGAGGTCTACACGATGAATCCGGACGGCTCGGGGGTCACCCGCATCACGAACAACACCGTGATGGAGGCCGGTCCCGCGTGGGGCATCTTCACGACGGCTCAGCCGCCGCCTCCGCCTCCGCCACCGCCACCTCCGCCACCACCGCCTCCGCCGACAACGGGCACAGGCACGTCGTCCACGTCCCCGCCTCCGTCCTCACCGGCGGTCGTAACGGACAAGGCAGCGCCGAGCGCCGAGCTGACTTGGGCCAAGCGACAGCGCGCCTCGAGCGTTTCGGTTGTCGTGCAACTGAACGAGGCCGGGACGGTCACCGGCGGCGGTTCGGTTGCGGCTCCCGGCGCAAGCAAGGCCTACAAGTTCAAGTCGGTCTCGCGCAGCGTGAAGGCAAACGCGCCGACCAAGCTGCGTCTCAAGCTCTCCGCGAAGTCGCTCAAGGCGATCAAGCGCGCGTTGCAGCGCAAGAAGCTGACGGCGAAGATCACCGTCACCGCGACGGATCAGGCGGGGAACAAGAGGACCTCGACGGCGCGCATCAAGCTGAAGCGGTAGCCGGAGCAGCAGAACGCCCGCCGAAGGGCGGGCTCTCTTTGTGCAGCGCGGCCGCGGCTTGGCAAGGTGGGGAGCCCGTAGCATCTTTCCCCATGACCGATCCGAGCGACTGGCGCGCCGAGCTGGACCAAGCTCTGGAGGTCGCCGTGGCGGAGGCGCGCGAATTCCTCGCCGGACTGGACGACGATCCGGTCCAGCCCGCGGGCAGCGAGGACGCTGCCGTCGCGCTTGCCGGTGAGCTTCCCGACGACGGCGAGGGTGCCGCGGCCGCGATTGGTGAGCTGGGTTCCATGGGGCGCGGCGTTGCCACGCGCTCCGCCGGTCCCCGCTTCTTCCACTTCGTGATCGGCGGCACCACGCCGGCCGCGCTCGCCGCGGATTGGCTCACCTCGAGCTTCGACCAGAACGCCGGCGCCTGGGCCGGCTCCCCATTCGCGAGCCGGCTCGAGAGCATCTGCCTCGAGTGGCTGCGCGACATGTTCGAGCTGCCATCGCAGTTCGGCGGGGTTCTGGTGACCGGGGGAACGATGGCGAACTTCGTCTGCCTCGCAGTCGCGCGGGACTGGTGTGCGGAGCGTCTCGGCGCGCAGGCGCGGGAAGCGGGGTTGGCCGGCCTGCGCCAGATCCCCGTCTTCTCGAGCGGATACATCCATGCGAGCGCCGTGAAGTCCCTGGCGCTGTTGGGGATCGGCACGGACCACGTGCACAAGCTCGCGCGGGATCCAGCAGGCCGGCTCGACCTTGCTGCGCTCGAGCGCAGCCTGGCCGGGCTGGAGGGAGCGCCGGCGATCGTCGTCGCGAACGCAGGGGAGGTGAACACCGGCGATTTCGATCCGATCGCCGCGATGGCGGACCTGGCAGACGAGCACGATGCCTGGCTCCACGTCGATGGTGCCTTTGGACTGTTCGCGCGCGTCTCGCCAACGTCCGCACACCTCGCGGCAGGCGCCGAGCGAGCACGATCTGTCTCCTCGGACGGCCACAAGTGGCTCAACGTGCCGCACGACTGCGGCTTCGCGTTCGTCCGCGATCCGGAGCGGCTGGTTGCCACCTTCTCCGAGCAGGCGGCATATCTCCCGTCCCCCGAGGAGTCGCGGCCGAGCTGGGGGTTCATGGGGCCCGAGGGCTCGCGACGGGCTCGCGCCCTCACCATCTGGGCGACCCTGCGCGCCTACGGTCGTTCGGGCTACCGGACGATGGTCGAGCGTCACCTGGAGCTTGCCAGGCGGCTCGCCGCGCGCGTCGATGTGGAACCGGAGCTGGAGCGGCTCGCCGAGGTGCCGTTGAACATCGTGTGCTTCCGATGGCGGCCCCCAGGTGCGACCGAGGACGAGCTCGACGGGCTCAACCGCCGCCTCGGGCAGGCGCTGCTGCGGGACGGACGGGTATTCGCCGGCACGACCGTGTTCGAGGGGAAAGTCGCCTTTCGTCCCGCGATAGTCAACTGGCGCACCCGTCCCGAAGATGTCGACGCGCTGGTCGACGTCCTCCTCGAGCTCGCTCCCGGCTTGCGGGAGTAGCCGGGATGCGCGCCTAGTCCCGCGGCCCCGCTGCTTCGAGCGCCTGTTCGAGCGTCGGGAACTCCTCGACTCGCGAGATCCTTCCGCCCTCGAAGCTGATCAGGCAAGCGAACGAGTCCTTGACCCACGAGTCGGCGTCGCTTCCCTTGAGCCCGCGCGCCGCTTGCCGCTCCACGGTCACAACCTGGTCACCGGCATCCACGATCTCGACGGCCTCCACGCGAAACTCGGCGTAGAGGTCGGACCATGAGTCGAAGAACTCCGTGATTTCCTGCAGTCCCCGGTAGCAGCCGGAAACGCCCGGAGTCGTCTTGAGCGTCTCGTATTCGATGTCCGGATGACAGAGGTCGGCCAGTGCCGCCCAGTCCCGCGCGGCGAACGCGGCGTATTCGCGCCGGACGATGTCCACATGCTCCTGCGACATCCGGCGCACAGTATTCCGCGTGAGTTACTGCGGGCGCGTGCCGGCCCTGAACTTGGTCCAGTCGTCGCCGTCCCAATAACGGCTGACCCAGGGTCGGTCTGAGTCCTGGTACCAACCCGGGGGTCCGGGGCCAGGACCAAGCTGTACATCTTCGCCCTGAAGCCAACGCCTTACCTGGTCGGGATCAACCTCTAGACCGTCGTCCAGGGTGAGCTCCCGAAGGAAATCGACCTCGATGGCCTGCTTCTCTTCGTCAGGAGCGAGCTGATACCAGCGCCGCAGCCTTTCACGCTTCTCGCGCTTATCGCTGCGTTCGTCTCGTCGCCCCTCTGATGTTTGTGGTGCCACTGTCTCAGCAGCAGTATCGGCGGGGAAACGGTCCTTCATCCGGTCGGCCCGGCGCTGGTGACGCTGGGCCTTCTTCAGCTGCTTCTTCGTGCGGCGGAACGTCTTGCCGGCCTTGAGCTCGTGCTCGAGCACCTTGCGCTCCTGGCGCTCGATCGACTCCTTGATCGCCTTCTGCTCCTGTGCCTTGAACCCCGCCTTGATCCGCTCCCCCAGGGCGCCGGGCTTGCGCTCCGGCTGCTCGATCCGGCTCGACTCGCCGGCGGGCTTGTCGCTCGGCTGCGCGGCGGCGGCGGTCACCTTCTCGTTGTGCTTCTTGATGAAGTCGTTGATCCCCATTGTCAGCGGTTCTCCTTTCGGCTCTCGAGCAGTCAGGCCTGAGCTATCAGCGCATCCCGCCCACGAACCGCTGATGTGCGGGTGTGGCCGGGTGAGGGTGTCCGGGCTGCCGCAAGTCGCGCGAAGGAGGAGCGACCAGACTGGCGCGTGGAATCCCTTATGCCCCGGACGCGAGGCGGCAACGAGGTTTCTATACGGAGCGGGCCGGCCCCCATCTGAGCTGCAGGAGACGGACCGGCTTTCCTCCCAGCTTCGCCAGAGCCTCGAACTTTGCCAGCTGCTCCGGTCGCAGACGATCCCCGGGCCCCTTGACCTCGCAGAAAAACCAATCCGAGAAGTCCGGCGCGTACATCAAAAGGTCGGGAGGCTGGGCGCGACCATGCTCCGTCCGGTCCCTGAGGATGGGGAGAAGGTTCGCCGGCAACAGCTTCTCGACGATCTCTTGCTTTCGGCGGTGCTTCGCGAACTCGTATTTGGAAACCAACGAGCGATAGCCGGTGGCGTGGTGGAGAACGATGGCGGCCAGCCACTCGTAGAAGTGATATCCGAGGGGGCCCTGGGCCTCGGCCAACCGTCGGTCGTCCTCATCGAAGAGCTCCGGGAATCTCCGTGCCCATTCCGCAGCCAAAGTTCCGCTCCTCCATAGCGCTTGCTGTGAGCGCTGGATCTCGACACTGCCGATGTCCGTGATCGGCTCCACGTCGCGGTCCAGCCTAACTCCGGCCTGCTGCCTTCGCGTGAAGGTCTCGGCTGCGGTTAGCTGGCGGTCTGCCAACCTGGCAGGGCCATAGGATTGCGCCGTGCCGTTCACGCTCAGGAACCTCAGAGAGGATCTGGCGGACGTCGGGTCCAGCTTCGACGGCGCGCCGGACCTGGAGTTCCGTCTCGCGAGTAAGGCGCTCGAGCTCGAGCAGTCCGGCCCGAGCTATCAGCGCGTCCCGCCAACGAACCCGCTCGGTCGCGGGTGTGGAGCCGTTCGCCTCGTCAAGCGTAATGCTCGTCTCGAGCTGACTAGGCTGTTACGGCCAGTCCGGGCTTTGTCGACCGCGCGGAGGACACCATGGAGGCTGAGACCGAGGCATATGTCCACCAACCCGGTGAGGCCGAATTGCGATGGATGGGCGAGACATCCACGTACTTC
>DASRIA010000045.1:0-125567 GCA_035650255.1 Solirubrobacterales bacterium
CGGCCGGGCTCGTAGGTGAGCGAGCGGCCGGTGTCGCGGTGGTCGTAGCGGATCACATACCGCCCGCCGCCTGCGAGCATCCGGCAGAAATCCTCCTCCCACCAGAGCATCGACGAGCCGACGCCCATGATCAGCAGGATCGGCGGATGCGCCGTGTCGCCGAACGGCTCCGTGCACAGCTGGACACCGTTCGCTTCGATGATTCGCTCGGCCACGCTGCTCCTCCCCTCTCAGCCGATCTCCCGGGGCCCTCTAGAGAGCACTTTGCGCCAATCTGGGTCCATCGACCTTGCGGCAGAATTATCGCTGGTGCCCATTGGTGCCCTCTCCTCGGCGGGCCGTCTGCACGTCTAGGCGCGATACTGCGCGGGCGATGTCGCAGGAGAACGTGGAGATCGTGCGGCGCTGGAACACCTCCTACAACCAGCGCGACCTGGACGCACTGATCAAGCTGACCGATCCGAACTTCGAGTTTCGCTCCGTCTTCCTGCCGATGGAGTCGCACTTTCGCGGTCACGAGGGCCTGGGTGCCTACTTCGAGGCGGTCGAGGATGCCTATCAACGGTTTGAGGTGATCCCGGAGGACTACCTCGACGCGGGCGCTGCTGTCCTCGTGCTGTGCCGCATCGAGTGGCGCGGAAAGGGAAGCGGCGCCGAGGGAAAGGTGTCACTCGCAGTCTGTGCCTGGCTCAAGGCCGGCAGGGTCTTCCACATCGAGTCGTATGCTGACCGGCGCGACGGCTTCCGTGCCGTGGGCCTGCCGGAGCCTGCGGGATAACGCGCGGATGTCGCGGCAGAACGTGGAGATCGTGCAGAGGTTCTACGAGGCGTTCAATCGCAGCGGAAGGCCTGAACTCGACCTCCTTGATCCCGAGATCGTCTGGTACCAGCCTGACGAAATCGGCGGGGGCAAGGGCAGCTATCACGGCCACGAAGGGGTTCTGAGCGCGGTCGGCGAGATGCAGGCGACCTTCCACCACTTCGAGGCGGTGCCGGAGGAATTCATCGAGGCTGGTGGCGATCGCGTGCTCGTGCTCGCGCGCCACGGAGGCGTCGGACGTGGCAGCGGTGCCCGCGTCGATGCGCCCGTCGCTCATGTATTTACGTTGCGCGACGGCAAAGTGATCGAGTGGCGCGCGTACCTGGATCGCGCTGAGGGCCTCGAAGCCGTGGGCCTGTCGGACCTGGACGCTCACGCCGACGTCTGAGCTCCCATCATCCCGACCCTGCGGGATACTGCGCGGCGATGTCGCAGGAGAACGTGGAGCAGGTCCGTCGTGGGATTCAAAGCGTTGAAGCTTTCTGGTCGATGCTTGACGAGTACGTCGTCTGGGACCTCCGCGACCGTCGGGTGCTGGACCTTGACGGCGTGTACGTCGGGCGCGATGCGGTTGTCAAGGCGTCTCGCCACTACTGGGGCACCTGGGACGATTACCGTCTCGAAGCGGAGGAGCTCTGGGATGCGGGATCGAGCGTCGTGGTGGTCGTGCGCGAAAGAGCACGCGGAAAGGGCAGCGGCGCCCCATTCGACCAGCGGTTTGCACAGGTATGGACTTTCAGCCGCGGTCGCATCATCAGGTGGGAAATCTTCCCGGATGCGCCCCGCGCCCTCGAAGCCGTGGGGCTGTCGGAGCAGGACGCTCAAGCCGCCTCCCCCTGAGGCTGCGGATACTGCTTCGGCGTATCTCCCACTCGCCGGAGGTCGGGGCTAGGCTTCCGGCGTGGCACGGCCGTCGGCACGCAGTCCTCGCTCTGATCGCGATCATCGTCCTGGCGATCGCATCCGCGACCAACCGGCGCTGGCCGTACCTCTTGACCGCTCTGATCGGGATCGCCGGGACGGGGGTCACCGTCAATGCCATCGATGACCTCAACGGGGTGGGAGGCGAGATCTTCGGCGCCAACGCGAGGGAACTCGTAGATGGTCCCGGCTGGGGGCTGTGGCTTTCGGCAGCCGGATCCGTGAGCTTGGCGCTGGCATCGGTGTGGCTGTTGTTCACGCGGCGCCGGGCCGACGCCGAGGCCTCCTGAGCCGTGGCGCTCCCGGAGATCATCGCCGGCTTGGAGGCCCTCCGTCGCGACAATCCCTGGCCGGAGTTGCCCGCAGACGTCGAGCCCTTCTACCTGTCCCTCGACGCCGGGGGCCGGCACCTGGTCACCGACGCGATCCGCGCGCACGGCATCACCCTGATGCTGGAGATCGGCTGCTTCCTCTGCGGCTCCACCCGGCAGTGGCTCGACTCCACGCCCGACCTGGAGGTCATCGGGGTCGACCCGTGGGACGGCAACTGGTCCACCTACATCCGCAAGGGGACCGAGGAGGGCAACCACATCTTCGCCGCGCTGGAGGACCCCTTCACCCTGGCGGACATGATCCAGCGGCACGGCAACTACTGCCTCGCCCTCAACAACGTCCGCGACCACCGCGATCGGTTCATCCCCGTCCGGCAGCGCTCGCCCGAGGCCCTGCACTACCTGCGGCGCCGAGGGATCCAGCCCCAGCTCATCTACATCGACGCGTTCAAGAGCGACGAAGACCTCTGGGTGGCCCACGACCTCTTCCCCCGCTCCATCCTGTGCGGCGACGACTGGAACTGGCCGGACGAGAACGGGCGGTTCCGCATGCGCGAGCACGTGGAGCGCTTTGCCGCCGAGCAGGGCTTCACCATCGAGGCCGAGGGAGCGACCTGGCTCCTGCCCACCGGGCACCCGCCGCCCCCGAGCCGCCCGGTGTCGTGGGACGCGGACGCCGCCCGCGCGCTCGTGCAGGAGATCGACAGCACGGCGAGGGCCCTCCTGCGCGTGGTGGCCACTGCGGCGGCCGCCGCGGAGTCCGTCACCTTCGACGAGGCCGGCCGCCGGCTCGGCTGCGGTGCCGACGAGCTCCTGCTCGCCACCCTGCGCATCAACGAGGCCGGCGCGGGTGCCGGCCGTCCCCAGGCGATCGGCCTCGGCGGATCGGGCAGCGACAGGTGGCGGGGCCGGCCATACATCCTCGCCGAGGGTCTCGCCCCGCTGCTGGCGCCCCACCTCTGATCGAAATGCCGTGCGTCGCTCGAGGCGCCGCCGCGGCTACCCCGGGACTCCCACCGCCGCGAGAGCTTCGTCGTAGTCGTAGTACTCCTGGACGCGGACCACCAGGCCGTCCTCGAACGTAAAGACGAGCGCGAACGCCTCGGTGAGCTGGATTCCACTGGCCTGCGCGCGCATCGGCACATTCGCGAGCACCGCCATCCGGTCTCCCGCGTCGATGAGCTCCACCGGCTTCACGTAGACCTCGGCTCCGAAGACCTCGGCTGTGGATTCCACGTATCGCTTGTGGCCCTCGAGGCCCCGGTAGGACGGCTCCAGCAGCCCGGCCTCGACCCAGTTGCGTGCGGGGTGGTACTCGAACTCGGGGTGATAACCGATGCCGACCGCGTCCATGTCGCGGCGGTTGTACGCCTCCAGCGCAAGCCGGGCGGCCCGCCACAGGGCCGCCTGACGGATACGCGAACGGGGCGGCAGCTTGGAGAGCGGGACGAGGAGCGCCGCCGACAGTCGCGGGAACCGGATGAAAAGCCTCTGATCGAGTGTGCGGCGCGAGTGCTCCCGCACTCGCATCGGCTTGCGCACGATCTGTGCCTCCCGCGACATTTGCGGAGTATCGCGCCGACCCGAGTCCGGCGCCGTCAGCTCGCGGGCGGGCGCACCCGGGCGATCAACCTGCGGTTGCTCTTCCGGAAGACGGCCTCGTGCTGCGGGCGCACGACGCGCTCGACGGGGTCGATCTCGCGGTTCTCACACTCCAGGTCGACGCGGCCGAGCCTCACCTCCTCGCGCTGCAGCTGGGCCAGGGCCTCACGGTCGTAGGTGAAATCCGCGCTCGGCGGCTTGGTCGCGCCCGGCAGCACGTCGCTGCCCACGATCGCCTGGAAACGCTTCGTGAGGTCATCCTCGATGTCGTCCGGCTCGGCATACCGGAAGCCCTCCTCTGCCAGGCACGCGGACCATTTCTCTGCCGCCTTGACCATCCGCTGGTCCTGCCCGATGGCCTCGTCGAGCTCGTCGAGCTTCCCGATCAGCGCCGTCACCACGGCAGAGCCCCCGAACTCCGCCTCGCTCGCCTTCTTCGTGCAGCCCCCGAGGTCGGTGAAGTCGCCCGAATCGACCGCTTCGGCAAACGTGGCCCCCGGGTTGTCACCGCCGAGCGCACGGTCGTAGGCGACACGGTCTGCCTCCGGGAGGGCATTGCGGATCCGGTCGTTCGGATTGGCCTGCTCGCGGCCGAGACCGCGATCGAACAGGGTGCTGACGCCGTCTCCGAACTGCTTGATGAACTCCTCCTCCGTCAAGGCGCGGCCGGTCAGCGCCCGTTCCTGCACCAGCGGGTCCACGGGGATGTACTCGAATCCCTGCGCCTTCATGCAAGCCTGGATCTCCCCTTCGACGCGGCTCTGGCGCTCGATGATCCCGGCGCCGCTGAAGCCCAGCGTCTCCTCGAACTCCACGGGCTCCGCGGGCTCCTTCTCCTCCGCTCCGCAGCCGGCGACCAGCACGCCACAGGCAACCGCGAACGCGATGCGAGCGGCTATCCGCCCGTGCCACATCGTCCTTGCCCTGCCCAGGGTCACCCGCATCGGACCCTCTCAGGCACCAAGCCGGGTGTCAATCCGACACGCTTTACTGAGGGCGTGCCGCGCTTCTCCGACTTCGACTCCCGCGGGTACCGCACCGTCGACGTGCGCAGCGGCTACGGCGAGTGGGTCGCAACGTACGGCACACCGGTCGTGGAGGCAATGGACCTGCCGCTGCTGGAGCAGCTCGACGTTCCATGGCCGGCGCTGCGGACCGCCGCCGACCTCGGTTGCGGGACGGGCAGGACGGGTACCTGGCTGCGCAGCAAAGGCGTCGGCGCGATCGACGGCGTCGACCTCACGCCCGAGATGCTGGCCGTCGCGCGCTCGAGCAAGGCCTACCGCCGGGTCGTCGAGGGAGACCTGACGTCGACCGGGTTCGAGCCGGAGGCCTACGACCTGGTGACCGCGTCGCTCGTCGACGACCACCTGCCCGACCTCGGTCCGCTGTACCGCGAGGCCTGGCGGCTTGCGGCACCGGGCGGCTTCCACGTGCTGGTCTCCTACCACCCGCACTTCATCATGACCACCGGCATGCCCGCGCACTTCGACAGCGCGTCGGGAGAGCCGGTCGCGATCGAGACCCACGTCCATCTCCTGAGCGAGCACGCGACCGCCGGCCTGGAGGCCGGCTGGGCTCTGGTCGAGATGCGGGAGCAGGTGATCGACGACTCCTGGGTCGCCCTGAAGCCGAAGTGGGAACCGTTCCGCAACCACCCGATCACCGTTGCGTTCGCGTGGCAGAAGCCGGCGGCAGCTTCAACCACTCACGGCGCGAACACGCCCTGACGCTGGAACAGCGTGTTGTCGCCCGCGGTGGCGGCCAGGTCGTCCGCGCCGCCGTCGAAGACCTCGACGGCGCCCAGCTCCCAGACCGCGAGCCTGCCCTGCGCGACAGCGCCGGGAGCGATCGCGTTGAAGCTCGAATGAAGCGAGCACGTCGCGCCGGTGGCGATTGCGGCCGTCGGCGTGCAGGGCACGGCGAACCGGAACACGCCCGCCTGCGCCGTCGCCGGCTCGTTCTGGGACGCGCCGCTGAACCGGTCGGTGATCTGCACCGCCTGCTCGACGCTCAGCTCGCCCGGATAGTCGGACAGCGTTCCCTGCCTGCGCACGTCCGTGAACGAGGCCGCGACGGTCACGTCGCCGACCACCGCTCCGTAACGGAGGGACCCCAGCCCGTTCGCCGCTGCGCCGTTCGAGTCCGGCGTGCCGACCGTCAGCCGGGTGGAGCCGGGCTGCGGCGGAGCACACGACCCGAAGGCGAGCGGCGGGCCGTGCTGGCGGTTCGGGCTCACGCACGGCCGGAACGCCGGCACCAGCGAGACCCGCAGCTGCGTCGCGGCTTTCGGCCGCGGATATCCGACCGCGCCGGCGCCGAATTCGTAGGCCCCGGCATCGAGCGCACCGTCGCCGGTCCGCGCGGCCGCGGTGCCGGGCGCCGCGGGCGCGTGCAGCGGCGGCATCAGCGCGGGCGGGAACAGCGGCGCGGGGAACGGATGCCCCGGCGGACTGCTGGTGGCGGCCGGGCCTGCGTTGCGGATCGGCGCCGCCGCCGTGGGCCGCAGGTCGAGCGAGGCGAAGTCGGCGAAGCCCGGATTCGTTCCGGTGATCGTGCCGGTCCATTCCGGCGGCACGTTCTGCGAGCCGCTCGTGACCCAGTTGCGGTCTCCGCCCACCACGCGGCCGCCGACCCACTCCGCTTCGACCTCGCGCAGCATGTTGACCGCCGCGCCGCCCGCTCCGTAGAAGACGTTGCCGTGCATCTCGACGCTCTCCAGCGGATCGAAGAGCCGGAACACCGCCCCTCCCCCGGGTTGGGTGATGACGGTGTTGAACGCGAAGCGGTAGCGTCCCTCGGACGCTCCCGTCCCGTCGCCGCCGAAACGCGTGACGGAGAACGTGTTCGTCTGGCGCAGGACGTTGCCGACGACGTCCGAGTCCTCCCGCACTCCCGGGATCGCGTTCCCGCCGGCGGGGTCCGGGCCGATCAGCTCGAGCTCGTGGTAGAGAGCGCCCTCGATCCAGTTGAAGTAGACCTCGTTGCGCTGCGCGCGGCTCTTGACCGCATTGCCGCCGTTGGTGCCGTGCACGTAGTTGTGCTGCATCCGGAACACCGAGCCGGGATAGGTGACCTCGTCGGTCGCCATGTAGATGCAGTGCTGGGTGGTGCCGGCCCCGCAGTCGTAGAACTCCGAGTACTCGAGCAGGAGGGAGCCCGAGTCGTCGTCGGCGCCGAGCAGCCCGTGCGCCGCGCAGCCGTGCACCGACAGGTCGCGGGCCACGACGTTGTGGGCGTGGTGGTACAGGCAGCGGAACGTGCCGCCCGTCAGCTCCAGCCCTTCCAGCACGTAATGGTTGGCCCGCACCTCGAGCGTGTTGGTGCTGCCGTTGATGCGCGGCCGCGCGCCGCCCACCCGCACCCCGCGGATCACGATCGGCTGCGCCGCGGTTCCCGGCCGGTCCAGCACGACGCCGCCGGGATAGGTCACGCCGCCGTCGACGAGCACCAGGTCGCCGGGCCCCAGCAGCGGGGCCACACCCTGCAGGTTCGCGTGCGGCTTGCCCGGGCCGACCTGGTAGGTGGTCGCGGCCGCCGGCGCGGCGAACGCCCCCGACAGCAGCAGCACCAGCATTGGCAGCAGCGCAGCCATGACCCCTCATGGGTTGGGACGCGGTGCGCCCGAGGAAGTTCGCGCTACTGGACGGCTGTTAGGCGGTCCTGCGCCGGGTGAGAGTCCCCGGCGGCATGTGAGCCCTGTAGCCGCCGCGGCTGTAGTCCTCCGCGCCCCAGTCGTGCTCGCGGGTCGCCAGTCCCGCGAACCCCGCCCCGATGCAGACGTCCGCTTCCAGCTGCTCCACGGCGTGAGCCTGACCGTCAGCGGTCTACTTGATCCCGACCACCATCGACGTGGGGCCGCCGAGGTGCTGCACGTATGTCTCGCCGAACCCCGCGTCCTTCATCCAACCCTGGCAGTCGGCTCCCGTGTAGTCGAAGCCGCCGGGCGTCTCGATCAGCATGTTGAGGCTCATCAGCAGGCCGAAGGCATTCTCGCGCCGGTCGTCGTCGATGATCGCCTCGTACACGATCAGCGCGCCGCCCTCCGGCAGCGCGGCGTGGGCCTTCTCCAGCAGCAGCCGTTTCTCGTCCATGTCCCAGTCGTGGAGGATCCTGCCCATCACCAGCACGTCGGCGCGCGGCAGCTCATCCGCGAAGAAATCGCCGGGGTGGAAGCGAAGCCGATCGTCCACGCCGGCCGCGGCCACGTACTCCTCGAACAAAGGCCCGATCGGAGCGAGGTCGAAGCCGCCGCCCTCCATGTGCGGGTGCGCCAGCGCGACCTGGACCGGGACGCAGCCCTCCGCGCAGCCGATGTCGATCACCGTCTTGTAGCGGTCCCACGGGAACATGGCCGCCATCGCCTGCGCCGGCCCGATGCTGCTGGCGGTCATCGCCCGGGCGAATCCGCGCAGCAGCGCGGGGTCGCCGTAGATCGCATCGAAGAGGTTCCCATCGCCCGTCTTCGCCTCGTTCTGCGGCTCACCGGTGCGCAGCCCCTCGGTGAGGGAGTTCCAGAACCCGAACAACCGGGCGTTCAGCATCTCCAGCAGGCCGCCCTGGTAGCTGGGCTTGTTGCGGTCGAGGAAGAGATCCGTCTCGGCCGTGTTCCGGTACCGGCCGTCCTCGCGCTCCAGCATCCCGAGCGCCACCAACGCGTCGAAGAAGTCGTGCGCGCTGCGCTCGTGCAGGCCCAGCTTCCCGCGCAGCGCCTCGGCGTCGAGCGGTCCGGATTCCGCCAGCTCGGTGAACAGGCCGACCTCGACCGCGCTCAGGAGAGTCTTCGAGGCCCAGAACGCCGTGCCCAGCTGCAGGATCGCTTCAGGGTTCGGTTGAGCCCCGTTCACTGCTCTTTCCGGCCGATCAGCGTGGCTGGGGAACGATGCGGATGTACGGCCGCGGCGACTGCCAGCCGTCCGGGTACTGCTTGCGGGCCTCGTCGTCGGAGACCGACCCGGCGATGATCACGTCCTCGCCCTCCTGCCAGTTCACCGGGGTCGAGACCTTGTGGTTGGCGGTCAGCTGCAGCGAGTCGATCACGCGCAGGACCTCGTCGAAGTTGCGGCCGGTCGTCATCGGATACACGAGGATCAGCTTGACCTTCTTGTCCGGCCCGATCACGAAGACGTTGCGGACTGTCTGGTTGTCGGCCGGCGTGCGGTCGGCCGGATCGCCGCTGACGTCGCCGGGCAGCATGCCGTACTGCTTCGAGACGTTGAAGTCGGCGTCGCCGATCATCGGATAGTTGGGGGCGTGACCCTGCGTCTCCTCGATGTCCGTGGCCCACTTCTCGTGGTTGTCGACCGGGTCGACGGACAGCCCGATGATCTTGACGTCGCGCTTGTCGAACTCGGGCTTGATCTTGGCCATGTAGCCGAGCTCGGTCGTGCAGACGGGCGTGAAGTCCCTCGGATGGGAGAAGAGCACGGCCCACGAATCCCCGATCCAGTCGTGGAAGCGGATCTTGCCCTCGGTCGTCTCGGCCTCGAAGTCAGGTGCTGTATCGCCGATTTGAAGAGCCATCGTTCGTCCTCTCGTCCGGTTGGTTGGTCAAGTCTAGTTCGACGTTTCCAAAGTCGGCGTGAGGATGGTCACCGACGTCACGATTGCGCGATACTCGATCCGATGGCGCCCGCCGACGTCGACCCGACGACCCATATCAGCCAGGCCTATCCCGACCGGGTCGAGGTACGCGGCCGCGACCTGACCGGTGACCTGATGGGCCGGCTCAGCTTCACCGAGTACTTCCATCTGCTGCTCACCGGGCGCGAGCCGACCGCCGACCAGCGCTTCTTCCTCGACCTGCTGCTGGTGGCGATCGCCGAGCACGGGATGATGCCCACGAACGTCGCCGCGCGCATGACGCTGTCCGCCGACCCGGGGTCGCTGCAGGGCGCGGTCGCGGCCGGGATCCTCGGCTGCGGGCCGGTGATCCTCGGCACGGCGGAGGCCTGTGCCCAGGTGCTCGAGGACGCGCAGCAGGAGGTCGCAGCAGGCAGGGAGCCGGCCGCGGTCGCGGCGGACATGGCGCACGCGGTCCGCGCCACGGGCGAGCGGATGCCCGGCTTCGGTCATCCGGTGCACCGTCCGCTCGACCCCCGCGCCGAGCGGATCCTCGAGCTCGCGGACGAGCGCGGCGTGAGCGGGCCGCACGTCCTGCTCGCGCGCAGGTTCCGCGACGGCGTGGCCGCGGCCTGGGGGAAGCCGCTCACGATGAACGTCTCGATGCCGATCGCGGCGGTGATGCTCGACCTGGGCTTCGAACCGGCCGCCGTGAAATGCGTGCCGATCCTCGCGCGCACGGCCGGGCTGCTCGCGCATCTCGCCGAGGAGCGCCGGCATCCGCTCGGCTTCCTGATGGCGGGAAAGGCGGAGGAGGCGATCGAGTACGAGTCCGATGCTCGAGCCTGAGATCGAGACCCGCGCGTGGGCGGAGCAGCTCGCGCTCGACGACGCTTCCTACCGCACCCAGCTCTCCTATCTGTTCGAATGCTCGGCCTTCTACCGGGAGAAGCTTGCCGCGGCGGGGGTCGAGAACGCCGCCGACGCCGGCGGCCTGGCGGACATCGCGCAGCTGCCCCTGACCGGGAAGTCCGAGGTCAAGGCGACATCCACTCCGGAGAACCCGATCGGGACGCACCTGTGCGCGGCGCCTTCAGAGATCGTGCGGATCTATTCGACCAGCGGCACCACAGGCATGCCCAGCTACATCCCCCTGACGGCCGGCGACCTCGACAACTGGGTGACCGGGTCGGCTCGCAGCTACGCGGCGTCCGGCGTCACGGCCGGGCAGCGCGTCGTCACGACCTACAACGCCGGCCCGTTCGTGGCGGGCGCTGCGCTGGACGCGTTCGAGCGCATCGGGGTGTCCCACATCCCGGTCGGGACCGGGAACACCGAGCGGCTGATGCTTGCGATCGACCTGCTGCAGCCCGAGGCGGCGGTCGTGACGCCCTCCTATGCGGCGTACCTCGCCGAGTGGGCGGCCGAGCGCGACTTCGACCTGCGCGGGTCGAGCGTGACGCGCGTGCTCGTCGCGGGTGAGCCCGGCGGCGGCGAGCCGGCCTTCCGCGCGATGCTCGAGGAGCGCTGGGGCGCGCGCGTCACGGAGGCGATGGGCATCGGCGACATCGGCGCGTCGCTGTGGGGCGAGTGCGAGCAGCAGGACGGGATGCATCTGGGCGCGCGCGGGTTCGTCCACCCCGAGCTGATCGACCCCGACACGGGCGCCGCCCTCGACATGGACGACGGCGCCACCGGCGAGCTCGTGCTGACGCACCTGCGGCATCGCGCCGCCCCTCACCTGCGATTCCGCACGCGCGATCACGTCCAGGTGCACACGAGCCCCTGTCCGTGCGGCCGCACGGGCCCGCGCGTGCGCTGCATCGGGCGCACGGACGACATGCTGATCGTGCGCGGGGTGAACGTGTTCCCGTCCGCCGTGCGCGAGGTGGTGAGCACATTCGCGCCGGACGTCAGCGGCCACATCCTCGTCGAGCCGAAGGCAGAGGGCGTGAAGCAGGAGCCCCCGCTGCCCGTGAGCGTCGAGCTGGCCCGTGACGCGGCGCCGGATCCCTCGCTGGCCGAGGCGATCAGGGAGCGGCTGCGCAACGTGCTCGTCGTCCAGACGCACGTGGACCTCGTGCCCTGGGGCAGCCTGCAGCGCAGCGAGTACAAGTCGAACCTGGTCGAACACTAGCCGCGGAGGAGCCATGCGAAAACTTCAGACCCAGGGTGTCCACCACATCACGCTCGTCGGCGCCGGCCGGCAGACGTCGATCGACTTCTGGGAGGGAGTCCTCGGCATGCCGTTCGTCTTCGAGCAGCCGAACCTCGACAACGCCGCGGACAGCCACCTCTACTTCGATCCGGGCGACGGACGCCTGATCACCATTTTCACCAACGAGGATCGCGAGCCCGATCCCGAGCGCACTCCCACGGACCCCGGCTGCGTGCACCACATCGCCTTCGCGGTCTCGCAGGCGACCTTCTGGCAGGCCGTCGAGCGCCTCGACGAGCGCAAGATCAAGCACAGCGGCGTGAAGGACCGCGGCTTCATGGACTCCATCTACTTCGAGGATCCGCTCGGCCTGCTGATCGAGCTGGCGTCCTATCGCTTCGAGCCGCCGGCCGGGTTAACGCATGCCGAGGTGCTGCTCGAGGCCCACAAGCTCAGGGTCGAGCGCGGCGACTACAACATCGACCGGGCACATCTGGCCGACGCGATCGAGGCACTCGCGCGCCGGTCACGGGACTCGCTGTCGGAGGACCGATCACCCAAGGACCCCTACTAGGAGGAGAACCATGGCTGCACACACGCTCAACATTCTGCGGCCGAGCGTCAACAACCTGACGGTGCGCATCTTCGTGCGGGCCGCCGGGCTGGACTTCGACGAGCACGACGTGTGGGGTAAGAAGGACGAGTCGGAGTTCGTGCGGAAGGACCCCGCGCAGCTCACGCCGATGCTCGAAGCGGATGGCCTGCCGCGCGGATCGCTGTGGGAGAGCTGCGCGATCATGCAGTACCTGTGCAACAAGCACGGGCTCGACCGGTTCTATCCCGAGGACCCCGGCGAGCGGGCGATGATCGACAGCGCGATGTTCTACCTGATCGGCACGCTCTATCCGCTCGTCGCACGGGCGACGTATCCGGCGCTCGGCTTCCCACAGTACGCAGGCGAGGTCGCCACCTCGGAGGCCGACGATGCGATGAAGGCAAAGGCGCAGCAGGACGCCGAGGCGGCGATCGCCCAGCCGCTCGAGGCCTACCGCAAGTTCTTCCTGGAAGGAAAGAGCTTCATCGGCGGCGACAGCCCTTCGATCGCCGACATCCGGCTGGCCGCCACGCTCGAGTTCCTGCACGCGATCGACTACGACTTCCCGGCCTGGGCAAAGGACTACATGGCCGCGGTCGAGTCGGCGTTGGGCGACGCCTATTCCGAGCCGGCAGCGGACGTGCGCGAGTTCGTCGCGGCCGCGAAGACCTAGCGCGCGGAGCCTCTAGAGCCGCGGCGGGCGCTTGGACTTGCGCTTCTTCGTGCAGGTCCGGTACTTGCGCGTGCCGCGCAACGTCGTGCCCTCGCTGGTGAGGACCACGATGCGCACCTTGAACGTCCCGCGGGGCAGCCCGCGCAGGTTCACGTTCGCGACCTTGCGCTTGCGCTGGAACACCTTGCGGGTCAGCACGCGGATCTTCTTGCCGTTCAGGAAGACGAGCGCCGTCTGGATCTGGATGCCGCCCGGCTGGCGGATCCGGATCCGGAACTTGCGCCGGCTGACGCACTTGCGATTGGAGGGCAGCCCGATCACGCCCTGCCCCTTGATGATCTTGCCGCCGCTGATCGTGCCGTCGGCAAACAGCGTCTCGGGGGCGGGCGGGACGCTCGAGTCGCGCTCCGCGACCTGCAGGGCGCTGCCGGCGGCAGGCTCCTGGAAGGAGTTGTGCGTGGGGCAGCAGTTGATGTCGTCGTTCGTCCCGATGCCGTTGACCGAGTCGTGGAAGCCCAGCGCCTGCCCCTGAGGCGTCAGGCGGAAGGGAGAGACGACGGCCTTCCCCCCGATTCCGATCGGCACGAACTGGTAGTAGGGGTCGGCTGGATCGTCGCCGTTGGTGTCGCCGGCGAACGCGAGGATGCCGCCGCCCTGGTTGAAGAAGGTCGCGATGTCCGCGCTGCGGGCGATCAGGGCCGCCGAGTCGGCTGTCCCGCCGCGGTTGATCGCGTCCGAGTTCGACCCCACGACGATGGCGCTGAAGCCGGCGGTGTTGAGCCGTATCGCGTTGAACGCCGGCAGGTTCGCGCTCGGGCAGACGACCTGGTTCGGGCCGCCCGCGGCGCCCGAGTTGGCGAGCGCAGTGCTGACGATGCCTGTCGTGGAGCAGTCGATCACCAGCAGCGGCCGGGCCGGGTTCGGCGCACCGCCGCGCACGTAGTTCACCGCCACCTGCACGAAGTGGCACTGGCCGGTGTTGTCGTAGCCCGCGCAGTGGCTGTCCGCGTCGTGGCCCGTGGCCACGAGGCGGCCGCCGAAGGCGTCGGCAGGCAGCGCGAACAGCGCGACCGCCACCACGATTGCGGCCAGAGCAGGCCTTTTCCGACTCGTCACTCCTGAATCCCCCTCTCACGACCCTAATCGCGCGCCTCGTCACGCGCAAACGAATCTGCCCCGAGAGGGAGCTCTGCTAGTCGTCGTCGTGATGCTCGTGGCCGGCCGCGAAGCGGTCGAACCACGCGAGCACCCGCCGCCGGGCCTCCTGCGACGCCGGGGCGTTGAAGCGCTCACCGGTCTCGTTGAAGAATGCGTGCCCCGTCCCAAAGGGAAACGGGCGTCGCGCCGGTTGGCTTCTCGGCGAAGATCACCGCCTCCCGCGGGCCGAAGAGCGGCGCGACGCGGCCAATCGTGTTCATGCACAGCGCGTCGAGGCCGAGCACGGCGCGCGTCAGCGCGGGACTCGTCCGCATGCGCTCGCCAAGCCGCGAGGCCAGCAGCGTGCGCGCGGGAGTGCCGCCGCGCCGGACGACGCCGCGCGTGCCCTCCTCACGCAGGCGCGCCCGCAGCTGCTTCAGGTCGACCGCGTCGTCGTGGGGGCTCTCGGTCCCCGGGAGCAGCGGTCCCAGCCACCTGCCCAGGCCGGATCGGCCCGTGACCTCGTGCACGCCGATCGCTCCGCCCGGCCGCACGATGTCGAGCGCGAGGCCGAGGGCGCGCGTGGGGTCGGAGAGATGGTGCAGCGTGCCCAGCATGATCACCGCGTCCGCCGAACCCGGGCGCAACGGCGGCTGCTCCGCACTGCACTGGATGTAGTCGCCCTCGAGCGTGCGCCGGTTCAGGCGGAGCGCGTTCAGCGAGAGATCGCAGCCGATGTAGTGGTACCCGACGTCCCGCGGATGGCACAACGCGCGGACGGCCTGCGCGGCGCCGCAGCCCAGGTCGACGAGCACTCCCCCGCCCGCCAGCCTCGGGCGCAGCCGCCGGAAGATCGTGACCTCCCGCGGGTACATGCGGTTGCCGGCGTCCGGCCGCGAACGCTCCACCTGCGCGAGCATCGCCTCCTGCCGCGCCTCGCGGCCGTACTCGTCCTCCCAGAAGGCCACGTCCTCGAGGCCCCAGGTCGCCGCCGACGCCTCCGGCTTCCGGACGGCGAGCCGGCCGAGGAACTCCGACAGCTCGTCGCCGTGCGCCGCGAATGCGCCCGGGTGGCGGTCGGGCAGGCTGGTGTCGACGAGCGCGGCGAAGTCCTCCGTGAGCAGGCGCGCGATGCCCTCGAGCACGAAGTAGAAGCGCGCGCAGCCTGGACACCGGAAGAAGCCCGCCTCGACGTCCGCGGCGTCCGTGGCGGAGCGCTCGATCACGGTCAGCTCGAGCGGGAAGCGACCGCACCGCGGACAGCACACGAGTTCCCGCAGCGCCTCCCTCATCGCGGCGGATGCTACTCCGCGCCACCGGCCACCCCCCGCCGCTGCGCCTCATACTCCCTCGCCGTCGAGCCGATACTCAGAATCGATGCAAGACACGTCCCTGCACGGAAGCGAGGACGGCCACCGCACCCAGATGGCCCGTTTCGGCGCCCTGCTGTTCAGCGGCGGCGGCGCGATCACGGCGCTTGGCCTGGTGCTTCCGCACCAGCCGCAGATCGACGCAGCCGGGCTCGCGGTGGTGGCCGGGGCTGCCGGAGTGCTCGGCGGGCTCTCTGCGCTCGGAGCGGAACGGTTCCCGGGTTGGGTGTATGCGGTGCTGCCTGCCGGCGGCACCGCGCTCGTGTCGCTCGCGCTGCTCTTCAACGGTGAGCGCCACGGCGGCCCGGCCGGCGGCGACGAGATGTACTACCTGTGGGTGGTGCTGTATGCCGCGTACTTCCTCGGGCGCATCGCCACAGCCGCGCATGCGGTCCTGATCGCGGCGGCGTACGCCGCGGTGCTGGTCGCGATCGACCCCGGCCCGATCGGGGTCAGCCGCTGGCTCAGCACCGTGGGCCTGGTGTTCGGCACGGCCGTGGTCGTGCACATGCTGAGCCGGCGCATCGGCCGGCTGGTCGCCGAGCTTCAGCTCGCGGCCCGCACCGACGGCCTCACCGGACTGGCCAATCGCCGCGCTTTCGAGGAGCACTTCGAGCGCGAGGTGGCGCGTGCGCATCGCACCCATCGCCCGTTCGCCCTGTTGCTCGCGGACATCGACCGCTTCAAGGAGATCAACGACCGCTACGGCCACGTCGCGGGCGACGCCGCCTTGTCCCAACTCGGCCGGCTGCTGCCCGCTGAGCTGCGCCGCGACGACATACCGGCGCGCGTGGGCGGCGACGAGTTCGCGGTGCTGATGCCGGACCTGGACGCCCATGAGGCGAGAGACCTGGGCGGCCGGGTCATTCGCATCGTGAGCGAGCGGCTGAGCGCAACCGGCCCGGCCGTCGGCTTCAGCTTCGGCGTAGCCGCGTTCGGGCGCGACGGCCTCACGCTGGACGAGCTGACCCGGGCCGCGGACCAGGGACTCTATGCGGCCAAGGGCGCGTCGCCTGGGAACGAGCTCGCCGCCCGCCGCCGCAGCGCCTGAGCGCCGCCCGTCAGGGCGCTACTTGGTGCACTCGACCACGACCTCGGGCTTCAGCACCCACTTGGCGTAGATGCCGACGCCCTCCTGCTTGAGGACGGTCTTGGTCACGAGGCGGCAGCCCGGAGGCGCGGCCGCCGGGGGCGGCGCCGTCACGGGCGCGCCGCACCTGCGCTTCATCTTGCGCAGGGCGCGCTTGCGCTGGGCGCGCAGGCGGCGCAGCCGCTTCGCGCCGGCGCCCCGCCGCTTGGCCGCCCGGATCCTGCGCTGCAGGCGGTTCGCCTTGCGCGTCGCCTGCGTACAGGCGCGGCTCGGACCGCTCGTGACCGGCCCGCCGGCAACCTGCACCGACCCCGGCCCGGCCTCGTCGGAGTAGTTGAGCAGCGTGCCGACGCCGTTGTAGGACTTGTAGAGCGAGACGACCCGGACCCGCACGGTCGCGGGCCGCGGAATCCCGAGGTCGGTCAGCCGCAGCGTCCAGTGCGCGCCGCCGGCGTCCTCGCCCGCGGCGGGCTTTGCCCCGGCTGCGAACCTGCCGTTGGCGGCATCCCAGCGGCTGCTCTCCCAGAACGTCTGGCCCTGCCGCGGTATCGCGGTCACCTTGGCGTCGGCGCCGCCGTCCGCCACGCTGCCGCCCGCGGCGCTGAAGTCGAGGTACCACGTCACGTTCATGTCGGCCGGCACGCACGTCTGGAAGGGGAACGTTCCGACGGTGTACGCGCAGCCGCCCCAGTAGGCCGGCGGCCGCGGCACGATGCGCGTGTCGAGGGCGATCGAGTCGTCGTCGCCCACGTTGATCGTCGTCGCGCCCAGATCCGGCGCGTAATAGGTGGAGTCGCCGATCGGGTCGTCGAACGAGGCGCTCGCAGCGGCGCCCGCCCCCGAGGGGAGCACGAGGCAGGCGATCGCAATCGCCAGTATCGCTGCCGTGCGGATGATGGACAGATCCCTCTCGCCCACGTCATTTCGACCATACGTGCTCCGAGCTGTCGCGCGCAACTCCCGAATACACGAGGCTTGACCCGCCGGTCCCGCGCGAATAGCCTCGCCCCTCACGGATGCGCCGCCCGAAGCTTCTCATCGTCACGCTTGCCTGCCTCGCCTTGGCGGCGCTGCTGCCCGCAACCGCGGCGGCGACTGGGCGTGGCACCGTGCGGACCGACAAGGGACCGGTGCGGGGCGTCGAGTCCCCCGCTCTGAACAAGTACCTGGGGATCCCGTATGCCGCGCCCCCGGTGGGAGACCTGCGGTGGCGGCCGCCGGGGCCTCCCGCGCGCTGGCACCAACCCCTCGACGCCACCGGTTTCGCGAACCACTGCCCGCAGACCGCGTCTCCGTTCGGATTCCCGTCGACCACCGAGGACTGCCTCTATCTCAATGTCTTCACTCCCGGCGGGCATCAGCGGTCGCGCGACGACCGGAGCGGTCGGCACCACAAGAACCGGCACAAGCGGCACCGGCGCGACGACCGCGAGCGCCCCGTGATGGTGTGGTTCCACGGTGGAGGCCTGACCGTCGGGGAGAGCGACGACTACGACCCCGATCGCCTGGTGGCCCAGGGAGTGGTGGTCGTGACGGTCAACTACCGGCTCGGGTATCTCGGCTTTCTCGCGCACCCGGCACTGAGCGCCGAGTCCGGCCGCGGGTCCGGCAACTACGGCCTGATGGACCAGCAGGCCGCGCTGCGCTGGGTGCAGCGCAACATCGAGCGCTTCGGAGGCGACGATGACGACGTCACGATCTTCGGCCAGTCCGCCGGCGGCCTGAGCGTGCACTCCCAGCTCGCCTCTCCCACGGCCCGGGGGCTGTTCGACGGGGCAATCGCGCAGAGCGGCGCGTATGCGGAGTCGTTGCCGAGCCTCGCGGAGGCGGAGACCCGCGGCACGACCGCGGCAAACGACCTCGGCTGCCCCGACCAGTCGGCGGCGTGCCTGCGCGCAGCTGCGGTGGAGACCATCCTGGCCGTGCAGCCGGAGGAACCGGGCGCGGTGCTCCCCACCGTCGACGGCAACCTCCTCACGAGGGACATCCGCACCGCCTTCGAGACGGGCAACTTCAATCGCGTGCCCGTGATCGAGGGCTCGACGCACGACGAGTTCACGATCTTCGAGGTCCTCGCCGTGGAGTCACTGGTGGGCCCGGTCACGGAAGGCCTCTATCCACTGGTGGTCCAGATCCTGGACGGGACGCTGGGCCTCCCGCCCACGGCAGACGAGATCCTGGCGCAGTACCCGCTGAGCGAATTCCCCAGCCCGGGGCTGGCGATCAGCGCGATCGGCACCGATGCGATCTTCGCCTGCCCTGCGCGCCGGACGGCGCAGGCCCTGTCGCAACACGTTCGCACCTACATGTACGAGCTCGACGACCCGAACGTGCCGCAGATCTTCATCCTGCCGCCCGCCAGCATCCCCTACGGGAGCTACCACGCGGCAGACCTGACGTTCCTGTTCGACTCCGCGCTGCGCGGCGGCCACGCGCCGTTCACGCCGGAGCAGGAGGCCCTGGCCGCCACGATGGTGCGCTACTGGACGCAGTTCGCCAAGGTGGGCACGCCGAACCGGTTCAGGGTGCCTTTCTGGCCGCAGTACACGCCGGCGCGGGACGCGCACATGTCGCTCGAGCCTCCCACCCCCGTGGCCCAGACGGACTTCGCCGCCGAGCACAAGTGCGGCTTCTGGGACTCGTTCGCACCCGCGCTCTGACAGCGACCCTCGGCGAATTGGGTGCCCTATGCGGTCCCTGATCGCCAAAGTTCAAATCGCGGCGCTGGAGCCGCGACCGCCGCACTGAATTGTCATCTTGGCGGCGCGGCCGCGGTCAGGTCGCAGCCGGGCCCGCCGGCCCGTTCCCCACGCTCGAGCCGAGCTTGTCGATCGCCTGCACGACCTCGTTGGGAATGATCCAGAGCTTCGAGGACTCCCCGGCGGCGATCTTCGGCAGCTGCTGCAGGTACTGATACGTGAGCAGCTCGCGGTCCGGGTTGCCCTCGTGGATCGCGCCGAACACCGTCGTGATCGCCTGCGCCTCACCGGCGGCGCGCAGCACCTGCGCCTCCTTCTGTCCCTCCGCCTCGAGGATGGTGGCCTGGCGCAGCCCCTCGGCGCGCAGGATCGCGGCGCGCTGCTCACCCTCCGCGGTGAGGATCTCGGCCTGCTTGGTGCCCTCCGCCGTGAGCACCGTCGCACGCTTGTCGCGCTCCGCCCGCATCTGCTTCTCCATCGCCTCGGTGATGGTGGGCGGCGGGTCGATGCCCTTCAGCTCGACCCGGTTGACACGGATGCCCCAGCGCGCGGTGGCCTCGTCGAGGACCGTGCGCAGCTGGGTGTTGATCGTGTCGCGGCTGGTGAGCGCCTCCTCCAGGTCGATCCCACCGACGATGTTGCGCAGCGTCGTGAGCGTGAGCTGCTCGATCGCCTGGATCGGGTTTGCGACCTCGTAGGTCACGTCCTTGGGATTGATCACCGTGTAATAGAGGACGGTGTCGATCTGCACGTTCAGGTTGTCCTCGGTGATCACGGCCTGCGGCTGGAAGGAGACGACCTGCTCGCGCAGGTCGATCAGCGGCTTCACCCGATCGATGAACGGGATGATCAGGGCAAGGCCGGGCTCGAGCTGGCGGTGGTAGCGGCCTAGGCGCTCCACGATGCCCGCGCGCGCCTGGGGAATGATCCGCACCGCGCGGACCAGCAGGATCAGCGCGACGACCGCAAGCGCGATCAGCACGATCAGGCCGGCGGACGGGTCCCATGCTGCGAGTGGTGCGAGCTGCGGCATCTACTCCCCCTTCGAAACGTTCAGGACCGTGCGGTGGACCGACTCGACGATCACGCGATCGCCCGGCTCGAACACGTCCTGCGGATTCACGGGACGCGCGCTCCAAACGTCGCCGCCCACCTTGACCTGGCCGCTGTCCCGGTCCACCTGCTGCATGACCAGCGCCTCCTCGCCCAGCAGCGCGGGCGCGTTGGTGCGGAACTCCGGCGGCTGCGCAACGAGGTGCCGCTTGGCGATCGGCCGCGCGAACACGAGCGACAGCAGCGTGAAGACGATGAAGGACGCGATCTGCACCTCGGAGCTGGCGTCGAACGCGGCCACGATGCCGGCACCGAAGGCGGCCAGTCCGATCGGGCCGAGGACGGCCGCCGTGACGAGCAGCTCGCCGGCCATCAGCGCCGCCCCGACGATGAACCAGACCGCCCAGTCAGGCATGTCCGCACGATATGCGAGCGGGCGGACACCCGTTCGCGGCGGCGGTGGAAATTCGTCGCGCGCGAACCGCGGGTCGCAGCTACATTGGCTTCCAAGCTTCGCTAGCTGATGGATTCGCGGCGTGCGCCCCCGCACGCGGCATCAAAAGGCCAAGGAGGGCCCACATGTTCAACCGGGAGATCCTCTCTCTTCGCAACGCATTCTTTGCCGTTCTGGCATGTCTGGCCGTGCTCGTCACGCCGGGCGTCGCGGGTGCGGTGGTCCTGCCTGCCGGCTTCCAGCAGACGACCGTGATGAGCGGCCTCGAGTACCCGATGGACATCGAGGTGGCTCCCAACGGGCGTGTGTTCGTTGCCGAGAAGAGCGGGATCGTGAAGACGTTCACGAGTCTCTCGGACACGACTCCGACGATCGCGGCAGACCTGCGCACGCAGGTGCACAACTTCTCCGCGCGCGGTCTGACGTCGGTCGTCGCGGATCCGAACTACCCGACGCAGCCGTACATCTACGTCTACTACACCCTTGACGCCAAGATCGGCGGCACCCCGCCTCTGTACGGCGACGTCGACGGAACGTGGGACAGCTGCGACAAGGCGAACCTCGGCCTGGCCGAGAACTGCGTCGTCGGCGGCCGCATCTCGCGCATCCGCCTCGGCAACGGAGCCGGGTTCCGCAGCGAGCAGGTGCTGGTCGAGGACTGGTGCCAGCAGTACCCGGTGCACAGCGGCGGCGGCCTCAGCTTCGGCGCCGACGGCTACCTCTACTTCACCGGCGGCGACGGTTCGACCGCGTCCTTCTGGGACTACGGCCAGACCGGCACGCCGCCCAACCCGTGCGGTGACCCGCCCGGCGGGATCGGCTCGCTGATGACGACGCCGACGTCCGAGGGCGGCCGGCTGCGCGTGCAGGACCTCCGCACCGCCGGTGACCCGACGGGGCTCGACGGCACGCTGATCCGGATCGACCCGCGCACCGGCGCGGGCGCCCCGGGCAACCCGCTGGCCGGCAGCGGCGACGAGAACGAGCGCCGCATCCTCGCGTACGGAATGCGCGACCCGGTCCGGCTCGCCGTGCGACCCGGCACCAACGACGTCTGGGTCGGCGACCGCGGCGGCGGGTACTTCGAGGAGTTCGACCGCGTCCCCGACCTGAGCCGCGTGCGCAACTTCGGCTGGCCGTGCTACGAGGGCGCGATGGACGTGAACGGCGATCCGTACACGCGGATCCGCCCGCGCAGCGTCGAGGAAGGCGCGCAGATCTGCCTCGATCTCTACGCACTCGGCAACGCGACGGACCCGGCGTACTGGTCGTACGACCACGAGCTGAACGTCGTCTCCGACGAGCCGTGCGCCAAGAACGCCGAGGGCGGCCCGCTGGGCGCGCTGCTGTCCGGCATGCACTTCTACCCGGCCGTGGGCGGCAACTTCCCGGCTCCGTACCGCAAGGCGCTGTTCTTCGGTGACCGGATCAGGGACTGCATCTTCGCCCTGCTGCCGGGCTCCGACGGACTGCCCGAGCGCGGCAACGTGATGCTCTTCGCATCGGACGCATTCCACGCGATCGACCTCGAGGTCACCTCGACGGGCGACCTCCTGTACGTCGACCAGGAGCTGGACTCGATCCATCGGATCCGGTACGTCGGCAACCCGGCCAACAGGGCACCGACCGCGGTCGCCGCGGCGGACAGGGTCTCCGGCCCCGCGCCGCTGACCGTGCGCCTGGACGGCACGAAGTCGACCGACCCGGACCTGCGCGACGCATTCAGCTACGCATGGGACCTGGACGGCGACGGCCAGTACGACGACTCGAGCAACGCCAAGCCCAAGCTCACGCTGCGGCGCCCCGGCACGGCCACCGTGTCCGTGCGGGTCACCGACACGGGCGGCCTGTCCAGCACCAACTCGCTGGGCATCGAGATCACCGAGCCGGCCACGACGCTGACGTTCACCAGCACGGAGGACGCCCGCGTCGAGAAGAACCACTTGAACACCAACTACGCGCTCGAGGACAGGCTCCGCACGGCCGGCTCCACGGCGCCGAACATGGAGAGCTGGCTGCGGTTCCAGGTCTCCGGGATCCCCGCCGAGGGTGAGATCCGCAGCGCCAAGCTGCGCATGACGGCTTCGTCCACGGGCGGCACAGTGGACGGTCCGGGTGCCCACGGTGTGAGCGGTGACTGGACCGAGGCCGGGATCACGTGGGCCAACAAGCCGGCGACCGACGCCGAGCCTGCATCCGACAGCGGCGCGATCGCCACGAACGCCAAGGTCGAGTGGGACGTCACGTCGCTCGTCAAGGGCAACGGTCCGGCCGACATCGCGCTCATCTCGACGTCCACGGACGCCGCGGAGTTCCTCTCCAAGGAGGCCTCGAAGCCGGAGAAGTTCCCGGTGCTGGAGGTCACGTTCGGCCACCCGTACGACGACACGGCGCCGACCGTCCCGACGGACCTCGTCGCCGAGGCGGCCGGCTCGAACGTCACCCTCGGGTGGACGGCCGCGACCGACAACATCGGTGTCACCAACTACGAGATCTACCGCGACGGCGACCTGCTCGCCACGACCGGCAACGTCACGAGCTACACGGACACGACCGGTCTCAGCGGGGCTACTTACCAGTACATCGTCAAGGCGCTCGACAAGAACGAGAACCGCTCCGACGCGAGCAACTCGGCCTCGGTCACGATGCCCGACACGCAGCGCCCGACCGAGCCCGAGAACCTGACCGCCGTAGCCAGCGGCGACCAGATTGCGCTCACGTGGGACGAGGCCAGCGACAACGTCGCTGTCACGGGTTACCGCATCTACCGCGGGGACACGGCCATCGCCAGCGTCGACGGCGCGACGACCACGTCGTACACCGCCACGGGCCTCGAGGCCGGTCCGCACACCTTCACGGTGCGCGCGATCGACGCCGCGGGCAACCTGTCGACGCCCAGCGCTCCGGCCACGGCGAGCGTGCCCGACTACGTCAAGCCGTCGGCACCGAGCGACCTGAGCGGCACTGTGGTGACCGCCCAGGTGGTCCTCACCTGGACCGGCTCCACGGACAACGTGGGCGTGACCGGCTACCGGATCTACCGGAACGGCACGCAGGTCGGCAGCGTCCTCGGGGAGATCACGGCCTTCACGCACACCAACCTGCAGTCCGGCAACTCGGACTACACGGTCCGTGCGGTCGACGCCGCGGGCAACCTGTCCGACCCGAGCAACACGGTCACGGTCAACGTGCCGGACGTCGAGAAGCCGACGGCGCCCTGGTACGTGTGGACCAACCCGGGTGCGGGCCAGGTCGAGGTGCGCTGGTTCGGCGCGACCGACAACGTGGCCGTCGCCGGATACAAGATCTACCGCAACGGCACGGAGGTCGCCACCGTGGGCAGCGAGGCCCGCGCCTACATCGACACGAACGTCGTGGGCACGCTGAGCTACACCGTGCGCGCGTTCGACGGCGCCGGCAACCTGTCCAACCCCAGCAACGCCTCGAGCGAGACGATCGCCGACACGCTCAAGCCGACCACCCCGAGCGAGCTGAACGCCACGGCGTCGCCCGGTCAGGTCGCGCTGAGCTGGACCGGCTCCACGGACAACGTGGGCGTCACGGGCTACCGGATCTACCGGAACGGCACCCAGGTGGGCAGCGTGCTCGGCAACGTCACGACGTTCACGCACACGGGCCTCACGGCCGGCACGTACAGCTACAGCGTGCGCGCGATCGACGCCGCGGGCAACCTGTCGGACGCGAGCACCGCCGCCACGGCGATCGTGCCCGACAGCGTCAAGCCCACTGCGCCGACCAACCTCACGGCAACGCTGGGCACCGGCTCGGTGGTGCTGCGCTGGAACGCCTCGACCGACAACGTCGGCGTGACCGGCTACCGGATCTACCAGGGCACGACCCAGGTCGCCCAGGTGGCGGGCAACGTCCTCACCTACACGCACACGGGTGTGGCCGGTCCGCTGAGCTACACCGTGCGCGCGATCGACGCGGCCGGCAACGTGTCGGACCCGAGCAACACGCGGAACATCACGGCTCCGGACGGCATCAAGCCGACCGTGCCGGGCAGCCTCACGGCGACCGCGGGCACGGGCCAGGTGGCGCTCAGCTGGACTGCGTCGACCGACAACGCCGGCGTGACGGGCTACCGCATCTACCGCGCGGGCACCCAGGTGGGCAGCGTGAGCGGCACGACCCTCACGTACACCCACACCGGTGTCGCACCCGGCACGCACAGCTACACGGTGCGCGCGATCGACGCCGCGGGCAACCTGTCGGACCCGAGCAACACGGCGACCGTGACGCTGGCGGACACGCAGGCGCCCACCGCGCCCGCCAACCTCGCCGGCACGGCCGCCAGCTCGACCCGGGTGAACCTCACGTGGAACGCCTCGACCGACAACGTCGGGGTCACGACCTACGAGGTCTACCGCAACGGGCTGCTGCTCGCCGGTCCCGGCAACGTCACCAGCTACGCGGACATGACGGCCGTCGCCTCGACCACGTACCAGTACACGGTGCACGCGGTCGACGCGGCCGGCAACCGCTCCGGCGCGAGCAACACGGTGAACGTGACCACTCCGGGCACCGTGGTGACGCCGGGTAGCCAGACGTTCTCGGCGACGGCGGACGCGCGGGTCCAGGAGGCCAACCCGACCACGAACTACGGCACGGCGAACAGCCTCCGCACCGTCGCGGGCTCCACCCCGGACGTGGAGAGCTACCTGAAGTTCGACGTGTCCGGCATCACGGCGCCGATCAAGACCGCGGTGCTGCGGGTGACCCCCCTGGCGGTCAGCTGGGATGGGCCCGGGCTGCGGTCGGCCGCAAACAACTGGACGGAGACCGGCATCACGTGGAACACCCGTCCGACGCGCGGCACGACCGTCGTGGCCGACAAGGGCATCATGTGGCAGGCCGTCGACTACGACGTGAAGTCGCTGGTGACCGGCAATGGGACGTTCTCGTTCGCACTGCTGTCGACCTCGACCTACGCGACCGACCTCGGTTCGCGTGAGCACGCGACCGCGGCATCGCGCCCGCAGTTGATCGTCACGTACTAAGCAGCAAAGGAGAACAGGGTGGGGCGCGCACTGGCGTGCCCCATGAGGAGAACGCGGGAGGCCAGCCCCGCGGCGAGCAGGGGGAGGACCCTGTGGACCAGCAGCACCAAGACGCCTGGGAGGCACTCCGGGCGAACGCCAGAAATCACCCGGTCATAGTCGAGCAAGGCGACCGCCTGCTCAACAGCGTCGAGGAGATCACCCGCCAGTCGCTCCTCGCGTGCTACGGCCCGCACTGCTTCACGATCTCCAACTAGGGGATCGTCATCGCAGTTCCGACCGAGCCGGCCCCCGGGCCGGCTCGTCTCGTTCCGGGCCTAGGAGCAGGTCGCCGAGCCGGAGTCCAGCGTGGAGCCGTCCTCGGCCTGGAAGCGCCAGTCGTACGAGGTCGGATGCAGCGTCATCCGCAGCACCCCGTACGCCCCCGCGATGCGCACCTCACTGTTCGCGCGCGGGGCCCCCATCTGGTGAAGGGCCTTGCCGCCGGTTCCCACGATGAACTCGCGGATCCCCGTCGGGCTCGCCACCGCAGCCGGGGTCTGGGGCCCGAACCGCTCGTAGGTGTGTTCGTGCCCGGACAGCACGACATCCGCACCCGCGGCATGCAGCCGGTCCCAGAAGGGCGCCGTCAAACCGTTGTTGCCGTGCTGGGCCCCGGAGGAGAAGCGCGGGTGGTGCCAGTACGCGAGCACACACCGGTTCGTGCGCCCGGCCAGGTCGGACGTGAGGAACGACGTCGCCTGCGGCACGTTCGTGGAGTCGAGCGAGATCAAGTGCCACGCCCCGAGGTCATACGAGTAGTTCGCCGGCTTGCGGAAGTACTCGCCGTATCCGGACGACGGTGGATCGTGGTTGCCCGGGCTCGGCATGGTGATGTTCTTCATGCGCCCCCAGTGGGGGGTGTAGTACCTCTGGAAGCTCGCCAGCTCGCCGGACTCGTACTGGTTGTCGCCGAGGGTCAGGACCCTGGTCGGGACGTCGGCCGCGATCAGGTTCGAGGTCTCGTCGTCGTGACAGGTCGTGTCCTGGGCGCATGAGATGTCGCCCGCCGCCACGATGGTCGGGGACGGAGGCGGCCCGGGATCGCGAGGCCGGTAATAGACGAGCTCCCCGGCCTCACCCTGTACCGAGCCCGACACGGGCAGGAACTGCGTCACGACGACGCCCGGTTGGCCGGTGGGGAGATTCAGCGGCGTGTACGTGGGATTGGCGAACGCCCGTGAGCCCCCGTGGGTCCGGATCGCGAGCTGCGTCGCTCCGCCGCCCGCCCACAGGAAGTTGCGCCAGGAGCCGAAGTCGCCCGCCACGAGCTGCGCCTCGTACAGGCGCTGGCCTTGCCCGTCGTAGAACCCGGCGTCCCGGTCCCCGATGTGGCCGTTCGGGGATGCGCCCGCGCCGAGGACGACGGAGTCCGCCCCGGGGGCGGTGCTCGTGCTCCACGTGGTGGGATCGAACTGGCGCAGCGTCCCGCGCGCCTGACGATCCATCTTGCAGTCCTTGAAGTAGTGGAAGCTGAGCTGGATGTTCGACAGGGTCGACGTGGCCGATGTGATGGAGGGCGTCCCCTCGGCGCAGTTGGAGAGCGTGCGCGGCAACACCACGACCCGGCTTGCGACGGCGCGCATCAGGTCCTGCTCGGACGCGTAGTAGCGCAGCGACAGGCAGTTGCCGGTGCCTCCGGGACAACCGGTGTGCTTCTCGTAGGCGACCAGGGCGGCTCCGGCCGGGAGGTTGTAGATGGTCGCGTGCGAGCCGTTCGCGACCAGGTCGGCCTTGTGCTTCCAGATCATCAGGTCGAGGCTGGTGGCCACCTTGACCACCGCGCGCCCGTTGACGTACGTGTGGTAGATGCCCCTGTATCCGCCGTAGGGGTGAGGGACCACCTTCAGGGTGTCCATCGAGCTCCCCGCGCTGTCGCGCGTGCCGTAGCGGTACGCGGTCGACCCGGGAACGTCCTCGATGATGGTGCGCAGCGGCGTGGCTGCTTCGGCCGGTGCACCGGCCAAGGCCAGCACGAACACCGACCAGAGGGCGGCCCGCCGGCAGGCGCGCGCGAGCGTCCTGCGACTGGTCGACCCGTGCCGTGGGCATCCGGCCCGCATTGCTCCCCTGTCCATGCTCATCGCATTCCAAGCGCCGAACGACCCGGCGCTCGGCTCAACCCTATGGGTTTTCCAGGCCTTATTGCAAGGCCCAGCGGTTCAGCCTGTTCGCCGCGCGACAGTCTCGAAGCGCGCGTAGAAGCCGAAAACCGAGACGCCGAAGCCGGCCAGGAAGGCGCTGCGCCACGGGCGGCCGGCGCCCACCAGCGCGCAGAAGCGCAGCAGCGCGGACTCCGGGCGTGACGTGGACGCAGTCCCGCGCCGAGCGGTCGCTGCGAGCAGGTGCCGGACCGCGAGATGCCACCGCGCGTACTGCGGAGTGCGCCCGCTCTGCGTCTCGTAGGCCCGCAGCGGCCGCAGGCTGGGGTCGTCGAAGGCGCCGTCGCGGCGAATCCAGCGCCGCACCTCGGCGTCCTGCGCGGCGCCGCTCCACGCCAGCGCCTGCCACCCGACGTGGCCGGCCGTGCCCTCGACGATCCAGCGGTGCTCTCGCTCCTGCCCGTCGCCCAGGCAACCGAGCTGGGACTGCAGCACGTGCACGTACTCGTGGGCCGGGATCGCGGTCGCGGCGCGGGGATGGTTGCGGATCAACCACTGCCACTGGAGGTTGGCGGTGTCGATGCACAGGCCCCCCTCCCCGCCCTGGCCGATCACGGAGCGATCGCCGTCGGCTCCGGGGCACGGGTCGCCGCGGGCGATCCGGGCGCTCACGGGGCCCCGCACCTTCCTTCCCAGAGCCACGCGGATGAAGCGGTCGGCGCGCCGCAGCCCGGCGGCGACGGCGCGCACGTCGGCGCGGCTCACGCCATCCTGGACGAGCAGCACCACCGGCGTCCCGCGCAGCGGTTGCTCCCGGGCCGGGAAGTCGTCGCCCGACGCGGCCAGCGCCCGTGCGGCGACGACGCCCAGCAAAGCGAGCGCGATGAGCACCAGACGCCGGCGGGACCGTGCCCGCCGGGCGGCTTGCGTGCGATGCGCCACCGCCCGACTGTAGCCCCCGCCCGGCACTCCCGCGACATTAAGATCGCCCCATGCCACGCGACCGCTGGGGGATGAGACGCACTTTCCGCACGCCCCCCGGCCGATCGACCGTCAGCTGGCGCTGGGAGGTCGGATTGCCCCTCTTCGTGATGGGGGCTATGACCGCGCTGATCGCCGCTTCAGCCAACGCCGCGCCCGCAATCTTCTGGGTGGGCACGGTGGTCGCGGCGGTCGGAGCATCCCTCTTCTTTTCCGGCTGGATCAGCCGCTGACGCCGGCCTAACGCTTCGAGCGCCGCCTCTTCCGCGACGGCGGTTCCTCTCGGCCGATCTTGGACAGCTCTCGTTCCAGCGCGCGCTCCACTGCCTCGGTCATCACAAGTCCGAAGACAGCCATCAGCGATTCGCCGGCGAGCGGTCGGAGCCGCTCGAATGCGTCGCGCACTTCCGGCCAGCGCTCGTCGGGCTCGCCGGACTCCTGGAACGGGCGCCAGATGTGGTCCAGGAACAGGCGGACGTAGGCTTTCGCGATCGCGTCGGAGTGGCGCTTCAGCGTCTCCGTCAGGTCGAGCGCGACGTCGAGCGGCACGCCGAGCCGGGCGAGCTCGTTCGATGCCTGCTCCAGCCGGGGGCTGAGGAGCTCGAAGCGCCCGTCACCGAGCGGGCGCACGAAGCCGAGGCGCTGCGCCCGCTCGAGCGCCTCGAGCGAGGCCTGCCTGCCCCAGCGCTCGGCGAAGTGGTTCGCGTCCACGATCTCCGAGGGCTCGTCGGTGAACGGCTGCGCGAGCGCGCGGGTGAAGTCCAGCACCGCGGCCGAGGACGACCCGGGGGTGCGCTCGACGATGCGCTTGATCGCCTCGAGGTTGAAGCCCTCGGCCTGGAGGTCCTTCACCAGCTCCAGCCGGACGGCATGCTCGGGCCCGTAGTAGCCCGTGCGGCCCCGGATCTCGGGCGGCGGCAGCAGCCCGCGCGACTGGTGGGCGCGCACGTTGCGCACCGTCATGCCGACCTGGGCGGCCAGCTCGTCGATCGTGAGCAGATCCGGCTGTGTGATGTCGGTCACAGGTGGTTTAAGTTACACCTTGACATGTGACACTGATCCATGTAACAGTTTCCGCCGTCATGGTCGTGCTGACCGCGTCATCGGAGGTTCCCAGTGTTTTCTGAAGCCGCTGCCTCGATCCTCTCCATCCTCCCCGTGGCCGCGGCCGAGCCCGCCGGTGGCGCCGATACGGCGCAGGTCGCGATCGCCACGGCCGGTGCGTCGCTCGCCTCCGCAGTCCTGCTGGGCCTCGCGATGGGGCACCGCTCCGGGCGCGTGCAGGTGCTCGGCCGCGTGGCCGGCGTCGCCGCCCGCGCCACCGGCCTCCCGCCCTGGGCGGCGCTGCCGGCCGCACTCGGGGGGCTGGCCCTGATCGTCGCGCTGCTCGGCATGTACTGGGACATCTCGCTCCACATCGACAACGGCCGCGACGCGGGACCGCTCGCCAACCCCGCCCACTACCTGATCCTGGCGGGGCTGTTCGGCGTGTTCGCCTCCGGCGTGCTGGCCATCGTCCTGCCGCAGGAGCGCCCCGGGCCCGGCGCGGTCCGGATCGCGCGCGGATGGTACGCGCCGGCGGGCGGCGTGCTGATGGCCGCCTGCGGCGCGTTTTCGCTGATCGCGTTCCCGCTGGACGACGTGTGGCACCGGTTGTTCGGCCAGGACGTGACGCTGTGGGGCCCGACGCACCTGATGCTGATCGGGGGCGCCGGGCTCTCCCTGGTGGCGCAGTCCGTGCTGCTGGCGGAGGGCCTCAGGAGCCGCGCACGCAAGGCGCGGCCGTCCACCCGCCCGGCGCCGCGCTTCCAGCTGCAGCCGCAACACGTGACGGCCCTTCGGCGGCTCGCGCTGATGGGCGGGCTGCTGGTCGGGCTGTCGACCTTCCAGGCCGAGTTCGACTTTGGCGTGCCGCAGTACCGGCTCGTCTTCCAGCCGCTGCTGATCGCGCTCGCCGCCGGTGCCGCCCTCGTGACGGCGCGGCTGTGGATCGGCCGCGGCGGAGCGCTCGGAGCCGCCCTCTTCTTCCTGGTCCTGCGCGGCGTGGTGAGCCTGTTCGTCGGGCCCGTGTTCGGCCAGACCACCCCCAGCCTCCCGCTGTATCTGGGCGAGGCGGCGTGCGTGGAGCTGCTGGCGCTCGTGCTCGCGCGGCGGCCGCTGGTGCTCGGCGCGGCCAGCGGAGTCGCGATCGGCACCGTCGGCCTCGCCACGGAGTGGGGCTGGTCGCAGTTCGCGATGCGCCTGCCGTGGACCGGTGACCTGCTCCCCGAGGCAATCGGCTTCGCGGTCATTGCCGGAGTCGCGGGCGGCATCGCCGGGGCGCTGCTGGCGCTCGGCCTGCGCGGTGAGCTGCCGCGTCCCGCCATCGCGCGCGGAGGAATCGCACTCGCCACCGCGCTCGTGGCGCTGGTGGTGGCGGCGAGCCTCGTCACCGAGGAACCTCGAGGCGCACGCGTGAGCGTCGCCCTCGATGCGCCGCAGGCCGGCGACGAGCGCGCGGCTCACGCGACGGTGCGGGTCGCGCCGCGCTCCCTTGCCGACGACCCCGCCTGGCTGACCGTGACCGCGTGGCAGGGCGGCGGGCTGCACGTCGACCACCTGAAGCAGATCGCGCCCGGCGTGTTCCGCACGACGAAGCCGATCCCGCTGCACGGCTCGTGGAAGTCGCTCGTGCGGCTGCACTCCGGCAACGCCGTGCTGGGGGCGCCGGTCTACATGGCCGCCGACCCGGCGATCCCCGCGCCGGAGATCCCCGCCACGGCGCAGTTCACCCGGTCGCTGCAACGCGACACGGAGGTCCTCCAGCGCGAGCGCGACTTCGACGTGCCCGCGTGGCTGTGGGGAGGCGCCTCGGCCCTGGTCGTGGCGCTCTACCTGTCGCTGCTGGCGGCGCTCTCCTGGGGCGTCGGCCGCATCGGCCGGACCCGCGGCTCAGCGCCGGTCACACAGGAGCGCCGTGACGTCGGCGAGAACCGCCTGGGGCTCGCGTTCGAGACGCCGGTCCGTCACGCGCAGAACCCGGTAGCCGGCAAGCTGTAGTTCGGCGTCGCGCTTGCGGTCGCGCTCGAACGCCGCGCGGGTGTCGTGGAACGCGCGGCTGTCGAGCTCGACCACCAGGCGCTGCTCCTCCCAGACCAAGTCGGCCTCGCCACCCGCGATCCATAGGTTGGCGGCCGGAGCCGGCAGGCCGGCTTTCCGGACCAGCTGCAGCATTTTCCGCTCGAGCGCCGAACGCGTGAAGGCCGGCTCCCTGTAGGCACACAGGACGTCGCGCAGGGCGCTTGCCCCACGGCGACCCTTGCCGCGGGCGAGGACTCGATCGATCTCGCTCAGGTCGAACACCTGTAGGCGCTCCGCCGTCTCGACCGCGCGCGTGAGCTGATGCCGCCTCGCCACTCCTGCGATGTCGATCAATGTCCGTGCCACCGAAGTGACCGGGATCCCCTCGTGCACGATCCGATCCTCGGGATCGAGCCGGCGTGTGCGGTGGACCACGATGCCGGCCGGACCCGCGCGACTGGTGCCCGGAACCGTCACCTCGACGTGCCTCGACGAGGTAGGGAGGAGATTCAGATGCGCCGCGGCGCATCCATGGCTGAGCAGCGCGGCCGGACCCGCGGCGAGTACCGCAGCCATCCAGCGGCCGCCGGCCGGAATCAGCGGGTGGCCCACCGCGTAGACCCCGACGTGAATCTGGTGCAGCCGGCCCATGGTCACTCGGTGGCCGATTGCATCCGGACCAATGCCAAGCTCGATGAGTTGCCGGTGCGCGACCACGCCGTACTGACGTTGCGCAAGCTGCCCCACCAACCCGTCAACTGGCAGCTCTCGACCGTCGATAACGCGGTCGAGAGCTGCCACTTCGGTCATGGCCCGGATGATGGCCGCGTCGGCGCACCGGAACCACGCCTGCGTGTGACGGAACTACGCGTGTATGTAAGAAACTGCGGCGCCCGAGCCCCGGGCGTGCGCGTCGCTAAGGCTTCGTGCGCGCGTCGATCGACTGCAGGAACTTCACGACCAGCGCGCGGTCCCGCGCGTTGGGCAGGCGATCGGGCTGGCGGCCGTTCTGCGTGCGGTGCTTCACGTTCCCGACCACGCACGCCAGGCTCTCGCAGGCGCCGTTGTGGTAGAAGGGCGGCGAGGCGTCGATCCCCAGCAGGGACGGGACGTTGTAGCCGATGCCACGCCCGTCGCCGTTGTAGTCCTGACCGAGCGCGTCCGGCGCGGGACCCGCGACTCCAGCCGCATTGATGGCGCCCGAGGCCTTCTCGATCGCCCCCACGTTGGCGCCGAGCGGGTTGGGCCCGCCCCGCACGCCGAGGTTGAACGAGCCGATGTCGCGCAGGAACCGGTTCAGGTACTGCGCGCCGATCGGGGCGCCGAAGGTGGCCGGCGGCGTCGTCTCGGTGAAGATCTCGGTGCCCGCCGGGGGCGAGGCGAAGTCCTTCGTCGCGATCGTCCACTTGCCGCCGACGTGGCAGCCCGCGCACCCTGCCTGCGTGAACAGCGTGCGGCCCTGGCTGATCTGCCTGCTCGTGAGGCGGTTGGGCAGGCGGCTGGACTTCGACGGCCCCTTCGGGGTGCGCACCGCCAGCTTCACCCATTCGCGCAGCGCCGTGAGGGCCGGCACCTGAGTCCCGCTCCCCGGCAGCGTGACGGTGTGCTGCGCGCGCCCGGCGTTCGCCTTCGCGAACGCGTTCAGCACGCAGGGGGCGACGTTGAAGTTGCCGTCGTCGCCGATCAGCAGGCCGTGATTCGGGTCGAGCGTGCTGGTCGCGGGCGGCGGCAGCGTGCACGGGAGGGCGGCCGCGAGCGCGCCTGGGCCCGACACGTTGCGGATGTTCGCCTCGAAGTCCTCGACCTCGTCGAAGATCGCGGAGTAGTTCAACACGCGCTGGTCGGCGGGGTTGTTGGGGTTGAACGTCGCGTTCAGCGGCACCGACTTGCGCGGGCCGACGCCGAACTGCCACACGATGCTGTCGGTCAATCCCTCGAAGTGGCAGCTGGAGCAGCTCTGCCAGCCCTCGCTCGACAGGCGCTCCGTGGTCGAGACCGTGGTTCCCGCGGGCCGGTTGAAGATTCCGCGCGAGGAGAAGAAGATCTCGGCGCCCACGGTGACGACCTCCTCGGGCGTGCCGGGCCCCGGCAGCGGCGCCGTGCGGATCACCTTGATGACGCGGTCCTGCGTGAGGTCGATCACCGAGATGTTGCGCGACACGAAGTTGCTCACGTAGGCCCGCGTGCCCTGGCGGTTGATGGCGATGCCCTGGGGGAACTTGCCGGCGTTCCCGCCCTGGGTCGCCGGGTTCGCCGGGTCGTTCAGGTCGATGTACCGCGTGGTGTCGGCGTCGACGGTGTTCGTCAGCTTTCCGGACCCGTCCACGTTCATCTTCACGACCAGGTCGCTGCCGGAAGAGATCACGTAGGCGTTGCCGCTGCCGCTGCGCTTGGTGAACGCGATGCCCCAGACATTCGCGAAGAAGAGCTTCTTCTTGCCCGCCTCGGGCTGGCGCGCGCCGAGGTGCAGGTTGGCGAACTTGGCCGCGCTCGCGTCACGCGTCGAGCCGCTGCTCGCGCCGTCGAGCACGTTCACGAAGGCCTGCGTGTCGACGTTGAACCGCAGCGGGCCGGTGGGCGACGCGGCGATGTTCGGCAGGTAGGCCTGGTTGCCGCGGATCACGATGCTCTGCATCTGGTTCGGGAACGCCGACGTCGGATCCGGCACGCCGTCTCCAGTGGCGTCGACGGTGAAGCCCGTCACCTGCGGCCCGATCGCCACCTTCGAACGCACGCGGTAGGAGCGGATCCGCTTCGAGCGACTGCTGACGTTGAGGCGACAGACGACGCCCTCGCGCCCGGTGTCGGTGCCCTGCTGGCCGCCGGGACGGACCCACGAGAAGAAGCTCGACACGAGCACGCGGCGGTTGTTCTTCGAGACCGCGATGCCGCGCGGCTGGAAGTGGCGAGTGCGATCGGGGTCGTTGCAGCGGCTGCTCTTCAGGTTCACGTGCCCGATCACTCCGCCCCTGCGGCGCGGCCTGGTCCCATCGATCACGGTGATCGTGTCCTGGCCGCTGTTGGCGACGAACACGCGCCGGCCGTTGGGAGAGACCACCACGTTCCACGGCTCCGAGCCCGTCGCGATCTGTCCGCGCCGCCCGGCCCGGCGATCGGTCCTCGCGCGAAGCGTCTTGCCGCGCGCGCGGGTGATGCGGATCACGGTGACGGATCCCGAGCCCGCGTTGGCGACATACGCGTAGCGGTTGTTCGGGTCCACCGCCACGCTCTCGGGCTCGTCCCCGACCTTGATCTTCCGGATCACCCTGTTCGTCCGTGTGTAGATCACGGACACGTTGTCGGCACCCGGGTTGACGCTCCAGAGGTAGCGCCCGTCCGCCGAGAGCGAGATGGGGCTGGAGGTGGTCGCGCCCGGGTAGTTGCGGGCGGCGGCCGGTCCGGCAGCGAGGAGCAAGAGGCCGAGCGCAGCCATGGAGCCGATGAACAGTCGGCGTGCTGTACACCTCCGACGAGTCTCGCGAACTTCCATGGCGGGAGGTGCGCAGCCTTTCACAAATAGTCAGGCTGTCAAGTCCCGAATGGTGAAGAGCTAGCGCACGCGGTCCAGCTCGTCGAGCTGCTGCAAGAGCTCGAGCGCGTCCGCCTTCAACTCCCGGTCGAGCTGCTGCCAGTCCTCCC
Organism: Solirubrobacterales bacterium; assembly: GCA_035650255.1. Lineage (GTDB taxonomy): Bacteria > Actinomycetota > Thermoleophilia > Solirubrobacterales > JBBDJG01 > DASRIA01. The sequence goes on from DASRIA010000045.1 coordinate 35,309, forward strand.
GGGCGAGCTTGCCCGTGCGGTAGTCGAGCTCGGCGTCCCGGATCTCGCGATACTTGGCCTCCTTGGCAGCCTCGAGCTCCGCGCGCTGCGCGCCCACCGGCGCCTCTCCGCGGTTCCCACGTCCGAGCCGCAAGGGCGCGACGATCAGGATCACCGCCGCGGCGACGACCACCAGCACGAGCACGACGTCCATCCAGGGAGGTCTAGCGCCAGGCCCTGCCGAGCTCGCGTGCGAGTCGCGCGGCCTCGGGCGCGCGCACCCGGCGGGTCGCGCCTGCCGGCGGCGGCCAGATCGCGATCACCCCGCCGGCGAACACGATCAGGGCGCCGACCCAGATCCACGTGACGAGCGGCGAGACCAGCACGCGGAAGCGCGCGGGCGGCGCGTCCACCTGGTAGCGCGCGGTCAACAGGTTGAGCGCCGCGGCGAGCTGTGCCGAGCGCTCCTCCACCGACAGCTTCGTGGCCGCGGCGAACACGCGGTCGCCGCGGGCGATGGTGTCGTCGAGGAAGGACGTGTCGGGAGCGACGGCCGTCCACAGGTCGTGGCCGAGCCCTGCGCGCAGCCCCACCTCGCTCGTCGACTCGCCCTCGAAGTAGCGCGACACCGCGCCGAGGCCGGCCGAGTTGGAGGGGAAGTAGCTGCGCTCGGTGTGCAGCTCGGAGACCTTGCCGTCGCGGCGCACCTGCAGATCGGCTCCGAGGTTGATCTTCTCCAGCGACTTCCCGTCGGAGGCGACGTCGATCTCACTCGTGGGACGCACGTAGCGGATGTCGTAGCCGCCGATCCGCGCCTGCTCGCCCGGCGCGAGCCGCACGTCGTCCGCCTTCTGGAAGGACGAGGAGGCCGCCACGCCGACGAGCAACACGATCACCCCGGCGTGCACGATGTAGCCGCCGTAGCGGCGCCGGTTGCGCCGCACCAGCGACACCGCGGCGCGCGGGATGCCCTCGTCCGTCATCGCACGGCGCGCGCGCACGCCGCGCGCGAACTCCTGCACCACCACCGCGAGCACGAACGCGCCGAGGCTGAACATCGCGAGGGCCGCCGCCCGCCGCTCCACGCCTGCGGCGAGCAGCACGACGAGCGTCGCGACGCCGATCGCGACGGGCGCCATCAGCTCCCTGCGCAGGTTGGCCGCGGTCGTGCGCCGCCAGGCGAGCGCGGGCCCGAGCCCCGACAGCAGCACGAGGACGAGCGCCAGCGGCACCGTGTACTTGCCGAACCACGGCGGGCCCACGGAAGACTGCTCACCGGTGAACGCCTCCGAGATCAGCGGGAAGAACGTGCCCCACAGGATCACGAAGCACAGGCCCACGAGCGCCAGGTTGTTCAGCAGGAAGATCGCCTCGCGGGACAGCAGCGAGTCCAGCCGATGCTCCGACTGCATGTGCGGGGCCCTCGAGACCACGAGCGCAACGCACCCCACCACCAGCACCGAGATCAGCACCAGGAAGGGGATCCCGAGGGTCGACGCGCCGAAGGCGTGGATCGAGTTCAGGATCCCGGAGCGCACCAGGAACGTGCCGAGCAGCGCGAGGATCCCGGTCGCGAGCACCAGCGACACGTTCCACATCCGCAGCATCCCGCGCTTCTCCTGCACCATCGCGGAGTGCAGGAAGGCGGTGCCGACCAGCCAGGGCATCAGCGACGCATTCTCGACGGCGTCCCATCCCCAGTACCCGCCCCAGCCCAGCTCCGAGTAGGACCACCGCGCGCCCAGCACGATGCCGATCCCGAGGCACAGCCAGGCGGCAAGGGCGAACGGGCGCACCGTCCGCAGCCAGTCCGCGCTCAGGCGGCGCGTGATCAGGGCGCCCACGGCAAAGGCGAACGGAATCGTGAACAGCGTGTACCCCGAGTAGAGCATCGGGGGGTGGAACATCATCGCCGGGTGGCGCAGCAGCGGGTTGAGGCCGGCGCCCTCGATCGGCGTCGGCGTCAGCCGTCCGAAGGGCGTCTCGAGGAACACCAGCAGCCCGCAGAAGAAGGCCGCGATGCCGAGCAGCACGGCGGTCGCATACGGGGCGATCTCGCGCGCGCGTGCGCGTGAGAGGAAGAGGATGGCGCTGGACCAGCCGCTCAGCAGCAGCGCCCAGAAAAGGAGGGATCCCTCCTGGGAGGACCAGATCGCGGTTGCCTGGTAGAAGGCGGGCGTGGTCGTCGACGAGTGCGACGCCACCAGCTCGAACGAGAAGTCCGAGCGCAGGAATGCCGCCTCCAGGATCACGAAGCACACCGCCAGCACGCCGAACAGCGCGTACACCGCGTGGCGGCCCGATGCGATCCAAGCGCGGCCGCTGCGGCCGCCGAGCCCGACCCGGTTGGAGATCCGCGCGCCGTACAGGGACGCGACCGCGCCGTAGAGAGCGATCGCGAGGGCGAATACGAGGAGGACGCGGCCGGCGGTCAGCACGATGTGAGTATCGCAGCCGTTCGGCGCCGGTTGCCTACGCGGCGGCCGGTGCAGCGGCGGACAGCACCGGCGCCGGCGCGGCCACCCGCACGCGCATCGGCAGGCCGTCGCGCGGGGAGATCGTGGGCGCGTGGCGGATGTGCAACTCGTGCCCCGGCAGCAGCTCGAGGCGGTACCGCGCGAGAATCGCGCGGGCGATGATCCCGATCTCGGCCTGGCCGAAGCGCATGCCGATGCAGGTGCGCGAGCCGCCCCCGAACGGGACGTACGCGCCCAGCGGGAGCTTGGCCTTGTTCTCCTCGGTGAACCGCTCCGGGCGGAACGCCTCGGGCTCGTCCCACACGTCCGGCAGGTGGTGGCTGGCCCACGAGCAATACTCGACGTGCGCGCCGCCGGGGACGCTGACGCCGTTGAACTCGAACGACTCGATCGCCCGCCGGGGGCCGATGTACGCCGGCGGGTACTTGCGCAGCGTCTCGTCGAGGATCATGTCCACGTTCACGCCCGGGTCGTCCAGGACGCCGGGGTTGCGGGCCAGCTCGTAGAACATGAACGCGACCGTCGACGTGGTCGTGTCGTGCCCGGCGAACAACAGGGTCATGACCTCGTCACGGACATGCCTGCGCGACAGCGAGTTGCCCTCCTCGTCGTGCGCGTCGAGCAGCAGCGACAGCACGTCCATGCCGCGCTCGCCGGTCGCCAGGCGCCGGTCGATCTCACCGTAGATCAGGACGTCGAGCCGCTTGCGGGAGCGCATCAGCTTCCAGAACGGCGTGTACGGGCCGCGCGGGATCTGCCACAGGTAGTCGCGCGCGTAGAACGAGAGCGCGGACTCGAACTCCGCGGCCGCGTTCAGTCCCCCGGCCCGCGCCGTGTCGGGGTCGATGCCGAACAGCGCCCGCAGCGCCACCCGCAGCGCGACGCGGCGCGTCCAGTCGTAGACGTCGGCGACCTCGCCGGGCCGCAGCTCCGCGAGCGCCTGATCGACCTCCGCGCGCATCGTGTCGGTCGCGGCCGCGATCTGCTCGCGGTGGAAGGCCGGGAGCATCAGCTTGCGGTGCGTGCGGTGGAACGCGCCGTCGATCGTCAGCAGGCCGTCGCCGAGCAGCGGAATGAGGTCCCGCAGGTGGCCCTCCCGCCACAGGAAGTTCTTGGCGTGCGACACCAATATGTAGTGATTCGCCGCCGGCCCCAGCATGAACACCGCGTTGTGGTGGAAGATCCGCAGCGTGAAGATCGGGCCGTAGCGCTCATAGGCCGCCAGCAGCAGCCCCAGCGGGTCGCGGTCGAAGTGCCGGGTCCGCGGCAGGCTGAAGTTCGTCTCCCCGGGTGGCCACGGCACCTTCGCGGCGCGGTCGGTGCGGATGTCGCGCCACAGGACCGCGAACGGGTTCGTCGTCATGGGAGCCGGCGCCTCGGCCATCAGGCGAGGATATCCGCCGGAATAGGGGCGTCGCCCCACCTCACGGCCTGATGCCGCGCCGCTTCGGGCCCGCGTGCACGTCGTAGCGCACCAGCTCGTGGGCCCGCTCGGCCCAGTCGCACAGCAGCGGCCGCGTGTCGCGCGGGTCGATGATCTCCTCGACCCCGAACCGCTCCGCCGTCCGGAACGGGGAGCGCACCGCGTTCAGCCGCTCCTCGATCTCGGCGCGCAGCGCGACCGGGTCGGCCGCGGCCTCCAGCTCACGCCGGTAGGCGGCCTCGATGCCGCCCTCGATCGGAAGCGATCCCCAGTCGCCCGACGGCCACGCGTAGCGCAGGTTGAGGCCGTGCGCCTGCCCGTGCGCGGCGCCCGCGACGCCGAAGACCTTGCGCACCAGCACCGACACCCAGGGCACCGTCGTCTGGTAGACGGCGACGAGTGCGCGCGTGCCGCGGCGGATCGTGCCGCGGCGCTCGGCTTCCGTCCCGATCACGAAGCCCGGCTGGTCCACGAAGTTCACCACGGGCAACCGGAACTGGTCGCACAGGTCGACGAAGCGCGTCAGCTTCTCCGACGCGTCGGCGGTCAGGCCGCCGCCGTAGTGGTTGGGGTCGGAGCACAGCACGCCCACCGGCCGGCCGTCGAGGCGCCCGCAGGCCGTGATCTGGCTGCGGCCGAACGAGGCGCCGATCTCGAACATCGAGCCCTGGTCCAGCACGGCCTCGAGGATGCGGCGCGCCTTGTAGGGCCGGCGGCGCTCGCGGGGGACGATGGACAGCAGGTCCTCCTCGCGGCGGTCACGCGCGTCGGTCGATGCCGTCACCGGCGGCGCCTCCCAGACGTTGGGCGGCATGTAGGAGAGGAACCGCCGCAGCTGCGCGAGCGCGTCCTCCTCGTCGAAGGCCTCGTTGTCCACCGCGCCGGCCCGCGTCTGTGCGCGTGCGCCGCCCAGCGCTTCCTTGTCGGGGGTCTCGCCCATCGCGGCAGCGACCACGGGCGGCCCGGCCACGAACAGCTGCGCGGTGCCCCGCACGATCACCGAGAAGTGCGAGGCGACGACGCGCGCCGCGCCCAGCCCCGCGACCGGCCCGAGCGCGGCCGCCACCACCGGCACCTCGGAGAGGTTGGAGGCGGCGACGTCCCAGCCCGGGATGAAGGGCACGTAGGTGAAGCCCATCGTCTCGAGCGACTTCACGCTCCCCCCTCCGCCCGTCCCGTCCACGAGCCGGACCAGGGGCACCCGCAGCTCGGCGGCCATCTGCTCCGCATAGACCATCTTCTGCCAGATCGCCGCGTCAGCCGCCCCTCCGCGAACGGTGAAGTCGTCGCCCTGCACGACCGCCCGGCGGCCCTCGATGCGGCCCTGGCCCACGACGACGTTCGCGGGCAGGAACTCCGCCAGCTCGCCGTCGCTGTACGTCCCCCACCCAGCGAGCGCGCCGGTCTCGTGGAACGTCCCCTGATCGAACAGGCGCTCGACCCGCTCGCGCACGGTCAGGCGCCCGCTCGAGTGCTGGCGCTCCACCCGTTCGGCTCCTCCCATGCGCTGGGCCAGCGCTTCGCGCCGGCGCAGCTCCCTGAGCTCGGGCTCCCAGCTCATGGCGGGCAGGATATGCCCCGACCCGGGAGGGTCCGGGCTAACCGGGTATAGGCTGGGTTGCCCATGACTTTGTCCACTGCGTCTAAAGCGCCCTCGAGCCGTGAGCGGATCCGCGTGTTCGTCGAGGACCCCGAGCTCGCCACCGGGCTGGACCCGGAGGCGCTTGCGGCCGCCGAGCAGATCACCGCGCCCATGCTGCGGGTGCCGCAGGGTGGCTGGGACTTCAAGGCGGACCCCAAGCGCCTCAACTGCCATCTCGGCCTGCTCGTCATGGACGGCCTGCTGTTGCGGGAAGTGCTGGTGGGCGAGGTCGCATGCGCGGAGCTGCTCGGCTTCGGCGACGTGATGCGTCCCTGGACCGGAGCGTCCGGCGAACAGGCCTCGATCCAGGCGGAGTCCCGCTGGGAGGCCCTCGAGGACGTCCGCCTGGCGGTGCTCGACCCGCGGTTCGCCCTCCAGATCGCGCGCTGGCCCCAGGTCTCGGCGACGATCGTGGACCGGGCCCTGATCCGGGCCCGCTGGCTGTCCTTCCACCTCGCCGTATGTCACGTCGTGGGGATCGAGAAGCGCCTGATCATCCTCTTCTGGCACCTCGCGGACCGGTGGGGGAAGGTGACGCCGGAGGGCGTGCGGATCGCGCTGCCGCTCTCGCACGGGATGATCGCCAAGCTGGTGGGATCGCGGCGGCCGACGGTCACCACCGCGATGGGCAAGCTGCGGGACGAGGGCAAGATCCTGCGCTCCGACGACGGTGCCTGGATCCTGTGCGGCGCTCCGCCGGACGATCTGCGCAGCGTGCGCGGCAGTGTCGGCGCGCGCGACCCGCGCAGCGACCTCGGCGGCAGCGAGGCGCCGAAGGACCCCGGCGGCGAGTAGGCGCCGATGTGCCCCGCGCCCGATGACGGCGCGATGAGGGTCACCGAGCCGCTCGCGCGCGGCGGCCGCCCTGTGGAGGACGTCCCGGTCCTGCGTGTCCGCGAAGGCGTCGCGCGGGGTGCGTCCGATGCGGTCGCGGCCGAGGAGCCGCTCGAGATCCAGCTCGACGGCGAGCGCGTCGGGATCACGATGCGCACGCCGACCCCGGGCGAGGATGCGGAGCTGGCGCTCGGCTTTCTGCTCGGCGAGGCGATCGTCGCGATGGAAGGCGTCGCGCGGGTGGTCGAGTGCAACTCCGGCGCCGATGACGGCGGCGCGGCCGCAGACGTGCGCATGCGGCCCGGTGCGCACAAGGCGGAGGGCTGGCAGCGGCGCTTCTACACGACATCCTCGTGCGGGATCTGCGGCACGGACAGCATCGAGGCGGTGCGCGCCGCCGCGCCGCCCCTGCGCGCCGGTCCGGAGATCGACGCAGCCGTGCTCGGTGGCCTGCCCACGGCGCTGCGGACACGGCAGCGGACCTTCGAGCGCACCGGCGGCCTGCACGCAGCGGGCTTGTTCACGGCGGCCGGTGCGCTGGAGGTGCTGCGCGAGGACGTGGGCCGCCACAACGCGGTCGACAAGGTGGTCGGGCGGGCGGCGATGCAGGGGCTGCTGCCGCTCCGCGAGCACGTCCTCCTCGTGTCGGGACGCGTGTCCTTCGAGATCGTGCAGAAGGCGCTGGTGGCCGGGATCCCCGTCCTGGCGGCGGTGTCGGCCCCCTCGAGTCTCGCGGTGCGCCTGGCCCGGGAGGCCGGCATGACGCTCGTGGGCTTCCTGCGCGAGGGCGATTTCAACGTGTATGCGGGCCGCGAGCGGGTGTCGGGGCTACAGGAGGGTGCGATCGGACGATCGTCCGCGGTCCGAATATGACCGTGAGCCGGGATTCTCCCCGGCGTTTCCGGGTAAGTGGGACGAGGGTGCGTCGATTCATGCGACATGTGGTTGTGGGAGCGGCCGCGGCGCTGATGCTCGCGGCGCCGGCCGCGAATGCCGCGCCGGTGTCCTCCGCCTACAGCGAGCAGGTCGTCGCCGCGGGGCTCTCGGCACCCACCGCGATCGCGTTCCTGCCGGACCGCCGGATGCTCGTGACCGAGAAGGGCGGCGCGCTGAAGCTCGTGGACGGGGGCAGCGCGACCACGCTCACCACGATCCCGGTGTGTACGGACAGCGAAATGGGGCTGCTGGGGATCGCGGTCGATCCGAGCTTCGAATCCAACGGGTTCGTCTACCTGTACCGCACCAAGCCGGGGCCCAGCGGATGCGCCACGGCCACGGGCCGCTTCAACCAGGTGGTCCGGGTGACGATGTCGGGCAACACGGTCGTGGCCGGCAGCCTCGCCGAGCTGCTCACCGGCATCCGGACGACCAACGGCAACCACGACGGCGGCACCGTGCGCATCGGCCCAGACGGGAAGTTGTGGGTCTCGGTGGGTGACTCGGGGCTCGGCGACGGCGGCGCGCCCGGGCAGTCGACCAATCCCTACGCCGAGGACCTGAGCGCACTCGAGGGCAAGATCCTGCGGCTCGAGCGCAACGGATCACCCGCGGCCGGCAACCCTTACATCGGACAGCCGCCGGCACGGCCGGAGGTCTACGCCCGCGGCTTCCGCAACCCGTTCCGCATGAGCTTCGACGAGCGGACGGGCCGGCTGTGGGCGGGCGACGTGGGCCAGGCAACGATTGAGGAGATAGACGTCGTGCAGAGCGGCGGCAACTACGCGTGGCCGCGCTGCGAGGGCACGCTGCCGGCCGGCTGTCAGGAGCCCGGTGACATCCCTCCGGTCTTCGAGTATCCGCACTCGGGCGCGACGTCTCTGGGCTCCGTGGTGACCGGCGGAGACTTTCTGCCCGACAGCTTCGGCGCAGTCGGCGGCCAGTACGTGTTTGGCGACTATGGGGACAGCATGCTCTACATCGCTGCGCCGAACGCTGCGCGCACCGACATCGGCACTCCCGCCGCGCTCGTCACGAACGCGGGCGGCCCCGTCGACATCGTGAGCGGGCCCGACAACGCGCTCTACTGGGTCGCGCTCAACACGGGCGAGGTGCGAAAGCTCGTGGCGGGCTATCCGCGGCCGCAGACCGCGCAGTCGGTGCGAGTCTCGCTGGTGCCGGCGTTCCAGCAGTGCACCGCGCCGGACCTCGTGCACGGTCCCCCGCTCGGGTTCGGTTCGTGTGGCCTTCCGGTACAGCGCTCGGCGCAGCTGACCATCGGCACGCCCGACGTCAACGGCGCCTCCGCGGAATCGACCGGCGATGCCAGCCTGCGTGTCATGCCCGGGGACCCGGACACCCCCGCGGACGAGGCGGACGCCATGCTGCGCATCCGGATCACCGACGTGCGGCGGCTCGCGGGCCTGGCCGACTACACCGGCCAGCTGCAGGCCGCTGTGGGCCTGCGGATCACGGACCGGGACAACCCCGCCGCCGCCGGCTCGCCCGCCGGCACCGTGCAGGACAGCACGTTCACCTGGACGGTTCCCTGCACGGCCACCGCGGACACGACGATCGGGTCGACGTGCTCGATCGTCACGACCGCGGACGCGGTCACCCCGGGGGCGGTCGTCGAAGGGATGCGCGCGGTCTGGGAGCTCGGCCACGTGCGCGTGTATGACGGCGGCCCGGACGGAGCGGCCGGGACTGTGCCCAACACGCTGTTCGCGAGCCAGGGCCTGTTCGTTCCTTAGCGCTGCGCGCGTGCGTCCCGCAGCGCGTCCTGCGGGTCCGAGTACACCTGCATCGCGACGGCCTTGTTGTCGACGACCGTCCACAGGTGCGCGATCTCCTCCTCGACCGGCACACCACTCCCCCGACCCCGGCCCGACATCCGCAGAACCACGACGACGTGGCTGCTGCCGACGCCGATCATGTCGACGGGGTCGAGCGTGAACTCGTCGAAGCTGTCGTCGCTGGACGCCAGCGCCTCGCGGACGCCCTCGCGGCCGTGATACGTCTGCGGGTCGGGCGCCTCGGGGCGGTCGCGGATCACGACCTCGTCCGAGATCAGGTCCCAGGCCTCGGCGCTCTCCAAGCCCTCGCGGCCGATCCCCTCGTACGCGGCGCGCAGCATCGCGACGTTGCGCTCGGTGAGGAACTCCTCCTGCTCGAGCCGCTCGGTCAGCGCAACCCTCCGTGCACGCGCACGCGCCATGCCGATCCCGGCGCCGCCAGCGCTGCGACGTGGCCCGCGGGTGCCGGCACCGCGGCGACGTCCCAGCCGCCGACGGTGCACCGCGCGCGGCCTTCCGCGAGGCCGGCCACGGAGAACGACCCGAGCCCCAGCGAAAGGCCGGTGCCGAGTCCCTTCGCATATGCCTCCTTGCCCGTCCAGCAGCGATGGAACGCCGTGGTGCGCCCGGGCTCGGCCAGCCGCGCAAGGGCGGCGGCCTCGTCGCCGGCGAATCGGCGCCGCGCGAACCGTTCCACCGCCCGTCGCGGTTTGACCCGCTCGAGGTCGATGCCCACGGGCCGCTCGCGCGACACCGCGACGAGCGCCCGGCTGCCTGAGCGCGAGAAGCTGAAGTGCAGTGCGTGCCCCGCCAGCGCGGGCTTGCCGTGCGGGCCCGCCTGGAACAGCAGCGTCGCAGGGTCGGCGGCGAGGTAGGAGCCCAGCACCGCGCGCATCGCCGCCTCGCCCCGGCTGCGGTCGCCGGCGCTCACCTGCCAGACGTCGATCACGTCCCGTGCGGGCATGTCCTGAAGGTAACAGCCGGGTGTGCCGCTCCCGGGGTGCGGCGCGCTTAGACTCCGCGCCGTGCCGGAGTCCGAGGAGAAGCTCGACGTCGAGGCCGCCATCGAGCGCCTCAACCAGGCGCTCGCCTTGCAGTACCGCTCGACGCTCCAGTACATGGTGCTGGCGGGCGGCATGACGGGATTCGCTCATCTCGCGCTGCGGGCTCCGCTCGCGGAGGCGGCCCAGGCGGAGCTCGAAGACGTGCGGCTGCTGGTCGAGAAGGTGACGGCACTTGGCGGCGAGCCCACCGTGGAGATCGCGCCGCTGCGCTGGGATCCCGACCCCGAGCAGCAGATCGACCGCCTGCTCGAGGACGAGGGCGCTGCGATCGAGGCACTGCAGGCGGCCATCGAGCCCACCGGCCGGGAAGGCGCCTCCGAGGCGCTGGAACACCTGCTCGAGCACCTCATCCTGCGCAAGCAGCGGCAGGTGGACCTGCTGCTCCGCGCCCGCCGCACCCCCTGACCCCGACCGTCGCGCCGGCGCGGACGCCCAGCGCAAGGAACGCCCCGGCGGGAGCTTCGAGCACCGCCGTGTCCCGCGTCCGCCGGCCGGCCAGGCGTAGCGCGCGGCGCGGCCCCACCCCCTCGTGGAGCCGCAGCACCGCACATCCGGCGGCCGGGGGCCACTCCAGGAAGGCCACGTCCAGGCCGAAGCGCATGCCGTAGGTGTGGACCGCCCGGCACCGTGGGATCAGCAGGCCCCGCGCGGCCGCGTCCACCCCCGCCAGGCCGAGCAGCCGCGCGCCGAAGGACTGGGCCAGCCAGACCTCGAGGGACCCACCCGCTGCCTGGACGTCCAGCGTTCGTGCGAACCGAAACCGCCGCATTTCAAGCTAAGGGCCGGGCCGCCCGAAAATGACCGTGGACGTGCAAAGCACCTCCCAGGGCCTCGCGCGAGGGCAGGAGTCGCCCGTAAGATTCAGACGCGGGCCCGGGGTGCCGGGGCGAGAGCCAGGGACATGTCAAGGGACAACACCAAAAAACGCGGCAACTACAACTCCGGCGAGGACTACGTCCTCGAGTACGGAGAGCTGCGCTTCACCTTCAACGAGGAGGACTTCCGCCAGCGGGTGGAGCAGGCCGCCGTGAAGCTGAGCTTCGTCAAGCCGGGGCTGGCCACCGAGGAGCTGGACGACCTCGTGAACCTGGCCGTGAACGGTGAGATCCGCGAGGCGTCCTCCCCGCTCGGCGAGCACGTGAACGAACGCTGGTACGAGCTCGTCGGCCCCGCCGACCGCTCGCTCGTCCACTGGCTGCGCCGGCTGGTGTTCCGCGGCGCCTGGCTGGACCAGCGCGTCAAGGAGGGCGAGCTCGACATCCACTTCCATGAGGAGACGCACAGCTTCGGCTACGTGCAGCCGGACCGGGACTCGGAGCTGATCGAGCTGTCACCGGAACCCTCGTGGAAACCAGTGGCTTATCCCGGCTAGGTAACTCCGCGTCCCACGGGCCGCCGGCCGGCATGCCCGCTCGGAGACGGAAAACCGTTCGGGAGTCTCCGATCGGGCATACCGGCCGTCGGCCCGGCTAGCTCTGCTCCCTAGCCCGTTCCGCGAGGAATTCCCACGCCTCTTCCGGATTGAGTGAGCGGGCCACGCCGCGCATGTTCTCGAGTTCGCGGCGGCGCTCGGGGTCGAGCAGCGCGTCCTCGCCCAGGGTGCGGGAGCGCTCCGCGTCGATAGCGGGGTGCTTGCCGCGGGCCGCCAGGCCCGCGTGCAGCCGCAGCACCATGTTCGCGCTGTCCTCGAGGGCGTCGTGGACGAGCCCGTCCAGCGGGGAGCCGGTTTCCACCCGCGCGGTGGCGATCAAGGTCAGCGAGCCCTGCCCGGGGCCTGCGTCCCGCGCCGCGGAGAACCAGCGCTTGGTGGCTTCGACCGCCTGCGCGGGAGTGCCGAGGGCGAGGCCGTAGGCGCGCGCCAGCCGGCTCAGCGAGTCGAGCAGCAGCACCGCGTCCTCCCCGCGCGCCGCAGCCTGCTTGGAGTCATCGAGTGCGCGCTCCGCGAGCGCAACCTGATCGCGCGGAGAGCTGCTCGCGTCGGCGGCGGCCACGTCCACGTGCTCGTCCCACTCCGGCACCTCTTCGGGCCGCACGTCGACGAGCACCGCCCGCACACGCGCGCCCTCACGCGCCAGGCCGCGGCCGAACTCCTGCAGGAGCGCGGTCGCACCGGCGCCGGCCGGGCCCGCGATCATCGCGCGCTGGCCGCGCCCCACGGGCGCAACGATCTGCACCATGCGCGTGGCGAGCGCATCGCCCAGCTCGAGCTCCCGGCTGGGGCGCAGCACCGGCAGGTCGTCGAACGACGACCGCGACACGGGAGCGGGCCGCTCGGCGGGACGCTGGGTGGGGCGCTCGACTGAACGTTCGACGGGACGCTCGACCGGGCGTTCGAGGTCTTCGAGGGTGACGTCGTCCTCCTCGGGCCGCTCGCGCCGGCGGGGCCGCCGCTCCGCCGGGCGGGCCCGCTGCGGGCGGGAGGGTCGTGCCGGAGGCGGCGCGGGCGTCGGAACCGGCGTGGGCACGGCCACCTCTCCCCCGCTCAGCGCGGCCACCAGCTGCTCGCGTCTCAGCAGGCGATAGCGCGGGAGCCGGGCCTCGGCGGCGAACCGGTGCAGGTCCGCGAGCGGCCTGCCCTCCAGCTCCTCCGGCGCATGTGCGGGCGCGGGCGGAGCGCCCACCGCCTCCCGGGCGGCTACGTCCTCGCCGGCGGCCTGCGCCTCGCTGCCCGACGGACCCTCCGGAGCAGCCGGAGGACCCTCGCTATGCCGACGTCGGCTGCTTCGAAACCAGCTCACGTAGCCACTCGACGAACTCCGGCCGGGTTTCCCAGTCCGCCTTGAAACGCGTCCGCCCCTGCTCGGTCAGCGGGTGATCGAGCATCTGCCGGAACACCTTTGCCGGGACGGTGGCGACCTCGCACCCCAGCCTGGCCGCTGTGACGACGTGCTCGGGGTGGCGGATCGACGCGGCCAGAACCTCGGTGGTCGTCCCGCCCGGACGCAGCGCAGACACGATCTCCTGCACCACAGAGGTGGAATCGATGGAGATGTCGTCCAGCCGGCCCATGAAGCAGGACGCGTACAGCGCTCCCGCCTGTGCGGTCAGGAGCGCCTGGTTGGACGAGAAGACCAGCGTCATGTTCACGCGGATGCCCTCATCGGTCAGCGCGCGCGTGGCAGCCAGGCCCTCGCTCCCGAAGGGGACCTTCACCACGACGTGCTCGTGCAATGTGGCGAGGGCGCGGCCTTCCTCGATCATGCTCGCGGCGTCGTCGGAGACGACCTCGGCGCTCACTGGGCCGCCCACGAGGTCGCAGATCCGGCGCACGATGTCGCCCGGCTCCCCCTTCTCCTTTGCGAGCAGGGAGGGATTGGTCGTCGCGCCGGAGAGGATGCCCCAGCCGGCGATCTCCTCCACCTCTGCAACGGACCCTGTGTCTATGAAGAACCTCATCGCGCCATTCCCTTCTCCGAGCCATCACCCGAGGCACCACCGCCCCGTTCGGGCACTCCTGAGAGATTAGCGCCGGAGGCGGCACCCACCGCGTCGAGCACGACCTCGAGGACCCGGCGCCACACGTTCTCGAGGCCCGATCCGGAGGCGTCGATCACCGGCACGCCGGCGGCCTCGGCGCGCCCGATCAGGTAGTCCTGCACTGCCCGGATGCGCTCGAGCGCCTCCAGGTAGCGCTGGGGCTCGCGCAGCGTCTGCACGCCGCGCGTGTGGAAGTGCTCCCGGTGCTCGTCCTCGTCGCGCACCGCGAGCATCACCCGCACGGTGGTCGCACGCGCGCACAGGCCGGCGTCCGGGACGTCGGGCAGCAGGTGCACGCCCTCGACGACCATCGGCGTGCGGTCCGAGATCGCCCGCTCGACCACCGCGTCGAGCCCGGGAGCGATGTCGTGCGCCTGGTGCACGTAGCCGGCGACGGTGCCCGACGGATCGCCCGCCGGCCCGGCGAGAGCCCGCGAGACGTCGAAGGACGAGTGGTGCACGGACGGCAGGAACTCGCGGGAGAAGAAAGCCCGCACGACCTGCCGCACCTGGTCGGTGGCGATCACGTGCGGGATCCCGAGCCGCCCCGCCAGCTGGGTCGCGACGGTCGACTTCCCGACGCCCGTCACGCCGCCGATCAGGACGAGCAGCGGCCGCTCCAGGTTGCGCACGTTCCACCACTGGCGGAACCGGGTCAGCACCGGCTCTCCCTCGCCCGCGGCAAGCACGTCCTCCGCCACCGCGCGCAGCTCGTCCACGCTGATCTCCCCGGACCGGTGGGTCAGGAGGTGCTCCTCGATCTGCTGGGCGAGCGCGAACGAGCGCTCGGAAGGCAGGCCGGTCGCCATCAGGGACTGAGCCATCAGGCCCTTCGAGTACGGCAGTCCGTAGTCGCTGCGCACGACCACGGTCGGCGGCGCACCGCCCCGGCGCTGCGCCGGGCTCACGAGCCCGCCCTCGTGACACGGCCACCGGCCTTCTGCCGCGCGGCCTCCACGAGCTGGAGCAGGGCGCCGTCGAGCGGCGGCCCGCTCGCCTCGGCGACCGGGCGGTTGCGCAGGAACACGACGCGCACTCCCGCGCCGGCGGCGGCTTCGGCGACGACGTCGACGGCGGCGGCTTTCAGCTCGGTCAGGAACACATCGCACCCATCGCGCAGCGCGGCCTCGACATCTCGCGCGAGCTCCTCGCGCCGCGCCAGGTTGGTCGAGAGGTGGCGCGGCTTCACGCCCTCCCGGGCCAATCCCTCGACCAGGCTCGTCTCCGTGCCTGGCCGTGCCGTCACGAAGCATGCCACGCGGGCGCCTTGCTCCAGCGGCTCCGCCGGGCGCGGCCGGAGGGCGCAGCTCACGATCCGCTCGCGGGGGATCCAGCGGTCGAGGCCACCGTCGAGCTGCCCGCGCAGGGACGGCGCGAGCTCGGCCGCTCCCAGCAGCACGAGCAGGTCGGCGCGCAGCAGCCGCAGGGGCCCGAGGTGGGAGAGCGCCTGCGCACCGGCGTCCGCGGCCGGCGTCACGCACACCGTCGCGTGCGCGGCCACCGGTGGCAGAGCGGCGCCGCTTCCCTCCAGCACGATCACGTCCGGTTCTTCCTCGAGCGCCGCGCGCAGCCCCGCGTGGACGTTGGACTCGAAGGTCTCACCCGCCGGGCCCTCCCCGCAGCGGCGGCAGCCGACGGTGGTCACGCCGGCGAGCACCGCGTCCTCCAGGTAGTCGGACGCGGCATGTCCGCCGGCGCGCGCGATCTCCAGCAGCTCGGCGAGGCCCGGGCGTGCGGCGGCCCGGATCACGACCGGCTCGGGCGGGCCGCCCCGCCCCATCGAGACCACCACGGTCTCCATGCCGGATTCGCGCAGCAGCGCAGCGAGGTGAGTGCCGAGCGCGGTCTTGCCGGTTCGCTTGCCGGTCCCGATCACCGCGACAACGGGAACGCCGTCCGTCTCCGGCGCAGGGGCGGCCGGCGGGGTCAGCAGCATGCCGGGCGCGCGGTACTCCAGCCCTTCGTGCAGTGCGACCGCCGCCAGCTCCATCCGGGCGGCTGGATCGACGACGGGCTCTCCCGAGAGGTCGACGACCGCCTCCGCTGCGCATGTTCGGGCAAGGGAGCCGAGCGCTGCGCGCACGTCCTCCCCCGGCATCGTCACGTCCCGCCCGTAGTGGGCGGCCGGATCCGCGAGCACCGCCGGGGGGACCTTCTCCTCGCCGCCGGCGAACAGCACGCCCGCGAGCTCGTGCTCCTCCTGCAGCTTGTCGAGCGCCGCGCGCGCGACGCCGGGATGGTGCTCGCCGTCTACGAGCGCGATGACCCGCAACGCGACGCCCTCACCCGCCGACTCCCTCCCGGTCGAGGCCGGCCTTCTCGTACTCGTGGGGCATCTGGCGGGACCACTCGATGATCGGCTCCTGATCGTCGAACGGATACCGGCGCACGATTCGCACCGAGCTGGGATCGATCTCGATCACGTTGTAACAGGGGCGGGTGTGACCGCGGAGCCGCAGGGTGGAGACCGTGCCCGTCGTGACCACGAACAGGTCCTCGAGGCGCCATGCGTACGGCACGTGCTTGTGGCCGGCGAGCACGAGGTCCACCCGCGATCGCAGCAGCACCTCGAGCAGGTCGCCGGCGTCGTAGACGATGTTGCGCTCGCGCCCGGTGCCGGGGACGGGCAACAGGTGGTGGTGCAGGACGAAGATGCGCAGGTCGGCCGGGTGGGAGAAGCTCTGCTCGATGTGCTCGTAGCGGTTGCGGCCGATCTGGCCGTGGTTGAGGTCGGGCTCGGACGAGTCCTCGGCCACGAACGAGACACCGTCGACGTGCAGCGAGGAATGGCGCGGCCCGAACATCTCCTCGAAATGCACGTAGCCCACGTTGCGCGAGTCGTGGTTCCCGGGGACGACGATCAGCTGCTCGCACTCGATCCGGTCCACGAATTCGCGCGCGATCTGGTACTCGCCGCGGAACCCGTCCGAGGTGAGGTCGCCGCTGATCACGGTGACGCCCGGCTGGAGCTCGTTGATCTCCTCGATCGCGCGCTCCAGCAGGTCGGCCTGGAAGTGCGGCGAGCCGCAGTGCAGGTCGGAGATGTGTGCGATGCGAAGAGAGCTCATCTCAAGGTGTTCCTGATTCACGACTGACTTCCTCTACTTGTTCCCGCCGCAGGCGGTCGTCAAGCAGCAGGTCGGCCGGCACGGACACATCGCCCCGCAGCGCCGCGCGAACCGCCAGGAAGTCGCGTGTCGCGGCGACGTCGTGCACGCGCAGGAAGTCGGCGCCGTGGTCGAGCCCGTGGGCGATCGCGGCAAGCGTTCCGCCCAGACGCTCGCGCGGCGCCCTCTGCGTCAGCGCGCCGACGAAGTCCTTGCGCGACACGGCCAGCAGCACCGGGTATCCCAGCGCGCTGATCTCGTCCAGGCGGCCGAGCAGCTCGATCGTCTGTGCCGGGTCCTTGCCCAGGTCGGGGCCGGGGCAGACCACCAGCCGGTCCTCCGCGACGCCGGCTTCACGCGCGAGCTCGAGCCGCTCACAGAGGAAGCTCTTCACGTCGTCCACGACGTCGTCGTAACGAGGGCGATGGAGCTTTTCCTTCGGGCGCGCGCGCGTATGGGTCACCACGAGCGCGGCGCCGGAGTCGGCGCACACCCCGGCCACGCCGAGGTCGGTCAGGCCGCTCGGGTCGTTGACCATCACGGCTCCCGCCGCCACGGCGGCGCGTGCGACCGGAGCCTTGTACGTGTCGACCGACAAGGCTGCTCCCGAGCCGGCCAGGCGCTCCACCAGGGGGGCGACGCGCTCGATCTCCTCGGCCGGGTCCACCGCCGGCTTGTTCGTCACCCCGGACTCCCCGCCCACGTCCAGCAGATCGGCCCCCTGGGCCAGCAGCTCGCGCCCCCGGGCCACCCGGGCCCCGAGATCCGGGTGGTCGCCGCCGTCGGAGAACGAGTCGGGAGTCGCGTTCAGGATGCCGACCACGTGCGCAGCGCCGTCGAGGCCGAACTGGCGCTCCCGTGCGACCAGGGTGTGGCCCGCTGCTCTAGTCATCGCATCCGAGGTCGCCTAGCATAGGACCGCGGGGCCCGTCCCGGCTCAGAAGCGATCTGACCTTGTGTCGCAAGGTCGGACCGGCGATAGTATTCTGGCTATCAGCGGGGGACGGTGGTGACCTGCCGCAAAGGCCATCCATCAGCAGCGGGGGGCATGGGAGTTCGTAGCGTGAGACGAAGGGGTTTCACCTTGACCGGCGCAAGGCGCCTGGTCGTTTCTGCGTGCCTGGCGATCGTCGGCGCAGCGCTGCTGCCGGCTGCCGCCGGCGCCCTCCCGCCGCCGTACGACAACTTCCAGTTCAACACCGACTTCGTGCAGCAGACCGGGCCCGAGGTGATGGTCTACGACTGGACCACGCAGAAGTGCGAGAACAACGACATCCCCGACCAGTCGGCGCGGGCGTTCCGGGACAACACCGGGAAGATCAACCTGATCGCGGGCCACTTCACGAACTACCGCTGGCTCGCGGACTCGCTTGACGGTCCCTTCACACACCCGTGCACCGTGATCATGTCGTCGACCAACAGCCCGGACGTGGCGACGTTCAACTCGCGCGAGTGGATCGCCTCCCCGTGGACTGCCGACGGCGCGAACGTGTACGCGCTGGTGCACAACGAGTACCAGGGCTCGCAGTTCCTCTCCGGCTGCGGCGAGGGGTACCAGTGCTGGTGGAACTCCATCACCACCGCGGTCTCCACGAGCGGCGGGGCCGGCTTCACCAACACGGGCGCACCCGCGCACATGATCGCGACGATCCCGTACCAGTTCACGAAGGACGGCCCGCACGGCTACTTCACGCCGAGCCAGATCGTGCGCACCGGCGACGGCTGGTTCTACGCCATCTTCCGCGCCAACCCGAAGGGCGCGCAGCAGTTCGGCGACTGCCTGATGCGCACGCGCGACATCAGCACCCCGTCCTCTTGGCGGGCGTGGAACGGCACCGACTTCTCCACCCGCTTCGCCAACCCGTACATCGAGTCGATCAACCCCGCCGACCACGTCTGCGCGCCGGTCGACTTCGCGAGCATCGGCCTGATCAGCGAGAGCCTCACCTACAACACCTACCTGAAGAAGTGGATGCTGGTCGGCAACTCCGTGGGCGAGCCGGCTGAAGGCAAGCCGCCGGGCGTCTACTACGCGCTCTCCGACGACCTGCTCAACTGGACGCACTCGGCACTGTTGATGGAGGCCGAGATCACCTGGGTCAGGGACTGCGTGCTGCCGGACCCGATCAAGGAGGTCTCGATCCTCGACCCGAGCAGCACGTCGCGCAACTTCACGACCGTGGGACAGACCGCGCAGCTGTTCTACACCTGGTACCACATGAGCGGCTGCAACGGCACGCTCGACCGCGACATAGTCCGCGTCCCGATCCAGTTCGTAGACCCGACCCCGTGATGCACGCCGTCGCCGGGAAGTGCAACCGAGCCGGCGTGCGCGTCATGCTCGCGCTGCTGGCGATGCTGATGGCCGCGAGCGTCGTCCCGGCGGCCGCGCAGGCGGCCTTCCCGGGCACCAACGGCAAGCTCGCGTTCGACAGCTTCCGCAACGGCTTTCCCGCGGACAACGACCTCTACACGATGGCCAACGACGGGACGCTCCAGACACGCATCACCAGCCTGAACCAGGACGAGCTGAACCCAACCTGGAACGCCAAGGGCGCCAAGATCGCCTTCGAACGCAGCACCGGGCTGCGCACCGACATCTGGACGGCCGTCGGCGACGGCTCGAACCGGGTGCAGCTGACGACCGACCCGCGCACCGACGCCCACCCGTCCTGGAACCCCACCGGCACCAAGATCACGTTTGCCAGCGACCGCGCCGGCACCGCGGGGGTCTTCGACATCTTCGTGATGGACGCCGACGGCACCAATCAGAAGAACCTCACCAACACGCCCACGATCAACGAGAGGGACCCGAGCTGGTCGCCCGACGGCACCGCGATCGCGTTCTCGCGCGACGGCGACATCTACAAGTTCACGCCGAAAGGCACCAGCCTCAAGCAGCTCACGAGCATCGTGGGTGTCGAGGACCAGCCGGACTGGTCCCCCACCAGCCACCAGGTCGTCTTCCACAGCTACGCCAACGCAGCGGACGAGCTCTGGAAGGTCAACGCCAACGGCACCGGCCCGGCTGTCCTGACGACCAACGGCAGCATTCCCGAGGAGCACCCGGTGTGGTCGCCGCAGGGCGACAAGATCGCCTTCATCCGCGGCGCCTTCAAGGATGCAGAGGTGTACACGATGAGCCCGGACGGCACGAACGTGGTCCGCATCACCAACAACACGGTGATCGACACGTCGCCCTCCTGGCAGCCGATCCCGTTCGCTGCGACCTTCGTGCGCCCCAAGACGGCGGACAAGGTGCGGGTCGCGCTCGTGCCCAGCTTCCGTCCCTGCAAGACGCCGGACCGCATGCACGGACCGCCGCTCGCGCATCCGTCCTGCACGCCACCGAAGCCGTACTCGCGCTACCTGACGATCGGGACGCCGGACGTCAACGGAGCGGGGTCGAACATGGACGCGTCCGTGCGGATCGGCGCGATTCCGGGCATCGCCAGCACCCCGGCCGACGAGGCCGATGTGTCCATGCAGCTCAGGATCCAGGACGTGCGCAACAAGGCGGACCTCACCGACTACACCGGGCAGCTGCGGGTGCGCGCGGAGACGCGGCGCCAGACCGACAAGGAGAACGCCATCGGCGCGGCAAGTCCCGTGGAGTCCGGAACCAGTGTCGATTCCGCATGGAACTTCACCGTGTCCTGCGTGACGACTGCAAGCACAACGGTCGGCTCGAACTGCAACCTCACGACGACCCGGGACGCGATCACTCCGGGGAGCATCAAGGAGAGCAAGCGGGCCATCATCGAGCTGGGCCGGATCCAGGTCTGGGACGGCGGCGCCGACGGCCAGGCTTCGACGCAGGTCAACGACCTGTTCCTCACGCAGGGGATCTTCGTCCCGTAACCGGGGCGCGCCGGCCCTCAGCTGCGGACCGCGGCCACCTCTGCCACCGTCAGCCGCTCTGCCCGAACGATCTCCGGCCATGCTTCCGCGGCGCGCTTGACCTGGCGCCTCCCCCAGCCGTGCTCGCGTCCCAGGATGCGGGCCAGCCGGAGGGCGATGCCCGGATCGTCGGCGAGCCGGCGCCCCGCCAGGAGGCCGAGGCGGGTGCGCCGCAACAGGATGTCGGCGACCGTCCGCGCCTGCTCGTGGCGCGCCGCGACGGCCGCCTCGACCAGCAGGTCCGGCATGCCCTCGACGATCGGCTGGGCCAGGTCCGGGTCCTCTCCGCAGATCGACAGCACCTGCTCAGCGAACAGGCCGTAGCGCGCGGCCAGATGGGCGCGCGAGTGCTCGCCGATCCCGGACGAGTCGTGCAGGGTGGCCGGGTCCACGGGATGGCCGAGCGGTATCTCGTGGGTGCGGCAGGGCGCATCCCGGAACTCGCGCTCCACCATGCGGTCCACGACCAACTTGGCCATGCGCCGCCAGGTCGTCAGCTTGCCGCCCGTGATCGTGATCAGCCCCGACGACGTCTCGTAGAGCTCCGCCTTGCGCGAGATGTCGACGCTCTTCTTCGGATCCGCACTGGAGATCAGCGGGCGCACACCGGCGTAGGCGCCGGCCAGGTCTCCGGGCCCGAACTCCGTCCCGAAGAACGAGTTCACCGCCGCGAGCAGGTACGCCACGTCGTCCTCGGACACCGGCGGGTGCTCGAGGCTGCCCTCGTAGTCGTTGTCCGTCGTGCCGACCAGGGTCTGGCCGAGCCAGGGCAGCGCGAAGATCGTGCGGTCTTCGCCCGCGGGCACCACGACTGCCGCGTTCAGCGGCAGCTGCTCGCGGTCGAGCAGGACATGCGTCCCGCGGCTCGGGCGGATCACGGGGACGTCCTCGTCCTCCTCGCCGTGCAGTTCCTCGGGGCGGATCCGATCGGCCCACACGCCGGTCGCGTTCACGACGTTCGTGGCCGAGATCGCGAACCGCTCGCCCGACTCGGCTTCCTCGCACACGATCCCGGCGGCCTTGCCCTGGTCCTCGATCAGCTCCACCGCCCGCGCGCCGTTGACGCACACGGCGCCGAACCGCTCCGCCTCGCCGAGCACGGTCAGCACCAGCCGCGAGTCGTCCGTCTGGCAGTCGTAGAAGAGATAGCCCGAGGACGGATTGCGCGACGCGAGGGCCGGCACCATCTCGAGCACCTCGCCGGCGTCGATCGTGCGATGCCGGTCGGGGCTCCAGTACTCGCCTCCCTCGAGCGCCGCTTCGCGCTTCGCGCGGCGGCGTGCGCGCGGGTTGCGCAGGGACATGACGTCGTACATGTTGAGCCCCACGCCGATGCGCAGGTCCAGGCGCGCGCCTTCGAGCGCGGGCACCAGGAAGGGCAGCGGCTTCACGAGGTGCGGCGCGAGGCGCACCATCAGCTGCCGCTCGACCAGCGCCTCCCGCACGAGCCCGAGGTCGAAGTTCTGCAGGTAGCGCAGCCCGCCGTGGACCATCTTCGACGAGCGGCTCGACGTGCCGCAGGAGTAGTCGTCGCGCTCGACGAGGGCGACCGAGAACCCGCGCGTGGCCGCATCGAGAGCGACGCCGGCGCCTGTGATGCCGCCGCCGATCACCACTACGTCGAATGCTTCCTGCTGGAGCGCTGTTAGGGCGTCGGCGCGGGAGATCATCGCTTGGGACTGTAAAGCGTGTGGTTGCGGCGGTCCCCCGGAGCCCCTCCCCGGAGACCGAAAACCGTTTTGAGTCTCCGGTGAGGGGCTCCGGGCGCCCGCCTCCCTACGGGCGGCGTCGCAGGATGTATGCGCCGGTGCCTGTGACCGCGATCAGGGCCGCGCCGGCCAGGGCCAGCAGCGGGGGGTCGCCGTCGCTCTCGTGCTTGGCTTGGGAGCGAGTGGATGTGGGGAGTGTGGTTGCCGTCTCGACGGGGGCGGTGGGCCGGCGTGTCACCTCGGCCGCCTTCGGACGTTCACCCTCCTTGCCTGCCTTGACTGTGCGCTTGCGCCTCGGCGGGGCGCCGGGCGTGGCCTTCTTCGCGGCGCGGCGGCGTTGTGGCTCCTTCACCGGGAACGCCTTGCGTCGCAGGGCGGCGATTACCTGGGCCGTCACCCAGACCGGGGTTTGCGCGCTCGAGCGCGAGTAGCGGAAACTGCCGTCGGCCTGCTGGAGACTCGCGAGGTACGCAAGCGGCGTCCGGCCGCCGCGGCGGAACGCCGCGGGCGCTCGACCGGCCGCGACGATGCCCTGCACCGCCCACGCGGTCGACTGCGCGTTCGAGCGCGAGCCCTCGGACTGGCCGAACCCGCCGTCGGGGTTCTGCGCGCCGCGCAGATAGCGGACGGCTCGCGCGACGGTGCGGCTACCGCGGCGCCCGGCGGCGCCCAGGCCCTGCAGGGCGGCGCCGGTCTCGTCCACGAACGTGCCGCCCCCGCGGGTCGCATAGGAGAAGCCGCCGTCCTCGTTCTGCTGGCGCGCGAGCCACGCGGCTGCACGGCGGACGGCGGCAGAGCTCCGCGAGCGCCCGCTCGCGCGCAGCGACATGATCCCGAAGGCGGTCCAGTTCGACAGCCCGGAGAAGGAGCCGTCCGGGCGGCGCTTGCGCTCCAGGTCCGCGATCAGGTCCCGGCCTCCGAAGCGCCGCGGGTCGACGCCCGCCCCGCGCAGCGCCAGGATCGTGCGCTCCAGCTCGCCCGTCTCGCCCAGCGACCGGACGCCGGAGCGGATGTAGTCGATCGGGGTGTTCCCTCCCTTGCGCAGGTCCAGCGGGTGGCGGCCCGCAGCCTCTAGCCCCAGCACGGCCCACCCGGTGACGAGCTGGTTGGATGCCTGGCCTGGCGCACCGCCGAGGCCGCCGTCGGCGTTCTGGGCGCGCTCCAGGTATCGCGCGCCGTCGCGCACCGGGCGCGACGCCGCAACCGCCACGGAGGAGGCGCCCAGCACCATCGCCAGCACGAGCGTGGTGGTGACCGCCGCCCGGCCGCGGGCACCCGGCGCGGCGGCCGGCTCCCATCGCACGTGCAGCCTGCGCCGGAAGCGGTCCAGCAGGCGCACGAACGCGGGCCCGAACACGAGGCACAGGGCGACATTGCCGATCGCGTGCGCGAGGTTGAAGGGCAGCGAGAGCGCCGCGATGGCGAAGTAGCCCTCGGCGGAGGTCTGCGCGGCGAAGCTCGTGAGCGTGAACAGGTCCATCCAGGCCCCGAAGGCGAGCCCCGCGAGGCCGCACGCGAGCGCCAGCGGCCAGCGGCCCAGCCGCCGGCCCGCAGCCGACGCCAGGAGCGCGCCGCCCAACCCGGCCGCGCCCCATCCCACCATCTGCCACGGCGTCCACGGGCCCTGGCCGAGGAACAGGTTGGAGGCCAGCGCCGCCAGCGCCCCGACCATGAACCCGGGCGCCGGGCCGAGCACATAGCCGGACAAGAGCGCGACGTCGGTCGTGCCCTGCACGTTCGGCACGGCCGCGAACAGCACGCGCGCGGCCACGCCGAGCGCGGCCAGCGCGGCGACCAGCGCGACCAGCTTCGCCGGGGGCCGGCGGCTCTCGAACCAGAACACGCCCGCGACGGCCGCCAGGAGCACCACGACCGCGCTGCCGGCCTGCCAGCTCACGCCTGCGCCACCGCCGTGCGTTGCTCCGGGGCGAGACGCGCGGCGAGCACCGACGCGCCGTCTTCGGCCAGCACGGCTCCCGCGTCGGGGCCGAGCACGCGCGCAACCTCGGTCGTGAAGTAGCGCCCGCCCGAGAGCACCTCGCCGGTGGGCCCATCGGCCACGACGCGCCCCCGGCCCAGCAGGACGCAACGCCGGGACGCCCGAGCCGCGAACTCGACGTCGTGGGTCGCCACCAGCACCGCGGCGCCGGCGGCGGCGAGCCGCGCCAGGCGGTCGGCGAGCGCGCGCTTCCGCGCCTGGTCCATCCCGCGCGTCGGCTCGTCGAGTGCGACGACCGCCGGTGCGTCTCCCCCGCCGATCCCGCGGCCCGCCAGCACGATGCCGAGCGCCAGGCGCTGGCGGGCGCCGCCCGACAGGTCACGGGGATCGCGCTGCGCGACGTCGGCCAGCCCGAGCTCGTCGAGCGCTGCTGCCGCAGCGTCGCCGGGCAGCTCGTCGACGACGCGCTCGTGCAGCAGGTAGTCGGACGGGCTCTGCAGCAGGAGCGCCACCTCCCCGGCCGCGCGCACCGCCCCGCGGTCGGGTGTCACGACACCCGCGGCCGCACGCAGGAGCGTGCTCTTCCCGGCGCCGTTGCGGCCCAGCAGCGCAACCATCTCGCCGCCCGCCACGTCGAGCGACAGACCGCGCAGCGCCACGGCCGTGCCACCGGATCCGTCGTCGAACTCGACCCACACGTCACGCAACGAGAGCGCGGGCCGCCGCGGCCGCGCGCGGGGCGCCTCCGTGGCGCGGCGCTCCACGGGCCCCGCCGGCAGACGGCTGCGCGCCTCCTTCACCGTCACCGGGAGCGGCCGCATGCCGGCCAGCGAGAACATCCGCGCGGCGGGCGGCAGCAGCTCCGGCCGCTGCACCGCGGCCCAATCCAGGAACGCGCCCGGATCGCCGTCGTACGAGATCCTCCCCTCCTGGAGCGCGACCACGCGATCCGCCCCGGCCAGACAGCGCTCGAGGCGGTGCTCGCCGATCAGGATCGTCGTGCCCCACTCCTCGTTCAGGCGCCGGAGCTGCGAGAGGAGCTCCTCGCCCGCGACGGGGTCGAGCTGCGAGGTCGGCTCGTCGAGCAGCAGCAGCTGCGGGCCGGCGACCAGCGCCGCGGCCAGGGCCACGCGCTGCATCTCTCCGCCGGACAAGGTGCGCACGGGGCGCTCGAGCAGGTTCTCGATGCCGAGGGCCAGCGCCCCCTCCTCCACGGCGCGCGCGGCGCCCGCGCCACCGTGACCGCGGGACTCCAGCGAGAGCTCGAGCTCGGCCCGCACCCCGTTCATCACCAGCTGCGACTCCGGGTCCTGGAAGACCATCGCCGCCACGTCGGCGACGCCGGCGGGCCCGTGCGTCCGCGTGTCGCGACCGCAGACCGCCACGCTGCCCGCCATCTCGCCGCCGAAGAAGTGCGGCACGAGGCCGCACGCCGCGCGCAGCAAGGTTGACTTGCCGCTCGCCGACATTCCGGCGAGCACGACCAGCTCGCCCTCGGTCAGCGTCAGGTCGACGCCGTCGAGCGCCGGCCGCCCCCCACCCGGATAGCGATAGGTGACGCGGCGCATGCGCAGGACGTCAGGCACGCACATGACCCGGGTAGGCCCGGCGGCGCGCGCGGCGGTGCATGCAGAACGCGAAGGGGGCCAGCGCGATGACGCTCAGCGCTGCCGCCGCGGCCAGCGCTGCTGTGCCCGCGTCCACTGCCGCGGTCGGATAGGGCTCGAACCAGCCCGCGCCGGACAGCCTCAGGGCCACGGGCACGCCGGCGAGCAGGAGCGCGGCGAGCGCGAACGCCCGCTCGTCGCGGGACCAGGGCAGGCGCTGGGCCCTCGTCGCGGGCGCGCGGCTCCCGTAACCCCGCACCTCGAGCGACGCCGCCGCATCCATCGCGCGTTCGAGCGCGCCCGCCCCGAGCGCCCTGGTCATGACGCCGGCGCGCCGCAGCCGCCCGCGGCGGCCGCCGCCCTGCACGGCATCGGCCCGCAGCCCGTATGCCTCGCGCATGCGCTCGGCGTCACGGGTCAACAGCGGCACGAGCCGCGTCGCCAGCGACGCTGTCAGCGCGGAGCGCGGTGCCACCCGGCGCAGGGCGCGCAGCACGCGGTCCGGGTCGACCACCGCCGAGTACACCGCGAAGGCGAGCACGATCACGATCACCCGCAACCCGGCAATGGCGCCGAACACCACCGCCTCGAGCGTCACGTCGAGGGTGCCCCACAACGGCAGGCTCGGCCCCTGCACGAGCAGGGTGAGGCCCTCGCGCGACACGAGCGGGTTGATCGCGGCAACGAGGACCGCGAGGGGCACGGCCCAGCGTGCGGCGCTGCGCAGCTCGGCACCGACCCCCGCGGACAGCCCGATCGAGATCACGCAGGCGAGCGCACCGCCGAGCACCAGCGGATTTGCGGTGACGAGGGCCGCGACGCACGGCGCGAGCGTGAACGCCGCGGCGACGCCGGCGCGCGTCGCGTGCAGCGGCGATCCGGTGTCTCGATAAACGGGGACGAGTGGCATCACTCGCCTCCGCCGGTGACCGGGAGCCGGATGGGCTCGGGGCCCGAGGCGGCCGTCGCGAAGCTGTCGCGCAGGGTGGCGCGGTCGAGCAGCGCGACCGCGCGCGAGAGACCGGCCGCGTCCGTGCCCGCCACGACCCATGTCGGCTGCTGCTCCTCGAACCGCGTCGCAGCCACCAGCCCCGTGCCGGGCCCGAGCGTGCGCACGGTCCGCCCCTGTTCATCGAGCAAGGCGACGTCGAAGGCTTCGCCGCGCGCAACCGGGCGCGCGAACACTCCGCTCTCCCCGGGGCCCTCTTCGAGCTTGCGGACGGCGACGTCAGCGCGAACGTCTGCCCACTTCCCCACCACCACGCGCAACGTGTCCTTGCCCACCGCGGTCCCGAGCGCCGAGATGGCCGTCTCCACCCCGTCGCGGTCGAGGCGGTCGCGCACCTCCTCGCACTGGTCCGCCGCGTCGGGCGCGCAGTCGAGCCGCACGGGGAAGCGCTTTCCCTCCGACCCGTGCAGGAACGGCTCCGGGTAGGCGCCCACCACGGCGGGGACCCGCATCGCGGCGCCCCAGTCGCGATAGTCCCACCACACGCGGTCACCCGCGCTCAATTCGCGCTCCGCGGCGCCGGTGTCGGCCTCGATGCCGTTCACGAAGTAGAACCAGTCCCGCCGCGCTCCCCCGCTCGCCTGGGAGCGGATGCCCTCGATCGCGTTCACGAACCGCCCGCCGTAACGGGTGTCGACGTCCGCGTTGCGTGAGAGCAGGCGAAGCACGGTCTCCCCGCCGGGAATCGGGTCCTCGCGCGCCGCCAGCACGCGCTGCGCGCCGAAGTCCCGGGTGACGGAGAGGGTCGCGCCGCCCTGCTGCGCGTCGTCCGCGCCCACGCTGCAGCCGGCGACCGCGATCGCCAGCGCGACGAGAGCGAGAATGGCAAGGCTCTTCACTTGACCTCGAACGGGACAGGGAAGGACGGCAGGGCCCCGGGTGCCGTGGCCGCGATCGTGTAGCTGCCGTGATGCGGCGCGGTCAGGGTCGCCGTGCCGCCGGCATCAGCGATTGCCGTGGCCGGACCGAGCGCCACGAGTGCGCCCGCCGCGGGCGAGTCGCGGCGCTCGTTGTCGTATGCGCGCACGCGCACGCGAACGGGCGCGCCGGTCGCCGCAGACCCGGCGCCGGCCGTCACGCGCAGGGATGGCTGGCAGCTGCGGGAGGCGGGATCGAGCACGCAGTAGAGCCACAGCACCCGGTCCCCGGTGCGCAGGCGCGGCGCCGCGACGTCGGCGGCCCCGACGTTGCGCGCGAAGTCGTTGACCTTGTACACCCAGCCGTTCTGGCCCCGGTTGCGGTCCTTGCCGATCCGATCGACGAACAGCTGCGCGGAGCTGCCGGCCCGCCGCCGGTCGCAGCTTCCGTAGTCGCGCAGGCGCCGGCCGACGTCGCGCGGGCCGAGCGCCGCGATCAGCGCGGCCAGCGGCGTGGAGCCGGGCACCTTGCACGCGCGCCCCGACGCCCGAACCACCGTCGCGCGCGCCCGCAAGGTCACGGCGTCCACCACCGTGCCGCCCTTTCCCACCACCATCACCTGCACCCGCGCCGCGGCCCGCGTGCGGGCGGCCGCGCTGGTGCCCCGCGTCTTGCGGGGCACCACCTTGAACTCGACCCGGTTCCTGCCGCCGACGAACTTCTCGTCGCGGTTGCGGCGCCCGTCGAACGCCTTCACGTCGAGGACATAGCGGCCTGCAGGGAGCGCGCGCGGAAGGAGGTACGACCAGTTCCGGTTGGAGCCGATCGAGAAGAAGAACACCTTCCGGCAGTGCGTGCCGACGAATCGCTCGCGCCGCCCGCTCCACCACTGGCAGCTGCGTCCGCGCACGTGCCTGCGCAGCGCGATCTTCACTTCGCGCACGCCGCTCGGGTCATCTCCCACGGTTCCCTTCAGCAGGCGGGGGCCGCGGCGGTATGTGCGCCCGTTCCGCGGTCCGCTGATCGATGCGACGGGAGCCGCGCTGTCACGGACGTCCACCACACCACTGCAGGTTCCGGACCCACGCTGCTCCACGCAAATCCGTAGAGCGTTCGAACGGATCGATCCGGCGCGCTCTGCCTTGAGTGACTTGAAACCCGGGTCGCCGAAGGCGACGCCGAGCCTGCCGTCCGCGTCCGTGGACCCGGGCAGTCCGGTCACCGATGCTCCAGCGGCCGGCTGACCGGTCGTGCCGTCCGTCACCGAAAGGATCGCGGTTTCGCCGACCGCGACGCGTGCCGGCCCGCCCAGCTTCAGCAGCGGCTTTCCGTACGAGTCGAAGGCAAACAGCAGATCATCGCCGGCTCCCACCCGCTGCTGGCAGCCACCGAGGTCGGGGAACTTGTAGTTGAGGGCGTAGGCCCAGTACTTGAGGTTGGGCGGGTCCTGCGCTTCGCTTCCGATGCGCTCGACGGAGAAGTCCGGAAACGCTCCGCTCCACGCCCCTCCCCATCCGCCCGGGATCGGTGCGTCGTCCAGCGCGGAAGTCATCGTGGGTCCCGGCTCCGGATTGACGCCTCCGTTGGTGCCGTCGCACGGATGCGGCCCGTCGCCCTTGTCGATTTGCTTCCCGTCCGTCGTGACGGGAGCTTCATAGATCGTCGAGGACGAGCCCTCGACGCGTAGGTTCACTGTCACCGGGGCAGCCTGCGCACCGGCACATGTGAGCAGCGCGAACAGCACGGCGCACGCCCAAGTCCTGAGGTTCATGTTCGAGCCTTCCCTTCCTCGAGGGTGGTTACGGCGTGGCCGGTGGCAGGTATCCTGGCTCCCGGGTCATTCCGCCGCGCCTTCCCGTGGAAGCGATGCTTCCCAGTGGCTCCCGGGCCGCTTCAGACGGCTCGGGTGCGACGAACACTCCCGGTCACAGTGGCGGGACCGCGCCGGATTCACACCGGCTTCCCTTCCACCGACCTCTTGGCGCGCAGTCTATCCGCTGTCGCAAGGCACGACGTGCGCGTGGCGGCGAACGTCGCTGATCGGGTCCGCACAGCGGTCCCAATTCAGCAAAGTTCGAGACGCGGAGCGACAGAGGCCGGCGCCCGTCGTGCCCTACCCTGCTGCGGTGCTCGCGGTCGCTGCCGTCATCCTCGCCGGTACCGCGGCCGGTGTGCTCGCCGTGCGGCGCCGCCCCGATGCGACGGTGCTCGCCGACAGGATGCTGTGGATCAGCCTGTGGGTGATCCTGCCGCCCGTCACCTTCTTCAACTTCGCGCGGTTCGAGCCGTCGTCCGAGGTGGGCGCGGGCGTCGTGTTCGCATACATCGGCCTTGGCGTCGCGCTCGCCGTGGCCTGGCTGCTCGCACGTGGTCCGCTGCGACTCGAAGGGCACACGCGCGGGGCGTTCATGTGCGCGGCGTTCCATGCGAACACGGGCTTCCTCGGCCTGCCGTTCACGACCGTGCTGCTGGGTTCCGACGCGCTACCGGAAGCGATCACGTACGACCAGCTGGTGTCGACGCCGTGGCTGCTCGTCGTCGCCTTCGCGATCGGTGCGCACCACACGGAAGCCGAGGGAGAAAGCCGCCTGCGGGCATTCCTGACGCGCAATCCGGCGCTGCTGGCGATGGTGCTCGGACTGCTCGCTCCGGATGCGCTCGCGCCCGACCTCGCGGTAGATGCGGCAAACGTGCTGGTGGTCGCGCTGGCCCCGCTGGGCTTCTTCGCGCTCGGCGTGTACGCGGCCGCGGGAGACGGCCTGCGGTTCCCGCCGGCGCTGAGCGCCCCCGTGGTCGCTGCGGTGCTCGTGAAGCTGACGGTGCCGGTCGCCGTCGTCGCGGGCTGCGCGGCCCTGATCCACGACGTTCCGGACGCCTTCCTCGTGCAGGCAGCGATGCCCACCGGCCTCAACGCACTGCTGCTCGTGACCGCCTACAGCCTCGACCGCGCGATCATCTCCGGCGCGATCGTGTACTCGACCCTTGCGGTGATGTCGTGGGGCCTTGCCGCGGCCGCCGTCGGCTAGCGCCCAAGGTCGAGACGGCGATCGCCGGAGGAAGGTAGCCCGTAGGGGATTCGAACCCCTGTTTCCGCCGTGAGAGGGCGGCGTCCTAGGCCAGGCTAGACGAACGGGCCGTGCGGCTGATCATTCTAGACAGGCCCGCCGCGCCCTTCTCGGCGGATCAGTGCGGGCGGAGGGACTCGAACCCCCACGGGCTTTCGCCCACGGCGACCTGAACGCCGCGCGTCTACCAATTCCGCCACGCCCGCTGGCGAGGGGTCCGAAGTTTAGTTAGCCCCGCCGGGAAGCCACCACGTGGTCCGCCGTGCGGTGGGCCAGCGACATGATCGAGATCATGGGGTTGACGCCCGGCGCCGTCGGGAACGCCGAGGCATCACCGATCCAGACGCCCTTCGTGTCGTGGAGCTCCCCGCGCCCGTCGGCGACCGATGTCGCCGGGTCCTGGCCCATCCGGCATGCGCCCATCTGGTGTGCGGTGAAGCACACGATGTCCAGCGGGCCGTACGGCGCCCGCTCGATCGACTCCACGAACGCATCGAAGTCATCCCCGCGCCGCCATCCCACGCGCTCGCTGTGCAGGGTGAAGATCTCGGCCGCCCCCGCGGCCTGGTGGAGCCGCGCGAGCTCGACATTGGCCCGCACCGCGACGCGGCGGTCCACGGCGTCGTCGAGTCCCCACCGCACGACCGCGCGCCCGAGATCGTCCACGACCACCTCGCCGCTGCCGTGGTCGCGTTGAACGCTGATGAACGGGGCCATGAAGCGCAGCTTCGCCATCTGGCGCTTGTGGTCGGCCCCGTCCGTCCACGGCAGCGACGCGCTCCAGAGGCCGGGGAAGATCCCGGTCGCCTCGATCAGGAACCCGTAGCCGTCCTCGAGTCCCGCGAACGAGTCGGACACGAGGGACTGGACCTGGCCGCGCCATCCCTCGACGGGATCGTCGTAGATCCCGTTCACCGCATAGGCCGGGTGCAGCCGCAGGTACTTGCCGACCGCGGGCCCTCCGATGCCGGAACGCAACAGCAGCGCCGGCGACTCTACGCCGCCGCACGCGACCACCACCGTCGGCGCCTTCACCGTGACTGCTGTCTCACTGCCGTCGTCGTGGATCACGGTCGCGGCGACGCCGGCAGCGCGGCCGTCCGCGGTCAGCACGCGGTCGGCCCGGCACTGCACGACGCAGCGCGCACCCGCGTCGGAGGCATCCTGCAGCCACGTCTTCATCGAGGAGCGCTTGCAACCCTGCTGGCAGCCCATCGAGCAGTAGCCGCAGAACTCCGGGTCGTCGTCGGGGGATGCGTTGCGCACGATCGGGCGGTGCTCCAGCCCCAGCGAGTCGAGCCCCTGCATCAGCAGCTGGTGCGTCCCGTTCTGGCGCGTCATCTCGGTGTTGGTGCCGAGCCGCTCCGACACGGCATCGATGTGGTCGCGCTCGTAGTCGGGAGTGTCGATCCCTTCCAGGCCGTGCTGCGCCCACTCGTCCCGGATGTGCTGCGGAGTGCGGATGCAGTTCATGTAGTTGACGACCGTGCCGCCCCCGAGCGTCGAGCCTGCGAGCACGGCGATCGAGCCGTCCTCGGATGTCGCCAAGCCGCCGCCGAGGTAGAGCTCGAACATCCCCGGGATCTCGAGCTGCTTGAAGTCGGCCTCGTTGCGATACCCGCCCATCTCGATCACGAGCACCGACAGCCCTGCCTTCGCACAGCCCGCGGCGATCACCCCGCCGCCCGCGCCCGAGCCGACCACGCACACGTCGGCGGTGAGCTCCGCGGCCGGGCCCGACACGTCCTCGATGCGGATCGTTTTCGGCGCCTCCGCCGCCGACGGGGCGGGCGAGTTGGGGCCCGGGTAACCCAGCGCGTCCCAATTCGGGTTCAGGCCCTGCTCGTCGGGAAGCGCGTAGAAGAACAGCAGGGTGAGTCCCTTCAAAGCGTGCAGGCCGTGACGGGCGTCGAAGCTCGACGCCGCCATCTCGCTCACCATGCCCGCGCGCTCCGCCGGGGACTGCGCCGCGAAGCCCTCGGTCCCGAGTGCATCGAGCAGCTCCGCCGTCGCCGCAATCTCGTCCGGGGTCATGGCGTCCGCCATCAGGCCTTCGATCTGGTCGGCGACCGCCAGCTCTCCCGCGGCCCGGGCGAGGAAGCTCGCCTCGACGGGGTCGGCTCCATCGGGGTCGACCGCCGGGACCCACGTGTCGCACAGCGCCTCCAGCGTGCGCTTCTGCTGCTCGCTCAGTACGCCCGCCACGACCGCCACGGGCACCTCCTCTCCTCGCCTCATCTCACGCGCGGCGACGCCGCACCGGCCATCCTAATCGCCGGCGGGGCGAGCGGAAAGCGGTCGCCGGGAGCTGTCTACCCGGAGGAGCCGGGGCGGCGGCGCTCGTCGGCGGCCAGCCGCTGGAACCGGTGCTCGAGCTGGTCCTTGGTGCGGCGCGTGAGGCCCTCGGAACCCTTGGCTTCCTTCGCGAGCGCCTGCATCACCAGGTCGGAGTCCATCGCCACACCCTTGCGCTCGGCCTCCGCGCGGGCATCCTTGAAGACGCCCTCCAGCTCGGCGTCCACGCCGGCGTCGTGAAGGATGCGCTGCAGCTCGGCGTCGACCTCCTGGTTGTGAGGCGACGACGGCACGGCCGGGGCGGCCTCGGCGCCGTTGGCCGGTGCCGGGGCGGCTTCCTTGGCCTCGCCTGCGCCGTTCGCGACATGTGCCCCATTCACCCTGGGCGCGCCGGCGACGGCCGGCGGGACGACCGGTGCCCGGATCGCGGGCGCGGGCGGCGGAACCTGCGGCTCGGCTGCCGGAACATCGGCCCTCGCGGGCGGGACGACCGGCGCCTCGACCCCGGCCGCCGGCACAGGCGGCCCCTTGACCTCGGCCGGCGGGACGATCGGTGCCTTCACCTGGGCCGGCTTTGCCGCAGCGACCGGAGCGGCTCCGACCGCCGGTGCGGCGTCCTGCTTCTCGGGCAGGGGCTGGGCCGCCGCTCCATCGGCCATGCCGTCGGCAGCATCGGCAGCGACGGTGTGCGGGATCAAACGCGCTCCGCCCACTCCCATACCGCCGCCCATCGACTTGGACTCCTCCTGCGCGCCCACCATGCCACGCTCGCCGAGGTCAACTGCTTGGTCGTCGAGCATCGAAGGCAGCTTGCCGTCCGGGTTCAGCAGCGTGGCAAGCTGCTCGTCGTCATACCGCCGGAACTTCGTCCAGGCGATGGCCGAGAGCCCCCCGAGCACGATGAACAGGCCCACCAGGCCGACCAGCGCGGCGGTGCTGTTGGCGTCCTCGGTCGCGCGGTCTTCCGGGCTGGTCGAGGCGGCCGGCTGGGGAGCGGGCTCCGAACCCCTGGAATACGGGTCGATCGGCGTCACCCATGCCCTTGCGTCCTTGGGCGGCTCGAGCGGATTGACCGGAGTGACCGCCGAAGGCTGCGGCAGGGTCGGCTTCGGCGTCGGCGTCGCACGCGGCTTCGGCGTGGGCGTGGTGACGCTGGGCGCGGGGGTCGGCGTGGGAGTTGGAGCCGGCGTCGGAGTCGGAGTGGGCGTCGGCGTCGGGGTCGCAACCGGGGGCGGAGGCTCGGTCGACTGCGGCGTCGGCTCGGCCGGCCGGTAGCGCATCTCCTCCTTCAGCTTCCAGGGGCTGTTCTCGCATCCGTCGTTGGCGAGCACCATCACGAGCCGCGCGTCGCGAGCCTTGTCGCCGAGATCCGGCATGCGCCACTTGCGGGTGATCTTGTCGGTTTCGGCGATCCCCTCCTTGACCTCGCGGCCGTTCACCTTGAGGAGGTACTCCGTGCCGGGGGCGACGCTGGTCACCTCGAGGGGCACGAGCTCGTTGGCCGTCGCGCGTGTCGGCGGCTCGGTGAGGACGGGCTCTGCGCACGGTAGCGCCTGGGCCTGCAGGCTTTGCGCCCCTGTCCCAAGGGCCAAGACCGCTACGCAGATGCCGAATCCGGCTCGTAGACGGCTGCTCATCTCGAAGTTACGACCCCCCTCCTAGGGCGTCCCGGGAAAGCCGAGGGTACCAAAGGCCACCCGGCAGATACAGCGGTTTTCCGTCCAATCCAGGCTTGGCACGCTGCTCTCACCGGTGCGCGCTGCCGCCCTTCGAGCGCTTGCGGACGACGACCGTTGCGGTCTTCGAAGTGGCGCCCATGCAGCGGGTCGTCTGGGAAACGCGCGCGCGGTACGCATAGGTACGAATAGGACGCGTCGAGGACCTGAAGCTCCCGCTCCGGGTGGTGATCGCGACCTCGAAGGTCTGGAAGCGGCCGCCGGTCTGCTTGCGGCGCTGGATCGCGATCTTCTGGCGCGAGCGGCAGCTCACCGGGCCGCCCGACGCCCTCAGCATGCCGTTCAGCCGCACCAGGGCGTTGCGACTCACGCGCCGCTTGCTGGGCTGGAGGCTGAGCCCGCGCAGGACCCGGGTCTGCACGGTCGGGTTGCTGGTGTCGCCCGTCACGCCGGGGTCCGCAGACGGCGGAGGCGGCGGCGGAGGTGGCGGGGGTGCCGGCGCGTCGCCGTCGCGGATCCTGCCCTGTCCCGTCCCATCCGCGATCGTGGCGTTCGTCGGACTGGAGAGGTTCACCAGGAAAAGCTCGTCCGGCTCGACGACGAGGTCGCTCATCACGGGCACCGTGATCGTCTGGGTCAGCTCGCCGAACTCGGCGAATGTCAGAGTGCCGGTTCGGGTGGTGTAGTCGCTGGGCGACGTGGCGGTGCCGTCGGCGGTCGCGTAGCCGACCGTGATGTCGCCGCTGTCGGTGCTCGAGGCCGTGACCGTGAAAGCAGCACTCGTCCCGCCACTGCCCTCGTACACCTCCACGTCGGCGATGCTGATCGTCGCATCGGTGTCGAGGATCGTGGCGGTGCCGGTCAGGTCTCCGTCCACCTGCCCCATCACCTCCAAGTCGAAGTACTCGGTCGCCTCGTCGACGTCGTCGCCGACTACAGGGACGGCGACGGTCTTGGACGTCTGACCGTCCGTTTCCCCGGTCTCCGCGTCCCAGGTGAGCTGGCCCGTCCGCGCAAGGAAGTCGTCTTCCGGATCAGCCGGCAGGCCGGGGAGGGTCTGGTAGTCGACGGTGACGTCGGCAGCCTCGACGGTCGTGAGCGTCACCGTGAACACCGCATCGATGTTCCCCGCGTCCCCTTCCGTGACGATCGGGTCATCGACGGTCACGGTCGCCGACCACGCAGGCGCAGCCAGGCACGCCCAGGCCAAGACAACTAGAGCGATTCCGCCGAGACGGAAACGATTTGCTGAGAACACTCCCTTTTTCCCTGCTTCCAGGCCCCTGCCGGCGCCGAACGGCGAGGCGGCAATCCTCCGCCCCAGCGGTTCGATTATAGGCCCGTTCCACCCCCCTCCGCGACAGTTGTTCGACCCCCAAGGGCGCCCAATTGCAGGCGGGAAGCGGCATCGCGCCCAATTCCGGGCGCGCCCGCGGGTATGCTCTGGACAGCAGGGGTCACCGGTCTGACCGAGCTGGATGCGGACAACGGGTGTCGTTGTCCGAAAGATCTGTCGGCCGCGGCCGTTACCACCTCGAAAGCGAATGGAAGCCAGAGCAGCACTCTTCCCCAGAGGATCGAGGGGCCCCGGAGGGGTCAAGCGACTGCTGTCGCGCCTCCCGCGGCGCTCGTCGCAGGGCGAGCGGGCGATGACGCTGGCCTTCGCCGGCGCCCTGTTCGTCGGGATCTTCGCCCTGGGGATCGTGGTCGACGACCCCGCCGAGGCGCCCTCCGTCCTGTACGTGCTGCCGGTCGCGCTGATCGCGATCAGATTCGGAGCGCTCGGCGGCGCGATCGCCGCGACCTTCGCGCTGATCCTCTTCGGGGTCGTCAATACCGTCAACGAGGAGGGCACCGGTGCACTCGGCTACCTCACGCGCGCGACTGCGTTCTACGTCCTCGCCCTCCTGCTCGGCAACTTCTCCACCCGGCTGCGCACCACCTACGAGATCGTGCTCAACCGGGAGCAGCAGCTCCAGGCGATCCTGGACAACAGCACGGCGGTGATCTACGTCAAGGACCGCGAGGGGAAGTACATCCTCGTGAACCGCAAGTTCGAGGCCCTGTTTCGCGTCGAGCGCGGCAAGGCGATCGGCAAGACGGACCGGGACCTGTTCCCGGGCTACATGGCCGACGCCTTCCGTGCCAACGACCGGCGGGTCTTGAAGGAGGACGCCTCGCTCGAGACGGAGGAGATCGCTCCCGGTGAGGGCGGCGAGCACACCTTCATCTCCGTGAAGTTCCCGCTCCACGATGCCACCGGCCAGGCATACGGGGTCTGCGGCATCTCGACCGACATCACGGCCCGCAAGGTCGCCGAGACCGCGCTCAAGGAGAGCAAGGAGAACATCGGGCAGATCATCGACGGCGCGCGCGAAGCGTTCGTGTCGATGAACCAGAGGGGCGAGGTGATCGCCTGGAACCGGGCTGCCGAGGAGATGTTCGGCTGGCCGGCGGCAAAAGCGGTCGGCAAGCAGCTTGCCGAGCTCATCATCCCGGCGCGCTACCGGGAGGCGCACCAACGGGGCCTCGACCGCTTCCTGCGCACGGGCAAGGGGCCCATGCTGAACAGCCGCGTCGAGCTGCTCGCGCTCCACCGCGACGGCTCCGAGTTCCCCGTCGAGGTGAGCATCACGGCGGTGCGCGTGCGCGGCGGCTTCTCGTTCCACGCGTTCATTCACGACATCGCCGACCGCAAGCGCCTCGAGCGCGAGGTCGTGCGGTTGTCGGAGCTTCGCGCGGGCGCGCTCAACCAGTAGCGGAGCGGTCCGCGCTAAATTCAGCGCATGGCCTTTCGCCTCCGAAAGCTGGGCGGAGCCGACACCGGCTTCCCCGCCTCGGACGCGCAGACGGACTTCTCCCGGGCGCGCCGCGAACAGGCGCTTGCCCGCCTCACCTCGCGCCTGCGGAGGGAGCCATCGGACTTCGACGTGATCCTGCCGTTCGAGGAGGTGACCGCCGCCCTCGGGTGGGTCGGGCAGCGCAGCGTGGGCCTGCAGTCGATCCCGATCGAGTCGATCGTCGGCACGGTGGACCGCTCCAAGGAGTTCGACCGCGAGTTCCGGCCGACGTCCGGGCGCGTGCGCGGCCGCTGGCAGCGAATCGCCGAGGCCCAGCGGCGCGGGCGCGACATGCCGCCGATCTCCGTCTTCCGGGTGGGAGACCTGCACTTCGTGCGCGACGGCCATCACCGCGTGTCGGTCGCGCGAGCGCAGGGACGGTCGCACATCGACGCGTACGTCACGGAGGTCGAGACCAAGCTCCCGCTCGATTCGCAGCTACGTCCCGAGGACCTGCCGCTGAAGAGCCACGAGCGCCTGTTCCGCGAGCGGGTTCCGCTGAGTGACGAAGCCCGCACACGGGTGGTGCCCTCGGACTCGTGGGACTACGGCTGCCTTGCCGAGGGCGTCGAGGCGTGGGGCATGCGCTGCATGCAGGCGCGCGGCGAGCTCATGGACCGTGAGGACGTGGCCGAGGCGTGGTACCGCGACGACTACCTCCCGGTCATCAACACTCTGCGCGAGGCGGGGCTGCTGGAAGGCCGCAACGAGACCGATGTGTACATGCGCGTCGTGTCGGACCGCTACCGGCTGATGCGCACGCATGCCTGGGGCGAGGACATCCTCACCGAGCTGCGCCCCAAGCTGCGCTAGCTGCGCGCCAGGTTGCGGCCGTCGTCCGCGTCGAAGAAGTGGAGCTTGTTCGTGTCGACCCACAGCTCCAGGTCCTCCCCGCGGCGTGCCTTGCTGGCCGCGTCCAGGCGAGCCACGACCTGTCCCTCCCCGCCGGCGCCCGGCACCTCTCCGACACCCGAGTCCTCCGCGAGCTCGGCGAGCTCCTGTGACTCGACGCGCTCCTGCTCGACCGTGAAGTAGGCGTACAGCTCCGAGCCCATCGACTCCACCAGGTCGATCTTGGCGGGGAAGGTCGCGCCGCTGTCCCGCGCCTCGCCGACCATGGCTGCGTCCTCGAAGCTCTCCGGCCGGATGCCGGCGATCACGTTGCGGACTCCCTCGGCGCGCCCGACCCGCTCGCGGGCTTCCGGTCCCAGCGTGACCTCGCCGAAGGGCAGCTTGACCCGGTCGCCCTCGATCGTCGCAGGCATGAAGTTCATCGCGGGTGACCCGATGAAGCCCGCCACGAACAGGTTCGCCGGCTCGTTGTAGAGCTCGGCCGGCGTTCCGACCTGCTGCAGGACGCCGGCGCGCATGACGGCCACCCTGTCGCCGAGCGTCATGGCCTCGGTCTGGTCGTGCGTGACGTACACGGTGGTCGTGCCGAGCCGGGATTGCAGCCGCGAGACCTCGGTGCGCATCTGAACTCTGAGCTTGGCGTCGAGGTTCGACAGCGGCTCGTCCATCAGGAACGCGGCGGGGTCTCGGACGATGGCGCGGCCCATCGCCACGCGCTGTCGCTGGCCACCGGACAGGTGCCCGGGCTTGCGGTCCAGGTGCTCGGTCAGGTCGAGGGTGCGGGCGGCCTCCTCCACCTTCTCGTCGATCTCAGCCTGGGGGACCTTCGCGAGCTTCAGCGCGAATCCCATGTTCTCCCGCACCGTCATGTGCGGGTAAAGGGCGTAGTTCTGGAACACCATGGCGATGTCCCGGTCCTTGGGCGCCCGCTCGTTCACGACCTCGCCGCCGATCTTCAGCTCGCCCTCCGTGATGTCCTCGAGGCCGGCGATCATGCGCAGCGCGGTCGACTTGCCGCAGCCCGACGGCCCCACCAGGATCACGAACTCCCCGTCGTGGATGTCGAGGCTCATGTCCTTGACCGCCTCGTAGCCGTCGCCGTAGCGCTTGGTGACGTTGTCCAATTGAATCTCAGCCATCTCGTCGAGCCTCCTCAGCCCTTGACTGCGCCGGCGGTGAGGCCCGCCACGATGCGCCGCTGGAATATCAGAACCATGATGATGATCGGGATCGTGACCACGACCGCAGCGGCCGAGATCACTCCGGTCGGGTCCTCGAACTGGGAGCCGCCGGTGAAGAAGGCGAGCGTCGCCGGCACCGTCCGCGCGCGGTCGGTGGACGTCAGCGTGTTCGCGAACAGGAAGTCGTTCCACGCGAAGATGAACGTCAGGATCGCCGCGGTGAACACACCGGGCGCCGCCAGCGGCACGATCACCTTGCGATACGCCTGCCAGGGCGTCGCGCCGTCGATCTGCGCGGCCTGCTCGAGCTCCCACGGGATCTCCCTGAAGAACGCCGACAGCGTGTAGATCGCGAGCGGGAGCGTGAACGTCATGTACGGGATGATCAGCCCCCACCAGGTGTCGAAGAACCCGATCTGGCGCCACAGGTCGAACAGGGAGCCGACGATCGAGATCGGCGGGAACATCGCAACGGCGAGCGCACCGGCCAGGATCAGGCCCTTTCCGGGGAACTGGAGCCGCGCGATGGCGTACGCGGTCATCGACCCGAGGAAGATCGAGATCAGGGTCGCAATCGCGGCGATGCCGATCGAGTTGCGCAGCGCGTAGGTGAACGCATCGGTCTCGAACAGCTGCTCGTAGTTCTTCAGCGACCAGTCCTGCGGCAGGAAGCGGCCGTCGCCGATCGTGGCGGGGTCCTTCAGCGACAGCGAGAGGATCCAGAGCACCGGCAGCAGCGCGTAGAAGACGACGATCAGGATCGCGATGGTCCAGAGGAGCTTCTCCCGGGTCGTGTGGGTGCTCATTGGTCATCCCCCTGTTGCGCCGTCGACGCGCCGAGTCCCTTGATGAACAGGACCGCGATGATGATCACGCAGGCAAAGATCAGCACGGACACGGCCGAGCCGAGCCCGAGGTTCACCCTGTTGATCAGCTGGTTGTAGCCCAGGATCGACACGGTCTCGGTGTCGTTCGCCCCGGCCGTCTGGATGAAGACCGTGTCGAACACGCGGAACGCGTCGAGGGTCCGGAAAAGCAGCGCGACGAGGATCGCCGGCTTCATCAGCGGCAGGGTGATCCGGAAGAAGCGCTGCACGGCGCTTGCACCGTCGACCTTCGCCGCCTCGTGCAGCTCGTCCGGGACCAGCGCGAGGCCGGCCAGCAGCAGCAGCGCCATGAAGGGCGTGGTCTTCCAGACCTCCGTCATGATGATCACGAAGAAGGACCCGGCGCGCTCGGCGAGCGGAGCCCATGTCTCGCTGATCGGCCCGAGCCCGATGACGAACCCCGTCGTCGGGTCGAACGCGTAACGCCAGGCGAATGCGGCGACGACCGTGACGATCCCGTACGGGATCAGGATCGACGCGCGCACCGGGCCGCGCCCCCAGATCGCGCGGTGCATGATCAGCGCGATCACCATTCCGAGCACGAGCTCGATCGCCACCGAGAAGCCCATGATGATCACCGTGTTGGTGAGGTCCAGCCACCACGTGCTCGACGACAGCACCTCCCCGTAGTTCGAGAGCCCGACGAACTCCCGGTCGTCCGGAAATCGCAGGTCGTACCGTTGGGTGGAGAGGTAGACCGCGTAGGCGATCGGATAGCCGGTCACGACGAGCATCGCCAGCACGGCGGGCGCGCACAGCATGTAGGCGAGCTTGCGCTCCGCCCGCGCACGCTCCGTGAGGCGCTTGCGCCCCCCGACCCGGCCGACGGGAGCAGGTGTGGCGGGAGCCTGCGCCGCCATCAGAAGAGCCCTCCGTTGGAGACCGTCTCGATGTTGTCCTTCAGGTCGGCGATCGTCTTCTGCGGATCGATGTCCTGCGGCGGGTGCAGGGTCTGCTGGATCGCGAGCGAGATGTCGCTGTACGCCGGAGTGACCGGCCGCGGGACGCCCTCGGCGATCGACTCACCGAGCAGCTCGGCGAACGGGAACGCCTTCTTGATCCGCGGGTCGTCGTAGAGCGCCGCGTTGGTCGGCGCGAGGCCGCCCTTCTCCGATGCGATGACCTGGTTGTCGGATTGGGCGAGGCACAGGGCCGCTTCCTCGGCGAGCTCGGGATTCTCCGAGTACGAGCCGATGCCGAGGTTGATGCCTCCTAGGGTCACCCGGCTCTTCTTGCCGGGATCGACGCTCGGCCACCGCGCCCACGCCATGTTGTCGAAGATCTTCTTCACGGCCGGGTTCGTCTCGGCCCCGGTCTTCGCGCTCGCGTAGACGAACGAGTAGTTCACTTGGAACGCCGAGCCGCCGGCCTCGAATCCCAGCCGCGCCTGGTCCTCGCGGTTGTTGGTGAATGCCGGCGGCGCCACCGACGACGAGGCGAACCTCTTCAGCACCTCGGCGGCCTGCTCGGCCGGAGCCCCGAGCACCGGATCGCCGGCGTCGTCGACGATCTCGCCGCCCGCGGAGGCGACCAGCGAGTTGAACCACACCACGAACCCTTCGTAGCGGGCGGCCTGGACCTGGATCGTCGTGTCAAGCCGCTCGGCCTGCTCGATCATCTCGTCCCACGTCTCGGGCACCTGCTTCACGAGGTCCTTGCGGTACCACAGCAGCTGGGTGTTGCTCGTGAACGGGATCGCCCACAGCCGCCCCTGGTACTTCGCGGTCTCGAGCGGCCCCGGGAGGACTCCGCGCTCTGCCTGCTCGCGCGCGGCGCCCGTGACCTCCTTGATCCACTCCGCCTCCGCGAACTCGGCGGTCCAGATCACGTCCATCCCGATGATGTCGATGTCGGAGTCCTCCGCCGCCAGCCGGCGCACCACCAACTCGCGCTGCTGGTCGGCGTTCGTCGGGAGGTCGACGATCTCGATCTGGTAGCGGCCGTTCGCCTCCTTGGTGCAGTTTTCCGCGGCATCCTGGAACGCGCCGGAGGGCTCCGCGAACACGTACCACTTCAGTGTCCGGGAACCGCCGGAATCGTCGCTGCCGCATCCACTGCCCAGGAAAATGGCCGCGACTGCGACCCCGATCGTGATCGCAACCTTCCGCATCTCCTCATCAGCCCGCTTACCCGGCTGTAGCGTTTCTAACTCGCAGCGGTGCTAAGCGCGCGACATCAGCACGCCGTCGCCCGGCGCCAGCCTGCCATCCTGGGCCGCCGCGGCCGAGGTCGCGAGCACCGGTTCGCCGGGCGGTACAACCGCCGGCTGGTCGCCCGCGTTGATCGCGACGAGCTTGTCCCCGCGCTCGTAGGCGATGATCCCCGCCTCGCTCTCGACCATGCGAAAGCCGGGACCGAGGTCGCGGCGCAGGCCGATCAGCTTCCGCCAGAAATGCAGCAAGGAGTCCGGGTCGTCGCGCTGGTCCGCGACGTTTCGCTCCTGAGGATCGGTGAGCGGCAGCCAAGGCTCGGCCGCGCTGAAGCCTCCGCCGCGAGTGCCGTCCCACTGCATCGGATTGCGGAAGCCGTCGCGGCCAACGCGGTCGTACGGCGGATCGCCCGCGGCACCCGTGCCCTGGCCGATCTCGTCGCCCTGGTAGAGCGTGGCCGTGCCGGGAAGGGTCATCAGCATGAGCGCGGCGGCGCGCTCGTTCGCTCTCCCGAAGCGGGTCGAAAAGCGACCGAAGTCGTGATTGGACAGGGCCCACGCGGCGCCGGGGCCGAACCGCCCCTCCGTCGCGGCGCCGGCCGCGATCGCCGCTCGCAGTTGCGCGGGGTCCCAGCCCGACAGGATCAGCTCGAACACGAAGGAGCGATCGAGATGCTCCAGATAGTGCACGTGCTTGTGCGCAGGCAGGTAGACCTCGCCGATCAGCAGCGCGTCGCCGGCCGCCTCGCGGATCGCGCCCAGCGCCTCCCCGATCCACTCGGCGTTGCGCGAGTAACGCAGGTCGCGACCCAGCTCGTGCTCCATCAGCGGCAGCCCGAACGGCTCGTCCGACGGCGGGTCGTCGCGGAACGCCGTGTCCTTGGCGAGCCGGTCGATCGCATCCAGCCTGAATCCATCGGCGCCGCGCGCGACCCAGAAGCGCACCACCTCCTGCATCGCCGCCACGACCTCCGGGTTGCGCCAGTCGAGGTCCGGCTGCTCCGGATAGAAGGAGTGGAGATACCAGCGCTCGTCGTCGTAGCGGCTCCATGCGGGCCCGCCGAACGCCGAGGTCCAGTTGTTCGGCGGCGCGTCCCCTTTCGACCAGACGTACCACTCGGGGTGGTCACGGAACCAGGGATGCTGGATGGAGGTGTGGCAGGCGACCAGGTCGAGCAACACCTTCAGGCCGCGTTCGTGTGCCGCCGCCGCCAGCCGGTCGAAGTCGGGCAGCGCGCCGAAGATCGGGTCGACGTCCGTGTAGTCGGACACGTCGTAGCCGAAGTCGGCGAGCGGCGACGGGTAGAACGGCGAGATCCAGAGTGCGTCGACGCCCAGCCAGACCAGGTGGTCGAGCCGTGCCGTGATTCCCGCCAGGTCCCCGACGCCGTCGTCGTTCGAGTCCTGGAAGGAGCGGGGGTAGATCTGATAGACGACTCCTTCACGCCACGACATTGGGGCGGGCAGCCTAGATGATCCACACCACGATGACGACGCACGGGATCGACCCGCTCGCTGATCCGCGCTGGGACGCCTACGTGCGGGCGCATCCCGGCGCGTCCGTCTACCACCTCGGGGCCTGGGCCGCGATCCTCGCGCGCTCGTACGGCTTCCACCCGGCCTACCTGTGCGCGGTGAGCGACGGTGCCGTCACCGGCGTGCTCCCCCTGTTCTGGAAGAAAGGGCTCGTCTCGGACGCGCGCGCCCGCTCCATCCCGGTCTTCTCCTATGGCGGGCCGTTGGCCGACGACGACCGCGTCGCCCTGCAGCTGATCGAGGCGGCGCGCGACTCCGGCCACGCGCCGAGCGTCACGATCAACACCGACGATCGCCGCTTCGAGCCG
This sequence comes from Solirubrobacterales bacterium, assembly GCA_035650255.1. Lineage (GTDB taxonomy): Bacteria > Actinomycetota > Thermoleophilia > Solirubrobacterales > JBBDJG01 > DASRIA01. Next base: position 79,855 of record DASRIA010000045.1, read on the forward strand.
CCCGAGGGATTCGTCGTGGACGAGCTGCTGCCGCGCTGGATGGTCGACATTCCCGCCGACCTCGAAGCGCTCAGGGCCGGCTGGCGCAAGTCGTCGAGCAACCTGTTCCGCAGCCTGAAGAAGGCCGACAAGTCCGGGCTCGAGTTCCGTTCCGCCGGCTCACCGCGCGATCTGCGGAGCTTTCACCGCCTGTACGTGGACACGATGAAGAAGCACCGGTCGCTGCCCCGGAGCCTGCGGCAGCTGCGGCTGTCCCAGCAGCTGCTGGGCGACTCCTTCAAGCTCTTTGCCGTGAGCCACGAGGGCCGCGACGTGGCGGGCGGCGTGTACCACGTGTTCGGCGACACGATCGAGCTCGTGTACAACGGCAGCGACGAGGACGCGCTTCCGCTGCGCCCCAACCACGCGCTCTACTGGAACGTCATGGAGTGGGCCGCGGCCCGCGGGTTGCGGCGCGTCAATCTCGGCGGCGCAGAGTTCGACACCCCGCTGGCCGGCTTCAAGCAGCAGTGGGGCGCCGTGCCGCAGGTGCGCTACCGCCTCACGCACCGCCGCGGCGGTGCGACGACGCGCACCGAGGCGCTGGTCTCGGTCGGCTACGGGGCGGAGAGCTCGGAGAACCGCCTCACCGCCCTGGGCTGGCAGGTGATCCCGGCGCCGCTCCTGCGATTGGGCGCGCATGTCGCGTACCGGTACGCATGAGCGAGCCACGCGCCGTGCCGATCGACCCGGCGGCACCGGCCTACGACGCGTACGTGCGGGCGCACCCGCGGGCCACGCTGTATCACCACGGCGCATGGGCGACCGTGCTGCGCCGCGCGTACCGGTTCGAGCCGCGCTATCTCGCGCTCGAAGACGACGGCGGAACACTGCGCGGCGTGCTGCCGCTGCTGCACAAGAAGGGCCTGGTGTCGGACTCGCGGACCCGCTCCATGCCGGTCTTTCCGGCCGGCGGCCCGCTGGCGGACACACGGGAGCTCGAGGTGGCCCTCATCCGCGCCGCGTGTGACTCGGCCCGCGCCGACACGGACCTGCTGCAGATCCACTCCATGGCGGACTACTCGGCCGACCTGCCCGACCTCGTCACGGACGCGATGCCGCCGCGCTGGATGCTGCGCATCGACACCGACCTCGACACGCTGCGGAAGGGCTGGCGCAAGTCGTCGAACAACCTCTTCCGCAGCCTGCAGAAGGCGGACCGGGCGGACCTCGCGTTCCGGGAGGGCACCTCCGACCGCGACCTCGCGAGCGCCTATCGCCTGTACCTGCACACGATGCGCAAGTGGCGCTCGCTCCCGCGCAGCATGCGGCAGCTGAAGCTGGCCAGGGACCTGCTCGCGCCCGGCGAGTTCCGGATCTTCCTCGTCGAGCACCGCGGCCGGGCTGCGGCGGCGGGCGTGTTCCACGTCCACCGCGGCACGGTCGAGCTGATCTACAACGGGTCCGCCGACGAGACCCTCGACCTGCGACCCAACCACCGGCTCTACTGGGAGGTCATGTCGTGGGCGGTCGCGCAGGGCCACCACACCTTCGACTTCGGGACCGCGCAGCCAACGAGCTCGCTGGGCCGCTTCAAGTCACAATGGGCGGAACCCGTGCAGCACTACCGGTACTCGTGGCGCCGCGGCGGCACGCCCTCCCGTGCAGAGTCGATGGCCACCGCGTCCTACGCGGTCGAGTACGGCGGCGGCGAGGGGCTCGTCGCAGCGGCGTGGCGGCGCGCGCCGTTGCAGCTCACGCGGATCGGGGCGGTGCTCGCCTACCGCTATCTGTAGCGACTAGGGCGGCGGTGGAGGGCTGCACGACACGTTCACGCACTGCGGATTCGTACCGTCGCCGTTGCCACCGGCCACGTTGCCGCCACCGTCCACCGTTCCCTCCGGCCCGTAGATGCCGTAGCTGCCGTTGTTGTGAGCCGCGTTGGCACGGACGAAGGTGCCGGCGAGGCTCAGCAGGATGCCCGTGTCGGAGGCTTCCTCCGCGATGTTGCGGTTCACGGTGGCAGAGCCGTCCTGCACCCGGATCCCGACGTTGCCGCCGGCCGTGTGGTTCAGCGCGACCCGACCGCCGCCGGCGCCGGCCGCAACCGCCGCCTGCGCCACGACACCCTCGGTGCAGTCCTGCGTGAGATTGCGGTTGACCACGGCGTATTCCGTGTATCCGGACGCGCTCACCCCGGCGACCGAGAGCTGTCCCAGCGGACTGCATGCGACTCGGTTGTACACGAGGCGGGGCCGCTCGCCGATGGCCACAACGCCGGAATGTCCGCCTGAGCTCTCGTCCCCGCCGGCCGCCACGACGTTCCCCCACGCGTACACGTCGTTTCCGGCCAAGCGGATTCCCGGGTCGCCGAAGGGAGCCAGCAGGCTGACTCCGCTCTGCTCGACCCGGTTGCGGTGACCGGTCAGGAGGATGCCGGCGTCTCCCAGCTCCTGGCTGTCGAAGGCATTGGTGGTGACGTTCACCTTGAAGATGGTGCTGTCATCTATGGGCGCCAGGTCGACGCCGGCGAGGAAGCCCTCGATCGAGCCACGCTTGATCCTCACGCCCTGGAGACCGTCCGCATCGGGACTCGAGCTCGAGATGCCGACTCCGCCGCCGCCCAGGCCCGCCCGGAGGGCGTGGCCGTTCATCCTGAGCAGGACGTTGTCAGCCGCGATCCGGAGGCCGTAAGGCTGGTAGTCGTCCGCACACAGCACGTCGCCGTCCAGCGTCGTGCTGGTGGTGAGAGTGTCGCCGCACTGCACGTGCGCCGCGTGGGCGGGCGCCCCGGCCAGTAGCAGCAGGCCCGCCGCCGCGGTCAGGACAGCGCGAAGGCAGATCCTCCCGTTCATGACTCCTCCGGTACGGATGAGGCGGCTGAGCGGAACCTAACCCGAAGGCCGCCGGCGGGTCAAGCCAGGGACGGCATCACCGCCACCGGATCACGTGGGAGGCAGCGAAGGCACGCACACGACCACCAGGCATTGCTCGATGCCGTTGCCCGTCGCGACGTTGTCCCCCTTGTCGATCGTGCCCGCGGGCGCGTCGATGCCGTAGTCGGCGTTGTTGTTGGTCCGGTTGTCCCGAACCGTGACGCCCGCCTGCAGGATCAAGATGCCCGTGCAGCCGTTGTGCGCGTCGTTGTTGCGCACGAACGCGCCCGGGTCGTCGACCAGGACGCCGATGCAGTTCCCGGACACGTCGTTGCGCTGGACCTTGATGCCGGTCCCCGACGGAGCGATCCCGATGTCGCATCCGGTCACGGTGTTGTACGCGATCATGCCCGTCGTGTAGGCGCCGGCGATCATGCCGTCGAACCCGCAGCCCGACACGGAGTTGTTCACGATCCGCGGGTTGCTGCCGTAGACCACGATCCCGTCGTCGAGGCTCGTCGCGCTCCCGGTGACCGTGTTGCCCCACAGGTAGGCGTCGTCACCGAGCGCCTCGATCGCCGCGAACCCGGCCCCGGCGCTCATGTCGACGGTCGTGCGGTAGATGTAGTTGCCGTTCCCGCGCACGACGATGCCCGTGCTGGACGCGCCGACGGCGACCTTCAAGATCTCGCTGGTGGATGCGTCGAGGTCGATCCCGTCGTCGAACCCCGTGATCGTGCCGCCGGAGCCGCCTCTGATGACGACACCCGACCGCGCGGTGCCGTCGTCGGCGATCCCGTCGGTGTCTGCCACATCGGCTCCCTGGATCGTGTAGCCCGCCATCCACAGGGTGAGGTCGTCTCCCCCGATCACCAGGCCGACAGGATCTTGGTCCGTACAGACCACGTCGCTGTCCAGCACCGTCGTCTGGGTGATCGTGTCACCGCACTGCACGTGGGCCGCGGATGCCATGCCGGGCAAGAGCCACAGACACCCAAGCGCCACTACGGCAAACAGACGAACTCGCATCACATCCCTCCCTAGACGAACTGCCTCCCTGGTCCAGACGCCGCGAGTCTAACGTGCCTGCATCTGTGCACGCAACGTCCGGGTGGATGAGGACCCATTCCCATCGCCGCTCCACCCCACTTATCGGCGCCCGCGCGCTCCGCCTGCAGCGACCTCTTCGCCATTGGACGCAAAGCTGGCTCAGGGCACGGGATACTTCGGGGGATGAGCGTGGACGCGGTCGCACTCGTGCGCGAGGCCTACGAGGCCTGGAACCGCGACGGGCCGCGCGCGATGCTTCCGTACGCCTCCGCGGAGCTCCAGCTGCAAGATCCGCCCCAGATGCCCGACGGGCGCACCTGGGAGGGATGCGATGCGGTGCTCGCGCGGCTGGAGGAGGTCGCCGGCGCGGTCGGCGGCCGGTGGGTCGACCTGCGCGAGATGCGGCTCGCCGGGGATGAGGTGTTCGTCGCGATGGCGTGGCGAATCGACAGCTCACCCGACAGCGCGGTGCTGGGAGACGTCTTCCACCTCGTGCGCGTGAGGGGCGGAAAGCTGGATCGCATCCGCGTCTTCGTTACCGAGGCCGACGCGCTGGAGACGGTGGACTAGGAGAGCGACTCCCGCGCACGTTGAATCGGCGGGAGCTGGTCGGGCCAGTACTTCTCGGCGTCATCGGTGAGCCGTGCGAGCAGAGTGCCGACCGTCTCCCGAGAGCCGACGCGGGTGTCATCGATCACCGCGTCCTCCGTCGCGCCCTCGAGCAACTCGATCATGTCGCCGAGCAGTCGCGGCCCATTGATGGACGCCTCGATGTCCTCCCGCGCGGGCACGTCTCCGACGACGTTGCTGAGCCTCACGAGTCCGGCCGCCGACACCGCGCGCAGGTACTCGGCGTACGTGCTCCCGAGCGCGCTCGCGTCGTCGTCGTCGAGTCTTCTGTCGCGCCCCGCCCTGAGCCCGATCAGACAGGCGACCCCAACGGTGAGCAGCAGTGCGATGACCGCCTCCACAGCCTCTCCTTGCGTCTTCGTCGGAGAACGAAATCGGAGGTTATCGCCAACGCGACTGCTGCATCCAGTCCCGTGTCAGCGCGCGCGACACGAGCTGACCACATCGGCCGCCATCAGTCCCCATGGCAGCGCAGCCCTTCGATGATGCGCCAGTAGAACCGTCCCGACACACGCGAGCCGGTGATGAGCAGCGACACGCCGGGGTTGCCAAACACGCCAGGTCCGAATACCTCTCCGCACGAGTGAGCCGGGTCGTAGACCTCGCAGCGCCAGCGGTGATACCGCCGGGTGCCTCGCTTCGGTTTCGTGCCGCGCTTGGGGAAGCAGAACCCCCGCGTCCGTGCGAAGTCGTGCTCATAGAACTCCCCATTGATGGTCACGTCCCACGGGCTCTCCTCGTACGCCGTCTGGCGTGCGAGGCTGACGGCCTCGGTGCGGCTGACGTAGTAGCCGGACGCACCGGCGGCGGCCGGGGCGGAAAGGGCAGCCACGGCGAAAATGACGACTCCGGTGGCCGTGATGGTGATTCGGTTCACTGTTCAGAGGCGCTCGTTGCCAGGCATCCTTTCGGATGCCGCTCCTATCAGACTTCGCTTCAAGTCCTCATCAAATGGCTCGAGCACATCCACGAAGATGAATAGACCAACCGCACGATCACGTTGGACTACCGCCAGGTCAAGGTAGGCATCAACCGAGATGATCTTGGTCTCCATCGGAATTGTGATCTGTAGATCTGCCGACCGATCACCAACCTTGGGTGTCGAGACTCGGCCTACCGACACCTTGCCGAGCTTTACCTCATCTTCGTCCTCGTCCTCAACCGCTTTTGTGATCTCGCTCTGAACCGTCTCCGCGAGACAGCGTGCGGTGCCGTCGCTCGCGAGTCGCCGGAATACATCCTGCGCCTGGCCAGCCGTATCGAAGATGCCCACCTTGGACGATGCCTCGGTGGTGTCGCCCTTGCTGAAGTCTGGTGATTCCGCCCTTCCGGTAACCGTCAGACGTGAGAAATCAAGCTCACGACAGGTGAGGTTGCCGCTGCTGTCCTCGTCTTTCGAGAGTTCGCGTCGCCAGCCAGTCGGAAAGTCTGAGTGTCTCAGGACAATGCGCTTCGCCAGGGCGCTGTCCTCAGGACGGATGGCCTGCTGTGCCTCTGTCTGCGATTCGGCGCGGGTGTCGCTCTTGTCGCCGCCGCAAGCCAGGTTGCCGCAGAGCACTATGGCGAAGAGGCTCGTCGCGAATGCACTGAGCGTGAGGTGCCTGTGCATCATCCCCCGCTTTCTATAAGAACGTGCCGACAGTTAACGGAGCCGGGCCGCGAGGCGCCCTCCAACGGCCTGACCTATTGGCGAAATCAATATCTCCACCTCGCTATGCCCGCGAACGGGGATCAGGCACAGAGGTTCAACAAATGGCTTAGGACTGCACGCACCGTCGAGGCGGCGAAGTCGATCCAGTCCCATTGAAGCGCGCAGCCCTCCAGCGAACGTGCCCCTGTGTAGGCCGTGAACAGGATCATGGAGCGCATCGCGGGTCCGTATTTGCGCGAAGGTGACGGCGCGCAGCCGGTCAACCTCCGCCAGCGGAACGCCTCGGAACTCTTGGACGAAAGGCTTGAGCCGTTCCGTGTTCGTGCGGTTGGTGCCCTCGGTCTTGGGCTGGCCGCGTGTCGGGCGTGACTTCACGATCGGGTGATCGGGTCATCGTTCGGGTCCGCTGGCACGGCACGGGGCAGGGGCCTCGGCCACTGCGATGTTCTCATCGATCATTGGTTGTCCCTGTTGGGTGTTTGAGTCATGCGCCCGCCGTCTGCTGGTCAGCGGTAGCTGCGAGTGATCGGCCGACCATCCGACCCTCCTGCACTTCTTCTTGGAGGTTCGTTCTGCGCCATGGCCGTGGCGGACTACACTCGTACAGCACAGGGTTGCTTCCCTTCCTTGCTGGTAGGTCCCATACGGCACCGAGAGCGGCAGTCTGGACCTACAACGGGAAGGCGGCCGCAATGGCCCATGAACCTCCTCCCTCGCACCGCGAGGGCGCGAACGGAAGCGTGCTGCAGGACGTTCCAACGCAATGTTCGTGTTTGAGCCACGGCCCGAAGCCCTCGAAGCCGTGAGGCTGTCCGAGCAAGATGCCGAGGCCGACTCTTGAGAACGGTCTCGATTCGCGTAACCCTGTTTCGTTTCTACCTTGTCTGCCTCGGCGCGTACGTCGCGCTCGTCGTACCGCTGCAGCAAGTGATCGGTCTCTCCGACAAGGCATGGTTCCTGGCAGGCATCGCAGCGGGGACGGCGGGAGTGGTCTTGTTTAGAAGGTGGATCGGAGTACCGCTGTTTGCGACTGACGAGCTTTCCGAGCAAGACGCTCGCGCCGGCCCCTAATACCTAGCCGTGTGGCACGGAAAGACGGGAAGGTGAGGAAAGCCCTGCACGACCGTTCACCGGCCTACACCCCTATGCACCAGACGCCGGCAGGGGATCAACAGGGAGGAAACTGCACAGTCACCCCTCTGCACCCCTACCGGCGCCAGTCCGTGCGTCGCTATGCGGCCTCCGTCCGGTAGTCGGGGCGACTGGATTTGAACCAGCGACCGCTCGGCCCCCAGCCGAGTGCGCTACCAGACTGCGCTACGCCCCGTGTGCTTCGGAGGATAGCCGCTCGGACACACCGGTCCGGCTCGCCGGCGCCTACAGCTCGGCAGCGCGCTGGACGAACTCGCGCCACTGCTTTCCGGCCGCCTCGCGCCACGCGGCGCCGGTCTCCGGCTCGACGCGTTTCGCGATCGGCACCAGCCGCGCGGCGTCCGCGATCGACGCGAACACGCCCGCCCCCACCCCGGCCAGCAGCGCGGCGCCGAGGCTCGTGGCATCCGCCGTCACCTGCTCGACCGGGATGCCGATGGCGTCTGCCTGGAGCGACACGAGCAGCGCGTCGTTCGTGAGGCCGCCGTCCACCCGCAGCACCTGCACGTCGACCCGCTCCCTGACCGCCTCGAACACGTCGGCCACACGCCAGGCGATTCCCTCGAGCGCCGCGCGCGCCACCTCGGGCCGCCCGCTGGCGGCGGTCAGGCCGGCGATCACGCCGCGCGCTTCGGGCTTCCACCAGGGAGCGCCGATGCCGGCGATGGCCGGCAGCACGCGCACGCCGCCCGAGTCCTCCACGTCGCGCGCGAGCGCCGCCAGCGCCCGCGGGTCGTCGGCGAATCCGAGCTTGTGCGACATCCATTCGAGCAATGCCCCGGCCGCGAACACCCCTCCGTCGAGCGCATACTCCGTCACGCCCTCGATTCGCCACGCCACCGTCGGCAGCAGCTCGCCGGCGTCGGGGACCGTCGTCCCAGCGTGTGCGAACACGAACACGCCGGTGCCGTACGTCGCCTTCACCATGCCCTGCGTGACACACCCCGTCCCCGCGAGCGCGGCCTGCTGGTCGACGAGCCTCGCGCACAACGGCAGCTCGCGGTCCCAGCTCGGATGGCGCAGCGTGCCGAGCTTGCCGACCGTGTCCTCGATCGCGGGCAACGCGTCCGCAGGCACGCGGAACGTCTCGCACAGCCACGGGTCCCAGTTCGTCGCGCCGAATGAGAAGAGCTGCATGCGCGACGCCGTGGAGGGGTCCGTCGCAAAGTCCGCGCCGAGCAGGTCGCACAAGAACGCGTCCAGCGTCCCCAGCCGCAGCGTCCCGCGCTCGCGGGCCGACCGCACCTCGGGGAGGTTGTCGAGCATCCATGTGAGCTTCCCGGCCGAGAAGTAGGGGTCGAGCGGCAGCCCGCTGCGCGACTTGATCTCCTCCTCGAGGCCCGCGGCGCGCAATTGATCGAGCAGCTCGAGCGGCCGCTTGTCCTGCCACACCACGTTGGGCGAGAGGGGCTTGCGCGTCTCCGCGTCCCACGCGATCACCGACTCGCCCTGATGGTCGAGGCCACAGGCCACCACTTCGCCCGGCGCCTCCGACAGGACCTCCGCGACCGATTCGACCGCGGCGCTCAGCACGTCGTCTCCGTCCTGCTCCACCCATCCGGGTTGCGGGTGCCGCGTCGGGATGCGGCGAGTCGCGGACGCCAGCGGCTCGAGCTGCGCATCGACGAGCACAGCCTTCACGCCGGTGGTGCCCACGTCGAGCCCGAGCAGCAGCGGCCTGCTCACGCCCGCCCTTCCCGGTACGCGGCGGAACGCCGCCACCAGGGCATGGACGGCGGCGGCGCCGGCCCAGCGGCCAACGGTTGCTCCTCGCCCAGCCGCACGCCCGCCGCTGCGACGAGCTCCAGCACGCGCTCCGCGATGCCGAGGGCCGCGGACAGGCCAGTCGAGCGGATCGCGGCCGCATGGACCATGCGCGGCTGCACGCGCGAGCGCTGTATCACGTAGTTCACTCCCCGGCCCGCCGGGCGCAGGCCCGCGTACGACGCAATCGGCCGCGCACCCTCCAGCGCGGGGACGAGACCCTTGGCCTTGGCGAGCACCTCGTCACGCGCCGCGCTTCGCACGGACCAGTCCTGCTTGTCCTCCTGGTCGACCGCCGTCGGCCCCGCGACGAGCTTTCCGTCCACGGTGGGGAACACAAGCACACCCTTCGTGCCGGCGCTCGGAACAGGCAGGTGGATCACGTCGAGCAACCCCCGGTCCGGCGGCTCGAACACGAAGAACTCGCCCTTGCGCGGATAGATCGCAAAGCTCGAGTCCCCCGCGGCACGCGCGACGTCGTCCGCGTAGAGCCCCGCGCAATTGACCACGACCGCGGCCCGCAGATGGTCCTCGCCGTGGCGCAGGACGAGCGCGTCGCGATCGTCGCGCACCTCCGTCACCCGGGCCCCTGAGACGACGCGTGCGCCTGCGCGCCCTGCGGCGGCGGCGAGCGCGGACGTGAAGGCGACCGGGTCCGTGACGGACTCGCCCGGCACGAACAGCGAGCCGTCCGGCCGGGAGCAGGCCTCGACCCCATTTGCGCGCGCATTGGCGGCCAGGTCCTCGACTGCGCGGCGCTCGCGGTCGTCGCGGGGACCGAGCTGCGCACCCGTGCGCAGCACCGGGACGCCGAGCGCCTCCAGGACCGGATCGCGCAGCTGCGCGGAACGCAGGATCATGCGAGTCTCGAGCGCTCCGGGCGGCGAGTCGAACCCGGTGTGCAGGACGCCTGAGTTGGTGCCGCTCGCCGCGAGGCCGAGCTCGCGCTCGGCTTCGAGGAGGACCACCTCGGCGCCCCGGCGCGCGGCGGCGAGCGCGACGCTCGTCCCCACGATTCCCCCGCCGATCACGCCCACGGCCGCGGTCTGCAAGAGCGGGCGACGGGAATCGAACCCGCCCTAAGAGCTTGGAAGGCTCCTGTGCCACCACAACACTTCGCCCGCCGGAAGCGCTCCGATTATAGGCTCGCCAAATGCGGCTCTAGCGGCGCGCGAGCGCCAGGCGGAAGCCGACCGCCACCAGCACCGTGCCCGTGACGCGCTCGACCAGCCGCGTGACGCGCTCGGAGCGCATCGCCTCCCGCACTCGCGACATCGCCATCGTGAAGCCGAACAGCCACACCGCGCACATCGCCGCGTAGATGCCCGCCAGCAGCAGCGAGCGGGGCGCGGCGGCTGAGCCCGGGTCGATGAACTGCGGGAGCACGGTGAGGAAGAACACGGCCAGCTTGGGGTTGAGGACGTTGCTGAGCAATCCCTGGCGAAACGGTGAGCCACCGGCCCTGCTCGTGGCCGGGGGCCCGTCCGCGGCCCCGCCCTGCCAGGACCGCCAGAGCGCCTGCGCGCCCAGGTAGATCAGATACGCCGCGCCGGCGAGCTTCAGCGCGGAGAACGCGGTTGACGACGCGCGCACGATCGCCGACAACCCGAGTGCGGCCGCGCATCCGTGCACGAGGATCCCGGTGCAGACGCCGGCGCTGGTGGCGAAGCCCGCGCGCCGGCCCGCGCTCACGGTGTTGCGCGTCACGAGGGCCATGTCGGGCCCGGGAACGAGGATCACAACCACCGCAACGGCCGCGAACGTGAGCAGCTCCGCCATCCGGCGATTGTCCCTGAACGACGAAGGCCACCCTGATGTGAGTGGCCTTTGCGCGGCGCGAATTGAGTCGCGCCGGATCCCCCTGCCGTAACCGAGACATCATGGTGCCAGAAAAATCCGAGGCGCGCTCACCGCCGGTAAGCCGGATGACGGACGCGGCTCACTTGGGGCGCCCAACAGGCGCGCAGCACCATCCCGCGAGGCCCGGGAACGGCGACCGGCCAGTACGCGCGCCCGGGTCGAACTGGTTCGCGATGTTCCCCACGGCGCGCAGGCGCTCGATTGCAGGCCGGGCTCTGCGGCCGGTCCGGATGAACACCCACTGGTCGGCATCCGGCCAGGCGGCCAGGAGCCACTCGCCGGTGGGCGCCCACGCGACGTCGCCGAACCGGCCGGCGCCCGCCAGCAGCTGCCGGCGCTGCGCTCCGCCCGCGCCGATCCGCACGACCTCCAGGCGGCTGCGGTTGGAGCCCGCCGCGTGCGTCACCAGGGCGACCTCGACGGAGGCCGGCCTGAAGGCGGCGGTCTGCGCGCGCGTGCCCGGAGCCATCTCCAGCACCCCGCGCGCACGGCCGCCCGCATCGAACTGACGCAGCGCCCGCGGCCCGACTGCGATGAGGCGGCTTCCGTCGGATGACCAGGCGAGCCCGGTCACAGCATCCGCGGGTGCCGAGCGCCACAGTGTCCTGCCGGAGTCCGTCTCGACCACGGAGACGCGCCCACGAGCATCCGCGAAGGCCAGCCTGTGCGCCGGGCCCGGCCACCAGGCTGAAGGGGCGGCGGCAACACCGCGCACGAGGAGCCGGTCACCCGTGCCGTCGCCCGCCACGACCCGCAGCGCGCTGTCGGCGTGGTAGGCGATGCGGAAGCCGTCCGGCGACCAGCGCGCGGCGCGCACGCGGCCGGATCGCGCGATCGACCAGCGCGGGCGGCCGCCCGGCTCGAGCGCGATCACCTCGTGGCCGCGCGTCACCACGACGAACAGGCCCTGCGGAGACCACGAGGCATCCTCGTAGGCGCCCAGGAGCCGCTTCGACCCGTCGTGTTCGACGACCCACGGGCCGCGCTCGGAGGTCACGAGCAGGCGCCCGCGCGCAGGCAGCGACACGAGCGCCTCACGCGCATCGTCCCGCCCCGGCCGCACGACGTCCCGCAGCCAGTCGGCGACCGCCTGCCCCGGAGGAGTGAGACCGGCGACGAGGAGGGCGAGTACCGCCAGCGCCGCCGCGAGCCGTCCGGGATGCCGGGCGCGCCGCGCCGGCCCGCGGCCGGCGAAGCCGGCCGAGATCACTCGCCACGCGCGCTCCTCCGCCGCCTGCTCGCCAGGGGCGTGGCGGTGCTGCAGGAGCTCGCGCACACGCACCTCGTTCACGGCGGCCCCTCCTCCTCCAACTCGCTCGCGAGCCGGTCGAGGCCGCGCCGGAGGCGCGAGTTGACGGTTCCGCGTGGGAAGCCCAGGATCCGCGCGATCTCGCCCGGGGTGTAGCCGAGGACGTAGCGCATCACGACCACCGCGCGCTGCTCGGGCGGCAGCACCGCCAGCGCGGCGGCGACGTCGTCCGAGTACCGCTCGCCGGCCGCGCCTGCGGAGTCCGGTTCGGACGACTCCCCCACCTCACGCCGCAGCGCTCGTGCGCGCGACCAGTCGATCGCCCGGTTGACGACGATCCGATGCAGCCAGGGGCCGAACGGCCTGCGCCGGTCGAACCGGTCGAGCGCGCGCAACGCGGAGAGGAACGCCTCCTGCACGATGTCCTCCGCCGCGTGCGCGTCCCGCACAACCAGATATGCCGCCCGGTAGGCCGGCCGCCAGTGGCGACGGAACAGCGCCTCGGCAGCCTCGCTCGAGCCCGACTGGGCGGCCCGGATCCACTCGCGCTCGCTCCGCTCGTCACGTCTCCTTGCACGCCGGTCGTCGATAGGGGCGATCTTCTCCGAGCCGGACCGCGCGGACATGGAAATCGCAAGCGCCGCCGTCATCGTTGCGCGCGGATCGCCACGTACCTCATACGTGCGGGAACCCGCGTGAGGTCCCGTGGACCTCTCGAGCACTCGCGTCCGTATCAGGAATGGCAAGGCAAACCAGAGAGGTGAGGACGTGAGCAGGCTTTTGAGGGTGGGTCTTTCGATGCTGGCGATGGCGGCTGTCTGCGCCCCGGCGAGCGCGGCAGCCGACGGCCTTCCGGTCGGCAACGTCGATGCCGGGCCCGGAGGGGTGGCCAGCCGGACGGGGGAATTGCGATACCTCGCGCTGCCCGCCGGCCCGGACACCCTTGCGCTTGCGATTCGCCGCGATGGCGGGCAGGTGCAGCGCTCCAGGCACCTGCGAGGGCGCTACGCCGTGCCCGTCGTGGCGCTCGACGGAACGGTCGACGGCCTGTCTGCAGACGGGCGCACGCTCGTCCTGATCCGTCCGCGCACCGGCTTCCCCCGCTCGACGACGACGTTCGCGGTTCTCGACGCGCGGGAGATGCGCGTTCGCGAGGTGGTCCGGCTCCGCGGCGACTTCAGCTACGACGCGATGTCTCCGGACGGCGGGCTCGTGTACCTCATCCAGTACACGTCGCGCCGCGACCCGACGCGCTACGCCGTGCGCGCCTACGACACGCGCGCAAGCCGCCTGCTCCCCGATCCGATCATCGATCCACGCGCGTTCGGCGAAGGGATGCGTGGCTATCCGATCACCCGCGCGACGAGTGGGCGGTGGGCCTACACGCTCTACGACGGCGCCGGCAAGCACCCGTTCGTGCACGCGCTCGACACGCGCGACCTGACGGCCGCGTGCATCGACCTCCACGCCCTGGAAGGCCGCACGGACCTCACGGCTCTGGGCCTGGACGTGGCACCGGGCGGCGGCGAGCTCAGCGTCGTGGACAGGCGGGACCGCGCCCTGGCCGTGATCGACGCCAAGACCTTCGAGGTCAGCGCCCCGGTTGCGGAGGACACCGGCGCGGACGGCAGCGTGCCGCCCGCGATCTGGCTCGGGGGCGCAGGCGTGGTGGCGCTGTCGCTCTGTGCCGTCGTGCTGCTCACCCGCCGCCGCCGGGCGGTAGCGGCAGCCTGAGATCCCGGCGGGCGGGCCGGTCCCGTCTTTCTCCGGAAAATGCGCAGCAAAGCGGCTCTTTTGGGTCCCTCCGGGCCAACCTCTAGTTTGACCCGCTGCCGACTCGGCCATCCTCGGCTAGACGAGGGGCCGGGTCCGGCCAGCCCCCGCAACGCCCCATGCCTCTCGTGCTTGCTCGAGAACGCTCACGCGTCTTTCTGCGCTGCTTCTTCGTCCCGATGGTGGTGGCGTTCGCGCTGCTCGTGGGCTTTTCGCCCCCGGCGGAGGCCGACGATGACGCCCGCGCCGCGGGCGGCGGCGGCTGCAGGGCGCACGACGCCCACCTCGGCGTCAGGCGATTCGCGCGGGCGGTCCTGTGCGTCCAGAACCGGCATCGCCGGGCCCACGGGCTGCGGCGGCTGCGAGCGAGCCGTGGCCTGCGGCGCGCGGCGGCTCGGCACGCGCGGGACATGGTGCGCAGGAACTACTTCGGCCATGTCTCCTTCGGGGGCCGCACGGTGGTCGACCGCGTCGGCCGAGCCGGCTATGGGCGCCGGTTCGCGGCCGGCGAGAACATCTTCTACGCGCTGCCGCCGCGACCCACGCCCGCCAGAGTGGTGGCCGCCTGGATGGCGAGCGCCGGCCACCGGCACCAGATCCTCAACGGCGCCTGGCGTGACGTCGGCATCGGAACGGTGATGCGGCCTCCGTTCAGAGCCCGCGGCGGTGTCACCGTCGTAGCGGTCTTCGGGAGTCGGCGGGCGGGCCGCTAGCTCCTGCCCGCAGCGTCGACGACTCGAGCGATGCGGTCACGACAAGTCGCTGCGCGGCGCTGAACAGCGGCGTGCAGGTCGTCAGCACGAGGCGGTCGTGCTTCACCGGGCGCAACGACCGCGTGTTCTGCGGCGACACGACGATCGAGCCTTCGACCGCATACCGAAAGCGGCCGTAGGGCATCTGGAGCACGATCGAGTCCCCCTTGCGCAGGGAATCGATGTTGCGGAACGGAGCGAGATAGGTGGTGCGGTGTCCCGCCACGCCGACCGTCCCCCGCTCACCGGGCAGCGCGGTGCCGGCGTAGTGCCCCGGACCCTTCTCGAGCTGGCCGGGGTTGGCGCCCTCGACGAACACGAACTTCAGCCCGAGACTCGGGATCCGCAGCCGGCCGAGGGGATCTCCGTTGTCAGTGCGGCGGCGGTGCGCCTCCGCGAACGCTGCGGTGGGCGTCGTCGCCGGGCCGCGCTCCGCCGCAAATGCGGCCGGTGCCGCGAGTGCGGCCGACTCGGCCTCCCGCAGCTCCGCGCTGAGCTGGTCCTGCTGCCGTGCCGCCGACCATGCGCTGAACGGCTCCTGCCACGCGAGCGTCACGACTGCCTCTGCCAGCAAGAGCACCCCGGTCACGAGGAGCATCACCGCAACCGATGCGCGCGCGCCCTCGAGCAGCGCACCTCGCCCCGACGCGCCGGACCGCTGCGCCGGGATTGCGTCTGACGTCAGGAAACCCCGCGCGAACGGTGCCTCCGTCGAAAGCAACGTTGCTTTGGTCAGCGCATCCACGGCCTGCTTCTCCCTTCGCCGCTACCTACCCGGCGGCGGGACGCGGGGGGCGGCGATCCCCCGCGTCCCGATCCGCCCACGTGCTTGCTACGCGGTCCGCTTGCGGCGGAACAGCAGCAGCGATGCCGCGACACAAAGCGCTCCGATCAACGCAAGCGCTCCGGTGTTGACGCCGGTGCTTGCCAGTTCGGCGGGCTGGCTGCCCTGCGCGGCCTGGCTGCTCTCCGACGATTCCTCGCTGGTGTCGGTCTGGGCGAACTCACGTCCGCCTCCGCCGCCACCCTGCTCGCCCTGCTGGCCCTGAACGCCGGACTCGCTTTCGACCTGGCCCTGAACCTGGCCCTCGTTGGACTGGTTGTTGGACTGGGTCTGCGTCTGCGTCTGGGTCTGGGTGTTGGTGACGTTGTTGTTGACGGTCACAGGACCGGCGCCTGGGGCACCTGGAGCACCCGGAGCGCCTGGGGCACCTGGCGCGCCCGGAGCTCCCGGGGCACCTGGAGCGCCTGGGGCACCTGGAGCGCCCGGAGCGCCTGGGGCACCCGGCTTGCCGCCGGGGCCGCCTTCGCCCTTGTCCTTGTCGTGATCCTTGTCCTTGTCCCCATGGTCCTTGTCCTTGTCGCCATGGCCTTTGTCCTTGTCGCCATGGTCCTTGTCACCGTGGTCCTTGTCCTTGTCCCCGTGACCCTTGTCGCCATGGTCCTTGTCCTTGTCCCCATGGTCTTTGTCCTTCCCATGACCCTTGTCCTCGTCATGGCCCTTGCCTTCGTCGTCCTTGCCCTCGTCGTCCTTGCCGGAATCCTTGTCGCCCTTGTTCCCGTGGCTGCCCTCGTCGTCCTTGCCTCGGCTCTCGTCCTTACCCTTGTCGTTCCCCTTGCCGCCGGAGTACTCGCCGGCCTTTCCCTTGCTGCTTCCCTCGTCGCCCGTACCCCAGCCGAAGCCGCTGCTCGCGGTGAGCGCGAAGGTCAGCAGCACGGCCAGGACGACCAGGATTGTCTTGTGGCTTTTTAGGAGCCCAGACATGGACAACACCTCCTTGCTCCTGTCGGGGTTCACGAATCGGGGGCACCCTACCTTGCCGGCGCTTCCCGCATCCGGGTCGTTTCAGGAGCTATCACGCACTTCCCTTGGCATGGGGCGCCTGCCCGCTGCACAATGCCGTCAAACCGCAACCGGTCGTGGCCAGGTCCGGCTTTCGACCCCGGCGTACGGAGAAACGATGTCGGTGCAGGGAATTCCTGGTTGCGGTGGAGCGGGCCGCGCCGCGGCCCGCTCCTACCTGAGCGCCCCTACTTGATCCAGGAGCCGAACGCGATCTCCGTCGTCCAGCCGCTGCCGGAAAGGGGCGGCGCCGGCCCAAGCGGCCGTCCGCCGTACACGACGTTGCCCACGGCTCCGTCCTGGTAGGTCTGCCAGGCGATCGGGTCGGCCTGGCTGACTCCCAGCCGCCCCCAGTCGCACACGCCGGCCGGGAAGGCCCCCTGCAGGCGCGCCCACTGGCCGTCCGTGAACGCAATCGGGTAGTAGTCGGTGCGTCGCAGCGGCTTCAACGTGCACTTGTTGACGTCGGTCTCGATGCCCTCGCCGGCGACGGTGCGCGGCGTTCCGTACCGGGTCTGGACGTCCTTCAGGTTGCAGACCTGGCCGATGCCCGGGATCGTGACCTGCTCGAGCGCGTCCACCTGCGTGCAGCGATCGTGCACGTCGCCGGGGCGGTTGCGGATGATCTTCGCCGCGAGTGAACCGGTGCCGCGGTCCCGCTCCACGCCGGCAAGCCACCGGTCCATGGCCACTATGGCGTCGTCCGCGTAGCGCGGGTCGCCCATCAGCGGAACGGCCCCGAACCAGATCACATGGTTCGCGAACGTGCCGTGCTCCCGCTCGAGCCGCGCGCGGATGGCCCACGAGCGGTAGGCATCGTGGAACGCGCCCGGGTCGGGCCCGCGCAGGTCGATGATCGCGACCTTGTCGAGGTTCTTCGTCGTGTTGATCGACCCGCTCTTGTAGGCGTTGGCGAGCGCGGGCTGGTCGGCGCTGAACCGCTGCGGCGTCCAAACGCTGTCGATCGTGCCGCCGCCGATCTTCTCGTTCAGGTCGACGAACTGCTCGGTCGTGATCTGACCGTTCTTCAGCGCTTCGAGCCCGTACTGCACTCCCACGTTGTCCAGGGGCAGCCCTGCGAAGCCGCGGCCGACCGCCTGCTCCGCCGGCCCCCACACGCTCGCAGGGCGCGGGCCGAACACGTTGATCATGTAGTCCGCAAGCGTGCAGCGGATGCCGCCGGGGTTGGACGCGGCGTTGTAGTTGTCCGCGGACGGGACGCCGGGGCAACCGTCGTCCGGCACGCCCAGCGAGGTCCAGTAGACCGTGTCGAACACGATCGAGTTCACGTGGTTCGGGTGACCCTCCACCGCCGCGATCGCGTCGGGTGTCCAGGCGACGCCGGTGCCCCACCTGGCCGGGTTCTCGGTGTAGTTGCGGACCAGGTGGTAATCGACGAGCTGCTGCCCGGTCGACCACGCGTCCGGGAAGCTGCACGCGGGCAGGATCCCCTGGTAGATGCCGGGATAGGCGTTGGCCACCTGCTGCTGCGTGAGCGAGCCGCCCGAGCAGCCCGTGCCGATCGTGTAGCGGATCGCGCCGTACTGCTCCACCAGCCGCTCCTTGGCCATCACCATCGACTCGGCCTGGGTGACGAGATTGCAGTTGTGACCCGCGTTGTTCAGCGCGGTCGACATCACGGCAAAGCCGCGCGACAGCGCCGCATCGTTCTCCACCGACGGCGCCGAGCCCGCCTGACGCTCGATCCCACAGCTGGCGCCGTGGTTGATCAGCAGCTTGTGGTTCCAGCCGGCCTGCGGCTTCCATGGCTCCCACGGCTGCGACGGGTCATAGAGGAGCGCGATCTTGTACTGGTCGCGATCCTGGTAGCCGGTCTCGACGCGCACGATGTACGGCACCGTCCTGCCCTGGTCGGTCGTCGTAGTGGCGACGTCGGCCGGCGGGTTGTCGGGGTCGTAGTCGGCGAACGCCCCGCCGGTCGTCATGTAGCGGTACTCGTAGGTGGCAGGCTGGTTGCACTGCGCGTCGACCGCCCCCGACTGGCACACCCATGGCTGGACCTGCGGCCCCGAGAAGACCGGGCCGCCGTTCGGATGGTTCGTGATGGTCAGGCTGCCGTCGGCCGCACCGGGGGCCCGCGCCGTGAGGACGTTGCGCCCGATCGACAGGCCGGTCACGAGCCCCTGGAACTGCGTGTTCGGGCGCAACGCGAACGACTGCGTCACATCGCGGTCGTCGTCGAACACGCGCACGTCGGCGGGGTTGACGCCGGCGGGCATCCTGACCGTGACCAGGGCATCGCCGCCCGAGATCACGTCCGGCCGGTTGGAAACGGCCTCCAGATGAAGCTTTGGCGTGGCGGCCGCGGCGGGCGCCGCGCACCACAGCATGAGCAAGGCGACCAGGAACCACCAAGTCCGACGCATGAAGAATCCTCCCCGATTCGGTTTGAGCCGACATACCCGTCGTGGGCGGCCGGTAAACAAAGCCGTACCTCCAGAAACGAATCCGTACCCAGCCGCGCTACTCTTGGCCGGCCGTGGCAACGCAGTCCCAGCCGATCTACTTCAGGGCCCTCGACTCCCCACCCTGGGAGCGGGGCGACCGCGAGGCCACGGCCGAGTGGCAGCAGGCGCGGATGCTGCATGCGATCGCCCGGGCCGTGTCGGACAAGGGCTACGCCAAGGTCACGGTCGCGGACGTCGTGGCGCTCGCGGGCGTTTCCCGCCGAACCTTCTACGAACACTTCGACGACGTCGAGCACTGCTTCGTGGCGGCATACGAGACGGCCACGCGGGAACTGCTGGCGGCCGTCGAGTCCGCCGTGCGCGCAGCGGACGCGGACGACTGGCGGGACCGGTTCGAGGTCGCGATCGCCGCGTACGCCGATGCGCTGGCATCCGACCCGCACGTGGCCCGCGCCTGTCTCGTATACGTGCACGGCGCCGGCCCGCAGGCCGTGGAGACGCGCCGCGTCGTCTACGAGCAGTTCGTGCACCAGATGCGCGCGCTGCGCAACGGCCGCCGGGACGGCAAGGGAGAGATCCCTGCGATCCAGGTGCAGGCCGCGGTGGGAGCGATCGGTGAGCTCGTGCAGGAGCACATATCCACGCGCGGGGCCGAGTCGCTGCCCGAGCTCACCCCCACCCTGGTCCGGATCGGCTGGGCGCTGCTCGAGTCGCCCTTTGAGCTGCCCGGCCGGTGAGCCGGTCCCGGTGCGAGTGGGCGCCGGCGGGTGATCCGCTCTACCTCGCCTACCACGACGAGGAATGGGGCGTGCCCGTCCACGACGACCGCCGGCTCTTCGAGCTGCTGACGCTCGAAGGCGCGCAAGCCGGCCTGTCGTGGGCGACCATCCTGCACAAGCGTGAGGGGTACCGGAGGGCGTTCGCCGGCTTCGATCCCGCGCGCGTGGCGCGCTTCGACCGCCGCAAGGTCGAGCGCCTGCTTCAGGACCCGGCGATCGTGCGCAACCGCTTGAAGGTGGAGTCGACCGTGAACAACGCGCGTCGCGTCCTGGAGGTCCAGCGGGAGTCGGGCAGTCTCGACGCCTACCTGTGGAACTTCGTCGGCGGAGCCCCGATCGCCGGCCGGCGGCGAAAGCTCGCCGACGTCCCCGCCGAGACGGCCGAGTCGAAGGCGATGAGCAAGGATCTGAAGCGCCGGGGATTCCGGTTCGTCGGGCCGACGGTTTGCTATGCCTTCATGCAGGCGGCCGGGCTCGTCAACGATCACGTGACGTCTTGCTTCCGCTACCGGGAGCTCGAGCCCCGCGAGAAAGCTCGCCGGGGCTGAGATCCTCAACTAAACTCCTGCATAACGCCTGATCGGCGGAGTGGGAACCCCCAGGGAAGGGATAGCGGAATGAAGTTTCTTGGCCTTGTGGCCGTCTGCGTGACGGCCCTGCTGGCGCTGGCGTCAAACGCCATGGCGCGCCCAGACTTTCGATGCAACGGGGTCTTCAAGGGGAAGACCTATGACGGAGTGGTCGTGCCGCGCGGCGCCTCATGCACGCTGGTCGACGCGAAGGTCAACGGCAACGTCCGCGTGCTGCGCAACGCGTACTTCCAGTCCACCGGCTCGATCGTGCACGGGGACATCGAGGGCAAGGCGTCCCAGACCATCTTCATCGACACCGGCTCGAGGATCTCCGGCAGCGTCGAGTCCGTCGACGCGCGTCAGTTCTTCGTGTTCAACAGCACCGTGGGCGAGGACATCGAGCCCGAGCGGACCCGGGAGACCGTGCAGGTCTGCGGCAACAACGTGCGCAGGGGGAACATCGAGGTGCTCTGGAGCGGGCCCAACGGCGGTGCGCTCAGCGAGCACCCCGGGACCGACATCCTGATCGGCGACCCGCTCACCGTCGGTTGCCGTGGCAACGCGGTGCGCCGCGGGGACATCCGGGTGTTCGGCAACTTCGCGAACATCGAGTTCGTGATCCGCGGCAACACGGTCAAGCGCGGCAGCCTCGAGGTGGCGCGGAACACCGGTCCGGCCCCGAAGATCGTGGCCGGCAACGTCGGCGGCGATCGTCTGGCATGCCGCGACAACAGCGCGTTCGCCAAGGAGGCGAACAAGCGCTGGGACCGTCGCAGCGGTCAGTGCAGCTGACGCAGCGCTAGCGGCTCAGACGTCGACGGCGACCGCGAACCCGCCGTAGATCATCCGCTTCATGTCGAACGGGTTGACCTTCGGGTCCATCATGTCGGCGAGGCGGGGATCCTTCATGACCTTCGCGTTCACGCGGTTGCGGTCCGCGCGCGACTTGAAGGTGATCCACGAGAACACGACGGTCTCGCCGGGCTTGAGCTTCACGCTCTGCGGGAATGACGTCACCTTTCCCTTCTTCACGTCGTCAGCCACGCACTCCCGGTACTCGAGCGCACCGTGCTCGCGCCAGACCTTGCCCGCCTTGCGGGCCATGCGGCGGTATTCGGGGAGCTTGTCCTTCGGGATGGGAAGCACGAATCCGTCTACGTACTGCGCCATGTCAGCCTCCGTTATGGGTGGTTGTCGGTAGCAGCTCGGCGGGCAGCCCGAAGCGCTCGAACAGTGACGGCGTGGCCCACGCCGTCACGTCCGCGATCAGGCCCTCGCGCACAGTGAGCACGTCGAGGATCGCGGCGCGATAGACGCCGGTCTCGTCGTCGCGCCGGTAGGCCGCGAAAGCCAGCTGGCCGTTCGCCCGGGTCGGCACCAGGCGCCATTGGCCGTGTATCCGCGGGAGGAACGCGTCCACGGCGTCCCTGCCCTCGTACCACGCGTCATGCGGCGGCAGCGCAAAGGTGGGCTGGTCGGCCAGCAGCGCGACCATCGTGTCGACGTCGCCCCGATCCCAGGCGTCGATGAACCCTTCGACCAGGTAGCGGACCTGCTCGTCGCCCAGCGCGCGCAACGTGGCCTGCTGGCTTTGCTCCGGGAGCCGCGACTCGACCGCCGCACGCGCCCGCTGCATGGTGCTGTTCACCGAGGCCGTGGTGGTCTCGAGCGTCTCGGCCACCTCCCGGGCGGAGAACCCGAGCACCTCGCGGAGGATCAAGACGGCTCGCTGCCGCGGGAGCAGGTGCTGGAGGGCCGCGGTGAACGCCAGCTCCACGCTCTCGCGCAGCTCGTAGCGGGCCTCCGGGGCCGCGAAGCCTTCCGCGAGGCCCGTGACGGCGTCCGGGTACGGCTCCAGCCACGTCGAGTCCGGCAGCGGCTCACCCAGCTCGTCGTCGATTCTGGAGACCGGGCCGTAGTCGATCGGCAGCACCCGCTTGGAGCGCCGCGCCAGCGCGTCGAGGCACGCGTTGGTGGCGATCTTGTAGAGCCAGGACCGCAGGGAGCTGCGGCGCTCGAAGCCGGGGAGGCCGCGCCATGCGCGCAACAGCGCCTCCTGGAGAGCGTCATCGGCGTCGTGCACCGAGCCGAGCATCCGGTAGCAGTGAGCGTGCAACTCGGCGTGGCGCGGCTCCACGAGCCGGCGAAACGCCGCCTCGTCACCCTCGCGGGCGGCCGCCAGCAGCTCCTGCTCGGACGCGGCCGGGCTTGTGGAGGCGGAACTCATTCTTCATGACGATAGACCTATCGGCCCGGCCAGATTCATCGCCGGCCCGATGAATTCCCCGGCCGGCGGCGGTCAAGAAGGCAAACAGGCGATGAGGCCGGCCCTGACCAATCCCGTCGTGCACCTCGAGCTCCAGACGGGGAACCTGCCGCGCGCGTGTGCCTTCTACACGCGCCTCTTCGGCTGGCCGGTGGAGCACATCGACGCCGGGTCGGGCTCGTACATCGCGCTGGGCCTCGGCGAGGCGATCGAGGGAGGCGTGGTCGAACGCGACACGGGCCGCTCCCTCTGGCTGCCATACGTCGAGGTCGAGGACGTGGTCGACCTCACCGAACGCGCGCGACTGCTCGGCGCCTCCGTCCTGCTCGCGCCGCGAGAGGGTCCGGCGGGCTGGCGCAGCGTCGTGTCGGTCCCGGCCGGCGCGGAGGTCGCCTTGTGGCAGCCGAAGCCCTAGTGCGTTTGTACGATCAGGCCGTGGCCCGCTGGCAGGAGATCGAGGACTCGGCATCCGAGTTCGCAGCCCGGATGCGCGACCGGCTCGACGCGGGGGTCCACAAGACGATCGCCACGCTGCGGGCGGGCGGCGCACCGCGCATCAGCGGCATCGAGGCGTTCTTCGCCGACGGCGATCTGTGGTTCGGCTCGATGCCGAATGCGCGCAAGGCGCTCGACCTGCGACGCGATCCGCGGTTCGCGCTCCACAGCGCATCGGCCGACCCGCCGGGCTGGGACGGCGACGCGAAGCTCAGCGGGCAGGTCGAGGAGATCACCGATGCCGAGCGCCGGCTGGCGGTCTTCGGCACGCACGGGTCGGATCCACCCTCGAGCGATGCGCACCTGTTCCGGGCCGACATCGAAGAGGCGGTGTTGGTGGGGCTGAACGACGCGCGCGACCGGCTGGTGATCGAGCTGTGGCGCCCGGGTCAGGAGATCCGCAGGATCGAGCGGGAGTGAGCGGCAAGGCGGCGGAGGAGCGCATCCTGAACGCGATCCGCGCGATCCCGGAGGGGTTCGTGCGAACGTACGGAGACGTGTCGCCCGGAGCGCCGCGGCTCGCGGGGCGCATCCTCAGCACAACCCACGCGCCCGACGTTCCGTGGTGGCGGGTGGTGCGCGCCGACGGCTCGCTGGCGGCCGGCGACGCCCAGCGCGCACGACTCGAGGCCGAGGGCGTGCCGTTCCGGTCAGGGTCGAAGGTACGTGTCGATCTGCGGATCGCCCGCATCCCCGGCGCTCCTTGATCCACCCACGCGTCGCCGTGATACCCCAGATGGAGCAGAGGCACGGGAGGTAGCTCTGGCGGAGCAAGGCGTTCCCGCCGACTCCTGAGCCGGGTGGCTACGCGCCGGACCTGATCGCAGGAGAAGCCGTCGCAGCCAATCGTTCCTTGAGCGCCGGCACGTACCGCAGGATCGTCTCGTCGGACCTGCCGTACCTGTCCCGGAACGTTTCCGTGAACTGCCGCCACATGCTCTCGGGATACGGCGCGGCGTTGTCCGGCCGCAGTCTGCTCAGCTTCTTCCGGAACTCGGCTTCCGACCTCGTGTAGTAGTGGTTGATCCGCAGGCGTGAGAACGACGTGAACGCCGTCGTTGCACCCAGGATCGGGTAGTGGTTCTCGTCGACGGCCAGGCTCCCGTCCTCGTAGCGGAAGTGATGCGGACCGAGGCATTCGGCCGTGCGCACCGGGTCGATGATGGTCTTGATGTGCCGATGCACTCTGGCATCGAAGCTACCGAGGTAGTTCTCGGTGACGAGTCCATCCGGCCTCGTGCGGTGGCCGGACGTGCCGAAGGTGAGTCGGCTCACGCCGACGCCGGGCCACGCTTCGTAGTCCGCCAACACCTCCGGCAGGGGCTGACCGGTCGATGCGAACAGGAACTCGTCGGTGTCTATGACCGCGACCCACCGGGCGCCTTCGCGGTGCTCTTCGAGTAGGTGGTTGTAAGCGGGCGTCTGGGGCGGGAACACGGTCCAGTCGTGCAGGACCACCACCCCTTCCTCGACGTAGGGTGCGAGCAGCTCACGCTGCGTCTCCCGGTCCCCGTTGTTGTAGAGAAAGAAGCGCTCCACACCGACGAGACGATGGAACTCGATCCACTCGCGCAGGTAGGGCGCGTCATATCCGAGACAGGCGCACACCGCGAGATACGGCATCGGCGGTCGATCCGCGCGGGCACGGTCCTCGCTCCCGGTGGGTCGCGTCGGCACTGCGGGCGCGTCAATCCTCCAGAGGGCGTCCTGGGTGGACCGCGAGAACCAGAGCGACGACAGGCAGACGAGGATCTGGACGTCGAGCATGTCGCGGACGCCGATCGGTTCTTCCTTCATCTCGGCCTCGATGCGGTTCGCGAACTCGAGCCGCTGTGCGTACTGCTCGGCGAGCGAGGCGCTGTGATCGAGGGAGAAATCCCTCAGTCGGCTCGCCTGGTAGCTGAATCGGCCGTGCCCCACTACCGGCGCGGATTCCGGGTCGACGACGAAGTTGAACAGGGACCCCAGCGTCATGAGCATCGCTGGATCCGTCGCGATCTCTGCGGGCTGCGGTTCCGTGGCCGCTGTGGCGAAAGCTGCGAACCGCGCTGTGGGCTCCTCCTTCTCGAGGAAGCACCTGAGTGCACGACGAAACTGGTCCTCGTCGGAGGACGCCCATCCTCGCGTCGCGTGCTCCACGTCGTCCCAGACCAGGTCGTAGAGGCGCTCGGGGTCGAATACCAGGCCCAGGAACGAGTCCAGCACGGCGGTGAGTGGCGCATCCCCGCGCGCTGCTTGGAGGACCGCTTGCCCGCGGCGGGCGACCTCGAGCATCCGGTCGCGCTCCTCGGGCTCGAATCTCGGATTGCCCCGCACATATGCCGCGTGCTTCAAAAACGCCTCCCACCGCTGATACGGGAGAACCTGTAGAGAGGCGATGCCGACCAGGCCCTGAACGTCGACCATGTCCCTGACGCCGATGTCCGCGGCCTTCATCTCGGCCTCGACAAGTCGCGCAACGGAGAGATGTGCCGCGTACTGCTCGCTCAGCGTGACCGAGGCGTCGGCTGCAAAGCCCGTCAGCCGCTCGATCTCCCGGCTGAAGTCGTTTGCACCCACGACCGGACAAGTCTCCGGCGCGACCGCGAAGTTGAGCAGCGAGCCGAACGCCATCACATCCCTCGCGTCCACGGCCAATCCGGCGCTCCGCGCATCCTCGGCAGCTTCCACGAACGTCGCGAAACGCCCGTCGGGCGATTCCTCGGAACGGAGGAAGGAGCCGAGCGCTCGCCGGAGCGAGGCTTCGTCGAATGAAAGCCAACTCCGCACCCAGGCCGCGACGGTCGCCGGGACGAGGTCGTAAGGCGGCTCCTCGCTCTCGAGCAGACCGAGAAGGTCCTCGAGCGGCCCTTGCAGCGGCAGGTCGCCGGCCGCGGCGTCCACCAATGCCCTGCCGACCCGAGCGAGCTCGAGCTTCGTCGCCCGCTCACTGGTGTCGAACCAGGGATCGTGCAACTTGTAGGGCGCGGAGTGGATCATGAACAGCTCCCAGTCACGGGTCTTGGGGAGCGCGTTCATCCGGACGAGTATAGGTCGTGCGGATGGACCGTTTCGAGGACCGGATACCATCGAAACTGCCGCAAATGGGCGGTTTTCAGCTTTGACCGAGATTCAGATAGACAGCGTGTTGCTTCCACCGGAGCCCTCCGATCAGCTGTGGGGCTGTTCCATCCAGGTTCCGCTGATCGGTTCCGGCGATGTCGGGTTCTGGATTCACGTGGGCGGCTACGTCTCAGGTCGCTGGCGGCCGGCGGCGGCGGTCGAGTTCGTGGAGGCAGACAACGTCGTGAGGGTGGCCGCGGTCCGGATCTCTCGCCCCGATGTCGCTCTCAGCAGGCCCGGCGAGCGGGAGGTCGAGTTCTGCGGCTTCTACACACTCGTCGATGCGCGGAAGCTGTCGGCGGAGTTCGACCTGAGACTCGCCGCGATCCTCGAAGACGGGAGCCGCGTGCCCATGGGCTCCATCCGGGGGCGCCACCGGTATCACGTGGCCGCGACCGAGCAGTCTCCCCAGGGCCCGTCACCACCGCCCGAACGCGCGTCAGCCGACGGGAACCACGATGAGCCGCCGATCCCGAGCATCAAGGACGATTTGAAGAGACTGCTCGCGGACGTCGAGACATCGCTTTCCGAAGTGGAGTCCTCACTGCTCGACCGACTCGTGCTGGCGGGAAAGTCCGTGCTCGACTTGGGTGCCGGGACGGGTGAGAGAGCGCGTGCGGCGAGGGCAAGAGGGGCCGCGCTGGTGGACGGAATCGAGCCGGATCCAGAGCGCGTCGCGTTGGCGCGACTGCTGAGCGCCTACCACGACTCCAGCCGGGTGTTCTTCCATCAGGCGCGCGAGCTGCTCGAGGGTCCGGGACGAGAGGAATACGACGTAGTGTTGGCCGTCAACGGGTTCGATCTGGTCCGTGACCACCTCGACGCGATCGCCGCGATCGCCCGCGGCGTATTGGTGACGGAGCTACCGGCGGCCGATCCCGACCGGGCGGCGGCGCTCGAGGCCGCCCGCGCGGGCTTCCCCTTTCACGAACTGCTGGAGCTGTCGTCGGGGCTCACCGCGTCAGAGCAGCGAGGCTCCCGGACCTTCCTGGTGGGCGCGGCCGACGAGGCAACCTTGCGGTCCGCGCTGCTGGGACGCGACGGCGTCACGGCCACGCAATAGCGGCATGACGACCACCCCGCTCGATACGAAGCTCAAGGCCCTCATCCTCGAGAAGCTCGATGCCCCCTATACGAGTCTCTCGACCACCGGGCAGCTACCGACCGGCAACCATTACCAGTCGGTCAAGCTAGGGAACCTGCGCACCAGAGGTTTCCGCGACGACCGGGCGGAGATCCTCGACCAGATCGACTTCACGGGAAAGAAGGTGCTCGACCTGGGATCGAACCTGGGCGAGCTCAGCCGCGAAGCACGCGCCCGAGGGGCCCGTCTGGTCGACGGCTTCGAGTGGGATCCCTACTTCATCGAGCTCGCGGAGGCGATCAATGCCTTCAACGGGACGACGCGGGTGTCGTTTACCCAGCGAAACATCGCCGACCCGGCGGCCTACGAAGAGCACTACGACGTCGTCCTCGCATTCTCCGTCTTCACCTACATCAGGCAATGCCTGCCCAGGATCGCGGAGATCACGAACCTCCTCGTGATCGAGACACACAAGCTCGCGGGGAACTTCGACGCCGGCTACATCGACCCCCTGGCCGACCATTTCCCTTACTTCCGGATCCTGGGTTCGTCGGACTGGGGGGCGAACGTCGACGGTGAAGGAGCCCGCGCGATCGTGATGCTCGGGAAGCGCGAGGACGACCTCGCGAAGGCGCTCGAGACTCCCGACCCGCTGAACGGCCGGCCGTCATCGCCACCCACGCTGCAACGCGGGGTGCGCCACATCGACGTGAACAGGACATGCCTCGGCTGGCCCTTCTTCACGATCTTCGACCGCACCTTCAGCTCCCCCGAAGATCTCATTCGCGCCGTGAGCCGGATGGAGCTCGACCTCGAGACCCTCGAGGCGTCGCCCGACCTCGAGCAGGTCTATGCCGGCTGGGTCTATTGGTTGGTGTATGTGAAGGGGTATTGCCAATACGCGGAGACGGGCCAGATCGGTCCCGGGAACATCTACTACGACTACGTGGTGCGGCACCCCGACACCGACCCGGGGATTGCCGATCAGCTCACCAACGCCGGCATGGCCGGGACGTACGTCGCCAGGCAGTTCAGGGACATGGACCTCTGCCGGCACGCCGGGGGCGAGGTGCCGACGATGGAGCCCTTGCTTGTGCTTTCAGGGCCGGGTCGGCCGGAGGAGCAGGACCGGGTCTTCGAGATCGGTCGCCCAGCGCCGATCATGGCCCGGCGGATGGACGGATGGCATCGCCTGTTCGCGGCCAAGCTGTTCGGAGTCACGCGCCTTCCATGTGAGTTCGTTCAGGAAGAGGACGTGGTCAGGCCCATCTACGGCGAGGTCGAGGAGTTGAACGCCAAGGACTCGACGCTGGAGGTCAAGGGCTGGTGCGTCGATCCCGATGCCCGCCTCGACGGTGTCGAGCTGCGCGTCGACGATCGGCTCGCCCAGACATCCATTCGCGTCTGGAGCGAGGAGGCGGCGCGGGCATTTCCCCAAGCTCCCCGGGAGGCGATCTGTGGGTTCGTGCTCGAGGCACGGCGAGACGGACCCGACGGCTCCTCGCTCTTGGAGTTCGTCGCGCTGCGAGATCAGCTTCCTGTCGGGCACATGTCGATTCACGTTCTCCCGGGGATCGCCGACCAGCAGCGCTGGCCACAGCCGCAGCTCGCTCGGCGCCTTTGGGGAACGGACAATTTCCGCGCGCTTTCGATCCGCGGATCCAACTGCGCCCACGACCTGCTGACAACGGTGAGCCGCTACAGGTCTCTCGATTCCTGCGAGTCCGTTCTCGACTGGGGCTACGGCGGCGCCCTGCTCCAGCCCTTCATTCGCCGCTACCTCCCGGATGCGCACATCACGGGAATCGACTTCGAGGAAGACGCAGTCGGGTGGTGTCGCGAGGCCGGGTTCTCCGGAACGTTCGCGGGCGCGCCGGCCGTCCCCCCCACGGAGCTGGCGTCGGACTCGTTCGATCTCGTGCTCGGCCATTCGGTGCTCACCCGCCTCGGCCGGGAGGAACAGCGGGCCTGGCTCGAGGAGCTCGGCCGCCTGCTCGGAAACCGCGGCTACGCCGCGCTGTCGGTCAACGGCGAGCTCATCCGTCCGCTCCTGAAAGAGCCGCACATCGCGAGCGAACTGGATCGCCAGGGGATCCACACGCTGCCCTCCGGGAACGGTGGATCCGTCACATACCAGACCGAGGCTTTCACACGCGGGCTGTGCGCGGGGCTCTTCGACGTCGTCATGTATGCGAGGGGCGGCGTGAACAACCAGCAGGATCTGATCATCCTTCGCAAGCCATAGCTGGGCGTGCGCAGATCTCGATCCGCACTGTTGCTGGTCGGCGCACTCGGGCTCATCGGGATCGGCGCCATAGTCGCGATCACGCTACTGGTCGCGCCTCTTCCCGAGGGGACGCAGGATGCGTCTCGGGATGCGCCGGTCATACGGATCGCCGGGCCCGAGGAAGTGGTCTACGACTGGAGCAGGCACCGCTGCGCGGACGACGACATCCCGGACATCTCCGCGCGTGCATTCCGCGACTTTCGCGGGCGCGTGCATCTCCTTGCCTCCCACGACGTGACGCGGCCCTTGATCGGACGCAGTCTCGATGACGTAGTGCACCGCTGCCGCAAGGTCTTCGATTCGGACCACGATCCAGACCCCGCGCATTACGACTTCCGGGAATGGCTCAACGCTCCGTATACGGTGAACGGCAGACAGGTATTCGCCCTCGTGCACGAGGAGTACCACGGCCAGGGTGATCCCCGCGGATGTCCTTCCGGCTCGAACGTGAAGTGCTGGCTGAATGCAGTGACGCTGGCGGTCTCGAATGACGGAGGACGGACGTTCGGCCACGCACGACCCCCCGCGCACCTCGTCGCCAGCATCCCGTACCGGTACGTGCCGGAGGTCGGGCCGATCGGAGTCTTCTCGCCGAGCAACATCGTCCGGCGCGACGACGGCTACTTCTACTCCCTGCTGAACGTCAACCGGTATCGCGACCAGCCCGGCGGCGCCTGTCTAGCTCGCACTCGTGACCTCTCCGACCCGCGTTCCTGGCAGGCCTGGGGCGGAGAGTCCTTCAGCGTCAGCTTCGTGGACCCCTACCGCGGGGGGAAGCCCTCCCCCCGTCACCTCTGCCGACCGGTGTCCCCCGAGGTGATCGGCGGCATGACCCAGAGCCTGACCTACAACACCCAGCTCGAGAAGTTCTTGCTGGTCGGCACCTCCGTCTTCTTCGATTCCGCGAAAGGGCGAGACGTGCCGGGGATCTACTACGCCGTCTCGGACGACCTGATCCGCTGGCAGGGAAGGCGACTGCTTGCCGAGGTCGAGCTCATCTCCACGTTCCGCTGCGGAGACCGTAGTCCGGCGGTCTACCCGTCATTGCTGGATCCCCGCAGCGAGTCGCGGAACTTCGAGACGACCGGCCGTCGTCCGTATCTCTACTTCGTGCGGTTCCACAACAAGGCGTGCGAGCAAACTCTGGATCGCGACCTGGTTCGCATCCCGGTCGAGATTTCCGAGTAGGTCCCGGTGAAGACGTGCCTAGGCCAGCCGGGCTACCTACGCCGGCGCCCTCATCGACCCGTTCATGCCGACCCCGCGGCTCCCCCACAGATGGTCGAGCAGCAGGGCGTTGTACTGCCGGGCCGCAAGCGAGGGCTCCGGCTCGGAGCGTCCCTCGACGTAGTGCATCTTGGCCGTGGGGATGTACCAGTTGATCCTGCCGGCATCCCACAACCGCAGGCACAGGTCAGTGTCTTCGACCTGACCCTCGGCGTATATGTTGCGTAGCGCCCCCACGCTCTCGAGCAGCCCGCGGTCGACCATTAGGCAGGCGCCGGTGACCGCGGTGACCGGAACGGCTTCATTTGCGTCGGGCAGCGTGCTGGGAAGTCCTTTGAAACGGCTGCGCGCCTCGAGGCCGTTCCCATCCGGCAAGCCTGACTCCTGCGGCGAAACCGCGTCCAGTTGCATGCCGGCGTTCTGCAACGACCCGTCATCGTGAAGGAGCATCGGCCCAAGCGCACCGATCAACTCGTGCGAGTCGTAGAAAGCCATCATCTCGCCCAGCCAGCCACGGGTCACCGGCAACACGTCGGGGCTCATCAGCAGCAGCCGGTCAGCGCGCGCCATCGCCACCGCCTTGTTGATCATCGTGGTCGGGCCGGCCTTCCCCGACGTTGCGGCCAGCCGGAAAGGAATCCCGTAGATCTCGTGCAGCTCCTGAGCCTTGGGCGCGAGCCACTGTGCTTCCTGCGCCTCGTGGACGTAGATCAAATCCGCGCCCGCCACATCCGCGTCGTTGCTGAGCTGGCAGAGCTGATGCTCCAGCGCATCCAGCTGCATGCCCAGCGGCACGATGATCGAGACCTTCGGCGCGCGCGGAGCCTTGCCGCACTGGGCGGCGATCTCCAGCTCCGTGGATGCCTCGAGCCGTTCCTGGAGGCGACGTAGCGCCGGATATGCGTGCCCGGTCACCAGTGTGTGCTTGTCGCGCTGCACCTCCCCGACATAGCTCACGATCTTCGCCCGGATCTCGAGCGGGTTGCGGTTGACCGGAGGCGCGTCCGTTTCCACGCCGGTTCCCAGCCCGTCACGCAGCTCGCCGATCCACCCGCTGGAGAGGTGGCTCGGAACCTCGGTCTCGACGAAGGCGAAGAAGCCCTTGTGGTCGTTGTCGTCGTCGCGGCCCGCGTAGACGCCGTCGACGTCTGGCCGGCGGTAACGGAACAACCCGCCCAGAACCTCGGTCCTGGCCCCCTCCGGGGAGACCATGGTGATGTCGCGGAGAGTGCCGTCGGCGTTCCAGGCCCACCCTCTGATCCAGAACGAGCGCTCATCGATCGCCAGCAATTCCTCGATGGTCAAGCTGTGCGGCTCATCCTCACCGACGGAAACGTGCAGCAGCGGTTCCCGCAAGACGTCCCTGATGAGATTTAGGTTCCTGCACAGCCTCGTGCTTCCGCTCCCTTCGAGCTCGGGAGCGCAGGCCGACACGATCGAGTCCATCAGCCGCCGGCGTGTTTCGGCGTCGAGCCCGCTCAGCTCGCGCTGCAGGAAGATGCTCAAATCGGCCGGCGCCATGCCGGCCTGCTCCCCCATGACTGCGAAGGTCTTGCCGTTGACAGTCACCGCGACGTCCTCGTCCCGTCCGCCGATCGAACCCGACGGCAGCCTGCAAACGATCAACCCGCGCATCGCGGGGGTCCCATTTTCGCTACGCGACGGCGACAGTGTTTCGACCTCCAGCGGCAGCTCCCGTTGCCCGAGCCGCATGAAGTCCGCCGATCCCCCAGAGCCGTTGGACGCCGTGCGAGCGAGGCTGTCGCCGGCCATCAACAGCAGTCGCTCGTCGAGCCACGCCGCGTTTGGCCGCTCCGCCGTCCTCCTTGTCAAAAGACCGGCTCCTCCTCCAGCGCCACCGGCAGTGGCTCCGTTTCGGCGCGGCGCCCGATGATGTCGGTGTAGTAGCGCGACATGTTGCGAACGTGGCCTTCCATGGTGTGCAGGGGCGGGAAGTCGCCACGTAGGTGGTCCCACATCCCCGGCTCGGCCGCCCGGCGAATCGCGGCGGCGAGGCTCCTCGGATCTCCTGCCGAAAAGTGCAGGCCGTTGACACCGTCGGTCACCTTCTCCGCCATGCCGCCGATGCCGCTGCAGATCACGGGCCGGCCATACGCGAATGCTTCCTGGATGACGCGCGGCGCGTTCTCCCACCAGCGCGAAGGCATCACGACGTAATCGGTGTCCGCCATGAGGCGCGGCATGCTCTCGGGCTTGTAACGGCCGGCGAACGTCACGTTGTCCTTTGTCTCGTGGAGCAACCGATTGAACTCGTCCTGGAAGTCCTGCGGCTGCAATTCCAGGCTGGTCCCATGCAGCCAAAGGTGAATGTCCGGATCCTCCTCCGCCAGCAGGCTCATGGCCTCGAGCAGCACGGTGACGCCCTTGTAGTGGTTGAACTGGCCGAAGAACGCCAGCCGGTTGCGCTTGCGGTCGGTGCCGTCATCCGGAAGCGGCTCGCCGGGCAGGCGCATGCCGTTCTCTTCCCAGATGATCTTCTCGGGCGGCAACCCCCAATCCAGATACCGCTGCCGCAGGAACTGGCTGGGAGAGATGAAGAGGTCGACGTTCTCGAAGTGTGCCTGTGCGAAGCGCTTTCGCAGCAAGAAGTCCCGAGTCGGAATCTCTGGAAAGCATTCATGGCAGCGCCGCGGCGACTGCTCCAGGCAAAGCTGATCCTCGAGGGTGCGCACCATCTGGCCGTCGCGGTTGCAGATCGCCAGGTACTCGTGGAGCGTGAAGAAGATCGCCGCGTCTGGAAGCACGTTACGCGTCACCCGGAGAATGTCGAGGCCGAGGTGGAGCGTGTGCTGGAAGTGGACGACGTCGGGCTTGTGCGCCAGGAGGAAGTCGCGGTAGTACCGGGTCAGCGGGACCTTGTTGGGCGAGGTGCAAAAGAGCCAGTCGTAGTCGCTCGCGTCGGTCTCGAAGAGAAATTGGTTCGGGTCGTCGCCGAGCAACGTGACCGGCGAGCGGCGGTGATGGTAGGCGGTCGTCTGCGGCGGGCCGCTGCGGGCCAGCATGATCGGCTCGAACTCGCCGAAGGACTGCATCGCGTCGTACAGCTGGAGGGCATAGCCTTCTGCGCCGCCCGGGCGGATCGCCGGGTGCGTGTGCACGACGTAGAGCACCTTCTGCTTGTTCATCGCCTCCGTGCTGCTTCCGACTGCGTATCAGCCTGGCCGGCTCCGTATCAGGCCGCTACCTGCCTCGGCCGGATCACTGAGCCGCGCCGCTCGGAGACCATGAAAACGCGCCCCTGGCAGCCGATCAGGCCGTGTCGCTCCCCTACCTGCTTCTGGAAATCAGGATAGACGTGGAGCCGCGACGGCGCCACCGGGGGTGTGGCCGCCCGGGCCGCGCCCTCCTGCAAGTGCGTCGACATCGCCTTCCCTGCTCGTCCTTTTCCGTCGCGGCTGGATCCTCCCTACAGCCTGGCCTGCCACTGCCTCAGCCCGATCGCGGGGCCAGACCGGGCGGCGCGTTCAGCTCGTAGACCGTGCAAACGCGCTCCCGGCGAGCGAGGATATCGTATTTTTCCTGCAATCTGGGCAAAAACTCAGGATGACGGTCGAGCCACGATGCGGCCATGCTCGGGACCACGAGATACTCGACTCCGTTGCCGCGGAGCTCTGCCAACTGCTCCAACGCCTGCGCGGCGTCCAGCGCGCCGTGGTACCGCCCTCCCGACCCGTGCGGGAAATGAAGCGCCCGGCGTCCCTCCACCTCCAGCAGTCGCGAATCGCCCGACGTGAGGACTGCCACGCGGGTCCCGCTGGGTAGCAGCGCCTCCAGCAAACGCTTCAGCGGGCGTGCGATCTCGAGCGCCTGAGCCGGGCCGGCCTCGCCCGCTGCGCGTTCGAGCCCGAAGATCACGCAAGACTCGTCATCCCAGATCATCGTTCCCCACTGCGCGAGGTGCTGGAAGAGTCCCGGGTAGTAGTCGAGCCACCAGAACGAAGACGCCGGGACGAGCAGATACTGGGCGCCCCCGTCCTGGAGCTTCTGCAGATGCTCGACCGCATCCTCGCTGTTGTCCGGGTGATAGCCCGCGTACTTGCCGTTGTCCGCTCGCGGAAAGTGCCAGGCCTCGCGGTCATCGAATCGAACCAGCTGATCGTCTCCCCTGCTGACCACGAGCAAACGCGCGCCCTGGTGCAGGTTCCCCACGACGATGTCATGGATGTTGCGAATGAGTCGCTCGTACTCGGCGGGCGGTAGATGGTGCGCCGCGTCCAGATCTGCATGCGAGGTCACCGCATCGGGCACCGCGAAGAAGCGGCGATGGGCTGCCTTGATCAGCCTGTTCATCCAGAGCTCGTCACGCGGAACCGTCCTTGACTCCCGCAATTCATTCTAGGGCAGCACGGCGAATCCCGGTATAGAATCGAGATGGATGGAGGGATTCGAGTAGCGGATGATCAAGTGTGTCGAGTGACGGATCACAGACGATGCGCGATGGAAACGCATATCTGCATCCACAGTACGCACGCTCCCTCTCTGCATTCGGCGAGCCTCTGAAGCTTCCGCGCTGCGGTGGTTGGCTTCTGCGGCGCGAGATTCCAGGAGCCGACGCCACCGACGCGGCGGGTTGCTACCCGCTCTTTGCCTGTCGTGACTGGTCGAGCCTCGGCGAGGATGTCGATGCCCTCGATGCCCTCGAGGGCGTCGTCAGCGTGGTCCTCGTTACCGACCCGTTCGGAGGCTTTACGCGCGAGGAACTCGAGCCCCACTTCGACGACGTGCGGTTCTTCAAGCCCCACTTCGTCATCGACCTGACGGAGCCGGTCGAGCGGGTCGCGTCCCGGCATCACCGCTACTACGCGCGTCGGGCGCTTCGGGAGCTCGAGATCGAAGAGCAGTTGCGGCCGGTCGACATACTCGACGAGTGGACCGGGCTCTACGCCGTCCTTGTGGAGCGCAAGGGACTGCGGGGTATCCAGGCGTTCTCACGCGACGCATTCGCGACGCAGCTCCGGATTCCCGGGGCGGTGATGCTGGTTGCGCGGCTCGACGGCGAGCTCGTCGGCGCCGACTGGTACTACGTCAACGGGTCGGTCGCGTATCGCCATCTTGCGGCGTCCTCGCCCGAGGGCTATCGGGTTAGTGCCTCGTATGCGCTCCTGTGGCGGGCGATCGAGCTCTTGGCGGAGCTCGGCGTGCGGTGGCTGGACATTGGAGGGGCGCCCGGGCTATCCGAGCAGCCTGACGACGGGCTCCGGCAGTTCAAGAAGGGCTGGTCGACAGACACGCGCCCGACCTACCTCGCGACACGAGTGCTCGACCACCGCCGGTACGAAGAGCTGTCGCGCCGGGCTGGAGGGACCAACGGTTACTTCCCCGCCTACCGCGCGATGGAGCTGACATGAGCGCCGCCGGTTCGCAGAAGTCACTGCGGGGATATCTGAGCAGCTACGTCGCGATGTGCGAGGACGACGTCGATCGCCACGGCGACTCCTTCCGCTGGACGAAGAGCAAGGAGCTCGCCGAGCTTCGCTATCGGGTGATGCTCGACGTGATGCGAGACCCTCGCGACGAGGAGGTCACGTTGCTCGACTTCGGCTGTGGCCCCTCCTACCTACTCGATTACATGCTCGAGCAGCGCATCGCCGGAGTGAAATACAGCGGGCTCGACCTCTCTCCGAAGTTCCTCGCCCTCTCGCGCAGCAAGCATCCCTCCGTCACCTACTACGAGCTGGACGTGCTGGAGGACCCACAGCTCCTGCCCGAGTTCGACTACATAATCATCAACAGCGTCTTTACCTACAAGGGCATGCTCGCCCACCATGAGATGCTCGCCTACTGGCAGGATGTGCTTCGCATCCTCTTCACGAAGGCCAGGCGCGCGATCGCTTTCGACGTGATCTCCACGCAGGTCGACTGGGAGCGCGACGACCTCTTCCACCTTCCGCTGGGCGAGCTCGCCTCATTCCTGGACTCGCACCTCTCCAGGCACTTCACCGTCCGGCACGACTACGGCATGTTCGAGTACACGGCCTACGTCTATCGGGAGTCCTTGGCTCCGACACTGGGTCAATCATGAGCGCGCACGCGAAGAGTGCAGTGAGTCGACTTCCCCTCGCTGCGCTGGGCGGAAGGCCGGCCTGCTTCCCACGTCCGCTGCACGTCGGCGCCCCCAATGTCCCCGCGCCCGCGGCCCTGTTCGATCGGCTCGCCGGCGCTCTGGCGCGCCGCTACCTGTCGAATCACGGCCCGCTGCTGGAAGAGTTCGAGAGACGCGTCGCCGACCGCTTGAACGTGCGCCATTGCATCGCGGTGAGCAATGCGACGAGCGGGCTGATGATCCTTGCTCGGGCTTTGGGGCTTTCCGGCGAGATGGTGATGCCTGCCTTCACGTTCGTCGGAACTGCGCACGCGATGCGCTGGATCGGGATCACGCCTGCCTTCTGCGACATCAGGAGAGAGACGCACGCGCTCGACCCGGAGCGAGTCGACGCCATGGTCACCTCGCGCACCAGTGCGATTCTCGGCGTGCACGTCTGGGGCAGGCCGTGCGAGATCACGGCGCTGGAGGCGATCGCCGCCCAGCACGAGCTGCCACTCCTGTTCGACGCCGCCCCGGCGTTCGGCAGCACGTACCGGGGGCAGCCGATCGGAAGCTTCGGCCGCGCGGAGGTCGTCAGCTTTCATCCCACGAAGGTGCTCAACACCTTCGAGGGAGGGGCCGTCCTGACCAACGACGACGAACTCGCGGAGCGAGTGCGCCTCATGATCCGGTTCGGTTTCGAGGACGAGGACAAGGTCGTCGAGCTCGGCATCAACGCGAAGATGTCCGAGGCGTCGGCTGCGATGGGCCTCGCCTCGCTGGAGGTGGTCGACGAGTTCATCGCGGTCAATCGCCGGCACCACGAACGCTACCGGGCGAACCTCGCCGGCCTACCCGGCCTGTCGCTCGTCCCCTACCCCGGGGACGACCGCTCCAACTATCACTACGCGGTGCTCGAGATCGACACGGAGCGGTCGCCTATCAGCCGTGACGCCCTACAGCAGGTGCTGCGGGCCGAGAACATTCTCGCCCGCCGCTATTTCTACCCGGGCTGTCACCGGATGGAGCCGTACCGCACAGAGCAGCCACAAGCGCAAGCATCGCTGCCGGAGACCAACGCGCTGGTCGAGCGGGTGCTCCAACTCCCGACCGGGACCGCACTCAGTAGCGAGGACGTCGATGGGATCTGCGGGATCGTGCGGCTCGCATTTGAGCACGGGGAGGAGATATCCCGGCTTCTCCCGACAAGCGCGCCCTGAGGGTGGAGGGCCACCTTTGAAGGTGAGCGTCGTACTCCAGTCCTTCAACCACGCCGAGTACATCGCTGAGGCGCTCGACAGCGTGCTCATGCAGCGAGCCGGCTTCCCGTTCGAGATCCTCGTCGGCGACGACGCATCGACCGACGGGACGCGGGAGATCATCGCCGGCTACGCCCGGCGCCATCCAGACCGGGTCTTCCCGCTGTTCCCGGATGAGCCGATGGGCAATGCGGGGGGGCTGATCTTCAAGGCGCTCCTCGAGCGCGCCCGGGGCGAGTACATCGCGCTCCTCGACGGCGACGACCACTGGCTCGCCGACGACAAGCTCAGCCTTCAGGTCGCCGTGCTCGAGGAGCGCGACTGCGCGTTCTGCTTTCACGAGACGATCGTCTTCTTCGAGGACGGCACCCGTGGCGCCCAGCTTTTCAATGCCGGTCAGGCCCCGACAACGCGGCTCGAGGATTTGCTCGGCGCATGGAACACCATCGCCACGAGCTCGGTGCTGTATCGCAATCGCGGCGCCGGCGAGCTGCCGGGCTGGCTCTTCGAGATCACGGCCATCGATTGGGCGCTCAACATCCTGAACGCCCGGCATGGCGACATCGCGTTCATCGACCGGCCGATGAGCGTCTACCGCATCCATCCAGGTGGAGTGTGGTCGCGCCTCAGCCGCGTCGAGGAGCTGGAACAGAAGCTCGCGTCGCTCGCGCAACTCGAGTCGTCGCTTCCCTCGCGTTACCGCGGCCAGCTCGAGTACGCCCGCTCGAAGCTTCGGACCATGCTCGTGGTCGAGCGACACGTTCCACCGGGGCGGACGGGGGTGCTGGTCATGACCGGCGGCGACGACCAGTTCCTTGCGCTCGACGGCCGTCACACTCGTCGCCTTCCATTCGATGGTGACACGGCGCAACACCCC
Source organism: Solirubrobacterales bacterium (assembly GCA_035650255.1). Classification (GTDB taxonomy): domain Bacteria; phylum Actinomycetota; class Thermoleophilia; order Solirubrobacterales; family JBBDJG01; genus DASRIA01. The sequence goes on from DASRIA010000045.1 coordinate 118,857, forward strand.
GCGTCCTCCGAGGCCGCGATCGCACAAGTCGAGCAGGCACGAATTGACGGCGCCGAGTACCTCCTGATCCCGGACGCGCAACGCCCGTGGCTCGAACTCAACGACGAGTTCGCCACCCATCTCGACGCACGCCACACGCGGATCTGGACGGACGCCGACTGCACCATCTACAAGCTCGTGGCGCTCAGTCGGCCAGCCACTCCGTAAGCCGTTTTTCGAACTCGTCCCGCGGCCAGTCGGGCACCTGGACGCGGGGAAGCCGGAATGGGTCGGTGGTCGGTCCGACGAGTCCCTCGCCCAGGGCGCATGCACATTCGAACCCCGCCTTCCGGATCAGAGCGATCGTCTCGGCGGTGTAGTCGGACGGTTGGCCGAAAGGGTAGGAAAAGGTCGTCACCGGATGCTCCAGCAAGTCTTCGAGCCAGGCCTTGCTGTCTTCGATCTCGCGCCGCTGGGACGTCACCGGCAGTGCCGACAGAACTGGGTGGTAGACGCTGTGCGCTCCCAGCTGGATTAGTTCCCCGTATTCGAGGCCGGCGGCCTCCTGCCGTGTGAGGACGCGATGCGTGGGCCGGGCGGCCGCGCTCCCCCCGGCCCAGGCGACGATCTGCTCGAGCAACCGCTGCCTCTCGCCGGCCGCGCGCCCCCGAAGCAGGCCGTAAAGGTCGAGGTAGAGGGCTTGGCGGGGAGCTGGGGGCTCCTCCCAGGCCCGCCACGCGTGATGCTGCCGGAAAGCCTCCTCCGGGTAGTGAGCGGCCCCGTCGAGGTTCCATTCCCGGGCTTCCCCGTCCACCTTCAAGCGCAGCTTCGCGGGCAACCGGCCCGCTTGAAGGAAGATCCTGTCCAGCTCGTCCCACCACAGTTCGCTGGCCTGACCCACATAGCCGGTCGGCACGAAGACGGTGGCCGGAATCTCGTAGCGCTCCAGCAGCGGCTTGGCGTTGTGCAGGTTGTCGGCGTAGCCGTCGTCGAACGTCACCACGACGCCCCGCCGCGTCGCAGGCGCGTCCCCGAGCGTCCGACTCAGGTCCCGGAGAGGAGTTGGGGTACAGCGCTCTCGTAGCAGCTCCAGCTGGTCGGCGAAGTTCTTCGGGGTGACCGCGAGGGACCACGGATCCGTCGGCGCGTCGGAGACGCGGTGATAGCAAAGGATGAGCGTCCGCGCAGTGGTCATCGCTCCTTCACGGCTCGGATCTCGACCGTCACCGGATAGGCGGGGTCGGTGTGTTCGAGCTCTGCGGGCCGCAGCTCTTCGACCGCCAGGCCTTCCAGGAACGCGACGGCGCTCAAGACGTTCCCGCGGCCTTGAACGACCATGTTCTCGGCCGGAAAGACCTCTTCCAGCAGACGTTTGACCACGAGTGGGGTGAAGCTCCAGTACCAGTCCCACCCCTCTTCCGGCCGGATCGGGGTGATCCCGGGGACCGTGGCGAGCAACACCCCGTTGGGCTTGAGGACGCGGTGCAGGGTCCTGATTCCCGCGCGCACGTCGTACACGAGTTGGAGCGTCTGCGTGCAGATGATGCAGTCGTAGGTGTTGGACGGGATGTGATCTGCGTTCGCGAGATCGCCGATGATGTTTGCGTCGGGATTGGTGTCCTCGACCGCGAGCACGTCGCTCCTGGCTACGCGAGAGCCGCCGAAGCGACGGGTGTACTCGTCGTCACCGAACTCGAGGACATGCCCGTGGACGTCGGCGGCGCAGCGGCCCAGGAACGACTCTATGTAGTGGCGGTCGATCGGCCGGCCCCGGTCGAAGCCGAATATGTCGCTGATCGGGGTCGTTCGGCGCAGGCTCCCGAATCGAACGTGGTAGGGCCGGCGCTTCCTCGGCGGCCACTCCTCCATCTCCGATCGCGGTGAACGACCGAAGAGCGAGCCCGCGAACCGGTGCCGCACTGCAGCGAGAGAGAGAATGCCACGCGGATAGTGCCGGAGAAGCACGCCGATCCCGCGCGCGCTCTCCTTCCACCGGTGCCTCGAGATCCCCGTGCGGATCTGCGCGACGAGCTGCTCGCCGTAGAGCTTGCCCCAGGCGCGGCGGCCTGCCCTGTAGGCCTCGCGGTACTGCTTGTTCTTTCGGACGTACGGCTTCTGCGGGCGAAGTGCCGCGTGTACGGACCGCAGCATCAGGTCCGACGCGCCGCTCATGTTCGAGCCGTGCATGCGGTACTCGGCGACGGGCTCCTGGTGGGACGAGATCGGGAACTCCCTCGCGATCCGGAGGAACATGTCGTAGTCCTCGCATGCCTTGAAGCTCGTGTCGAAGCCGCCGAGCCGCTTCAGCACCGAGCGCTGGTACATCACGGTGGCGTGCATGCCGATGTACTCAGGCTCGAGCAACGCGCGATACCGGTCCTCGTCGTCTCGCGGCTTCGTCGTCCAGGGAAGGGACGCGCCGTCCGAGGCGATCGTGGTGGACGTACCGAACACGAAGCCCGACTCGGGATTCTCGGAGAAGCACCTCAGGTTCGCCTCGACCGCGTGTGGAAGCAGCCGGTCGTCCGCGTCCAGGAAGACGACGTAATCTCCGGTGCTTCGGCGGATGCCCGTGTTGCGTGCGGCAGCGAGGCCCGCGTTCTCCTGGTAGGTGTACTCGACGCCCGGGTAGCGGGCGACGACCTCCGAGGTGTTGTCGCTCGAGCCATCATCCACCACGACGACTTCCAGACGCGGATGAGTCTGTGCGAGAACGCTGCGAATCGCCTCGTCGAGGTAGTGGGCATGGTTGTAACAAGGGATCACGACCGAGACGAGCTCCTCGCCCAACGGCATCGCGCTCGCCCGCCCGTCGCTGCGGGTCTCGATCACCACGAACGGGATTCGGCGCTGGTCCCGAAGGACTACCTGCACGGCAAGCTCGAGGTGCGGCTGGGCGAGCACGCTGATCGTGGTCCGGAAGCCGCTCTTTCCCGCGTCCGGCACGTCGGGGTGCTCGGCCGCTATGCCCGGCCTCGGATCGCCGAGCGGCGCACGATGGAACACCCGGCGTCCGTCCCCGAGCTCGATCGCGACCGCGGGTGTGCTCCGTCCGAAGACCCAGCCTTCTACGTCGAGGGCCGACGACTCGGCCTGGCTGCCTGGCGCCGGCGAGCCGATCGAGCCTGCGATCTCCGGAGACTCGCGGTCCTCCTCCCTCACGTGAACGATGTCGATCAGCGCCATGTCGACTACTGGCGCAGAAGGGAGACGAGACCCCGGCGGTCGTAGCGAGCGAGCATCACCAGATTCCGGATGGCGCTTCGCCACCGATGCTGTGCCATGTCGAGTCGTGTGTCACTGACGGCCTGGCTGCCGTAGTACTGCCGCGTGAACTCCATGCCCTCCCTCCACGCCTGCCTTGCTTCCCTGGTCTGCATTGCGTTCTGCCGCTGAGAGCGCAGCACGGCAGCACAGGCCTGCAACATCACATTTGCGTTCCCGCTCATGTTGGCCCCGTGCACGCGATACTCGGCGACGCTCTCGTTGTGGCAGTAGATGGGGAAGTCTTTTGCGACACGCAGATAGAGGTCATAGTCGGCAGCCGGACCTACACCTTCGGCGAAACCTGTCACCCACTCGAAGACGCACCGCCGGAACATGACTGCACCGGGCATCGGCACTGTGTTGCCGCGGAGCAGCCACAAGTAGTGGTCCTCCTGATCGTAGGGCTCGGGCCGCTCGGCCAGGGGAGTTCCATCGGAGGCGATTCGCGTGCACAAGCCCGCAACGAACGCGGCTTCGGGATGGCCGCTGAAGCCCTCGAATCCCAACTCGAGCGCGCGCGGCAGCAGGCGGTCGTCCGCATCCAGGAACACGAGGAAGTCGCCGTTGGTATGCCGTATGCCGGTGTTGCGCGCGGCAGACAGGCCGGCATTCTCCTGAGTGATGCACCGGACACCCGGATAACGCGCTGCGACCTCAGCGACATTGTCCGTCGATCCATCGTTCACCACCACGATCTCCCAATGCGCGTACGTCTGGGCAAGCACGCTTTCAATCGCCTCTGGCAAGAAATGTGCCTGCCTGTAGCAGGGGATCACGACCGAGATGAGACGCGCAAGTGAGTCATCGGCTGCCGCTCGCCACCCGAGGTGAGTGCGGATGACGCCCAAGTCGATTCGGCTCCCGCCCCTCGAGACCGCGCGGACGCGGAGCTCGATGTCCGGTCCCATTCCCAGCAAGCTGAGCCGCGTCTGGAAGCCGGCACGGGCGGCGTTGGGCACGTCGGGAAAGCCGTCGCTGAGGTCGGGACGCGGGAAGCCGAGCGGAACCCGCTGTAGGACCTTGCCGTCCGCGATGACCTCCACAGCCACGGCGGGGCTTCGCTTCGCCAGAACCCAACCCATGATCTCCACGGCGAAGGCCTCTGTCCGACTGCCCTGCACGGGGAAGTCGATATGACCACCCAGGAGCTCTTCGGGATCTATCTCTGGCTGAGAAACAGCCGTGATCTCGGCTAGAAGGCCCACGCCTACTTGTCTACCTGATCCTGCAGTGGGCGGCCACCGCAAGACCGTCTGCTCCCGCTAACCGTCCGCGCCTCGTGTGAGCCTCCAGACCAGTGTGAACCAGTCGTCGTACCGCCAGTCGCGCGTCTCCTGCTCATTCCATTCGTAGCCATGCGATGTCAGCCCTCGCGCGGCCAGCGGCTCGACCTCCTGCTGGAGGCACTCGAGCCCCAGCGCCTTGGTCAGCACAACCCGCTGCCCATTCCTGTCGTACGCGACGAGGTGACCGTCCTCCGGGACCAGATCGTGCTGATGCAATCCCTCCCACTCAGCGTTCGTGCCTTCGCGCAGAAAACCCTCGCAGTACAAGAGGCCCCCATCCTTGACCATCATCGCCAGCTGCTGCATGCACTGACGAGGATCGCGGGTGTGGTCGAGTGCATTGCTCGAGTACGCCAAGTCGAAACTACGTGGAGGGAAGAGCCGCGAGAGCTGCTCCCCAAATCCCATCATGGGCTTGACCGGATACGAGCATCCGGCCATCAGGCTCGCGTACTCGTCGGCAAGCGGGTCCACGGCAGTGAGCTGAAACAGCCGCTCCTCCACGCCCCACGCGAGCAGCGACACGGGCCCGGACCCCAACTCCAGCACCTCGAGCTGCCCGCGCTTTCCACTTGCCTTTACCCAGCGCCGAAGCCCCGCCGGGAATGCGCTCTCCCAGCACTGGGGGTCCGAGACACGGGCGCCGTGCTTGGCGATGTAGTCCTCCCAGAAGCCGAGCTCCGCCGCATAGTCCCCATCGAGCCCGGAACCGTGCGTCATGAGTCGAGATGTCGAAACGCAAGCTCGAGCTGATCGAGGTTGACGTGCACGCGGTCGCCATGGGGATACGGGAAATACTGCGAGTTGCGGTCGACCACCATGAGGTAGCGGTGGTCTAGCGCCCTGCAGATGCCGAACGACGCACCGTTCAGGTACAGCGGAGAGAAGCACTCGATCACGGTCGAGCGCTCCTTCATGAAGGCGCAATGCGCGAAGGCGCTGCCATGGGCGCCCGCGATCACGGCAGCGTCCCGCGCCGCGGCGAGCTGTTGCTCGAGAGACAGGCTTCCGATGTCCACGCGCTCGAACCCGTGGCGTTCTGCGCATGCGTGAACCTCATCGGGGTTGACGAGATCGCGATCCGCGGACTCGACGTTCGACCCTCGGTCGAGCCAGAGCCGCTCGCCGTACGGCGAGCGGATGCCGGCAACACCTGTCAACAGCGCGGCACGGAGCGCCAGGAAGGCGCTCGGCGGCTCGTCGAGCGCATCGAAGTTGATGGCGGTCGTGTAAACGGCGGAGCGGAAGACCGTCGGCTCTGTCACTTCGTCGGCGATGCGTTCCCTGGAGATGCCCAGGATCCGGAGAGACTCCCGAGCGAAGGGTGGCATCGAGGACAGCACGTAGCGCCCGGCGTATCGTGCGCGCTCCAGGATCGTGACCTTGAGCAGTTCCTCGAGCCAGTGCGTGAAGTTGTGCGCGTACAGGTTGGACAAGATGCAAACGGTCTCGTCGACCTCGTGGAGGTCGAAGCGCGTGCGAAATTGCCCTCCCCCGCCGTGCCAGCCGTTGCGCTGCTCGAAATCAAAGTTCCACGGGTCTCGGATCGCCTCCTCCGGAACGACGCGGTCGTCGATGACCTGAATCCGGAGCTCGGGCAGATAGAGAACGTTGTCGACGGTCGTGAGGGCGTACGCGGTCCCGTTGACCAGCACTTCATCGACCTGGGCCGGGGCCGCTTTGGGCTCCTTGAGGACCGATCTGCAGACGAGCGCGTCGAGGTCGAGTGGCGCGTGCGTCACCACCTTATTATCGGCAGCGAACCGGACCCCGCCATAGAATTGGACTTGGATGCGCGAGGGGAACGCATATCTGCATCCACTCCACGCAAGCACTCCGGCGATCTCGGTCGTCATCGCGACGCTCGATCGCGCGGAGGTCCTGTCCGGGACGCTGGAGAGCCTCGACGGCCAGACGACCGCCCCCGATCACGAGGTCATAGTCGTCGACCATGGATCGACGGACGCGACTCCCAAGATCTGTCTTCCGCGCGCCCGGGATGGCCGGCTCCGCTACCGCCGGATCGCCGACGTCGGCGATGCCCTGGCCAGGAACGCCGGGCTGCTGGCCGCGCGAGCGCCACTGGTCCTGTTCCTCGACGATGACGCGGCGGCTCCTGACCTGCTGGCGCAGCACGTCCGGAGCCACGAGACCCACCCGGAAGAGTCCGTCGCCGTGC